>NZ_FYDZ01000005.1:0-374254 GCF_900187515.1 Pseudomonas sp. Irchel s3f10
CGATGCTCAATGCCAGCGATTTCATTCGTGCGTGGGGCTGGTTGTGTGCGGCGCTGATCGCCGGCGCGTTTTGGAGCTGGCGCTTGTATCTGCGCAATCCGGCGGCGCGTTTGAGTTGGCATCATCGCGTGCTGAAGTTACCGTTATTCGGGCGTTTCATCCTTGGCCTGAACACCGCACGTTTTGCCTCGACGCTGGCGATTCTCGGCGGCGCCGGGGTGCCGTTGTTGCGCGCGCTGGAGGCGGCGCGGCAGACGCTGTCCAACGACCGCTTGAGTTTGAGCGTCACTGAGGCCACGGCCAAGGTGCGTGAAGGGGTCAACCTCGCCGCCGCGTTGCGCGTGGAGAATGTGTTCCCGCCGGTGCTGATTCACTTGATCGCCAGCGGTGAGAAAACCGGCTCGTTGCCACCGATGCTTGAGCGTGCGGCGCAAACCCTGTCGCGGGATATCGAACGGCGAGCAATGGGCATGACCGCACTGCTTGAGCCGTTGATGATCGTGGTGATGGGTGGGGTGGTGTTGGTGATTGTGATGGCGGTGTTGTTGCCGATCATTGAGATCAATCAGTTGGTCCAGTAGTGGTGTTGTTGCACAGGGCCTCATCGCGAGCAGGCTCACTCCTACAGGGGTACGCATTTCAAATGTAGGAGCGAGCCTGCTCGCGAAGGGGCCAGTCAGGGCAATGAATAATCAAAATTTTCTCAGAACTCCAACTCCACCCCCGCACCATCTTCAAGCAGACATGAAAAAGCCCTCGTCACCGAGGGCTTTTCATTGACACGGTTACATCGATCAATCAGATCTTGCCAGCGCCAGCCTTGGCCTTAACATCGGCCGCGACTTTGTCTGCGTTCAGCGGGGTGTAGCTGTAAGGCGGGGTCCAGCCGATGTTGGTGCCCCACTTGCAGGTCAGCAAGGTGCCATTGAGCGTAGACCCCTGATCAAGGTAAGCGCTGCCACCGTAGTCGCCGGCGATTTTGTCGCAGCCGCTGATGCCGGAGATTTCGAAGGCGTTTTTCTCGGAGAAAATCTTCGAGCTCTTGCCCACACCGTGCGCGTAACTGAACGGGTAGACCTTATGGCTGGTGCTGCCCACGTGATAGTTGTTATACAGATGCACCTGGCCGAAGCGAACGCGTGGTGCGCGGGCGGAGATGTTTTCGAACAGGGTATTGTGGATCGTGACCTTGAGCTTGCCATCATCGGTGGTGCGGCTGTCGCTGGAACCGATCAGGTTGTTCTTCTCGTGCGATTTGAACGCCGAGTAGGAAATGGTCACGTAGTTGGCACCGTTTTTCACGTCCAGTGCGCCGTCGTGGTGTTGCTTTGGACGACCGTTGGCAGTGCCGTTCTGGTCATCGGTGCGGCGGCCATCGGTGAAGGTGACATGGTCGACCCACACATTGTTGGCGCCTTCGATGGTCAGCCCGTCGTACTCGGAGTTCCAGTTGCCGGCGCTGCCGTCATTGGCGTCCCAGATCGGCTCGGGATCCCACGGGTTTTCGAGGGTGATGTTGCGGATGATCACATCGTTTTCCTTGGCATAGAAGAAACCCTCGCGGATCTCCGCCGTGCTGCTCGTACCGACGATGGTCGTCTTACCCGGGATATCCAGACGACCGCGCTTTTTCATATCAGCGGTCGTCGTATAAGCTTTGCCTTCGCTGATGTCGATCGGCCCGGTAATCTTGATGATGCGACCGTTGGTGCCGACCGAAGCGCTGAGTGCGGCTTTCAGTTCGGCAGCGTTCTTCACGGTGTAGATGTTGTTGGCTGCCGCTCTGGAGCCACCCTTGGTGCCACCGTTTTGCGTGGCCCAGCCAGTCGTTGCAACATCCAGCCAGATATCGGCCGCTTGTGCAGGCAGGCTGGAAAACAGCAGGCTGCCGACGATGGCGCTGGCCAGTTTGCAGGCCGTGAAGGTTGTTGGTTTTGTCATGAGTAATCAGATCCTTGATTAACTTGAGTGTTTTACACGCGAAATTTCGACGTGTTTCTCGAGCGGACGTCCTTATCGCCATTGCAGCGAATCGAACGTCCGCTGCATGAGAAATCCTATCATTGAACTGGTGCGTTGTCGTACAACTGAATGGGCTATGATGCGTAATTATTCGAAAACTCGAGATTTTTGTTGCTGATGGACAGATCCAACGCCACACCCAATGTTCGTCGCCGGCATCGCAGCCTGGCGGAGGACCTGGTCACCGAGCTGTCCCGACGCATTTGCAGTGGCGAACTTGCGCGCGCGACGAAGCTGCCGACTGAATCTCAGGTCATGGCCGAGCACGGCGTCAGTCGCACAGTGGTGCGCGAGGCGATATCGCGTCTGCAGGCAGCAGGCCTGGTGGAAACCCGTCACGGTATCGGCACCTTCGTTCAGGACATTCCCAGCCCGAGCGGTTTTCGCATTGATCCGGACAGCATCGTCACGCTTCAGGATGTCTTGGCGGTGCTTGAATTGCGCATCACCCTTGAGGTCGAGGCCGCCGGCCTGGCGTGTGCGCGGCGTACCGATGAGCAACTGCAACTGATGCGTGATTCGCTGGACGCCATCAATTCCCGCGCCGTCAGTGTCGACTACGCCGTGTCGGCGGATTTCCAGTTCCACCAGCAAATCGCGCTGGCCACCGGCAACCGCTATTTCACCGACATCATGCTGCACCTGGGCGCGAACATTCTGCCGCGCACACGCCTGCATTCCAAACGCCTGGAGAATGACCGCAAGGAGCCCTATCTGGAGCGCCTCAGTCGCGAGCATGAAGACATTTACATTGCGATTGTCCGGCGTGATTCCGACGCCGCACGCGCAGCCATGCGTTTGCATCTGTCCAACAGCCGCGAGCGTCTGCGCCGTGCCTACGAAGCTGCAGACGCGGCGGCGTTGAACGTCTGAAACCTCAGGCGCGGGCCTTGGGTTCGGGCAGGCCTTGAACACCCGGGTTGAGGGCAAAGACTCCGCCCGCCAGTGGCTGATCGGCGAGGTCGATGCCTTGCGGGCGAATCGAGGTGACAAACAGGGTGTCGAGCCGAGGGCCGCCAAAGGCACACATCGTCGGTTTCTTCACCGGCACCGGCAACGCGCGATCCAGTTTCCCCTGCGGGGTAAAGCGCAACACCAGGCCGGCATCAATCGCGCAGATCCAGTAACAACCGTGTGAATCGACGGCGGCACCGTCCGGTCGACCGGGGTGGACGTTCATGTCGACGAACACGCGGCGGTTGTGCGGCGTGCCACTGTCGATGTCGTAATCGAAGGCCCAGATCAGTTGCCGGCTCGGGTGCGAATCGGACAGATACAGGATGCTCCCGTCGGGACTGAACGCCAGGCCGTTGGGCACCACAAGGTCCTCCAGTTGCGGCGCCAGCACCGATGCATCGTTCGGGTTTTGCGCGTCGTAGCGATACAGCGCGCCGACCGCCTCGGCACCCATCGTGGTTGGCATCGAGCTGGCCCAGAAGCGTCCCTGACGATCGCAGCGACCATCATTGAAACGCATGCGCGGGCGGGCGTGCTCGACGCCGATGAGCTTTTCCGCAGCCAGACGTCCGTCAGCCTGCGGGCGCAATTTGAACAGTCCACTTTCCTGCGCGCCCAGCCAATGTCCCGCTTCACTGCGGGCGATACAGGCGAGCATTTCATCCGCCTGCCAGCAGTCGGTCTGGCCATCGAGCTGCCAGCGATGCAAGCGGCCGGCCGGAATATCCACCCAATACAAGGCATTTTCGTCGGCTTGCCAGACCGGGCTTTCACCGGTGGCGTTGCGCGCATCGACAATCAGTTCAGCACTCATGAGCGCGTCTGCGCCGGCGTTTCAAACGGACCTGCTGCGGTAAAGGCGCCGCCCTGGTACAAGCGGTCGGGATGGTCGGCGGCGAGTGCTGGTTGTTGTTCGACCTTTGCGCGAAAGGCTTCGGAGCTGTCCTGCGGCGCAAAGCCCAAGTGCGCGGCGTGCCGGTTGTTCCACCACTGATCACGGTTGGCGGACACCCCGTACACCACGCTGTGCCCGACATCGCTGGCCAGCAGAGCGCGAGCGATCAGGTGCTGCAGATCGGTATAGCTCAGCCAGGTCGCCAGCATGCGCACGTTGCGCGGTTCGGGGAATGAGGAGCCGATGCGCAGGCTCACTGTTTCGATGCCATAGCGGTGGAAATAGAACGTTGCCAGGTCTTCGCCGTAAGCCTTCGACAAACCGTAATAACCGTCCGGGCGACGCGGCGAATGGGCGTCGATCTGTTCGTCCTGCGAGTAGAAACCGGTGACGTGGTTGGAGCTGGCGAACACGATGCGCTTGACCCCGTGCAGACGCGCGGCCTCATAAACATGAAAGGTGCCGCGAATATTCGCCTCGAGGATTTCTTCGAAGGATCGCTCCACCGAGATCCCGCCCAAATGCACGATGGCATCGACGCCCTCGACCAGCGCGGCGACAGCGGCCTTGTCGCTCAGATTGCAGTTGATCACTTCGTCCTGCGCGCCGCGGCTCGGCGCCATCGCACTGATGTCCGAGGAGCGGACGATGTCGGCGTGAACCTGCAGGGTTTCGCGCAGAATCTGGCCGAGCCCACCGGCGGCGCCGGTCAGCAGAATACGGTTGAAGGGTTTGGCTTGCGTAGCGTGTGTGGTCATGCTCGGGTCTTCCATTACGCGGTGGTGAAAGGGTGGGGCGGCAGGGTGTCTGCCCGACAAGCGATGCGCGCTCGCCAGGCAAAACCAGTGCGCGGCTTACATGAAGTTGTACTGCACGCCCAGACGCCAGCGAGCCTGGCGGTCGGGTGAGGTGGAGTCGACTTTGATGTCGCCGATTTCCATGAAGGGCGCCCATTGTTTGGTGAGCTTGTATTTGACGATCAGGTTCTGTTCGTAGTCGCTCTTCTTGTTGTCGTAGCGGATGTAGTCGGTCTTGAAATAGATGAACTGATATTCGTAAGCCCACTTGTTGGCTGGCGTGTAGCCGAGCCAGCCTTCGAAGCGGTGGGTGGTCTGGTCATCCTTGTAGTGATCGGGCATGTCTTTGTTGACCTGATCGCGATCGAGTTTGCGCAGGTCCAGGCGATAGCGCGTCGCTACGTAAAAGGCGTCGTCGATTTTGTAGTTGTACTTGAGGCCGAACTTGTAGGCGGTCGCATCCTTGGAGCTGTCCATTTGAAACGCCGGGGTCAGCGTCGACTGCGCGCTGAGCTTGTAGTTGTAGCTCACCGTGAACTCATGGCCGTTGTTGACCATGTTGTCGTAGGCGACATCTTTGCGGTCCCCGGCCGTGCGGTATTTCATCTCCGCCTCAAACCCCAGTCCACTGTCCAGGCGGTAATTGAGCTTGATTCGGTCGGCGTGGGCGCTGTCCTCCTCGGTGTACTGGTGGCGGTAGTTGAGGCTGGCAGAGTCAGCGTTGACAGCGAAGGGCAGGCCGAGGGCCGCGACAGTGACGAGCGTGCGTAGGGTGGTGTTCATACGGTCTTCTTTTTTTGTTTTTGTTAGGGTCGTTTGACGAGTACTACAGGCACCGCGATGTTGCGTATGGCTCTCATTTGAGGCGCAGATATAAGTTATCGTACGACAAGATGACTCGTCTACGTGATTTTGCTGGTTTAGAAACATATTGATACATATACGCCCTGTGAATAGGGGTCTAAAGCAAGTCCTGTTATTCCGTAGTCATCTTTAAATATGGCGCTTTGCTGGACGTTTAGCCGCAAAGGCTTCGATTCGAAGAGGTGTTATTGGGTCTTTTCAAGTGTTGTACGATGACCTATGATCGATCGCAACCGACGACACTCCTGTCACAAATCCAATAAGAAGGCTCAAGACGTCCATGAGAATCACAGCAGTCAACGTCCAGGTTTTTTCCTATCCCACCCGCCGCGCAGTCGACAGCGCCGGTCATGCTCATCCCGGTGATGTCAGTCAGGCGCAAATGGCGTTGCTGCGCATCCAGACCGAAGACGGCAAGGAGGGTTACGCCCTCGGTGCGCCGGAGCTGATTCGTCCTTATGTGCTGGACGGTTTTGTGCGCAAGGTGCTGGTCGGGCAGAACGCCTTTGATCGCGAAAAGATCTGGCATGACTTGGCGCACTGGCAGCGTGGCAGCGCCAGCCAGTTGACTGATCGCGCGCTGGCATTGGTCGAGCAGGCGTTGTGGGATTGGGCGGGGCGCAAGCTCGGCGTGCCGGTGCACAAGTTGATCGGCGGTTTTCGTGACAAGGTGCCGGCGTACGGCTCAACCATGTGCGGCGATGAATTGCCTGAGGGCCTGGCGACGCCGGAAGACTACGGACGCTTTGCCGAAACGCTGGTCAAGCGCGGCTACAAGGCGATCAAGTTGCACACCTGGATGCCGCCGGTCTCGTTCGCACCGAGCCCGCGCATTGACGTCAAAGCCTGCGCGGCGGTGCGCGAAGCGGTGGGCCCGGACATCGCCTTGATGCTCGACGGTTATCACTGGTACAGCCGCACCGAGGCGCTGTACATCGGACGCGAACTGGAAAAACTCGACTTCGCCTGGTTCGAAGAACCGATGATGGAAGAATCCGCCGAATCCTATGCCTGGCTGGCGGGGCAACTGGACATTCCGGTGCTCGGGCCGGAAACCTTGTCCGGCAAACACCTGAGCCGGGCCAGTTGGGTCAAGCACGACGTTTGCGACATCCTGCGTGCCGGCGTCGCCGGGGTAGGCGGGATCGGGCCTTGCCTGAAAGTCGCGCACATGGCCGAGTCGTTTGGCATGGACTGCGAAATTCACGGCAACGGCGCAGCCAACCTGACGGTGGTCGGCGCGATCAAGAACTGCACCTGGTACGAGCGCGGCTTGCTGCACCCGTACCTGGATTACGACGAGGTGCCGGCGTACCTCAAGCGCCTGGTCGACCCGATGGACAGCGACGGTTTTGTGCATTTGTCCGACCTGCCGGGTCTGGGCGAAGACATCGACTTCAACTTCATCGAGATGAACACGCTTAAAAGCTTCTGACGTGTACGCGGGCTGCCCGGTGCATGCCGGGCTGTCCGAGAGCCCTATAAATATAAGAAAGGCACTCTCGCTATGAACATTCTTCCTTCGCTGTGGGCGCGGGTTCTGGCGGCTACCCTGACGGTGACCGCGCTACCTGTCGTCCATGCCAAAACCCCGGCCGATCAATTGATCGTCGGCATGAGCATGATCAATCTGCTGTCCCTCGACCCGGCGGCGGCCACAGGTCTGGACGTGTCGGAGATCAATGCCAACCTCTATGACATGTTGCTGGTGCAAGACGTCGCTGCGCCGGATCGGCTGTTGCCGGCACTCGCCGAGCGCTGGCAAGTCAGCGACGACCGCAAGACCCTGACCTTCAATCTGCGCCAGGGCGTGCAATTTCAATCGGGTAACCCGTTGAGCGCCGAAGACGTCGCCTGGTCGTTGCAGCGCGTGCTCAAACTCAATCTCGCACTGGCGTCGACCTGGAAGGCTTACGGTTTTACTGCTGACAACGTCGAGCGTTCGATGCGCGCGACCGATGCCAATACCTTCGTCATTGAATTGCCGCGACCCACCGATCCGCAGTTGGTGCTCAACACGCTGGCAACCTCGCCAAGCGCCTTCATTCTCGACCGCAAAAAAGTCCTCGAACATCAGAAGAACAATGACCTGGGCGCCGCCTGGCTGGTGACGCACGCCGCCGGCAGTGGTGCCTTTGTGCTCAATGACTGGCGCGCCAACGACGTGATTCTGATGAGCCGTTTCGACGGTTATTGGGGTGGCCCGGCCAAGCTCAAGCGCATCGTCATGCGCAACATGACCGAGTCGCAGTCGTTGCGTCTGATGATCGAGCGCGGTGACCTCGACATTGCCAAAGGCATGTCGGCGCCGGACATTCAGGCTTTGCAGAAAAGCGACAAGGTCCGCACGCAAACTCTGCAACGCGGCACGCTGTACTACGTCGCACTGAGTGTGAAGCAGCCGATGTTCGCCGACGCGCGCGTGCGCAAAGCCGTGCGCTCGTTGATCGACTACCAGGGCATTAACCAGACCGTCATGCCGCACTACGGCGTGATCAATCAGCGGCCGATGCCGTTGGGACTGGCCGCGCGCCTGCCGGATCCCGGTTATCGACTGAATGTCGATGAGGCAAAAAAACTTCTCGCTGACGCCGGTTACCCGAACGGGTTCAAGACCAGTATTCGCGTGCTGGCCGAGCCGCCGTTCATCAACATCGCCTCCAATCTGCAATCGACGCTGGCGCAGGCCGGGATCGAAGCCAGCATCATCACCGGCACCGGTAACCAGATCTACGGCGCCATGCGTGAGCGCAGTTTCGACATCATCGTCGGTCGTGGCGGTGGCGGCGCCGAACGTCATCCCCATTCGAGCCTGCGCACGCTGGTGTACAACCCGGATAACCGTGACGAAGCCAAGCTGAGCAACTTTCAGGGCTGGCGCACTTCGTTCTACAGTCCCGAATTGAATCAGTTGATCGAGAGTGCCGAAGTCGAGCCCGATGCGCAGAAACAGCAGGCGCAGTATCAGGACATCCAGCAGCAACTCGATCAGCAAGTGGGCGCCATTCTGCCGGTCTCGCAGATGACCGATACGGTGCTGGTCTACGCCGATGTTGCCGATTTTCAGGGGCACACGGCCGCGACCACGCGCTACAAAGACGTCTACAAAAAACGCTGAAATGCACGGATGAACTTCGCGTGCCGGGTGCACCGGTGACCGTTTTATCAGGAGCTGACTATGTTTGTTATGACTGCCTCTGCCATGGGAGCCCGCGCCTCCAATACTGCGCGGCGTGCCAGCACGGTACTGGTGACGTTGCTGGGCCTGCTGGCGCTGACGTTTATCATCGGTCGGGTGATGCCGCTCGATCCGGTGCTGGCGGTGGTCGGGCCGGACGCCGACAGTTCGACCTACGATCAGGTGTATCGGGCGATGGGGCTCGACAAGCCGATCTGGACCCAGTTCGGCCTGTACCTCAATGACTTGCTGCACGGCAATTTCGGCAACGCGCTGTTGACCGGGCACCCGGTGCTCGATGACATCCGCCGAGTGTTTCCGGCCACCATCGAACTGGCGACTCTGGCCATCCTCTTCGGTGTGCTGATCGGTTTGCCGCTGGGCGTCTGCGCGGCGAGCAATCAGGGGCGACTGGGCGATCATGTCGCGCGGGTGATTACCCTGTTCGGCTATTCCACACCGATTTTCTGGCTGGGCATGATGGGCTTGCTGGTGTTTTACGCCTGGCTCGGCTGGGCCGGGGGCGCCGGTCGCATCGACCTGGCGTACGACGGCATGGTGCCCGAAGTCACCGGGCTGTTGCTGATCGATTCGAGCCTGGCCGGTGATTGGGAAGCCTTCGCCAGCGCCTTGCGCCACATCGTTTTGCCGGCGCTGATCCTCGGGCTGAACTCGGTGGCTTACATCAGTCGGATGACGCGCAGCTTCATGCTTGAGCAACTGTCTCAGGAATACATCATCACCGCTCGGGTCAAGGGTTTATCACGCCGCCAGGTGGTCTGGGGTCACGCCTTTCGCAACATCCTCGTGCAACTGCTCACAGTGGTGGCGCTGGCTTACGGCTCGCTGCTCGAAGGCGCGGTGCTGATCGAAACGGTCTTTGCCTGGCCGGGTTTCGGCCAGTACCTGACCAGCAGCCTGATGCTCGGCGACATGAATGCGGTGATGGGCTGTGTGCTGGTGATCGGTTTGATTTTTGTCGCGCTCAACCTGATCAGCGATGCCTTGTACAAGGTCTTCGATCCACGCACCCGTTAACGCGCCTGGCGGCGGCACCAAAACTATAAAAACAAGGATTTTTCAAATGACAACTGCATTTACCAAACTGCACGCTGGCCTGTTGGCGGCGGTCCTGGCGCTGGTGCCGATGACCCAGGCCAACGCCAAGACGCCGGCCGACCAACTGATCGTCGGCATGAGCATGGTCAACCTGTTTTCCATCGATCCGGCCAATGCGCCGGGCCTCGACGCTTCCGGCGTCAATGCCAATCTTTACGACACTCTGGTCAAGCGAGATCAGGGCAATCCAGAACAGCATCTGCCGCAACTGGCCGAGCGTTGGACGATCAGCGATGACGGCAAGCAGGTAACCTTTCATTTGCGCCAGGACGTCAAGTTTCACTCCGGCAATCCGCTGACGGCTGAAGACGTGGCCTGGTCGCTGTACCGAGTGATGAAACTCAATTTCGGTCTGGCCACGACCTGGAAAGCCTACGGTTATAACGTCGACAACATCCAGTCACTGATCCGTGCCAGCGATGCCCACACACTGGTCATCGACTTGCCGCAAACCATGGATCCACTGTTGTTGATCGATTCGCTGGCGATCTCGCCGAGCGCGGTGGTGATCGATCGCAAAACAGCGTTGGCGCATGAGAAAAACAATGATCTCGGTGCTAACTGGCTGGTGACCAACGAGGCCGGCAGCGGCCCCTTTGTGCTGAGCAAATGGACGGCGAACGACTCGCTGTTGCTGACCCGGTTCAACGGTTATTGGGGCGGTGCTGCCAAGCTCAAACGGGTGGTGGTGCGGCACATGACCGAATCGCAGTCGCTGCGCCTGATGCTGGAGCGCGGTGACCTCGATCTGGCGTACGGCATGGCCGCACCGGACATTCGCGCCATCGACGGTTCGGAAAAAATCCATGTTCAGTCACTGCCGCGCGGCACCATGTACTACGTCGCGCTAAGCATGAAACAGCCTGAATTTGCCAATGCCAAAGTTCGCGAAGCGGTGCGTAACCTGATCGACTACAAGGGCCTGGACGAACAGGTGATGCCGTATTACGGCCAACTGAATCAGCAGCCGATGCAACTGAGTCTGGCGGCGCGCCTGCCGGATCCGGGTTATCACATGGACGTCGCCAAGGCGAAAAAACTCCTCGCCGAAGCGGGTTATCCGGACGGCTTCACCACGACCATTCGCACACTGTCAGAGCCGCCCTTCATCGACATCGCCGCGCGCCTGCAAGCGACGCTGGCCGAGGGCGGGATCAAGGCCAGCATCGTCAACGGCACTGGCAACCAGGTGTACGGCGCGATGCGCGCGCGCAACTTCGACATCATCGTTGCGCGCGGGGCCGAGCGCTATCCGCATCCGTATTTCAGCCTGCGCACGTTTGCCTACAACCCCAACAACAGCGATGACGCCGGCCTGCCGAATTTCCAGGGCTGGCGCGCGTCGTTTTTCAGCCCGCAGCTCAATAGCCTGATAGATCAGGCCGGGGTCGAACGCGATGCCGGCCAGCGCCTGAACCTGTATCACCAGGCGCAAAAAATCTACGACGAGCAGGTCGGCCCGATCATGATGATTTCGCAGATGACCGACACCGTGGTCAGCGCCGCCGACGTCAAGGGGTTCGCCGGTGATGATGCCGAGGCGACGCGTTATCTGGGTGTCTACAAACAACGCTGAACGCTGCCCGGTGCGTCGGCGTATGCGCCGGGTGATCCTCAATTCAATCCGAGAACATGCCCATGATTGCCAACATGTCTTCTACTGATTCGAGCGCCAAGCGGCGGTCGGATCGTACCCCCGGATCCAGCTTCGACGCTTTCTGCAAAAGTGCCCTGAAAGTCTTGCGGCACTTGTTGCGCAACCCGATGACCCTGGCCGGATTGCTGGTCGCGCTGGTGCTGGTGGTGGTGGCGCTGTTTGCGCCATGGATCGCCACCCATGATCCGGTGGCGCAAAACCTCGCCAACGCCCTGCAGGCGCCGGGCGCCGCGCACTGGTTCGGCACCGATGAATACGGCCGGGATATCTTCAGTCGGCTGGTCTACGGCTCGCGCATCACGCTGTACATCATCACCCTGGTGACCGTGATCGTCGGCCCGATCGGGCTGTTTATCGGAACCGTCTCCGGTTATTACGGGGGTGTCGTCGACACGGTGTTCATGCGCCTGACCGACATTTTCATTTCCTTCCCCAGCCTGGTGCTGGCGCTGGCGTTCATCGCTGCGCTCGGTCCGGGCCTGGAACACGCGGTGGTAGCGATTGCGCTGACGTCTTGGCCGCCGATCGCGCGACTGGCGCGGGCGGAAACCCTGTCGTTGCGCAAGGCTGACTTCGTCGTGGCGGTCGAGCTGCAAGGGGCTTCGTCCACGCGAATCATCCTGCGGCACATTGTGCCGATGTGCATGTCGTCGGTGATCATCCGCCTGACCATGAACATGGCCGGGATCATCCTCACCGCAGCGGCTTTGGGCTTTCTCGGCCTCGGTGCGCAAGCGCCGTCGCCGGAGTGGGGCGCGATGATTTCCACCGGACGTCGCTACATGCTCGAGTGCTGGTGGCTGGTGGCTGTTCCGGGGGCCGCAATCATGTTGGTCAGCCTGGCTTTCAACCTGTTGGGCGACGGCCTGCGGGACATTCTTGATCCGCGCAGCGAGTAATCGGAGGCTGTATGTCTGCAATCAAATTGAACGTCGAAGGGCTCAATGTGCGCTTCGTCAATGCTCAGAAAGAAACCCATGCCGTGCGCGACGTGTCCTTCACCCTCGGGCGGGAAAAACTCGCCATTGTCGGTGAGTCGGGTTCGGGCAAATCGACGGTGGGTCGCAGCCTGCTCAAGCTGCACCCGGCCAGTGCGCGGATCACCGCCAAGGCCATGCAGTTCGGTGAAGTCGATCTGCTGTCGGCCGGCGAAAAGGTCATGCAGAAGATTCGTGGCCAGCGCATTTCGATGATCATGCAGGATCCGAAATACTCGCTGAACCCGGTGGTCAAGGTCGGCGATCAGATTGCCGAGGCGTATCTGGCGCACCACAAGGCCAGCCGCAGCGAGGCCCGCGAGCGGGTGCTGGAAATGCTTGAAAAAGTGCATATCCGAGATCCGCAACGGGTCTACAACCTGTACCCGCATGAGGTCTCCGGGGGTATGGGCCAGCGCATCATGATCGCGATGATGGTTATCACCCGACCACAGGTGATCATCGCCGATGAGCCGACCTCGGCCCTTGATGTGTCGGTGCGTCAGCAAGTGCTCAACGTGCTGGAAGAGCTGGTCGAGCAGCAGGAAATGGGCCTGATTTTCGTCAGCCACGACCTCAACCTCGTGCGCAATTACTGCGACCGCGTGTTGGTGATGTACGCCGGCAGGGTGGTCGAATCGCTCGCCGCCGGAGACCTGCAACATGCGCAACATCCCTATACCCGAGGCCTGATGGCGGCGTTGCCGAGCATGGACAACCGTCGCGAACGGTTGCCGGTGTTACAACGCGATCCACTGTGGCTGACTTGCTGAGGAATCGACCATGTCCATGATCCAAGCGCACGCGCTGAACCTGAGTTTCGGCGCCGGCCCGGCCCTCAATCAGGTGCTGCACGACGTCAGTCTCAGTGTCGCCGACGGCGAATCCTTCGGTTTGGTGGGGGAGTCCGGCTCCGGCAAGACCACCGTTTTGCGCTGCCTGGCCGGGCAGTACCGGCACTGGACCGGCGAGTTGAGCATTGCCGGCGCGCCGCTGCAGCACAAGATTCCCAAGGAGCATTTCCGTCAGGTGCAGATGGTGTTCCAGGATCCCTATGGCTCGCTGCATCCGCGCCACACCGTCGACACGGCGCTGCGTGAGCCGCTGATTATTCACGGCGTGCGCGACAAGGACGACCGGATCAACGAGATCCTGCTCAAGGTCGGTCTGAACGACAGTTACCGTTTTCGCTATCCGCACCAGTTGTCCGGTGGCCAGCGCCAGCGCGTGGCGATTGCCCGTGCGCTGATTCTCGAGCCGCGCGTGTTGCTGCTCGATGAGCCGACCTCGGCGCTGGATGTCTCGGTGCAGGCGGAGATTCTCAATCTGCTGGCGGATTTGCGCCGGCGCGAGAAACTCACCTACCTGATGGTCACTCACGATCTCGGTGTGGTCACGCACCTGTGTGATCGGGTAGCGGTGATGCAGCAGGGCAAGATCGTCGAGTTGCTCGACAGTCAGGCGCTCAGCCAGGATCTGGCAAGCCACGCTTACACGCGGATGCTGGTGCAGGCCAGTCGAGATTTCAGCGAGGAGTCGGTGCGCCAGCTCGCTGGTTAAGCCGATCCAACAAGGAGCGCGACATGCCGCATTGCCTTATCGATTGCCCGCAAACCCTGGCCCAGCGTGTCGGCGAGCAAACCCTGCTCGCTACCGTGCATGACGCCCTCGATGCCTTCGGCCTGTTCAAGGCCGGGGACATCAAGGTGCGCCTCAACATGTTCGAGCATTACCGCTGCGGTGCGGGCGCGGACGATTTTGTCCACGTCGTGCTGTCGGTGTTGTCCGGGCGCAGTGCTGAACAGCGCCGGCGTCTGGCCTCGGCGACCGTGGCGGCGCTGGTCGCTTTGCTGCCGGACGTCGAGTCGCTGTCGATGGAGGTTGTGGAAATGCCCCGCGAGACGTTCGTCAACCGCAGCCAATACCTGCAAGAAGCCGGATTGTCGGCCTGAACAAGGAGTGCTCATGCCTTATCGATATGTTGTTCCGACGCAGCGCAAACAGCCTTTGGCTTTGTCGCTGGCAGCCACGTTGACGCTGGTTTGCAGTGTGCCGTCGTGGTCGCTGGAGGCGCCGGCAAAACTGCAGGTGCCGACCCTGGCCTACGATGATCAGCAGATCATCCTGGTCTGGGAAAAGCCCGCCGATCACGCCGATATCAGCGACTACCGGGTCTACGCCAACGGTGTGTTGCTGGGTGGCAGCAACGCCAACAATGACCGCGTCTCGCCGGCCAAACCTTACATCGACCGCTTCTACGAACAGGATGTTGCCGGTTTTCATCATCGCATCGGCATTCACAGTTACACCGCGCAAGGCTTGAAAGCGGATACGGCCTATCGGTTCACCGTGCGTTCGGTGGGCGCCGATGGCAAGGAGTCGGCAGACAGTCCGGCCGTTGTACAGCGGACGAGCAAGGTCGCGGCTGTGTTCGATGTCAGGAAGTACGGCGCCAAGGGTGATGGCAAAAGCCTCGATACCCTGGCGATCCAGAACGCCATCGACGCCTGCACCCCCGGCTGCAAAGTGTTGTTGCCCAGGGGCACCTACAAAAG
Source organism: Pseudomonas sp. Irchel s3f10 (assembly GCF_900187515.1). Classification (NCBI taxonomy): domain Bacteria; kingdom Pseudomonadati; phylum Pseudomonadota; class Gammaproteobacteria; order Pseudomonadales; family Pseudomonadaceae; genus Pseudomonas; species Pseudomonas sp. Irchel s3f10. The sequence goes on from NZ_FYDZ01000005.1 coordinate 15,022, forward strand.
CGGGGCGCTCTACCTGAAGAGCAACATCACCGTGGAAATCGCCGAGGGTGCAACGCTGTTGGGTTCCGAACGTGCCGAAGACTATCCACCGGCCGGCTACATCCAGTATCCGTATTCGAGCACCGTGCGCCCGGCGTCGCTGATCAACGCCTTGCCGCGTGATCCGCGGCAGCACCAGTCGTTCGAAAACATCCGCATCGTCGGCAAAGGCACGATTGACGGTAACGGCTGGAAGCGCCGCGCCGATGTCGTCGACGAGCGCGGTCAGCCATTGCCGTTCTACCTGCCCAGCGACAACACCCGCTACCAGCAGGACGGCATTCTGGCCAAGGCGCAAGTCGAGCAAGCGGTCGCGCGCGGCATGAACGTCAAGGATGCCTACGGGCAGATGCGCTCGTCGGTGATCACCCTGCGCAACGTGAAAAACGTGTTCTATGGCGGTTTCACTGTGGTGAACCCGGCCTTCCACGGAATCATGAACCTGGAAACCGAAAACGTAGTGCTGGCCAATACCACGCATAAAACCTACGACGCCAATAACGGCGACGGCATCGAATTCGCCAACAGCAAGGGCGCGATGGTCTTCAACAACTTCTTTGATACCGGCGATGACTGCGTCAATTTTGCTGCGGGCACCGGGGCGGATGCCGTGCAGCAAAAGCCGCAGGAAGATGCCTGGATCTTCAATAACTACTTCCGCAAGGGGCACGGCATGGTGGTTGCCGGCAGCCATACCGGCGCATGGATTCAAAACATCCTGGCCGAAGACAACGTTTCCGATGGCACCGATGCCGGCCTGCGCATGAAGAGCACCAACTTCATGGGCGGCGGGGCGCGTAACGTGATCTTCCGCGACTCGGCGATCCGTAATACGCTCAAGCAGGCGTTCATTTTCACCCTCGACTACAACGATCCGAACGCCAAGCTGGATTACCAGCGCTCAACCATTCCCGGGCAGTTCCGCGATATCCGCGTCGCCGACGTGAGCGTCGAAAATGCTCAAGGCAAGGCGATCGAGGTCAAGGGCGACAGTCAGCACGACGCCTGGCATCAGGGGTTGGTGTTCGAGCGCGTGCGCTTCAGTGGTCCGGCCAAAGCGCAGATCGACGGGTTGAAGGATTCGCTGTTCGACCATGTGTCGTTCAGCGGGCATGGCGCTGCCAACCCGTGGCAAATCACCGGGAGTGTCGGGCTGACGTTCACGGATGTGCAGCCGCCACCTCCGTAGAACCCTGATCAAGGTTTCGGCGATTTACCGAGGTCTTCCGAGTCGCTCGAAGTGGCAGCATCTTTTGCCGTTTCATGCGACTCGGCGCCGGAGTTCGAGCCCGACGCCTCTTCACCTTTCTTGTCGGCCTTGTCTGCGTTGGACTGAGCTTTGCCGGCCTGATTCACGCCGGGAAGCGCGGTCGGTGGCGCGGCAGACTCGTCAGCAGTCTTCGCGGCTGCCGAGGCGAAAAGCGGGCAGGCCGCGAGCAGGCCAGTCAGGGTGATCGCTGCAATGGTTCTGTTCATGATGGGCGTCTTCCGGTGGAAGCGGATGGTGATTCATTGGAAGCGTCCCGCAGGCGAAGGTGCCCGTGATTGGACGGGCGGTCAGTCGCTGCCTTCTCATCACTTGAGGGCGACGATCTGGCTCCACTCAAGCCCGAACCGGCCGAGGTATTTCCTCAGTCGATCGGCGTCGTTGGCTTGTGCCTTGGCCTGGCGCGATATTCCGAACAGCCGGCGGCCGGCATCGGACAAGCTGTCCGCCTGCCGGCACACCTCGATCACGGCCTTCAATTGCAAGCGGTCGAACAGATCCATGGTTTCGGCGTCCCCCGGTAACTCTCCTGAAATCGCCTGCGGTTGCGCCAGGCCCCACGCGTAGCGCAGCCGATCAATTTCTTCCTGCACCTGCGCCTCATCAATCCGTCCGCTGTCGGCCAGGGTCGCCATGCGCGTAATCGACGCCGACAATTCGCGGAAGTTGCCGAGCCACGCCGCTTCGCGAGAGCTGGCGAACGCCAGATAACTGCGCCGGGCTTCGAGGTTGAAGCGCACCAGTTGCCCGTGTTCGCGGGCATGGCGCTCCAGCTCGAAATCAATGTTCGGTTCGATGTCCTCGCGGCGGCCGGCGAGGCCGGGCAGGTCGAACGTCCACAGGTTGATGCGCGCGTACAAATCTTCGCGGAACAAGCCATCAGCGACCCGGCTGCGCAGGTCGCGGTGGGTGCCGGCGATGATCAGGAAATCACTTTCGACTTCCTTGTCGGAACCCAGCGGAAAGAAGCGTTTTTCTTCAATCGCCTTGAGCAGCATCGCTTGTTCGTCTGCGCCCAGCTCGCCGATCTCATCGAGAAACAGCATGCCGCCATCGGCAGCGCGCAACAGGCCGTCACGGGCGTTCTGTGCGCCGGTGAAGGCGCCTTTGACATGGCCAAACAACGCCGACATCGCGCCATCGCCACGCAAGGTGGCGCAGTTCACCTCGACGAAACGCCCATGCATCTGATGACGATTGCGTTTGAGTTCGTAGATGCGTCGGGCGAGGAAGGATTTGCCGGCGCCGGTCGGGCCGATCAGCAACATCGGTGCCTTCGAGCGCACGGCCACGCGCTCGATCTGTTCGATCGAGCGGTTGAAGGCGGCGTTGCGTGTGGCGATGCCGGACTTCAAGAACTCCAGGCCTTCGAGGCGCTTGTTGGCGAAGCGCGAAGCGATGCGATCGTAGCGCGACAGGTCGAGATCGATCAGGGCATGAGTGCCCATGGCGTGATCGCTTTCGCTGTTGCGCTTGGCCGGGGAGGTCTGGATCAGCCGCGCCGGCAGATAGCGCGCCTCGGTCAGCAGGAACCAGCAAATCTGCGCGACGTGGGTGCCGGTGGTGATGTGGACGAGGTAGTCCTCGCGCTCGGTGTCGAAATCGTAGGCGGTGGTGAAGTCGTGCAGCGCGCCGTAGACCTCTTCGAAATCCCATGGGTTGCGCAGTGCCATCGGGTGCAGGCGCACTTCGGTCTCTGGCGAAACCTGCTGGATGTCGACGCGCACCCGCTCGGCGAGGCTGACGTCGCGGGCGTCGATGCCGTGAATCAGCTCGAGCCGGTTGATCAGCACGTCTTGCTGTTGGCACAGGCCTACGCTTGGGCGCCAATGGCTCCAGCGATTGGCACCTTTGCCGACGCGATCGAGGGTGGCACCGATAAATCCGATGGCGACGGTTTGCTTGTTTGGCATGTTTATCTCAAAAGATAAAAGACGATATCCAATGATAATTATTCGGCGATGGGTTTGTCGTCAATTCATTCGATGAAATACGAGTAAAAAATAAAAACCATGTAAATCAATAAGATATAAATATTATTCGAGAAAAATCAAAAGCTGGCACAGCCGCTGCAATACCTATCGCAACGAACAGGACAACACAGCGAGACGCCAAGATGGCCAACTCAACGCTCTTCAACACGCAATCGAATCACCTGCCGGCCTGCGACACCTTGAATGCCTCCGGTGCCAGCGCTTATGCCTACAGCCCGAAGCACCAACTGGCGCAATTGGCAGTCACCGGTTGCCTGAACCAGACCTTTTACGCCTCCGCAGAAAGTCAGCTGGATCAAGTGCTGAAGCTGGTGGCCGAGCTCGACAGTCGCTTCGTGGCGAAAGCCGCGATCTACGCTCGCAAGAAAGGTCACATGAAAGACATGCCGGCATTGTTGCTGGCGGCATTGACCGCGCAGCGTTCAAGTCTGGTGCCAGAGGTGTTCGAGCAAGTCATCGACAGCGGCAAGATGCTGCGCAACTTTGTACAGATCCTCCGTAGCGGTGCCACCGGGCGTAAATGCCTTGGCTCGCAACCCAAGCGTCTGGTGCAGAACTGGCTGAACAGCGCGACCGAGCGGCAACTGCTGCAAGCGTCGATCGGCAATCAACCGTCGTTGGCGGACGTGGTGAAGATGGTTCACCCGAAACCTGCCGAAGCGTGGCGCGAAGCGTTTTTCGCCTGGTTGATTGGCAAACCGGTGGAGGCAAAGGCCTTGCCGGAGCTGACCCGCGATTTGCTGGCGTTTCGCAGCGGCGCGAGTGATGAAGTGCCGGCGGTGCCGTTTCAGTTGCTCGGCAACGAAACACTGAGCAAGGAGCAATGGGCCACTCAAGCCCGCAACATGGGCTGGCAGGGATTGCGCATCAACCTCAACAGCCTGGCGCGCCACGGCGCGTTTGAAGTACCGGGGTGCATCGAATATGTTGCGGCGCGGTTGGCCGATCCACAGGAAGTGGCGAAGGCGCGGGTGTATCCGTACCAGTTGTTGTCGGCTTATCGGATGATGGGCGAAAACACCCCGGCAGCGATCCGCGACGCTTTGCAGGAGGCGCTGGAGTTGTCGCTGGCCAACGTGCCCACGCTTGAGGGCGCGGTGGTGGTTTGCCCGGATGTGTCGGGTTCGATGGGCAGCCCGGTGACCGGTTATCGCCCTGGTGCGACCTCGCAGGTGCGCTGCATCGACGTGGCGGCGTTGGTGGCCGCAGCGGTATTGCGCAAACAGCCGGCTGCCCGGGTGATGCCGTTCGAGGTCGATGTGGTGGATATCCAGCTCAACCCGCGTGACAGTGTGATCAGCAACGCCGAGAAGCTCGCCGGGATTTTTGGCGGCGGCACCAACTGCTCGGCACCGCTGAAGAGATTGGCGGACAGCAAGGCCAGGGTCGATACGTTGATCATGGTCTCGGACAACGAATCGTGGATCGATTCGCAGCGTCGCGGCGCCAGCGAGACGATGCGCCAATGGGAGCGGATCAAGAAGCTCAACCCACAGGCAAGGCTGGTGTGCATCGACATCCAGCCAGGCCCTTCAACACAGGCGGCGGATCGCGATGACATCTTGAATGTCGGCGGTTTCAGCGATGCGGTGTTCGACGTGATCGAGCAGTTCACCAGCGGCCAATACAGTGCGCGGCACTGGGTCGAGGCGATCGAAAGCGCGTCATGAATTGATTGATCACCGGCGCTGAATGCCGATGGGACTACATCCAAGACGTCTCATCAAGCCCTTGTCAGCGCCAGTGACGGCACGAATGCCTGATGGCTGTACATCCAAGGCCGGTTAAGTCCGGAGCGCGGCAACGCGCATCAGTCATCAACTTTTGTCGTGCCACCTTTTTTGCGGTTATTGGCAGCGAATGCGACAGGTACTCCATCGGAACGCGGGTTCGACTCCCGCCCCGGCAACGGGGGCTCAACTGGCAGAGCCACAGTGCCTGTGTTTTTGTCGCTGCGACTTACAGAACAACGCCGAATCATCGGCCAATGAATAAAGAATGAAGACATGAAAGAACACACTTACCAACTGCTCGAAGTCGCCAACGGCAAACCGATCAAACTCTGGACCGAAGGCGTCCCGGTGGAAAACGAGGCCCGCGAGCAGTTGATCAACACCGCGAAAATGCCGTTCATCTTCAAACATCTGGCGGTCATGCCGGACGTGCACCTGGGCAAGGGCTCGACCATCGGCAGCGTGATCCCGACCGTCGGCGCGATCATTCCGGCAGCGGTTGGCGTCGACATCGGCTGCGGCATGATCGCCGCGCGCACGTCGCTGACCGCCGCTGATTTGCCGGACAACCTGCTCGGTTTGCGCAGCGCCATCGAGCAAGCGGTGCCACATGGCCGCAGTTCAAACCGTTCGCGACGCGACAAGGGCGCCTGGGATGAAATCCCGCAGCAAGCCGATCAGGCCTGGGCGGGGTTGCAACCACGGTTCAAGTTGATCACCGACAAGTATCCGAAACTGGCCAACACCAACAACCGTGGGCACCTCGGCACGCTCGGCAGCGGCAACCACTTCATCGAAGTGTGCCTGGACGAAGCCAACCGGGTCTGGTTCATGTTGCACAGTGGCTCGCGCGGTGTCGGCAACGCCATCGGCAACCTGTTCATCCAGATGGCTCAGGCGGATATGCGTCAGCACATCGCCAACTTGCCGGACCGTGACCTGGCCTACTTCGAAGAAGGCAGCCAGCACTTTGATGATTATGTGGAGGCGGTGGGTTGGGCGCAGGACTTCGCCAAACAGAACCGCGAAATGATGATGCGCGCGGTGATTCAGGCGACGCGACAGATTATTCGCAAGCCGTTTGAAGTGGCGCTGGAAGCGGTCAACTGCCACCACAACTATGTGCAGAAAGAGCGGCATTTTGGTGAAGAGGTGCTGGTCACGCGCAAAGGCGCGGTGTCGGCGAAGAAGGGCGAGTTGGGGATTATTCCGGGCTCGATGGGCGCCAAGAGTTTCATCGTTCGCGGTCTGGGCAACGAAGAGTCGTTCAGTTCCTGCAGCCACGGCGCCGGCCGCACCATGAGCCGCACCAAGGCGAAGAACACCTTCACCGTCGAAGATCAGATTCGCGCCACTGCCCATGTGGAGTGCCGCAAGGACGAAGCGGTGATCGACGAAATTCCGATGGCCTACAAGGACATCGACAAAGTCATGCACGCCCAGCGTGAGCTGGTGGAAGTGCTGCACACCTTGCGTCAGGTGGTGTGCGTCAAAGGATAAAAGGAAACCAGGTCATGGAACTGCAAGAGCGTCATCCGCTGTGCGCCACGATGCGTGCGCGGGTACTGGAAGAGCTGGCGCGCATAGAGCGTGAACGCAATGTCACGGTGTTATACGCCTGTGAGTCAGGCAGTCGGGCCTGGGGTTTTGCCTCGACCGACAGCGATTACGACGTGCGGTTTGTCTATGTGGAGAAGCCCGAGTGGTTCGTCCAGGTCGATGCGCCGCGTGATGTGATCGAACGTCCGCTGGACGATGAACTCGACGTCAGTGGCTGGGAACTGCGCAAGACCCTCGGGTTGTTGCGCAAATCCAATCCGACCTTGCTCGAGTGGCTCGACTCGCCGCTGGTTTACCGCAGTGAAACCGCTCAGGTGGCACAACTGCGCGAACTCGCCGAAGCGTTCTACAGCCCGCCCGCCGCGCGCAATCACTATCTGTCGATGGCGAAGAAGAATTTTCGCGGTTACCTGCAAGGTGAAACCGTCCGTTTCAAGAAGTACTTCTACGTGCTGCGGCCGCTGCTGGCGGTGCGCTGGATCGACCAGGGGCGAGGGCGGCCACCGATGACGTTCGCCGACCTGCTGACCACCGTCGACGACCGCGCGCTGCTCGCTGAAGTCGACGAACTGCTGGCCCTCAAACGCGATGCCGACGAGAGCGCCTACGGGCCGCGTCGTCCGGCGCTGCACGGGTTCATCGCCGCCGAGCTTGAGCGCGAAGTGCCCACATTACTCAGAACTTCGGAAGAGTCGCGACGCCTGGATCGGTACCTCAGGGAAACCGTCAGGTTGTACGCGTAAGGAATGCAATGAAACAGGAAGTGATAGAACTGGACGGTGCCATCGGTGGCGGCCAGGTGTTGCGCAGTGCCTTGAGCCTGTCGATGGTGACAGGCCGGGCGTTTCGCATTAAACAGATCCGCGCCAAACGCAGCCGTCCGGGACTGCTGAGGCAACATTTGACGGCCGTCATGGCGGCGGCCGAGGTCTGCGGCGCGACGGTTTCCGGTGCGCATTTGGGCTCGCAAGCGTTGAGCTTTGAACCCGGCGCGATTCGCTCGGGCGATTACCAGTTCGCCATCGGCACGGCCGGCAGTTGCACGCTGGTGTTGCAGACCTTATTGCCGGCACTGTTGCAAGCATCGCAGGCGAGCCGGGTGCGCATCTCAGGTGGCACGCATAACCCGCTGGCGCCGCCGACCGATTTCCTCACGCGCAGTTGGCTGCCGCTGCTGCGGCGTATGGGCGCCAACGTTGAGCTGGACTTGTTGCGACATGGATTTGTCCCGGCAGGCGGCGGCGAGATTGAGGTGAACGTGCAGCCGTCGAACCTGACGCGGTTGGACCTGTGTGAACGCGGCGAGGCGATTTCGCAACAGGCATCGGCGCTGACTGCCGGGCTGGCACCGACGGTGGCCGAACGTGAGTTGAGCCAAGTGGCCAAGCGCTTGAGTCTGCCGCCTGCGGCGCTGCAACATGTCACGCTTGATCCGGCGCGGGGCCCGGGCAATGTGTTGTTGCTGGAATACGCATTCGAGCACGTCACCGAGGTGTTCAGCGCGTTTGGCCAAGTGTCGCTGCGGGCTGAAAAGGTCGCCGACGCCGCGATCAATCAGGCCGCCGACTGGTTGCGCAGTGGTGCTGCGGTGGCCGAGCACCTTGCCGATCAGTTGCTGCTGCCAATGGCGCTGGCCGGTGGCGGCTCCTTCACCACGCCGCGCATGACCGAGCATCTGCACAGCAATATCGCAGTAATAGAGTTGTTTTTGCCGGTTCGCATTGATTGTCGGGAGGAGGGCGCGGATCGTTTGCGCGTTGAGGTCAGCGCCAACTGATCGTCGGGCCAGGGGCGATGGGATTTCATCAGAAAATCCCACCGCCTTTTTTACGTCCGTAAAAAACTCGCGAAAGGCGGCAAATTGCTGGCCCCCGGATTTTTGCTTCCCCGGCAAAATCGCCTTTTTTCAAAAGGTTAGGTTGGCTCTATGCGGACGATTGTCATCACCGTTGCAACGCTTTCCCTGGCTGTTTTCGCGGTGGGGGTGCAGGCGAAAGAACTGAGCAAAAGCCATCGCTTTGCCTGCACCTGGGGCTCGGACATTGCTGCCGGTGCCCAGCAATCGAAGTTGTCTGGCGTCTCGCTGTACGGCGCACGCAAACAATTGCAGGTGCGCCGATTCCAGCAACCGTGGATGCGCATGACCGCGATGGGGATTACCGAGCAAACCTACAACAGCACGTCGAAGCTCAAGCCGGCGGCGGTCAAGCAGACCTATTACGAACAATGCGTGCGCCACGAACTGGCCCAGCGATAATGCAGAAAGCCCAATCTTTTCAGGTTGGGCTTTTTCATGCCTGAGGAAATGTCAGGGTTGCTTTTCGCTCTCGCAATTGACCATCCACGACACGCCAAAACGATCGACCAGCATGCCGAAGCGCACCGCCCAGAAGGTCGCTTCCAGCGGCATATCGATGCGCCCGTCCTTGGCCAGAGCGTTAAACACCTGCTCAGCTTCAGCAATGCTGTCGACGTTCAGCGAGATCGAGCAGCCGCTCATGCCCTGAGTCGGGCGGTCGGGCGTGGTGTCCGAGGCCATGATCATCTGATCACCCACTTTCAGACAGGTGTGGATGATCAGAGAGTGATGCTCTTTGGGCACATGCTCGGCGGCGGGCGTCTCGCCGAACGTCATCATCGCCTCAAGCTTCCCTTGCAAGGCTTGCTCGTAAAAGGTGAACGCCTCGCGGCAGTCACCATTGAAGATCAGGTACGGGTCGATTCTCATGTCTCTGCTCCCGGCAGTCAGGCGCGGAGCGTGGCGGGGGTTCGCCGGGTTCCGCGTAGGGCGGTTAAAACATAGCAGAGCGTTGGACGTCGGAAAGGCCTGAGTCTTCCAGATGTTTTTGTTCTGAAAAGCGCGTCGACGATAACGCGCTCGTCGTGTGAAATTCAGTCGTAGCGCTGGAGTACCATAACGCACCGCCATCACCTGCAGAGACCAACGCCCCATGCCTGATCTATCACGCTTCACGTCCTTGTTCGATCAGGCGCAGCGCGCCTTGCGTTTGGTTTGGGGGACATCGCGTGGCTTGTTTCTGGGGCTGGTGCTGGCAACGCTGGTGGCCGGTTTGCTGCCGGCACTGGCGGCGTGGTTGGGGCAGCGGATTGTCGATGCCGTGGTCGCAGCGATGCAGTTGCACGCGCAACACGGCAGTGCGCCGCTGTGGCCCGTGTTGCGTTATGTGTTGTTGGAGGCCGGCGTATTGGCGCTATTGTCCGGCACACAACGGGCACTCTCGGTGCAGCAGTCGCTGTTGCGGGTGCAACTGGGGCAGAAGGTCAATACGCTGATCCTGGAAAAAGCACAGACCCTGTCACTGGTGCAGTTCGAGAATTCCGAGTTCTACGACAAACTGGTGCGCGTGCGTCGCGAGGCTTCGACGCGGCCACTGGCGCTGGTCATGAAGTCGTTGGGCTTGATTCAGAACCTGATCATGCTGATCAGTTTTGGTGTGCTGCTGGTGCATTTCTCCCCTTGGGCGCTGGTGCTGCTGGTGGTCGGTGCGTTGCCGGTGTTCTTTGCCGAGGCGCACTTTTCCGGTGATGCCTTTCGGCTGTTCACCCGCCGCGCGCCGGAGAGTCGGCAGCAGAATTACATCGAAACCTTGCTGTCCCACGAGACCTATATCAAAGAGGTCAAGCTGTTTGGCTTTGCACCACTGCTGCTGCAACGCTACCGCGACACGTTCGCCCGGTTGTATGCCGAAGACCGGCGCCTGACGTTGCGGCGCGATGGCTGGGGTTTCGGCCTCGGCCTGCTCGGTACTGCGGCTTTTTACGTGGCCTATGCCTGGGTGGTGATCGATGCGGTGCATGGCCAGATCAGCCTCGGCCAGATGACCATGTATCTGGTGTTGTTCAAGCAAGGCCAAAGCGCTGTCAGCAGCAGTCTGAGTGCGATCAGCGGCCTGTACGAAGACGGCCTCTATCTGACCAGTCTTTATGAATACCTGGCCGAGCCGGTACAGTTGGATACCGGCCACCTGACCGTTGGCGTGTGCCCGGGCGATGGTTTGCGATTCGAAAACGTCGGCTTCCGTTATCCCGGTGCCAGTCGGCCAGCACTGGAAAACATTGATCTGCAACTGGTGCCAGGCAAGAGCGTGGCGCTGGTCGGCGAGAACGGTTCGGGCAAGACCACGCTGATCAAGTTACTGACCCGGCTCTATCGTCCTGATCAAGGGCGCATCCTGCTCGATGGCAGTGATTTGCAGGATTGGCAGGAGACCGCGTTACGTCGACGTATTGGCGTGATTTTTCAGGACTACATTCGCTACCAGTTCAGCGTCGGCGAAAACATCGGCGTCGGCGATACCTTGGCGTTCAACGACGCGCAACGGTGGAAAGAGGCGGCTGCCCAAGGGATGGCGGCACCCTTTATCGAAGGACTGGACAAGGGCTATGCCACGCAATTGGGACGCTGGTTTGCCGGGGGCCAGGAATTGTCTGGCGGGCAGTGGCAGAAAATTGCCTTGTCCCGCGCTTACATGCGCCGTGAGGCCGACATTCTGATCCTCGATGAGCCGACTTCGGCGCTCGACCCGGCAGCTGAAGCGGCGGTGTTCGAGCATTTCAGCCAGCACAGCGAGGGTCGCATGACGTTGCTTATTTCCCACCGTTTTTCCAGCGTGCGCAATGCCGACCACATCATCGTGCTGCAACAAGGCCGGATTCTCGAACAGGGCGGCCACGATCAACTGATCACCGCGGCCGGGCACTACGCGCAATTGTTCGATTTACAGGCTCGCGGCTATCGCTAGGTGTCCCGCCCGCTGCGCACGGTTGCCGGCCCGGCCACCCGAGGTGCGGGCTTGCTTTGCATCAGGCTGTCGAGCGCCTTGCGGTAATTCTGCCCGCCGAGCGCCATGCTGTTGTTGTGCGTCGCGCCCGGCACTAACAACAGTCGCTTGGGTTGTTGCGCGGCGTTGAACAATTGCTCACTGAAACGTGGCGGCACGAAAGCGTCGGCCAGACCGTGCACCACCAGCAGAGGCATGTGAATGTCGGCAATCTTGTCGATCGAATCGAATTTCTGCGACAGCAGCCAGCGCACTGGTAGTGAAGTATTGGCCACGGAGGCGGCGACATCGGCCAGCGTGGTGAAAGTGGACTCGATCACCAGTCCGCGCACCGGTAACGCGGAATGATCGCGGGCGGCGGTTTGCCCGAGTTCTGCGGCCAGATCGATGGCCACAGCGCCACCGAGGGAGTGCCCATAGATCAGACGTTTGGCCGGATCCGGTTGCAGCAGTTTAAAGCGCTCCCACGCCACCCGCGCGTCCTCGTAAACACTGCTTTCCGACGGCAGATCACCGTGACTCTTGCCGAAGCCGCGATAGTCGATGGCCAACACTGAATAACCCGCCGCGCGCAATTGTTCGATGCGGAACAGTTGCCCGGTGAGATTCCAGCGTACGCCGTGCAAATAAAGAATGGCCGGCGCATTGGCCTTTTCCGCCGGCCACCACCAGGCATGAATGTTCTGCCCGGCCTTGAAACTCTTCGGTTGCAGGTCGAGTTCCTGCACGCTACCGGGCAAGCCGTGATACCAGCCGGCGGTGCCCGGTTCGATGCGAAACAGCAGTTTACGTTCGGTGTGTTCGAGTACGGCACAACTGGTCGGCACGCCGATAATCAGCGCGGCCATAAAGGCGAACGCCAAACGGCGGCGGCGCAGACGCGTCATGAAGGACAGGAACATTAAACGTTTCACCAAAGCGCAGACAAAGAAGGCTTTTTACCAGATGCCTCGGTCTGCGCGTGAGTTTTTCGACCACCGCCCCGGCGCAACGATTACCAAATGCTGCAAAGACTCACACGACCTGCAGAACGATCTTGCCGATATGGTCGCCAGCCTCCATGTGCGCGTGAGCCTGAGCCGCATCGTTGAGCGAATAAACCTTGTCGATCATCGGCAGGCAGCGCCCGGCAGCCAGCGCCGGCCACACGTGCTCGCGCAATTGAGCGGCGATCTCGGCTTTTTCTGCTGCGCTGCGGGCGCGCAAGAGGGAGCCGGTGATCACCGCGCGTTTGGCCATCATTGCCAGCAGATCAAAGTCGTTGGCCCGGGCGCCGCCGAGGAAACCGAGCATGACCAGACGGCCATCCATCGCGAGGGCGCTGACGTTATCGTTGAGGTACGAGCCGCCCATGATGTCGAGGATCACATTGACGCCCTGGCCTGCGGTTTTATCGGCGATGACTTGGGAAAAATCTTCCTCTCGATAGTTGATCGGCATGCCGCCAAGCTTGCTGATCGCTGCGCATTTGTCCGGGCTGCCGGCGGTGGCGAACGCTTCTATAGCGAATTCGCGGCAGAGCATCAGTGCGGTAGTGCCGATGCCGCTGGTGCCACCGTGAATCAGCGCGCGTTGACCACGGCTGGCGCCGCCAAGGCCGAACAGGTTGGCCCATACGGTAAAGAACGTTTCCGGGATCGCAGCGGCGTGCACCCAGTCCAGGCCTTGTGGAATCGGCAGGGTCTGGCCTGCCGGGACTGCGCAGTACTCGGCATAACCGCCGCCATTGGTCAGCGCGCAGACTTTGTCGCCCACGGCAAATTGACTGACACCCGCCCCGAGTGCCACGACTTCACCGGCGACCTCCAGCCCGGGAATCGGGTTCATGCCGGGTTTCATCGGGTATTTGCCGGCACGCTGCAGGGCGTCCGGCCGGTTGATTCCGGCGGCGTGTACGCGGATCAACACTTCGCCTTCTGCGACGGTTGGAAGTGGCACACGTTTCGGTTGCAAGACCTCGGGCCCACCGGGTTCGCTGATTTCGATTCGGGTCATTTCATTGGGCAGGGACATATCGATTCCTGTTGGCATAAGTTCTGTAAATGGGAGCGTGCTGCGCAAGCAATGATTCCCTTCAATTTGCGCAGCAGCGCGGCTCAACCGGGGCGGGCAGCCATTTCATGGCTTGCTCCAGCAGCAGCGCCACGACGATCGCGCCAGCGGCAATGATGAACAACAATGCGTGATGACCGCCGCTGGCATTGAACAGCGCCGAATAGGCAAACCCGGCCAGCGCCTGAAACGTGGCGAATGACACCGTGGCACGGCTCCAGGCGATTTGCTGGCGATGGTGCTCCGGCACCAATTCATGCACCCGAGCCAGCGCCAGCGGCACAATGCCCGGCGGAAATGAACCGAGAATCACCGCCAGCAACGCCAACGCCAGAAAAGACTGAGTCAGCGCCAGCAGCCCAAGGGCAATCGCTTGCACCACCAGCACCAGACGAATGCCGGATCGCGCGCCAAGCTGATCGGCGAGAAAGCCATAACTCACCGGACCGACAATCGCGCCCAAGCCATACATCACCCACACTAACGCGCCGACATGCGCTCCGGCACCGAGTCCACGCGCCACGTAATCCACCAGAAATACCATCGCCGGTACCAGGCCGGCAGCCATAAAGGCGTATTGGGCGAACAGCAAGTACACCCCGCGCGGTGTCGGTTCTGCGGGCACCGTTTCTTGTGCAACGACCGGGTGCAGGAAATCAGACGGCCAGGCAAACCAGCTCAGCGCCGTCAGCAACAAGGCCAAAGCCCCCAGGCCCAGCCATGTCGCTTGCAAGCCGAGGCTCAACAGCGGCGGCACCAGTGTCCCGGAACCGGCAATGCCAAGACCGATACCGAGAAAGATCGCGCCACTGGCCAGCCCTTTACGCGCCGCCGGGATATGCGGCAGTACCGTTGCGGCGACCAGCACCATGATCGCGCCGCCGGCGATCCCGGACAGCAGCCGCCAGCCGAAGAACCAGCTCACCGATAACGGAAACGCGCAGGCAAAAAATGCCGCCGTGACCACCAGCATCATCAACCGCAAGGCATTTTTATTGCCGAGCTGGCGCGCCGCCGGCCGGCCGAGCAGCGCACCGATCAGATAGCCGACCAGATTGGCCGCACCGAGGTAGACCACATCATTGGCGCGGAACCACTGCGCTTCAATCAGCGAAGGAATCAACGGCGTGTAAGCGAAACGCGCCAGTCCGATGCTGACCAGGCTGGCGCAGAGGCCGGCGAAGATCGGCAGCCAGATACCGGTGGAGGTTGAAGTGCGCATGGAAGCGATCTCGAGGAAGGTTTATGGCGTTCAGCATATCGGCTATCGTTGCTGCGTTAATGCAGCGAATTGGCGGCACGATGATGCGAATTTGCATCGCTGGGAGACAGCATGAATTGGGATGATGCACGGGTATTTCTGGCCGTTTGCCGCGAGTCGACGCTGCGCGGCGCAGCACTGGTTTTGGGGGTGGATCAGGCGACCGTCGGGCGGCGCATCACGGCACTGGAAAAGTCCCTGAGCGCGACGTTGTTCCTGCGTACCTCTGACGGGTACGCGTTGACGGCGGTCGGCGAAGCAGCGCTTAAAAGCGTTGAGAAAATGGAGCATTCGGCGCTGGAGCTGGAGCGGCAGATTCAAGGCCTGGACGATCGCCTGACCGGCACGGTACGCGTCAGTACTACGGATTCGCTGGCGATCGACTTTCTGATCCCGGCCATTGCCCGCTTGCACGAGCAGCACCCGGACGTGCGCGTGCAACTGGACGCGTCCACACAGATTCTCAGCCTGGCCAAGCGTGAGGCGGATATCGCCGTGCGCAACACCCGGCCGGACAACCCTGACCTGATCGCCCGGCGCATTGCCCGATGGCCGGTGGGGCTGTTTGCTTCCCAAGCGTATATAGACGCCAATGGCGTGCCGCAGCCGGGCACGGCATTTGAAGGGCATGATCTGGTGGTTTATCAACCGTATCTGCAAGGCAAAAAGGACCTGACCCTGGTATCGGAACCGCTCAGCCGCGGCCGGATCGTCGCCAGCCTCAGTTCCAGTTTGCTCGTGCGCCGGTCAATTGCTGCCGGTTTGGGTGTAGGAGAAATCCCGGTTTACATGGGCGAGCGCGATGCCTTGATCAGGCTCTGGCCGGAGCGCACTACGCCGCTCCCGTATGAGGTATGGCTGGTAACCCATGCGGACCTGCGCCATACCGCGCGGGTGAGGGCGGTGATTGAGCAGATTGTCGACGTGTTCGCGTCGGAGAATGAGTAGGTAGATGCTGTTTTGGCAGGGCTACAACCTCTGACGAAACGGCCTACACCAGAGGCAGAATCTCCCGGCTTGTGAGCCTGTTGAATGGGGCCTATTGTTTCGGCATGTCGGTGAGGGGCGCAGGGCTCGCACTGATGTTGATACCAGGGAAGGTATTGGTAAACCCAGGAAGGTGCCGAATTGAGAACCACGGAATTCAGTCAAAATCCAATCAGTGACCTATCGAGTAAAGGTCGGAATACTCAAACCATGAACGCTATAAGCCGTGAAGAGTTCAATGCCAGGATCGAGACCATTGAGACGAGGATGGATGCTCGGTTCGAGGGTGTGTCGGCAAAAATCGATGCTTACCTGTTGACTCAGGCTGAGCGAGACAAGGCTCAAATGGAGAGGGACAAACGATACGATTTGATGTGGGACGGCGTACAACAAATCGCCGAGGACTCAAAAGAAGCCATCAAACATGCCTCGACAGTGAAGGCGCATTACTGGGCGACGACAGCCGTCCATTTCCTCGGAATGATCACCGTCGTCGTGGGGGCGCACTTTGCCAATCAGGCAGCGGTGTTAACCACCTTGCAGACGACACTCGCTGCGATCCAGATAGGCAAAGATATAAGTGCACCAAAGCCAGCTTCGTCGCAAGCACCCGAATCAGCACAATAGAAAACGGCCTTCAAAGAAGGCCGTTTTTCGTGAGCATTGAAACACCGCGTCATGGCATCTCTGGCAATTCCTGCGGCCGCAGGTCGAACACCAGCACTTCGGCATCGACACCGTTGCTCAAGGTCAGCAACTGTTCCTCGCGTACCCGCACGCCGTCACCTTCGCGCAATGCCTGGCCATTGAGTTCAATACTGCCGCGCGCCACATGCACATAGGCATAGCGGTTGGCCGCCAGTTCCAGCGTGGCGCTTTCCTTGCCGTCGAACAGCCCGGCGAAGACCCGTGCATCCTGACGCACCTTGAGCGAACCGTGCTTGCCGTCCGGCGAAATGATCAACTGCAGGCGACCGCGTTTTTTCTCGGCGCTGAAATGCTCTTGTTGATAGCGCGGTTTGGCACCGGCAACCTCCGGCACAATCCAGATCTGCAGGAAGTGCACCGGTTTGCTCGCCGAGTGGTTGAACTCGCTGTGCGCCACGCCGCTGCCGGCGCTCATCAATTGCACATCACCCGGGCGGATGACTGAACCGGTGCCCAGCGTGTCCTTGTGTTCCAGTGCGCCTTCCAGCACGTAGGAAAAAATCTCCATGTCGCGGTGCGGGTGCTGGCCGAAACCTTTACCGGCGGCAACACGGTCATCGTTGATCACCAGCAGGTCGGAAAAACCCTGTTCGCGAGGGTCGCGATAGCTGGCGAAGGAAAAGGTGTGAAAGGACTTCAACCAGCCATGATTGGCGAGGCCACGATCGGAGGCTTTGCGAAGGGTCAGCATGATGAAATCTCCTTGCAGGACGTGAATTCGTCCGAGTGAGGAGAAGGTTACTGTTTACTGGATTGCGCAATAAGTAGATGAAAATTGAAAGACTGTCCCTTTCAGGTTGACAGTTTTGCGATAGCCGTCACACAAAACTTTTGCGCTCAAACGGCTACAGTTGGCCATAATGTCTGGCCTGTCTCATGTTTCTTTGATTGAAGTGATGTCTGCCCATGAAAACCGTGGCAATGGTGCTGTTCCCCGACTTTCTCCTGCTCGACATGGCCGGGCCATTGGAGGTTTTTTCGGTTGCCAATCGCTACCTGAAAGCCGATGCGCATTATCAATTGATCACGCTTGGCATCGAGCGTGGCCCACTTCGGGCGTCCAATGGTGTGTTGGTGCATGCCGACCAAACTATCGACGACAACACCGAACATTATGACCTGCTGTTGGTACCGGGCGGCCCGGGTGCCTACAACCAACAATTTCCGTCGTTGTTCGCCTGGCTCAAAGGTGCTGTTCAGCGCGTCGACTATTACGGTTCGATCTGCACTGGCGCGTTTGTATTGGGTCATGCCGGTTTGCTTGACGGTTACCGTGTAACCACGCACTGGAACTACACCGAACGCCTGATCAAGGGGTTCCCGAAAGCCCATGTCGCGACCGATCAGATCTTTGTCGAAGATCGCAATCTGATTACCTCGGGTGGCGTCACTGCCGGCATCGATATGGCGCTGGCCGTGGTCGCCCGTGATCACGGCAAGAAACTCGCCCAGGATGTAGCCAAAGTCCTGCTGGTGGTGATGAAACGACAGGGCGGGCAGGCGCAGTTCAGTCCACTGATGGCTGCCGTGGCACCACAGGACACGCCGATCACTCGCGCACAGAGTTACGTGCTGGAACACCTCGACGAAGCGTTCACAGTCGAGCGCATGGCCGCTATTGCCAATATGAGCGCGCGGCATTTCGCGCGGGTGTTCACCCGTGAGATCAATATGACACCGATGGAATTTCTGCAGAATGCGCGCATTGATTGCGCGCGGAATCTGCTGGAAACCAGTGATCTGCCGCTTAAAACCGTGGCTTATAAAAGTGGTTTCGGCAGTGTGCGGCACATGCGTTCGCTGTTCGCTGAAAAGCTCGGCCTGACCCCCGTGCAATACCGCGAACAGTTCAGTTAGAGCGCTTGTGTCCGTCTGGCGCACCCGGATGTCCGTGCGGCGCCCCGTGTAGCGGTTGTCGCGTCAGCTGAGGCTGCCAAGATAGTTGGCATGGATAGCCTCAACGATTTGAACATGGCATCGGTGCTGTATTTCGGCCCCTACGCCTTCCACTTGCGCCAACGGCTGATACTCGATGGAGATCGGCCGTTGCGCATGGGCGGTCGTGCGCTGGACATTCTGCAAGTGCTGGTCGAACGTGCAGGTCGAGTGGTGCGAAAGGAGCAACTAATCGCCCTGGTGTGGCCGACGTCGGTGGTCGAAGAGATCAACCTGCGGGTGCACATCGCGGCGCTCCGTCGGGCCTTGGGGGATGGCGAAAACGGTCAGCGTTACATCGTTAACGTGCCGCAATGCGGTTACAGCTTTGTTGCCCCGGTCCGTTGTGACAGTGCCGCGCAAGTACTCTTCGAGGGCCTGCAAACGCCCCGGCATAATTTGTCTGCGCGACTGACCCCAGTCGCCGGGCGTGACTCGCTGGTCGGCGGGCTGGTTCGACAAATGCCGTTGTGTCGACTGATGAGCGTCACGGGCGCGGCTGGTGTGGGTAAATCCACCGTGGCGCTGCGGGTCGCGGAACTGCTGTTGCAGTACTACAGAGACGGCGTATGGCAGATCGATCTGAGCTTGATCGATGACGCTACACCGCTGCTCGATCATGTGCTGCGCACCTTGGAAAGCGACTTGACCGGACTGTCGACTCGCCATGCATTGCTGATACTGGATAACGCTGACCATCGGCGCGATGCCTGCAGAGCAGCGGTAGAAACGTTGCTTGACGCGGCGCCTCGGCTGTCGATTCTCGCCACCAGCCGCGAAGCCTTGCAGGTCAGTCTGGAAACCGTTCAGTGCGTACCACCGCTGGCGATCCCGAAACGCTCGGCAGGTGATTGCATCACTGAAGCCATGGGGCATTCGTCGGTGCAGTTGTTCGTCAGCCGTGCCCGGGCTCGACAGCATGATTTCCGCTTGCGCGAGCAGGATGTCAAAGCCGTGCTTGAGATCTGTCGCCAGCTCGACGGTTTGCCCTTGGCGATCGAACTGGCCGCGGCGCAGATCGATGCATTGGCGTTGGTGGGCTTGCAGGCGCAAATGGCCAATGGTCTGCAAGTGCTCAGCCACGGTCGGCGCACCGCTGTGCTACGCCACCAATCGATGCAGGCGGCCCTCGACTGGAGCTATCAACGCTTGAGCGAGCAAGAGCAACGCGCGCTGCAGCGTTTATCGGTGTTCAAAATGGCGTTTACCCTGGAGGCGGCGCTGGCGGTGATCAGTTGTCCGCAACTGGCGTCATCGCCGCTTGCCGCGCTCATTGACGGCCTGGCGCGCAAGTCATTGCTGGTGGTGGAGCGGGGTGGCAGTGCAGGCCGGTACCGAATGCTCAATACCACCCGCTGTTATGCCCGCGAACAGCTTGAGCGCAGCGGGGAAGGGATTGAGCTTGAACGCCGACATGCGCGTTACATCAACCGAATTCGCCAGGCCTCATGCGTGCACGTGCTCGCTTAATTCGTCGATCAGCAAGCGCACCTTGCGCAAGTCCGGGGTCGCATAGCCCTCGGTGAAGCGTTGGTAGATCGGGTTGAGCAAATCCAGCGCCTCGCGGCAGCGCGATTGGCGTTGCCAGAGTTGCGCGAGTGACGTGGCACTGCGCAGTTCCCAGGCGAGCGCGCCTTGGGTGCGGGCGATGGCCAGGGATTGTTGCAGGAGTGCTTCGGCTTCCTGAATGGCCCCTTCGCGAGCAGGCTCGCTCCCACAGAGATTTTGGGTGTACTCAGACCCCATGTGGGAGCGAGCCTGCTCGCGAAGAGGCCCGTCCAGACAATCCAGATCGTCATTCAATAACGCATCAGCCCGAGCCCGCAAGATTTCCGCCGTGCTCCACCCCGCATCCCCACTCAACGCCCGCACAAGCAGCGCGTCATCCACAAAGCGGCCATCCAGCGTGACCATGATTTCCCGAATCAGTCCTCCGCTGCTGTCCGTCGGCACCGGCGCCTTGGCTTGCGCGTCAATCACCTGCGCGTAGTGCCGCGCCCACGTATTGAACAGCAGCACCGAATGTTTCTGCGATTGCTCCAGCAACAGTTGCAACAATGCCCGGGCGTTCTGCTGATCACCGTTGTAATGGGCGATCAGGCAACTGGCTAGCGCCAGGGTGTAGCAAATCGAGGTGCCATGGTCGATCTGCACCGCAATATCCAAAGCCAGACGCGCCGTATGCCACGCTTGCTCCGGCAATCCCTGCAGCCATAGCACCCGCGCCAACACCGTCAGCGACGCGACACTCTGGTCGTACTGCACGCCAAAACCGTGAGTGAAGCGGTTGACATGGCCGCTGTGCGCCATGCGCTGCAGCACCTGTTCGGCATGAATGCGTGCCTGCGGCTGGTCGCCGGCATAGTGCAGGGCCAATACGCGCAAGCGGTGGGTACTCAGTGACAACAGCGGGTCGCCGTGCAGACCGAGGCGGTCGAAGTGCTCACTCTGTGCCAGCGCCATGCGGTAGTGGCCGCAGCTGAGGTTGACCGCCATGTGTCCGGACACCGCGCGCAATTGCCCGGCGACATCGTCATGTTGATGCGCCAACTGGCGAGCCTCGGCGAACGCTTCGATGGTTTCCGGGGTGCCGCCCCAGGTGTGATAGCAGGCACTGCCGAGGGCCAGTTTCAGGGAGATTTTCAGACGCGGGCAGGGTTCGCCCAGTTCATCAAGCAGGCTCAGCGCCCGCCGTACATAGCTGCCGTATTCCTTAAGCAGCGACAACTCTTGCCACAAGGGCGCCGACGCCGCTGCCAGGCGAATTCCCAAGCTGCCCGGGCCGACACCGTTCAGGCTCCAGTCCAGCGCCGCGCGCAAATCTTCCAAGCCTCGGGCGTAGCGCTCGATCCACAACGCCGTTGGCGTGTTGTCCCAATCGTTTTGCGCTTGCTGCATCAGCGCCAGGCAACGTTCGGCATGGCGTTCGCGGGTTTCTTCGCACTCGGCAGCGTGATCGAGTTTTTCCAGGGCATAACGGCGGGTCGTGTCGAGCAGGCGATAGAACACCTCTTCATCACCGACCTCGACGCTGAGCAGGGATTTGGCCACCAGTTGGCTGATCGACACAAACACCATGCTGGGGTCGATTTGTTGGCCAACGATCACCGCCGCCGCTGACTCCAGGGTAAATCCTCCGCGAAACACGCCCAGACGGCGCAGACAGGTTTGCTCGCAACGGTCGAGCAGATTGAAACTCCAGTCCAGCGTGGCGCGCAGGGTGAGATGGCGCTCAAAACTGTTTTGATTACCCGCTGCCAGCGGTGGCAAACGGCCCTGCAGTTGGCTCAGCAAACCTCCCAGGCCCAGTTCGGCGACCTGCGCAGCCGCCAGCTCCAGCGCCAGGGGAATGCCGTCGAGGCGGTGGCAGATCTCGATCACTTGCGGCAACTGCGCGTCGTTCAGTTCAAAGCTTTCCTGCGCGGCCGTGACCCGTTCGATGAACAGCTGCAGCGCCGAGAAACTCAGCGCTTGCTCGCGATTCAATATCGCTGGCATCGACGGGTATTCGAGGGAATCCAGACGCTGCACAAATTCGCCTTCGGCCCGCAGGCTCTCGCGGCTGGTGGCGAGGATATGCACCTGCGGTGCCCCGCGCAGAATGCTTTCGCTGAGCGCCGCGACGGCATCGATCAGGTGTTCGCAGTTGTCGAGCAGCAACAACATTTGTCGCTGTTGCAGACCATTGACCAGCGCCGTCAGTGGATCGCCTTCGATTAACGCCAGATCGAGCAGGGTGGCCAGGTGCGAGCAAATCAGCCGAGGATCCTTGAGCGGTGCCAGGTCCAGCAGCCGAATACCGTCGCGGTAATGGCCGATCAACTGTTCAGCCACGCGCAAGGCCACCGTGGTTTTACCGATCCCGCCGGGGCCGACCAGGGTGATGCAGCGTTGGCGCGGCAGCTGCGTCATCAAGCTGTCGACCAGCGGCTGGCGGCCGATCATGCGCGTGCGCCGCAAGGGCAAATTGTGCCGACCGCCAGCATCGCCCACAGGACGCTCCTCCATGGATTCCAGTAAAACCGGTGCGACAAAACTGTAACCGCGTTGCGCCACGGTGATGATGTAACGCTGCCCGGCCTGACCATCACCGAGAGCCTTGCGTAACGCCGCCATGTGTACACGCAAGTTGATGTCTTCGACGACACTGTCCGGCCAGACCCCGGCCATCAATTGCTGTTTGCTCACTACTTCGCCGGCGTGGGCCAGCAGAATCAGGAGGATGTCCATCGCCCGTCGACCGAGTCGCAACGGCTGTTCGCCTTCGAGCACCCGCCGTTGTCCGGGATGAATCCGATAGGGGCCAAAACCGAGGGCCTGATTCGGGGAAAGACTCAACAGCTCACTCCTGCGGTGCTGCGGCGGACAGAGCGGAGTAGTGCCAGGCGTTAGCGCAGGCCTTCTAATCCGGGGTGTTCCGGCATAATCCTCAGGTTTGAGCGTCAGTGCAACGGGTGTCGCGATCAAAACACGGCGGGTTGTGAACGGTGGACTTTGGGTTCGCGCATGATCTGGCAGCGCCAGGCAAACGGATTGATGCCTTCGCTACGAGTGAACATATGGCAGAAATGCGCCTGATCGCAGAACCCGCACTCCAGGCTGATTTGCGTCAGGCTCAAGTCAGTGTGGCGGATCAACAGCTTGGCTCGGGCCAGGCGCTGGGTGCGAATCCAGTCCTGCGGCGATAATCCGGTGCTGCATTTGAAGGCGCGGGAAAAATGGCTGCGTGACAGTGAACAGGCGCGGGCCAGTTCGGCGACCTCGAGGCTTTCGCCCAGACGTTCGAGGATCAGTTGTTTGACCTGTCGTTCACGTTGCGGACTGAGTCCGCCGACCCCGGTCTTGCGTGGTTCGTTGGCAGGGGCGAGGGCGACGCTGTGCTGTAAGTGAGCCATGGCCAAAGTCCGTGTCGATGGGGAATGCACGGTCGGCGCATCCCCTCAGGTCAAAAAAACAACGCTGCGCAGAGGGTTTCATTGTTGGCCGAGGGCGGGAGGCTGACGAGTTAATCGTTGTTAATTCCAGCGCATTGACCTGAACTCAGCACATCCCTGCAAGTCTGCGCCCCGCGGTTTGCGGCACGATGACTGCAAGCGTGGCGAACCGATGGGGCGTCGCAATCGGCAGGTCCAGGGGGAATCAAATGAAAGGCATCTTTAAAGCAGCGACGGCGCTGACGTGCGCGCTGGTGATTTCCGGTGCCATGGCGCAGGCACCACAGCAGGGCACTCAGGCGCCGGGCTATTTCCGCCTGGCCTTGGGAGATTACGAGGTCACCGCATTGTTCGATGGGTATAACGACCTGTCGCCGAAGCTGTTGCAGGGCATGAGTCAGAGTCAGATCCGCGCGCTGCTGGCACGCCGTTCGATTGAAACCCCGGGTGTCCAGACGGCGTTCAATGCGTTTCTGGTCAATACCGGCAAGCAACTGATTCTGGTCGACAGCGGCGCCGGACAATGCATTGGCGCCACCGCCGGGCAGCTCCTGGCGAATATGCGGGCGGCCGGCTACCAGCCAGAGCAGGTCGATACGATCTTGCTGACGCACCTGCACCTTGATCATGTCTGTGGTCTGGTCGATGCACAGAAACAAGCGTTGTTCACGAATGCCACGGTGTACGCCGCCAAAGCTGAAGCGGATTACTGGCTCGACCCGACCGCGCTGGCCAAAGCGCCGGCCGGCGCCAAAGAGTTTTTCAAGATCGCCCAGGACTCCACGGCGGCCTACGTCGCCGCCGGGCGCTTCAAGACGTTCGCCGCTGGCCAGTCGCCGTTGCCGGGAATAGTCGAAGCGACACTGGAAGCTGGACATACGCCGGGCAGCACTACCTACCGTTTCACCTCGCAGAATCAGAGCATCGTTTTCATGGGGGATCTGGTGCATAACCTGGCTGTGCAGTTTGAGCATCCGGAAGTGTCAATCGGCTTTGATGTCAACAGTGCGCAAGCGATCAACGCTCGTCAGGCAGTCTTCAGTGCGGCGGTGGCCAGCAAGACGTGGGTGACGGCGGCGCACCTGCCGTTCCCGGGCATCGGTCACATCACCGCGCAAGGCAAACACTTTCAGTGGGTGCCCGTGGAATACGGTCCGTACAAGCGCGCGGCCAAGGTGCCGTTAATCGAGTAAAGTGCGCAGCGCCCACCCGCAAAAACAGCTGACACCGAAAAGGAAAACATGCCCATGAACCGTAACGATCTGCGTCGCGTCGACATGAACCTGCTGGTGATTTTCGAAGCGCTGATGTTCGAAAAGAACCTGACCCGCGTCGCCGAAAAACTGTTCATGGGGCAACCGGCCGTCAGCGCTGCGTTGGGGCGTTTGCGCGATCTGTTCGACGATCCGCTACTGCTGCGCAACGGTCGCGGCATGGAGCCGACCGCGCGGGCGCTGGCGATTCTCAAGGAGCTGCAACCGGCGATGGACGTCATCTCTGGCGCGGTCAGTCGGGCAAAGGAGTTCGAACCGGCGAGCAGTTGCGATGTTTTTCGCATCGGTTTGTCGGATGACGCCGAGTTTGGTCTGTTCCCGCCGCTTTTACGCCAGCTTCAGCAGGAAGCACCGGGGATTGTCGTGGTCGTGCGCCGCGCCAATTACTTGTTGATGCCGGCACTGTTGGCCTCCGGGGAAATCTCCGTCGGCGTCAGTTACACCACTGAATTGCCGGCCAACGCCAAGCGCAAAAAACTGCGCGACATTCCCTGCAAGGTCCTGCGCGGCGACGACCGTCCGGGGCCGCTGACCCTCGACGAATACTGCGAACGCCCGCACGCGATGGTGTCGTTCTCCGGCGACCTGAGCGGCAATATCGACCTCGACCTGGCCAAGGTCGGCCGTTCGCGCCGCGTGGTGTTGGGCGTGCCGCAATTCAGCGGCTTGCGCGCCTTGCTCGCCGGCACCGAGATGATCGCCACCGTGCCGGATTACGCGGCCTGCGCGCTGGTTGAGGGCTGTGCGTTGCGCGCCGAAGATCCACCGTTCCCGATCGATGCGGCGCAATTGTCGATGGCCTGGAGCGGGGTGCATGACAACGACCCGGCGGAGAAATGGCTGCGCGCGCGGATCAGCCAGTTCATGGCGGCGCCGCTGGATATTCCAGCGGTTTAAATCCCTGCGCCAATCTCACAAACACATCGATCCCCTGTAGGAGTGAGCCTGCTCGCGATGGCGTCGTGTCAGCCAAAATCTATGTCACTGGAATACCACTATCGCGAGCAGGCTCACTCCTACAAGGATCGGGTGTGAACCTCGAGCTGTCGATGGGTTAAACATCGCCGTTTAAGCAACACCCACAGACACTCTTTCAGGCTACGCAACCTTGCGCCTTTGCCTACAGCTACGCCAGAATCCGCCGGCTTGTGCGCTTGTGGTCGGGTCTCTATCGTTTGGTGGTCGCTGAATAGTTCAGCGATCGGGTTTAGCGACTCGGACCAAAAAAAGTGCATCAGCGCTCCATGCTTCGTTGCAGGCTATCGTCTGCACTTCGCTATGGCGGCTGTATGCGGGAGACCTTCGGGTCTACCGGGTTGCCTTTTTACCGGTTCGCTAACCTGCATACGGTCGCCACCCATCCTGTTTAGCGACAGGACGTGGTGATCCCGGCTCTAAAAAGGAGATTCACCATGTTCAAAGTCACGCCCAACCCGCCAGACATCGACCCCACATCCCCCTACGAATCCATCGATTCCCGAAAGCTCCACGAAGCCGCCGACCGCGCCCTCGACCACTACCTCCTGCCACCCGGCTCCACGCCACCTCCACGCAGAACTCGCGGCATGTATGCGGTAACTGCCGACACCAAAAATGAAGAACTGCTGACCGACGCCAGCGAAACACTTGCCTCGGCCAAAACCATCGCCCAGGACGTCGCTCACCTGTTGCCCGCGCCGCAGCGCCGGGCGTTGTTGGGGATTGCGCAGTTGATCATGCTCGGTGAGCTGGCAGTGAATCGGGTGCTGGATAACCTCGAGCCACCGGCCTAAGCACACCCCCTGTGGGAGCGAGCCTGCTCGCGAAAGCGGTGTGTCATTCAAACTATTTATCAACTGACCCGACGCCTTCGCGAGCAGGCTCGCTCCCACAGTGTTCTGCAGTGTTCCAAGAATCCTGGCACGCCGTGGAACTGAGCACACCCATCCAATTTCCTCCCACCCATCCCCGGCATGATTCACCCAATAATTATTCACGGGTGAGTCCATGCACGTTTCTCAACGGGATGAACAGGCACGCGACATCGGTTTGCTGTTCCTGCGGGTCAGCGGCGGGTTGTTTTTGCTGTGGGTCCACGGCTTGCCCAAGCTGCTCGACTTCACCGCGCAACTGCAGCTGATCGAAGACCCGTTCCACCTCGGTTCTCACCTCACCTTGATCCTGGCGATCTTCGCCGAAGTCCTCTGCCCACTACTGATCGTCGCCGGGTTACTGGCGCGATTGGCCTGCGTGCCTATTCTCTTTGTGCTGCTGGTGGCGTTGCTGGTCGTGCATCCGCAATGGAGTGTGGCCGAGGGGCAGTTCGGCTGGTTGCTGCTGATCCTGTTTACCACTGTGTTGATCGCCGGGCCGGGACGGCTGGCGATTTCTGTTCGTTTGCCCGGAGTGTTGCGTTATGCCTGAAGTCCTCAATCCACAGTCACCGGGGGCCGATGAGACGGTCACATTGATCATCAAACACCGGGTCAAGGCCGGTTTCGAGTCGGCGTACGAGGCCTGGCTGCGCAATATCGTCCGTGTGGCGAGCCAGCGTGAAGGCCATCTGGGTGTGGACGTGGTGCGTGGCAAGCGCGGCCGTCTCGACTTCTACACCTGCGTGCTGCGCTTCAGCAGCACCGAAGCGATGCAAGGCTGGCTGGAGTCGCCGCAGCGCCAGGCACTGGTCGCCGAAGCGGCGCCGATGCTGGCTGACGGCGATCAGACTGAAGTCGCGCCGATCAAGGAATTCTGGTTTACCCCACTGGCCGATGCCGCTTCGCCGCCGCCGCGCTGGAAGCAGGCTGTGGTCACGCTGCTGGTGATTCTGCCGCACACCTTGCTCGTGCCGCTGATCTGGGGGCCGCTGCTGGCGCTGCATCCGCTTCTTTCCAACTACGTAGTCGCCACGTTCCTGATCACCCTGACCATCGTTCTGTCGGTGGTGTACGTGGTGATGCCGCCCGTCACCCGTTTGTTTACGCCGTGGCTCGAAGCCAGCCAGGCCCATGAACACCTCGATTCCCAAGAAACCTCGCCACGCTGAGCGCGCGGGGTTTGCTCCTTTTCACTTTGCTTGAGGAACTGCGATGAGCGCCGATCTGATTCTGTTCAATGGCCAATTTCACACCGTCGACCGCACCAAACCACTGGCCAGTGCTGTGGCCATCACCGACGGCCGCTTTGTCGTCGTCGGCAACGACAACCAGGCCATGGCCCTGCGCGGGCCGAACACGCAAGTGGTCGATATGCACGGTCGCTGCGTTATTCCGGGTCTCAACGACTCGCACTTGCACTTGATCCGTGGCGGTTTGAACTACAACCTCGAACTGCGCTGGGAAGGCGTACCGTCGCTGGCCGATGCCCTGCGCATGCTCAAGGACCAGGCCGACCGCACGCCGACCCCGCAATGGGTGCGCGTGGTCGGTGGCTGGAACGAATTCCAGTTCGCTGAAAAACGCATGCCGACCCTGGAAGAAATCAACCAGGCCGCGCCGGATACCCCGGTGTTTATTCTGCACCTGTATGACCGCGCGTTGCTCAACCGCGCCGCGCTGCGCGTCGCCGGCTACACCCGTGACACGCCGAACCCGCCGGGTGGCGAGATCGTCCGTGACAGCAACGGCAACCCGACCGGCATGCTGGTTGCGCGACCGAACGCGATGATCCTGTACTCGACGCTAGCCAAGGGGCCGAAGCTGCCGCTGGAATATCAGGTGAACTCGACCCGTCAGTTCATGCGCGAACTCAATCGCCTCGGCCTGACCAGTGCGATCGATGCCGGCGGTGGTTTCCAGAACTACCCGGACGATTATCAGGTGATCGAGCAACTGGCCAAAGACGACCAGTTGACCGTGCGCATCGCCTACAACCTGTTCACCCAGAAGCCGAAAGAAGAGCTGAGCGATTTCCAGAACTGGACCGGCAGCGTCAAGTTGCATCAGGGCGACGACTTCCTGCGCCACAACGGCGCCGGTGAGATGCTGGTGTTCTCGGCGGCGGACTTTGAAGACTTCCTCGAACCGCGCCCGGATCTGCCGCAAACCATGGAAGAAGAGCTGGAGCCGGTGGTGCGCCACTTGGTCGAGCAGCGCTGGCCGTTCCGCTTGCACGCCACGTACAACGAATCGATCAGCCGCATGCTCGACGTGTTCGAGAAGGTCAATCGCGACATTCCGTTCAACGGTTTGCCTTGGTTTTTCGACCACGCTGAAACCATCACCCCGCAAAACATCGAGCGGGTAAAAGCGCTGGGCGGCGGCATTGCGATTCAGGATCGCATGGCGTTTCAGGGTGAGTACTTCGTTGATCGTTACGGCAAACAAGCCGCCGAGGCGACGCCACCGATCAAACGCATGCTCGCCGAAGGTGTACCGGTCGGCGCCGGCACCGATGCCACGCGCGTTTCCAGTTACAACCCGTGGACCTCGCTGTACTGGATGGTCAGCGGTCGCACCGTCGGCGGTCTGGCCTTGTACGAAGAAGGTCTGCCGCGCACCACCGCACTGGAACTGTTCACCCACGGCAGCGCCTGGTTCTCCTCGGAGCAGGGCAAGAAAGGCCAGATCAAGGTCGGGCAACTGGCGGATCTGGCGGCGCTGAGCGCGGACTTCTTCCATGTCGAGGAAGAAGCGATCAAGTGGATTGAGTCGGTGCTGACCGTGGTCGGCGGCAAGATTGTTTATGCCGCTGGCGACTTCGAAGACCTCGGCCCGCGCTCGATTCCGGTGCTGCCGGACTGGTCGCCAGTGGTGAAGGTGCCGGGCCACTGGCGGCCGAATTCGCCGTTGCAGGCGCAAGTTCACCAATGCAGCGGGCCGTGCGCGGTGCATACGCACAGCCATGAAAAGGCGCGAATGTCGAACGCGCCGGTCAGCGACTTCGCTGGTTTCTGGGGCGCGTTTGGCTGTTCCTGCTTCGCCTTCTGATTTCCCCTAAAGCGCCGGCCATCCGGTCGGCGTTTCACGCTTCATCCATCCGTCCATCAGGAGTTTTCCCATGAGCGTTCCTTACACACGTCTGAACAAAGATGATGCGGTTGTATTGCTGGTCGATCACCAGACCGGTCTGATCTCGCTGGTCCAGGATTTCACTCCGAACGAATTCAAAAACAACGTGCTGGCGCTGGGCGACATCGCCAAGTTCTTCAAGCTGCCGACCATTCTGACCACCAGTTTTGACGCAGGTCCCAACGGCCCGATCGTGCCTGAATTGCGCGAGCAGTTTCCGGATGCGCCGTTCATTCAGCGCCCGGGCCAGATCAATGCCTGGGACAACGAAGATTTCGTCAAAGCGATCAAGGCGACGGGTCGCAAGCAACTGATCATTGCCGGTGTGGTGACTGACGTTTGCGTGGCGTTCCCGACCTTGTCGGCTATTGCTGAAGGTTATGAAGTGTTTGTGGTGACTGACTCGTCGGGCACCTTTAACACTACCGTGCAGCAAGCGGCGTGGGCGCGGATGTCGGCGGCGGGTGCACACCTGCTGAACTGGTTCTCGGTGGCGTGCGAACTGCAGGGTGACTGGCGCAATGATATGGAAGGGTTGGCGCATTTGCTGTCGGAGCGGTTGCCTAACTATCGCAACCTGATCAATAGCTATACCAAGTTCACTGCCAAGTAATCGGCTGATCCTGAAAAGCCCCTCACCCTAGCCCTCTCCCGGAGGGAGAGGGGACTGACCGAGGGGCTCTTTCGAGGTACGCCGACGTGCAATACCGAGCCGAACTCGGGTTCTGAATTGCATGCGGTCTGCTCCCTTTCCCCCTCGCCCCCTTGGGGGAGAGGGCTGGGGTGAGGGGGTAGGCTTTTGATCTTAAAATCTTCGCTTCAACGCTTCTGCAACCACCCCAGAAACCCACCTTTCCTCACCGCCACCGGTTTGCCCATCAACGCGAGGCGACTGTTCTGCTGACGCACCGCCTGCAATTTATTCAACGCCCGACCCACCTCCGTGCGCTGTTCCATGCACTGACGAGTCAGGCTCTTGTCGAGACGATAAATGATGCTCGACGTCAACGCCGTGAACGTCGCCTGCGACGGTGTATCCGCCAGAATGCTCTGTTCACCCATGACCTCACTCGGCCCCATTCGCCCGGCCTCGACCTTGCTGTCGCCGTCCACCACGGTCGCGCTGACCACCCCAGTGGCAATCACGAACAGACTGTCCGGCACCTCGTCCAGATCCAGCACCACCTGGCCTGCGGTGTATTGCTGCGCAACCATCGATTCCGCCAGACGATCACGTTCCTCACTGCTCAGCGAGCGGAAGATTTTCACCTCATCGAGCAACGCGCGGGCGCGGGTCGAGGGTTCGATCACACCATCCGGATGCCGCGAAATACCCGCTGCTTCGAGATGCCTGTGGGCGAGGTCGAACAGTTGATTGCGTACTTCGCTTTTCTTGCCGAGCTCGGCGATGAACCCGCTGGCGACGTATTCCGACATGGTTTCACCGGCCTCTTTCAACACGGCTTTCGGCGCTGGTGTCAGCAGCAGCGAGCTACTGCCCTGCAAGGTGCGATCAAGTGCATCCAGTACCCGGCGCGGACGGATGTGATTCGGCACCTGAATGCTGATCGACACGCCGTGCATGTTGTTCGGACGGCTGAGGTTGACGATCTTCGCCTTGGCCGCCACCGAGTTCGGCACCACGGCCATGGTTCCGGCGCTGGTCAGCAGGTGCGTGGCGCGCCAGTCGATGTCGAATACCTTGCCTTCGACGCCGTCGATCACCACGAAATCATCCACCTGATACGGTTTGGTGGTGTTGAGCACGATCCCGGAAAACACATCGGCCAAGGTGCTTTGCAGCGCCAGACCGACAACGATTGCCACCACACCCGAGGTTGCCAGCAGGCCTTTTACTGGCAGCTCCAGCACGTAACCGGCCGCGGCGACCGTTGCGACCAGAAACACCAAGGCGCCGATCACGTCTTGCAGCAAACGACCGCTGTGGCCGATGCGACGCATCAGCGCCAGGCCGATGACTTCGGTCAGCACCCGCGCCGCGTACAGCCACCAGAGAATCCCCAACGCCGTCGCACCCAATTGCGCCACGCGGTCATCGGTAAATTGTGGTGCTTGCAACGGACTGACGCCGGCGTTGATCACCAGCGCCGTGAACGCCAGAAACAGCACCAGCCGCACAGCGACTCTCGGAGCGCGATGGGTGAAGGGCGAGAAGTGCCAGAGCACGGCGTCGAGCAGCAGAAGGGCGGCGCTCCAGGACAGCAGGTGGGTGTAGAAAAATGTCATGACCTTGGCTCCGTGGTGTCTGCAAGTGAAAAGATCGCAGCCTGCGGCAGCTCCTACAGGAGAACGTATTCCAATGTAGGAGCTGCCGAAGGCTGCGATCTTTTGCCGTTATGGATTCAGATGGGTTTTCAGTTCAGCCGCTGCCTGACGCACTGCCGCTTTCACTTCCGGAATCTGACTCAGCGGATTGAGCAAACCGAAGTCATGAATCATCCCGTTGTAACGCACCGAGGTCACCGCTACACCGGCCGCATCCAGGTGCCGCGCATAACCTTCGCCTTCGTCACGCAGCACGTCGAATTCGGCGGTCTGCACCAGTGCGGCGGGCAGGCCTTTGAGCTGTTCTGCGCTGGCATTCAGCGGCGAGGCGTGGATCTGCGCACGTTCGGCCGGGTTGGTGGTGTAGTTGTCCCAGAACCACTGCATCATGCCTTTGGTGAGGAAGTGGCCCTCGGCAAATTGCTGATACGAACCGTCGTCGAACTGCGCGTTGGTCACCGGCCACATCAGCAACTGGAAGCGCAGCGCCGGGGCTTTCTGTTCCTTGGCCATCAACGCGACGACCGCCGCCATGTTGCCGCCGACGCTGTTACCCGCTACTGCCAGACGCTTGCCGTCGACACCGATGTCCTTGCCGTGCTCGGCTACCCATTTGGTCGCGGCGTAGGCCTGGTTGATTGCGGTCGGGTACTGCGCTTCCGGCGAAGGCGTGTAATCGACGTACACCGCGACGGCGCCAGAGCCCACCACCAAGTCGCGAATCAGGCGTTGGTGCGTCGGGAAATCACCGAGCACCCAGCCGCCACCGTGGAAGAACATGAACACCGGCAACTCGCCTTTGACCTTGGCCGGACGCACCACTTTCAGGTTGATCGTCTGGCCATCGACCTTGATCGCCTTGTCGCTGACTTCAACACCGGACAAGTCCACT
Organism: Pseudomonas sp. Irchel s3f10; assembly: GCF_900187515.1. Lineage (NCBI taxonomy): Bacteria > Pseudomonadati > Pseudomonadota > Gammaproteobacteria > Pseudomonadales > Pseudomonadaceae > Pseudomonas > Pseudomonas sp. Irchel s3f10. The sequence continues at coordinate 47,731 of NZ_FYDZ01000005.1, forward strand.
TTCACCGAAGACTGTGCGCCGGTCAGTACTGCACGGGCGTCTTTCGGGCTCAGTTGCTCAAGGGGTTTGCCACCACCGGCGGCGAGGGCATTGAGGAAGGCTTGGGTGTTGTGCTCGACGCCGCTGCTTTCAGCGGCGAAGGCATTGCCGATGGACAGGGCGAGGAGGGAAGCGGTGAGGGTTTTCTTGATGTTCATGTTCAATTCCATTTTTGAGTGTTTATGCGTTCGTGTAGGAGCTGCCGAAGGCTGCGATCTTTTGCTGTTTTTGCCTTTTTCCAGCATCACCGCAGATCAAGATCAAAAGATCGCAGACTTCGGCAGCTCCTACCTGTTCAGGGTTGTTTTCAAACCGTGAGCACAGATTAATGAGCTGCTTGAAAGTGAAAAAGCGGCTATAAAGCGTTTAACTGTCCACCAGAGAGTGACAATGAACCCGTTCGAAGACATGCGTATTTTTTGCCAGGTCATGGACTCCGGCAGCTTCACCTCAGCGGCCGATCAGTTGGGTCTGTCCAAGCAGTTCGTCAGTCGGCGCTTGATGCAACTGGAAGAGCGCCTCGGCGTGCGGTTGTTGAATCGCTCCACCCGGCGTCTGGACGTGACGCCGCTGGGGCAGAGTTACTACGAATCGGCATTGCGCCTGCTCGGCGAAGTCGAACAGGTGGAGCAGGGCATCGCCGGGCAAACCGCCGAGCCACGCGGGACGATTCGCTTGAGTGCGCCGCTGTCGTTTGCGGTGGCGCATCTGGGCTGTCTGTTGCCACTGTTCTTGCAGCGCTATCGGGAGGTCACGGTGGAAGTGGACTTGAGTGATCGCCCGGTGGATTTGCTCGGTGAGGGCTACGATCTGGCGCTGCGCATTGGCGTGCTGGAAGACTCGACACTGATTGCCCGACGCATCGCGTCGATCGAACGGGTGTACTGCGCCAGCCCGGCGTATCTGGCCGAACGTGGCACGCCCCTCGAGCCGGAAGACCTGCATAGCCATGACTGTTTGCCGTACGGGCATAGTCGTTCGGTGCAGTGGCGCTTCAACGCGGGGCAGGGCAAGCCTGTGTTGGTCAATGTCACCGGGCGCATGCGCGTGAACAACGGCGAGTTGCTCAGGGATGCGGCGGTGCAGGGGATGGGGATTACCTATCTGCCGACGTTCATCGTTGGCGCGGCGTTAAAGGATGGCCGGCTGGTGCCAGTGCTGGATGATTTGCGTCCGGAACCGCTGACGTTATCGGCGGTGTATCCGCAGCATCGTCAGGCTTCAAGGCCGGTGCAGGCGCTGGTCGAATTTTTGCGCGAACGCCTGAACGAGAGCCACGTCGCCCTCTGAGCTGCGCAATGGTTTTCAAACACCATAAAATCCTTGTGGGAGCGAGCTTGCTCGCGAAAGCGGACTGTCAGTTGAAGCATCATCGACTGACTCACCGCATTCGCGAGCAAGCTCGCTCCCACATTGGATTTATGGTTGTCTGCGGAATCTGCGTACACCACAAATCCTTGTAGGAGTGAGCCTGCTCGCGATAGCGGTCATTCAGACACTGACGTTGTGACAGACAGAACGCCATCGCGAGCAGGCTCACTCCTACAGAGGTTGCGGTGGGGTTAATGATCAGTTGGCGCGCTTGTCATCGCCCGGCTCGCCGCCGACATGTACGCCACGATCATCCCCCGGTTCGCCTGCCCGGTGCACGCCGTGATCATCGCCTGGTTCGGCGTGGGTGCCGCTGCGTCCTGAGGAAGCGGAGTTGCCGGCGTGTCCGGAGCCCTGCCCGCCGCCGCTGTGACCACTGCCGCCGTCACCGTGGCCACTTCCGCCATTGCCACTTCCGCCATTGCCACTGCCGCCGTGTCCACCACCATTGCCGCCACCGCCACCGCCACCGCCACCGCCACTTCCGCCGCCTCCACCACTACCACCATGCCCGCCGCCATTTCCTCCACCGTTACCGCCGCCCCCTCCGCCATGTCCACCGCCGCCACTCCCTCCACCACCACTGCCACCTTCCTTGGCCTGAACACTGGAAATGCCGGAAAGGCTATCCGGAATCAGCACCGTAGACGCTGACAGAACTGCGCCGATGGCCATTGCGAGCACGAGCTTTTTAATGTGCATATCGTTCTCCGTCTTTGTGGTTTTGTTTGGGAACGTAGAAGTGCGTTGTTGCCGGGATCGGACCCGTTCCCGGAGTCAGTTAATACTCGAAGCCAGTTCGAAAATCGGGATGTACATCAGGATCACGATGGCCCCGATCAGCAGGCCGATAAACGTCATCAGCAGCGGTTCGAACAACTTCACGAACCACTCCAGCCAACGGCTGATTTCCTCGTCGTAGAAGTCGGCGCTGCGTTCCATCATCTGCCCGAGGTTGCCGGACTGTTCGCCCGCGCGCAGCAGGCGCAGGGACACCGGCGTCACCAGGTGATTGAGTTCCAGCGCGGTAGACAATGATTGCCCCTCGCGCACGCGCTCGCAGGCCTGATCGAGCCGCACCCGCGACGCCACGGTGAGCAAGCCGCGCACCATGCCCATGGCGGTCACCAGCGGAATCCCGCCCTGCAGCAAGATTCCCAATGAGCGATAAAACCGCGCCAGCTCATACATGAAAATCCGTTGATGCACGGCCGGCAGTTTCTCCACCAGTCGATCCAGACCACGGCGAAACGCCGGTTGCTTTTGCAGCACGGCGAGGGCGATGACAATCGCCGCCAACCCAGCGAAGAATTCAGCCTGATGCGCATGCAAAAACATGCCACTGCTCATCAACACCTGCGACAGCCACGGCAGGTTATCGCCCAAGCCTTCAAACACCAGACTGAAACGCGGCACCACATAACCCATCAAGAACAGCACCACGCCACCGCCGACTATCAGCAACAGCATCGGGTAGATCGAGGCGCTGATGATCTTCTGCCGCACCTCGTCCATGCGCTGGCGATAACTGACGTAACGGCCCAGCGCATCGCCGACCGCACCGGTCTTCTCGCTGGACTGCACCAGCGCCACGTACAACGGCGGGAACACCGCCGACAACTGGCCCAGCGCCTGCGAAAACGATTTGCCCTCGTACAGCAGGCGCACCAGCTCACTCAAGGTTTTCCGGGCAGCGGGGGCGGTTTCTTTTTCGGCGAGGCTTTCCAGCGCATCGATCAACGGTAGGCCGGCGTTGAGCAGCGTGGTCAGTTCCTGGCTGAACAACACCAGATTGAACGTCTCACGCTGGCGCAGTCGTAGCGAGCGCCAATGCTTGTCGGCGTGCGAGCTGAGCACACGTAAACCTTGATCCTCGGCAATGCGCCGCGCCTCGCTGTCGCCCGGCGCTTCCACGCTCAAGGACACCACCCCAGCCTTGCCGACCGCTTTCACATGAAATCGCATGGGCCGCGCTCCGCTCACTGCCAATTGGTCACTTCGGCGTTTTCACCTTCGCCGCCGGGCTGGCCGTCCTTGCCCATCGACAGCAGGTCGTACTCGCTGTTTTCGCCGGGATAGCGGTAGGCGTAATTACGCCCCCACGGGTCCTGCGGCAGTTTTTTCTGCAAGTACGGGCCGGTCCATTTCGCCTCGTCACTCGGCGCGATGACCAAGGCTTGCAAGCCCTGTTCGGTGGACGGGTAGTGGCCGACTTCCAGCCGATAGATATCCAGCGCTTTGCTCAGCCCTTCGATCTGCGCCTTGGCGACTTTCACCTCGGAGCGACCGAGTTGGGCGAAGTATTTCGGCGCGACGATCCCGGCCAACAGGCCAAGCACCACCAGCACCACGAGCAATTCGAGCAGGGTAAAACCGCGTTGGCCACGCGGACGAAATTGCAGCTTCATGATGACCTCCCGTGAGTGGCAGCCGTGTCGCCAGAAGGGCTTATGCAATTGCCATGCTCAGCCCCACTGAAAATCACTGGATTGGCTGAAACCCTTGTAATCAGGGCATCTCCAGAGTCGGCACAGTGCTTGCGTATGGCTCAAACGTGATCGGCCATTGGGGCATTTCCCCCAATTTATCGGGGTCGATCCGGGGAGGCCCGACATGAAATTCCTTGCCAGCGGATTGCTCGGTTGTGTGCTGCTCAGCGGTGCTGCGCAGGCCGATGTGTTCATCTCGGTGGACGCCAAGGGCAGCTATGTACTGTCCAACGTTCACCGACCCGGACGCACCTACGAACGGGTGATCCGCGAGGCTGAAGCCTCGGTGGTCAGCCTCGATCAACAGCCGCAAATGATCGCTAACCAGCCCTACGCGGAACTGGTCTCGGCGGCAGCCAAGGTCAATCAACTACCCGAAGCGCTGCTGCATGCAGTAATCAACGCCGAGTCGCATTACAACCCCGGCGCCACGTCCCCCAAAGGCGCCGGCGGGCTGATGCAGTTGATGCCCGACACCGCACGCGAGCTGGGCGTGACCGACGTCTACGACCCCAAGGCCAACATCCAGGGTGGGGCCAAATACCTCAAGCGCCTGATGACCCTGTTCGACAACGACATTGCCCTCGCCGTGGCGGCCTACAACGCCGGGCCGGACGCGGTGCTCAGCCGTGGCCGGGTGATTCCGCCGTTCGCCGAAACCCAACGTTATGTACCGAATGTGTTGCGTCAGTACCGGCGTTTGCAGGGCTTGGCGATGGATGCGCCGTTGTGACCCCAACCCGGTTTTCCCCACTTTCGGGGTAAACCGTGGAGGCCCGGAAAGTGGGGAAAACGGGTGGGGAATATCCCCCGGATTCTCAAGTGGCCGCAGTAACTGATTGAACGCTAATACAATTTTTTGTGGCACGCGGATTGCTCCGAGGCATTTGTCGAGAAGTGTTCCCAAGAGCACCCACTACGAGGTTACTGATCATGGCTGGCTTTCCTCACGCTCCGTCCCTGATTAACTGGCTGCTGATTCTGGCCTCGATGCTCAGCGTCGAGCTGGCCGGCGCGGCCGTACGTTGCGAGCGCAACCTGGTGGCCAACGTCGTCGCCTTCGATCAACCGCTGATGTTCAACCGCCTCGGTGCACAGAACATCAACGGCATGATGTTCGCCCTGCGCCGCGATGTGGTCGATGAACATGAGCAGTCGCTGGCTTACGGCGGCGCCGCAGTGCCAGGCAAAGTCTCGTTGCGCCCGGACAAGCGTCCACGGCCGCTGGTGCTGCGCGTGGCTGCCGGCGATTGCCTGACGATCAATCTGCAGAACCTGCTCGACTATCAGGCCAACCCGAACAAGCACTTTGAAAACGAGGGCGAAGAGGAGGGGGCGGAGAACACCAACGGCGCCGAAGACTTCAAAGTCGATGAGCAGGTGGCGGATCGTCACGTCGGTTTCCAGGTCAACGGCCTGCAAGCGGTGAACAGCATTGATGACATTTCTTCGTTCACCGGGCGTAACGCCAACACCCTGGTGCCGCCCGGCGCGAGCCGTTCCTACACCTTGTTCGCCGAACGTGAAGGCGCGTTTGCCGTGAGCAGCCGTGGCGCAACGTTTGGCGGCGAGGGCGCGGCCGGTAACGTCGCCAATGGCTTGTTCGGCCAGGTCGTCGTCCTGCCCAAGGGTGGCCGCAGCTATCGCAATACCCTCACCGAAGAAGAAATGCGCCTGGCCACGACTGGCCGCGCACCCACCGGCCAACCGATCGTTGATTACCAGGCGCGCTACCCACAGCGCGAACCGTGGTTGCGTGAAGGCAAGGCCGGCACGCCGATCATCGGCATGGTCGATGGCAATGAAATCATTTCCAGCGAAAGCGATGCGATTGTCATGGGCAGCAACGCCGACGGCAGCTTCCCATCCAGCACCTATCCGCTGGAATCGGTCGGCAAACGCAACCCGGCAATCCCCAACCGCCTCGAAGCGTTCCGCGACTTTGCCTCGCAATTCCAGGACGAAACCGCCGCCACCCAAGCGTTCCCTGCGTACTGGGCTGATCCGGTGATGGCCCACGTGCTGGAGCCGACCCGCGACTCGTTCATGATCAACTACGGCTCCGGCGGCATGGGCGCCGAAGTGGTCGCCAACCGCCTGGGCGTGGGGCCAATGCACGACTGCCTGTCGTGTGCCTATGAAGAGTTTTTCCTCAGTTCGCACACGGTTGGTGATGTGGCAATGCTGGTGGATGTGCCGGCCAACACCGGGCTTGAGAACATCACCCCGGGCCAGATACCCCGAGCCGATCAGATCGGCGTGAAAGCCACCATGGCCCTGTATCCGTCGGAGCCGTCGAACGTCAACCACAGCTACATCGGCGACTTCGTCAAATTCCGCAATACCCACAATGGCCATGAGCAGCACATCTTCCACCTGCACGGCCATCAGTGGCTGTTCAACCCCAACGACGACAATTCCGATTACGTCGACGCCCAGGGCATCGGCCCGGGCGCCGGTTACACCTATGAAATCGCCAACGGTGGTTCGGGCAACCGCAACCGCGTGGCCGGCGATGCGATCTATCACTGCCATTTCTACCCGCACTTCGCCCAGGGCATGTGGGCCATGTGGCGGGTGCACGATGTGTTCGAAGAAGGCACTCGACTCGATGTTTCGCAGCAGGGCGCCGACGGCTACCACAGCGAACCGTTTGCCTTGCGCAGCGGTAAACCGGCGGCCGGCGCACGCGCCTTGCCTGACGGCGAAATCGTCGCCGGCACACCGATTCCGGCGATCGTGCCGCTGCCGGGCAAAGCCATGGCACCGATGCCGGGCAAAGTGGTGGTGGTGCCGAAAATCGGTGAAACCCTGATCGCCGGCAATGATGACGACGATGACGAAGAAGAGGGCGATGATGACGGCGAGCACCATGGAGGCAATGCCGGTGGTCAAGCCATCGGCTCACTGGCGCTGGTCGATCGCAGCGAAGCCAACCGCAATGCCGACGGCAGCCTGAAAAACCCTGGCTACCCATTCTGGATCGGTGGCATGGAAAGTTCGGTCGGCCAGCGTCCGCCAACTCCACCGCTGGACATGCTCGACGCTGCCACGGCGCAATCGCTCAAGGCCAGCGGCAAAGCGCTGTGGGCCAACCTTGACCCGGCGCAATCCGGTGGTTGGGATGGCGGCTTGCAGCGGCACGCACTGGATGGCGTCGCGGCCGGTGGCGAAGCGCACACCGTGACCACCTCGCTGGACTTCTCCAAGGAAGTCACCCGCGCCAAACCGATTTACCTGCCGGAAGAAGGCACCGAAGTCGAACAGGCTGCGATGGCCTTCCACGCGAAAAAAGATCACCCAAGCTACGCCTTGCTGCCCGGCAATCAAGTGGTGGCCAAGGCGTTCCGCACCAACGGTGCCTTGCCGATGGCCGGCGCCCCGTACTACGAACCGTGCATGGACGATCGGCAAAAACGCCTGACCGCCAGCGCCGGTAGCGGTGAGTTTGCCAGCGGTGAACGCATCGACGGCATGTCCTTCGTCGGCGCCTCGAGCTTCACCGCCGACCGCCCACGCATCTACAAAGCCGCCAACATCCAGTTCGACGCGGTGTACAACAAGGTCGGTTACCACTTCCCGCAGGCGCGCATTCTGGCGCTGTGGGAAGACGCCTGGCCGGTGATCACCAAGCAGCGTCCGCCTGAGCCGCTGGTGATGCGCATGAACACTTTCGATTGCGTGCAGTACCAGCAAACCAACCTGGTGCCGGCCACCTATGAGATGGATGACTATCAGGTGCGCACGCCGACCGATGTGATCGGTCAGCACATCCACTTGCCGAAGTGGGATCTGACCTCGGCGGACGGCTCGTCCAACGGCTGGAACTACGAGGACGGCGTGCTCTCGCCCGGCGCCGTGCAGGAGCGCATTCACGCGATCCGCGAGTTTAACCAGTGCGCTGGTACCGACCCGCGCGACGGCACTCAGGCCTGCCCGAAAGCCAAGAACCATCCGTTCTTCGGCCAATACGGGCGCGCCGATTGGCTCGGTGCGCGCACGGCGATGCAGCGCTGGTTCGTCGATCCGGTAGTCAACGCGAAAGGCGTCGATCGCGGCCTCGGCACCATCTTCACTCATGACCACTTAGGCCCATCGACGCACCAGCAGATTGGTCTGTACGCCACCGTTCTTGCAGAGCCGGCCGGTTCCACCTGGTTCCACGCCGAAACCGGCGAGCCTTTGTACAGCGGCGCGCGTCAGGACGGCGGGCCGACGTCGTGGCAAGCAGTGATCAACACCGGGGACCTCGATGGCGACGGCAAGAACGACAGCTTCCGCGAGTTCTTCCTCGAGTACAGCGACTTCCAGCACGCCTATGAAGCTGGCGTCTACGTCGGTGCCGGCCCTAACGGTGTGCCGAATGCGCAGGCGTTCCCGGCCACCGCCGACAGCTTCCGCTACGCGATCAATCCGCCAGTGCGTAACAACGCCAGCAACCTGCTTGAGGGTGTGCTGGAAGTGCAGGGCGGTCAGGTCCCGGGCTGCCCGAGCCGGCCATGTCCGCAGGCGATTTCGGTGGATGATCCGGGCATGTTCGTCGTCAACTATCGCAACGAACCGCTGGCCCTGCGCGTGTACGACCCGAACAAGGTTGGCCCGGACGGCAAGCGTGGCATGCAGGCCGACGGCCTCGGTGGCGATTTGTCATTCGCCATGCAAAGCCGCACCGACCGCGCAATTCCGGCGATGAACCTAGCGCCGAATCTGCTCACCTCGGCGACCGGCCCAACCGGCGGCACCACGCTGTTCCCGCCACACATCAACAAGGGCGGCGCCGAACCGGGAGACCCGTTCACGCCGATGCTGCGCACCTATACCGGCGACAACGTGCGGCTGCGGGTGCATGCCGGCGGCCATGAAGAAGAGCACAACGTCACCCTGCACGGTGTGAAATGGCTGCAGAGCGGTTCCGGTTTCGGCAACAGCTCCAACTCCGGCTGGCGCGCGTCGCAAATGATCGGCATCTCCGAGCAGATGGGCTTCATTGCGCCGGTGTCGATGCTCTCCAGTTCGGCGGCGACCACGGGCGATTATCTGTACTCGATGGACGCTTCGATCGAAGGCTACTGGAGCGGTATCTGGGGCGTGATGCGCAACTACACCGCCAAACGCGCCGACCTGTTCGCTATCCCTAATAACCCAAGCCCGGCGGGCATGCGCAACACTGTGGCGTTCGAGGGCAGTTGCCCGCGCTATGGCGCCAACCCTAACGGCATTGGCACTCGGCCAACCGTGCAGCGCAACTATGAAGTGGTTGCGGCGCTGGCCAATGACATCCTCGGCAATACGCTGGGCCTGACCATCGGCGATCCCGAAGGTCTTGGCCAGCATGTCGGCGGGCCGCTGAATCCAGCGGGCGGCACCCTGGTGCTGAACTCGCGCACGGTGAGCATTCCACAAGTCACTGTGACCGATCCGGAGGATGGCGAAACCATCACCATCGGCGGGCAGAGCGGGCCGCTGCATGATCCGACCGCGATTCTGTATGTGCGCAAATCCGATCTCGATCCGGTCAGCGGCAAGCTCAAACCCGGTATTCCGGTCGAGCCGTTGGTGCTGCGTGCGGCGGCAGGGGACTGCCTCAACATCACCCTGGAAAACCGTCTGCCGAGCGTGATGCCTGACTTGACCCAGACTGCCGTGATGCAAGGCATGGTCAAACGTGATCGCAACAGCGGTCTGGGCTCGACCACCTTCAGCAACAACCTGATGCGGCCATCCAGCCACGTCGGCCTGCACGCGCAGTTGCTGGCGTACGACATCACCAAATCCGACGGCGCCAACGTTGGCGCCAACCCGATCCAGACCGTGCCACCGCGTGTCGGCAACAGCGGCGCGTACCCGACCCGTACCTATCAGTACTACGCCGGGCACCTGGAGCGTGAAGGCAAACCGGTGACTCAACTGGGCCGCAGCGTCGACAACATCAACGCCACGGCGGTGGAGTTCGGCGGCTTGAACATCACCCCGGCGGACGTGATCAAGCAGCCGCAAAAAGGTCTTGGCGGGGCGATGAGCATCCTGCCGATCGGCGCGACCTGGGTTGACGATGCGCGCAAGGTCAACGCCACGGTCACCGCGCCTGGGCAGACCAGCTACCGCGATTTCGCGATGGTCTGGCACAAGGCGTTGAACACCCGTTGGGCCAATGGCCGGCCGGTGGAAGGGATTGCCGCTGAAGGCTTCGGCGTGCCGACCGATCCGCAGGACAACTCGAGCATGGCGATCAACTATAAGACCGAGCCGCTGTGGTATCGCTTCGGCCTCGCCCCGGATGCACCGTTCGGTCATGCCGATGGCGCGGGTTATGGCGACATGGTCAACGCGCACATGGCTTACAGCAATGCGCTGGTCGGCGGTGATCCGCAGACGCCGGTGTTGTATGCCAAACCGGGGCAACCGTTGCGTACGCATATTTTGATGCCGAGCGGTGGCAGTCGTGGCACCACGTTCCAACTCGACGGGCATGTCTGGTCGGTGAACCCGTTCCAGGCCGAGAAGAGCGATGTCGGTGGTTATCCGATGGGCACGCCGGGCGTGGGCTCGGTGCGCTTCGGCTACAACCCGATGTCGATGTACATCGGCGCCCATGAAAGCATCCTGCCGGCTGCGCACTTCAGCTTCATGATCCCGAGTGCTGGTGGCAGTAATGCGATCCCGGGGGATTATCTGTTCCGCGACTACGGCGCCTACGGCAACACCTCCGGGTTATGGGGCTTGCTGCGTGTGACCAACGAACCGGAACCGGCGCCGCAGGGGCAGTAGCAGAACGGCAATGTCCCGGTGGATGCAAATCCCCTGTAGGAGTGAGCCTGCTCGCGATTGGGGCTACTCGGTTTCGGATGGTGAGGCAGATGACGCCATCGCGAGCAGGCTCACTCCCACAGGGTCGGTGTTTTGTCAGGTAGCGTTTGGGGAGTGCGAGATGAACAGGATCATCAACATCATCGGTATTTGCACCCTGGCCACGGCCGGGGCGTTGCTGACGCTGAGCGAGGTTGCGCTGGCGCAAAACGGCAGTGGGCAGACGCTGAAGCGTGATGGTGTGGCGGTGGATTTCGATCTCAAGCCACTCGCCGCCGACGGCAAACTGCGTGAAGGCGAATTCGCCGATGTGCAGTTCCGCGTCACTGACAGCGCTTCCGGCCAGCCTTTGTCCGGGGTAGCGCCGGGCGCCTGGGTCGATCCGCAAACCCTCGCCGCCGATCAAGCCCAGGGCCGAGACCAAAGCTGCAAAGCCCGGGTCGGGGTGTTCCTCAAGTCCAACATCGGCGCGCGGCCGTTGCTCGACCTCAACAGCTATTTCCTGCTGGTGATGAACCGCGACGCCAGCATCGCCGTGGTCGATCCGTCGGTGTCAGTGGGCGGCATCACCAGCACCCTCGCGCGGATCGAACTCAAGCAACCACCGATGGATTGGGTCACCCCAAAAGACAACAAACGCGTGTTCGTCTCGATGCCAACGGCAGGCGAAGTGGCCGTCATCGACAGCGAACAATTCAAGGTTCTCGATTCGATCAAAGCCGGCAGCCAACCGGTGCGCGTGGCGCTGCAACCGGATGAACGTCTGCTGTGGGTCGGCAACAACGCCAGCAAAGCCGAAGACTCCGGCGTGACGGTGATCGACAGCCAAAGCCTCAAACCCCTCAAACATTTGCAGACCGGGCGCGGCCACCACGAAATCAGCTTCAGCAAGGACAGCCGCTTCGCCTTCGTCAGCAACCGCGACGACGGCACCGTCAGCGTGGTCGACATCGCCAGCCTGACCATCGTCGAGCAGATCAAAACCGGCGCCCATCCGCTGTCAGTCGCCTATTCAGCGCTGTCCGGCGCGGTGTATGTGGCCGATGGCAAGGACGGCACCGTGACCGTGATCGACGCCAGCACCCACGCCGTCCGCCGGGTGATCAAGCTGCAGCAAGGCCTCGGCCCGATGGGCTTCAGCGCCGACGGCCGCTTCGGTGTAGTGCTCAACACCGTGGAAAACCGCGCCAGCGTCATCGACGCCGCGACCAACAGCGCGATCCACGACCTCGACGTCAGCGCCGAACCCTACCAAGTGGTGTTCACCCAGGCCTACGCCTACATCCGCGGACTCGCTTCACCGAAAGTCACCATGATCAACCTGTCCTCCCTCGGCGAAGGTCGCCAGCCGATCAGCCAAGGTTTCGAAGCGGGCCCGCAAGCGCCGCGCCTGGCCGGGGATTTACCGCTGGCCTCAAGCTTGGCGGTGTCGCGTGACGACAACGCGGTGTTCGTGGTCAACCCGGTCGACAACACCACCTACTTCTACGCCGAAGGCATGAACGCGCCGATGTCCGGTTACCCCAACCGTGGCCAGATCGCACGCGCCGCCATGGTCATCGACCGCAGCCTGCGCGAGGTCTCGCCGGGACTCTACAGCGCCCGGGTGAAACTGCCGGCAGCAGGGCGCTTCGACGTGGCGTTCCTGCTCAACCAACCGAACATCATTCACTGCTTCACTGCGCAGATTGACCCTGACGGCAAACCGCAAAAACACCTCGGCCAGCCGAAAGTCGAGTTCCTCCTCGACAAGACCGCCGTGGCGCTCAACGACCCCTACGTCGTGCGCTTCCGCATCGTTCAAGGCAAAGACAAAACCCAGCGCAGCGGCGTCAAAGACGTGCAACTGCGCTACTACCTCGCGCCCACCTCGCATCCCCGCGAAGTGGCGGCGCTGGAAGTCGCCGACGGCGTATACGAGGCGCCAATCAACCTCGACCGCAGCGGCGCCTGGTATCTGCATGTGCGTGCGGCATCGCTGGGCGCCGGTTTCGATGACAAGACCTTTGCCAGTGTTCGGGTAGCCCCCGGCCTGGCCCGTTGAAGAGGAGTTTCGACATGAACCGATTTGCATCCACTGGCCTGCTGACCCTGTGCCTGTTGAGCCTCGGCATTCAACACGCCAACGCCCACTCGGCAGACGAACACGCCGGACACAAAGCCCCGGCCAGCAACACCCAGGAACATGCCCAGGTGAAATTCGCCAACGTGCCGCTGCTTGATCAAAACGGTAAAACCGTGCGCCTCGAACAAGACCTGGTGCAGGGCAAAATCGTCGTCATGAGTTTTATCTACACCAGTTGCACGACGGTGTGCCCGGTGGTCTCGTCGATCATGGGCAAGGTGCAGAAGCAGCTCGGTGCGCGCGTCGGCGAGGAAGTGCAACTGGTGTCGATCAGCATCGACCCACAGCGCGACGACCCGAAACGCCTGCAGGATTATGCCCGCACGTTCCAGCGCGGGCCGGGCTGGAGCTGGTTGACCGGCTCGCCGCAGTCGATCAATGAAACCCTCAAGGGCCTCGGCAGTTTCAGTGGCGACCTGAAGAGTCATCAACCGCTGATCCTCGTCGGCGACGGCGACAGCCGCCACTGGATGCGCTACTACGGCTTCACTGATCCGGCGCTGCTGGCCAAGGAAGTGGAAAAACTCAGCGGCCTGCGCACCCACGCCAAACACACCGCCATCGCCATGGAGCAGCAGCCATGAGAACGCTCGACTGGATCTCCCTGACCGTGTGTTTCTGGATTCTTGGTAACGTCGCGTTCGCTCACGAAGGCCATGTCTCCGAGCCGCCAGCCGCTGTGGCTGCCGCGCCGGCCAAAGGCACCCACGACGCGAAAACCTGGTTCACCGACACGCCGTTGCAGGATCAGAACGGCGAGACCCTGCGCTTCTACAGCGACGCGCTGCAAAACCGCATCGTCCTGCTTAACGTGATCTTCACTAGCTGCAACGATGCCTGCCCGCTGATCACCCAAAAGCTCAAGGAAGTGCGCGAGCTGCTCGGTGACAAGGCACAGGACATCACCTTCATTTCCCTTACCAGTGACCCGCTGCGCGACACGCCGGCGGTGCTCAAGGCTTACACCTTGAAGCAGGGTTCCGATGACCCTCATTGGCTTTTTCTTACTGGCGACAAAGCGCAGATGGACCTGGTATTGAGCCGCATCGGCCAGATCGTGCCGACGCCCGAGCAGCATTCCACGCAGTTGATCGTCGGCGATGTCGCCAATAAACGCTGGAGCAAGATCCGTCCCGACGCCCCGGCCGCCGCCATTGCCCAGCGCTTGCAGTTGCTGACAATGCCCGTGGCCGGCCGCTGAGTTCGCGCCATGAACCTGAGCGGTGTACTCGCCCTGATCCTGCTCGCTGGCGTCAGCCTTGGCGCGAGCGCTGCGCCGCTGACTGCGGAGGAAGCGGCAGGCAAGCGCCTGTACCGCCAAGGCCTGTCAGCCAGTGGCGAAGCGATCATGGCGCGGGTCGGCGCGGCGGATGTGTTACTGCCGGCGACCAGTCTGCCGTGCGCCAATTGCCATGGCGCCGATGGCCTCGGTCGGCCCGAAGGCGGGGTGCGTCCGCCGCCGCTGAACTGGGCGCGACTGACCAGCACCTACGGCCAGCAACAGGTCAACGGGCGCAGCTATCCGGCCTACAGCGAAAGCACTCTGGCCATTGCCATCGAGCAGGGTCGCGACCCCGGCCACAATCGTCTCGACCCGAGCATGCCGCGCTTTCTGCTGTCGATGAAGGATCAGCGCAACCTTACCGCCTATCTCAAACGCCTCGCCGATGAGCGTGACCCCGGCCTCGATGCCGAGACCTTGCACCTGGGCACCTTGCTGCCCAGCCAAGGCCCGTTGGCCGAGGAGGGCGCGACAGTGGCAGCGGTGCTCAATGGCAGCGTCGCGCGGATCAATCAGGCTGGCGGTATCCATGGCCGGCAACTGCGCCTGACGGTGATCGACCCCGGCCCGGATCGCGCCAGTGCCGGAAAGGCGTTGCAGCGTTTGATCGAGCAGGAACAGGTGTTCGCCCTGATCGCGCCTCTGGCACCGGCCCTCGACGGCGAACTGGCGAACCGGTTGGAGCAGTCCGGCGTGCCGCTGATCGGTGCCTTGTCGTTGCTCGGATCGATGCAGGCCAGCCCGCAGATTTTCGAGCCATTGCCAGGCTTGCGGGAACAGTTGATCGCGCTGGCCGATTACGCCACGGCCAGCCTGCGCGTGCTGCAAGGGCCGACGCTGATCGCCTATCCCGATGACCCGCTGCAAGCGCAAGCAGCGGCGACCCTCGCTCAGTACTTACAGGATCACGGCTGGCAAAAAGTCCTTTTGCAAGCTTACGACCCGGCAGCAGAGGCTTTGCCGCTGGGTTCGCGATCGGTGTTCTATCTGGGCAGTGGCGGCGGTTTCAGTCGTCTGGCGACGCGGCTGCAAAGCGCCGGGCAAGTGCCTTACCTGTTTGCCGCCTCCAGCCAGGTGGCCGGTGATCTGCTGCAAGTGCCCGACGGCTTCACCCGGCGGGTGTTTCTTGCCTATCCGTTCGTGCCCAGCGACTGGACCCAGACCGGGCGCATGGCCCTGACGCTGCTGCGCGAAGGCCAGGGCCTCGGCGCCCAGCATGCGGTGCTGCAAGTCGGCGCCTACGCCTCGATGTTGCTGCTCAGCGAAGGCATGAAACAGGCTGGCCGCGACGCCAGCCGGGAAAAACTGGTGACGGCGCTGGAAGGCCTGCACGACTTCGACACCGGCCTGACCCCGCGCCTGAGCTTCGGACCCGGTCGACGCCTGGGCTTGAGCGGCGCACACGTGGTCACCGTGGATTTGCCCGATCAGCGTTTCTATCTGGTCGCGCCTTATAAACCGATTGTTGCCAGCCCCTGAACGGAGGGCCCGATCATGAAGCTCACAACGCTGATAATGCTGCTGACCTGTTGGCTGCCGATGGCGTGGGCCAATAACGAACCGGCCGTGGCGCGGGTCAATGGCGAGGAAATCTCCGGGTTTCGCTTCGAGCGTTTCTTCGCCGAATACCTCGAAGATCAGGGCCGCGCCGTGGCGAGCATTCGTAGCCCAAGGGCCTATAAAGAGCTGCGTCAGGCAGCGCTGCAAACGCTGATCGACAAAGAACTGCTGTGGCAGGAGTCGCAAAAGCGCGGTGTGCAGATCGACGATCAAGTGGTGCGTCAGCAAGTCGAGCAGACCCGCAGTGCCATCGGCGGCGCGGATAAATTCGTCCGGCGCTTGCAGGACGCCGGTTTCGATGAGGCGTCCTTCACCGAGTACACCCGCCGCGAACTGGCGGCCCAGCAGATGTTCGCCGAGCTGATCCGCGCCAATACCTTGCAACCGCGCCACCTGTTGATCCGCGTGCCGGTGCAAGCGGATGCAGCCACAGTGGCTGAAGCGCGTCTACGCTTGTTGCAAATGCGCGCCTCGATTGTCAGCGGGGCGAGTTTCGCCAGCGAACCGGTGCGTTCACCGTTCGGCTGGCATGTGATTTATTTGCCGAACCACTTGGAGGCCGCCGATGTCCCAGATTCGCAGGGGCTGGATACAGTCAGGGCACAGCTCGCCCGACAGCAACAGACCCAGGCTCGTCGCCAAGTGCTCGCGCAATTACGGGTGCAGAACAGGATCGAACGAATTGACGACGACTGAAGGTTCCCCCCCAATAGTGGGGAATGGCTTCGATGCCCATTCAGGTGCTTCCCCGTTTCTGGGGAACGGGGTACCGGGACGAGCGGGCATTGTCATTAAATTCAAGGACATGAAGACGTAAAATTACCGGCACTCAGCCTGGCATGAAGTGTGCGTTACCGATGGTAAGGCGCACTCTCAGGGCGGGGTCATCGGACCTGCTGTTTCAAGGAGTCGACCTTGGTTAACAAAGTACTGGTTGTCGAAGACGAACAGCTGCTTGCACAGAACCTTCAGGATTATCTGTCGGCGCAGGGGCTGGACGTCCGGATTGCACATGACGGAGCGACGGGTATCGGTTTGGCCGAAACGTTCGCCCCCGACGTGCTGGTGTTCGATTACCGCTTGCCCGATATGGAAGGCTTTGAGGTGCTCGACGCGGTCCGCCAGAACAGGACGTGTAATTTTGTGCTGATAACAGGTCACCCCACCGCTGAAGTCTGTGAGCGGGCGCGGCAACTGCAAGTCAGCCACATCCTGTTCAAACCGTTTCCATTGGCGGAACTGGCCCGAGCTGTCTGCGACCTTCTGGGCATCAAGCGCGAAGCGAAACCCGGTGCGAGCCCTTCCGAGGGCTTCGTCGAACGACGCCAGAGCAGGACCGAGAGCTTCCCGTTGCAGTTGTACGATGGCAGTTGGGTGTTGGCGGATCGGCGACGGCAGTCGCAATCCATGGCGCCGGACGACGATCAAATGCTCACCGGGGAGTAATGGCGCGATCAGACGTTCCGGCACTTGCCGCCAAGGTTTGCCGCGCCGACAGGGCTCTAAGCCCCGGTTGGAGAGCAAGCCATGGAACGTCTGTCCGTTGTCGTCGAACCGCTGCTGGCCGAATGCGCCCCCGAGCGCTTTTCCAGTGAACAGCTTGCCCAGGCCCGGGCGCGGGCCGCCACCTCCGGCGAACGCGTCCTCGAAGCCCTTGGCGTACTCTGTGAACTGGCGCCGATGCCGTTCATTCACACCCTCGGCGCCACCCTGCATTACCCGGTGCTCGACACCGACAGCCTGTTTCAAGCGACGCCGGTGTTCGACCGCGTCACCCTCGCTCAATGCCTGAAACGTGAATTCATCCTGCTGCGCCACAACGACGAAGTCATCGGCGTGTTTGCCGACCCCTTCGACCCGGCGCGGCTGGCCTGGATCGACGATTGCCTGCACGGCGCGCCGCTGCATCTGGTCCACGCCGATGATCTCAAGGCCTATCTGGCCCGTCACGAAGAAAGCTTCCACGCGGTCGAATCGCTGAACGCCCAAGGCGACACCCACAACGAAATCGACACCCTGCAAAGCCTGTCGCTGACCAGCATCAGCGAAGACGCCAGCAGCGTGGTGAAACTGGTCAACTCGACCCTCTACGACGCGCTGAAAATGCACGCCAGCGACATTCACCTCGGCACCACCGGCCACGGTCTGGTGATCAAGTACCGTATCGATGGCGTGCTCAACAACATCAGCAAAGTCCAGGGCAACGAGTTCGCCGAACAGGTGATCTCGCGGGTCAAGGTCATGGCTGAACTGGACATCGGCGAGAAGCGTGTGCCGCAGGACGGTCGCTTCAAGATCGGTATCAGTGGCCGTCAGATCGATTTTCGCGTGTCGATCATGCCGAGCATTTTTGGCGAAGACGCGGTGCTGCGGGTGCTCGACAAACAGGATCTGGCCGACAAGGTCTGCGGCGTGCAATTGCAGGCGCTGGGCTTTGAAGACGAAACCCTGCGCCAGTTGCGTCGCCTCGCCGCCGAACCCTACGGCATGGTCCTGGTGACCGGCCCGACCGGCAGCGGCAAGACCACCACGCTGTACGCGATGATCACCGAGATCAACCACGGCGTGGACAAGATCATCACCATCGAAGACCCGGTCGAATATCAATTGCCGGGCGTGCTGCAAATCCCGGTCAACGAGAAAAAAGGCCTGACCTTCGCCCGAGGCCTGCGCTCGATCCTGCGCCACGACCCGGACAAGATCATGGTCGGCGAAATCCGTGATCCGGACACCGCGCAGATCGCCGTGCAATCGGCGCTTACCGGCCACCTGGTGTTCACCACCATCCACGCCAACAACGTCTTCGACGTGATTGGCCGCTTCACCCAAATGGAAATCGACCCGTACAGCCTGGTCTCGGCGCTCAACGCGATTCTCGCTCAGCGGCTGATCCGGCTGGTGTGCGCCAGTTGCAGTGCGCCGGTCAATCCGAGCGATGAAGAGCTGCGCGCTTCGGGCCTCGATCCGCAGAAAGTCGATCACTACCACTTCGTCCACGGCAAGGGCTGCGGCCACTGCCGGGGCAGCGGTTATCGCGGGCGCACGGCGATTGCCGAGTTGCTGCACCTCGACGACGAGCTGCGCCAGATGATCGTCGAGCGCCAACCGATCAAACAAATCAAAGCCCTGGCCTGTGCCCGTGGTTTGCGCCTGCTGCGCGAATCGGCGCTGGAGCTGGTGGAACAAGGTCGCACCACGCTGGAGGAGATCAATCGTGTCACATTTATCTCGTGAGCGTTTTGTCGCCGTGCTGGGCGCCAGCGGTGTTGGCCTCGGTCAGCGGCGCGGCAGCGACACCCTGTGGCTGGGCAGCGTCGGGTTCATCGACGAAGGCTTCCAGAGCTACGCGGTGGCGCTGGACACCCTCGATCGCCTGCTCGGTGAACATGCCCGCGCCGGTGCCGAATTGAGCGTGGTCATCTCCGGGCACTTCAGCCGTTTTTGCCTGGTGCCGTGGAGCACGCAGATCAGCAGCCCTGAAGAACTGCGCGGCTTTGCTCAACTGTGTTTCGAAGACTTGTTTGGCGCGCCGACCCAGCCGTGGAGTCTGGTGCTGTCCGCCGAACCGGCCGGTTACGACCGCATCGCCAGCGCCTTGCCGCAGGACTTGCTGGAACGCTTGCGCACGCTGGTCAGCGCTCGTGGGTTGCGCCTGCGCTCGGTGCAGCCGTACCTGATGGCGGCGTTCAACCGCTTCGACAAAAGCCTCGATGCCGGTGACTTCCTGTTCGTCGTCGCCGAGCCGCAACGCAGTGTGTTGTTGCTGGCAAGGGAAGGGCGCTGGGCCGGCGTGCGTTCGGTGGGCGGCAGCGACAGCGATGCCGCGTTGAATGCCCTGATCGGTCGCGAACGCCAGCTGCAAGCCTCGACCAGCGAACGCGCCTTCAATGTTTATCTGCATGCCCCGGCGCGCCTCGATGCGCATCCGGACGTGGCGGGTGTGCAACTGCGCACCCTTGAAGACGCCTCGATGAACGTGCGTGACGGCTTGTACGTCATGTCCCGGGCGGTGGCCTGACATGCGCGCCCTTAACCTCGACTTTCAGCCACGGCCACGTTCCGGTCCGTTGGGTTGGAGCCTGCTCGGCGGCGGCGTGCTGCTGGCGCTGCTGTGCTTCGGCGTGCAACAGCACCTCGACGCGCACACCGAACAGCAACAAGGCCACCTGCAAACCACTCAGCGTCAGCTCACCGGCGACAGCGGCGCCAAGTCCACCCTGAGCCCGGCGGAAACCCGCGAGCAAGCGGCAAACCTCGCCGAGATGCGCAAGGTCTCGCAGCAACTGCGCCGGCCGTGGGAACGCCTGTTCGCCATGCTCGAAGCGATGCCGCGCGATGACGTCGCGCTGCTGACCCTGACCCCGGATGCGCGCAAAGGCCAGGTCCGCATCAGCGCCGAAGCGCGGGATCTGCAAGCGATGCTCGATTTCCACAAACGTCTGGAAGCCAGCGACGAGCTGTCCGACGTCTCGCTGCTGAGCCACGAAATCGTCGTCAAATCGCCGGAGCAACCGGTGCAATTCAACCTGTCGGCGACTTGGGAGATTGGCGATGCGAATCCCTAGACTGATCGTCCACGAATACCTGCAAGGTCTCGGCGTTCCGGGCCTGGCCGGACTGGCGCTGCTGCTGGTCGCCGTGGCTTGGGCACTGGGTGGCTTGCTGCCGGGCTGGCAATCGTTGCAGCACATCAGCCTGCAGACTCGGGAAGCGAGCGCGTATCTGGCCAAGGTTGAAGACGGCAGCATCGCGCCGCCGGTGGTGCCACAGCGTCAGCTCGACGACTTCCGCAACAAACTGCCGGCGCAACCGCAAGCCACCGTCGCCATCGACCGCATCTACGCCCTCGCAGCGCAAGAACACATCACCCTGGCGCGCGGCGAATACGCCCTCGGCGTCGACCCGAAAACCCATCTGGCGCGCTATCAGATCCTCTTGCCAGTGCGCGGTAGCTACCCGCAACTGCGCCGCTTCCTGCACGCCTTACTCGGCCAGTTGCCAGCGGTGGTGGTGGAAGACCTCGAGCTGCAACGCAAGAAGATTGGCGACACCGACCTCAATGGCCGGATCCGTATGACCCTTTACCTGTCGAGGTCGTGATGAATACCAAACGCGTGACAGGTTGGCTCGCGTTCTTCGGTGTAGCGGTCACGCTGGCGTGGCTGCCGGAATATTTCTCGCCGAGCGAAGACGCCGACTCCAACGAAGTGGCCGTCGCTACGCCGGGGAAAACCCGTGGCGCGCTGCCGGCCAGAGCCGCCAAGGCCAAAGACGCCCCGATCAAGGATTTGAGCCCGGCCGGCGACCTGTTCTCGGCCAAATCCTGGAAGGCCGCGCCGACTCTGGCCACGGTCACCGAAATGGCCATCAATCCAGCAACTGTGGTGCAAGCCCCGAGCCTGCCACCGGTGCCGTTTCAGTTCGTCGGCAGGCTGCATGACCGCAGCGACCTGCAAGTGTTTTTGCAGAACGGCGAAAAGATCTACGTCGTGCGCAACGGGGATGTGATCGACGACACCTGGAAGATCACCGGCATTTCCGATGTGGAATTGAGTCTGGTCTACCTGCCTTTGCATTTGTCGCAGACCCTGTCTGTGGGGAGTACGCAATGAACCGTTGCCGTTTGCTGATGAGCCTGGGCCTGTGTGCCGGGCTGGCCGCGTGCAGTTCTGCACAAGTGGCCAACAAGGAAGCCGCCGACCTGATTGAACAGGGTCAGTACGAGGCGGGGCTGGCGCGGGTCGAGGAAGGTCTGCGCGAAAACCCACGGGACACCGAACTGCACCTGCTGCTCAACAGCGGTCGGGCCAAGGCCATCACCGCGTTGCTGACGACCGGTGATACCGACCGTTCGCGCCGCGATTTTGCTTCGGCGCGGGTGGCCTACAACCGAGTGCTGACCATCGAGCCGAACAACCGCCGCGCTCAGGATGCCCTGAAGCAGATGGACTATCTGCGCAGCATGGACGAGAAACTCGAACTGGCCCGTGGCGACCTGCGCCGGGGTGACATTTACGGTGCCGATCGTCAGGTCAAACAGATCCTCGAACTCGACCCCAAGAATGAGGGTGCACTGGAGCTACAAGGCAACATTCGTCTGGTGCAGAGCCGCAACGTGATTGCCTATCCGCAACTGCGCACCAAGCTTGACCGCCCGGTGACTCTGGAATTTCGCGACGCCAACCTGAAGACCATTTTCGAGGTGCTGTCGCAGGTCGCCGGACTGAACTTCATCTTCGACAAAGACCTGCGCCCGGACATGAAAGCGACGATCTTCGTGCGTGACGTGCGCATCGAAGACGCCGTGACCCTGCTGCTGCAACAGAACCAGTTGCATCAGAAAGTGGTGAACGAAAACACCTTGCTGATCTACCCGGATTCGCCGCAGAAAGTGAAGGATTACCAGGAACTGGTGATGCGCACCTTCTACCTGACCAGCATCGACGCCAACACCGCGCTCAACATGGTGAAAACCATGCTCAAGACCCGCGATGTGTTCGTCGACGAACGCCTCAATACCCTGACCATGCGCGACACCGAAGACGCTGTGCGCATGGCCGAGAAACTGCTGCAGTCGCAAGACCAGTCCAACCCGGAAGTGGTGCTTGAAGTGGAAGTGATGGAAGTCGCCACTCAACGCATCCTCGACCTCGGCCTGCAATGGCCGAACACCTTCGGCGTGGTCAACAGCGACGGTTCGGCGGTGACCCTGCTTGATCAACTGAAAGGCATCAACTCCAGCCGGATTTCGATTTCGCCATCGCCGCAAGCCAAGATCAACGCTCAGGACAATGACATCAACACCCTCGCCAGCCCGGTGATTCGTGTCAGCAACCGTGAGCAGGCGCGGATTCACATCGGTCAGCGTGTGCCGATCATCAGCGCGACTTCGGTGCCGTCGACTCAAGGCCCAGTGATCACCGAAAGCGTCACTTACCTCGACGTCGGTCTGAAGCTCGAAGTGCAACCGACCGTGCATCTCAACAACGAAGTGGCGATCAAGATTGCTCTCGAAGTGAGTAACGCCACGCCGCTGGAACCGACCCGACAGGGCACGATCCCGGTGCAGGTCGACACCCGCAACGCACAAACCTCACTGCGCCTGCACGACGGCGAAACGCAGATCCTCGCCGGCCTGATGCGCAACGACCACGGCGCCACCGGCAACAAGATCCCGGGCCTCGGCGATATTCCTGGCATTGGCCGGCTGTTCGGCAGCAACAAGGATACCGTCGGCAAATCCGAACTGGTGCTGTCGATCACCCCACGGATCGTGCGCAACCTGCCGTATCAGAGCCCGTCGGACATGGAGTTCTCCACCGGCACTGAAACCAGCATGCACATCCAGGCACCGGATCGTTCGCAGAGTTACGTGATGCCGTCGCCGGCCGCGCAGCCGCGTGCCGTCGGTGAATCGGCCGTGGCCACCACCCGCGTCACTGTCGAGAAGCCTTGATCATGAACGCCTCCCAACGCGGTTTCAGCCTGATCGAAGTCGTGGTGACGCTGGCCCTGATCGGCCTGTTGGCGAGCATGGCCGCGCCGCTGACCGAGACTTTGGTGCGGCGTGGCAAGGAGCAGGAATTGCGCAACGCGCTGTACCAGATTCGCGATGGCATCGACGCCTACAAGCGTGCCTTCGATGCCGGCTACATCGAGAAGTCGCTGAACAGCAGCGGTTACCCGCCGAACCTGCAAGTACTGGTCGAAGGCGTGCGCGATGTGCGCAGTGCCAAAGGCGCCAAGTTCTACTTTTTACGCCGCATCCCGCGCGATCCGCTGGTGCCGGCCAAACGCGATGATGAAGGGGGTTGGGGCGTGCGCGCCTACAACAGTTCGGCTCAGAACCCGCGCGATGGCGAGGACGTGTTCGACGTCTACTCCCACGCCCGGGGCAAGGGCCTCAACGGCATCGCCTACCGCGAGTGGTGAACCTCATGCGCCGGGAAAAAGGTTTTACCTTGCTGGAGCTGATGGTGGTGATGGCGATCATCGCCACGCTGATGACCATCGCGCTGCCGCGCTACTTCAACAGCCTCGAAGCGTCGAAGGAAACCACGCTGCGCCAGAGCCTGTCGGCGATGCGCGAGGCGCTGGATCACTTTTACGGCGACACCGGGCGTTATCCCGATTCCATCGAGCAACTGATCGAACAACGTTACCTGCGCAACGCACCACTCGATCCGATCACCGAACGCAAAGACCAGTGGGTGCTGATCGCGCCACCGGACGGCGTCGCCGGTGGTGTGGCTGATATCAAAAGCGGTGCTACCGGGAGGGCGCGTGATGGCAGCCAGTATTCCGAGTGGTAACCGCGCGCAGCAGGGTGGCTTCACCTACCTGGGCGTGCTGTTCCTGATTGCGGTGATGGGCATGGGCCTGGCCAGTGCCGGTGAGTTGTGGTCGACCGCCTCGCGTCGTGACCGTGAACGCCAGTTGCTCTGGGTCGGTACTCAGTACGCACAGGCGCTGCGCAGCTACTACCGCAGTTCGCCGGGGTTGGCGCAGTACCCGAAAGAGTTGGTCGATCTGCTCGACGATCAGCGTTTTCCAGAAGCGAAACATCATTTGCGTCAGCTTTATCCAGACCCGATCGGTCAGGGTGAGTGGGCATTGCAACTTGGTTTCGATGGACGCATCACCGGTCTCAACAGCCCTTCGACCGAGCTGCCTTTGAAGCAATCGGGCTTCCCGACGCAGTGGTCGGATTTCGACGGCATGCAGCGTTATTCGGACTGGCAGTTCGTCGCCGAAAAAGCCTTCCTCGACGGCACTAATGGCCCGGCGAAAGACCAGTCGAATTTGCCACAGGCGCTGCAGCCATGACTCGGCAATGGTGGTGCGCGTTGGTCCTCACCGTGGCGGCGTGCTGCGCCCAGGCCGGTGAAGAAGACGAAATGATGGGCTTTATCGTCGACGACACGATCTCGCACATCGGCCACGACTTTTACTACTCGTTCAGTGAACGCCTGCGTGACACCAGCCCGATGGATTTCAACCTGGTGGTGCGCGAGCGGCCCGACGCGCGCTGGGGCAGCCTGGTGACCGTGGAATATCAGCAACGCCTGGTTTATCGGCGCTTCCTGCCGCCGAATACCGTGGAACTGAAGGACGAGGCCTACGCGGCCGCCGACTGGGTTCGACGCCAGGTTGTCCAGCGCAAGCTGGAGGCACTGTTGCAGGACACCACCGACCTTGAGAAGGACGAATTATGAACAGCACAACGTTCTCACGGCGCAGCGGATTCTGGATCTCGGGGTTGTTGGTCGGCCTTGCCAGCGCTGCTGCCGTCCAGGCCACCGAGCTTGTCTACACGCCGGTCAATCCGTCGTTCGGCGGCAACCCGTTGAACGGCACCTGGTTGCTCAACAACGCCCAGGCGCAAAACGATCACGACGATCCGGACCTCAAGAGCCGTTCGAGCGTGGCCGGCACTTCGGCGTTGGAGCGCTTCACCAGTCAATTGCAATCGCGACTGCTAGGGCAGTTGCTGGACAACATCTCCACCGGCAACACGGGGAGCCTGTCCACCGACTCTTTTATCGTCAACGTCATCGACGACTCCGGGGCACTGAGCATTGAAGTGACCGATCGAGCGACCGGTGAGGTTTCGGAAATTCAGGTGAACGGCCTCAACCCATGACGGGCTGACGGTTCCGGGGAGTGACGGACATGAAAAAGATCATCGCGTTAGGGCTGCTGTTGGCGACATTACAAGGGTGCAGTCTGCGTGAGCCGATGTCGGCCGAGCAGGACACCGAAACTCCGACCCTGACGCCTAGGGCCTCGACTTATTACGACTTGCTGAAGATGCCGCGGCCTAAGGGGCGGTTGATGGCGGTGGTGTACGGTTTCCGTGACCAGACCGGGCAGTACAAGCCGACGCCGGCGAGTTCGTTTTCCACCAGTGTGACTCAGGGGGCGGCGTCGATGTTGATGGACGCGATGCAGGCCAGTGGCTGGTTTGTCGTGCTGGAACGGGAAGGGCTGCAGAACCTGTTGACCGAACGCAAGATCATTCGCGCGTCGCAGAAGAAGCCGAATACGCCGGTGAATATTCAGGGTGAGCTGCCACCGTTGCAGGCGGCGAACATGATGCTTGAGGGCGGGATCATCGCTTATGACACCAATGTGCGTAGCGGTGGGGAAGGGGCGCGGTATCTGGGGATTGATTTGCAGCGTGAGTATCGGGTGGATCAGGTGACTGTGAACTTGCGTGCGGTGGATGTTCGCAGTGGGCAGGTGTTGGCGAATGTGATGACCAGCAAGACGATTTATTCGGTGGCGCGCAGTGCGGGGATTTTCAAGTTTATCGAGTTCAAGAAGTTGCTTGAGGCTGAGGTTGGGTATACGACGAATGAGCCGGCGCAGTTGTGTGTGTTGTCGGCGATTGAGGCGGCGGTGGGGCATATGGTGGCGCAGGGGATTGAGCGGCGGTTGTGGCAGGTGGCGGGGGACGCTTCTGTGCCTGGGCAGGATGATGTGTTGAATCGGTATTTGAGCCAGAACAAGATTGATCCGGAGGCGGAGTGAACGTGGCGGCCTTCGGGCCGACCAGGTTCTGGTTGGGCGGTGAGTTCTGGTTGACCGGGTACATATCCGTTGCTGCGGTAACGGCTGCTTAGGGTTCCGCCCTTACGGCGGGTCACTTTTTCCAGACGCCGAAAAAGTAACCAAAAAGGCTTGCTCCTACGTGCGGCCCGCTCGCTGGGGCTCGGGGTTCCTTCGCTGCGGGATCGATCCGGACGCAGCGCCTACGGTTTGCTTCGCTGCACCTCCTCTCGCTGTGTTTGGCTGCGCCAAACGGTCGCTGCGCTCCCACGCCCGGATCAATCCCTCCACTCAGCCTTCCGACGTCGCCTTACAGATCAAAAGCTGCAGCCGAGCTAACGCTCATCCTGTTGAGTGGTGAAGAGCGCGGGTGTTCGGCTTTTGATTTGCGTTGTTGCTGCCCCTCACCCCAGCCCTCTCCCGAGGGAGAGGGAGCCGATTTTTGGGCCTTTCAAAACCTGAGTTCGACTCGGTATTTCACGTCGGCATACCTCACCCAAACACCTCGGTCAGTTCCCTCTCCCTCCGGGAGAGGGCTAGGGTGAGGGCTGCGATCTGAAGTGTGTTTAAAGACGTGTCTGAATCGGCGGAACCTTCCCACAATGTTTTCAGGTTGGCCGTCGGACGTCCGCTCTCTAGCCTGTGTTCGTCGCTGCCAATTCAGCGACCGGGCATGGAAACCCGAAGACACGAGAGAGCAGGTACGCCTTTCATAACGTATGCTTGCGCACTTTCATTGTGTGCACTCTGTTATGGCGGTTGTGCGCGGGAGACATTCGTGTCTGCCGGGTTGCTCTCTCCCGGATTTCCAGCCTGCGTACAGCTGCCACCCATTTTTCCTGGAAGTCGAATGGGCCAGCTGCAACTATCAATGAGAGAGAATCACCATGAAAAAGCCAACACCCAACCCCCCAGAACCAGACACCAACACCACATCCCCCTACGCCTCAGTCGACAGCAAAAAACTCCACGAAGCCGCCGATCGCGCCCTCGATTTCTACCTCAACCCCACCGCCCATATCATGTCCAGCGCCAACGAGCCGGAACCCATGTACCTCGCCAACCCCAGGTACAACACCGAATCCCTGCTAGCCAACGCCAGCGAAACCCTCGGCTCGGCCAGCGAAATGCTCATCAACTTCGCCGCCTCGCTGGAAACTTCACACCGCAAGACTGCACTGGGCATCGCTCAAGTCGTCATGCTGGGCGAACTGGCCGTCAATCAAGCGCTGGATCATGTCGAGTTGAAGGATGGCTGATTGATCGTTCCCACGCTCTGCGTGGGAATGCAGCCCCTGACGCTCTGCGTCAAATTTGCAATTTGGAACGCGGAGCGTCCCGAGAGGTATTCCCGCGCAGAGCGTGGGAACGATCAAGAACAGAGACCGCGTTTTCACCCTCAGTCCGGAGGCACCATGGATCCCCTGTTTTCCACAACCAATGCAGATTTCGAAAACGAAGAGCAGGCGGCCAGCTACGACCGCTGGTTCCGTGCCGAAGTCCAGAAGTCACTCGATGACCCGCGTCCGAACATTCCGCATGAGCAGGTAATGGCAGAGATCGAGGCATTGATGGAAAGGGTGCGGCGCAAGCAGGAGGCACTTGAGGCGTCTGACAACGATGAATCCTTGACCGTTCAGGAGTCATCAAAGATCAGGTAACATCGGTTGATTGTAATATTCAAAGGAGAGAAACGATGGCAGGAAAGCCAGTCGCAAGGCTCGGAGACCCAGGGAGTCACGGCGGAAACATTTCCACTGGATCAAGTCCTATTTTTGTTAATTCAATGCCCGTGGCATTGGTAGGAGATATCTATTCCTGTCCTCTTCACGGCAGCAACCCCATAACGACGGGCGCTCCCCATGTTTTCGGTTTGGGGAAAGACGTTGCCCATGTTGGCTCCCAAACAGCATGCGGAGCGACGATTACTGCCGGATCACCCGACACCTTCGTCGGTGAGTCTGGTGGTGGCGCTTCCACTAGCTTCTTCTCGCAGTTTCTGAAAGAAAAGACTTTTGTCGAGTTTCAGTTGCTTAACGAAAAAGATGAGCCCATCGCCAATGAGGCGTATGAACTGACGCTGCCGGATGGAACCTTGATGACTGGCGTCCTTGACGAAAATGGCTTTGTGCATGTTGCAAATATTCCTAGAGGGAGTTGCAGCATAAAGTTTCCGAAACTTGAAGATACGGAACATCTTTAATGGTTCAGCCTACTAAAACTAACAGCACCACACAGGCAGCAAAAAATACAGGCGCATCAGGAAAAACTACAAAGACTAATCAGGTAGTCGTGTCAGGTGCCTATATGGAAATACTGGTTGGTGGTCCCTATACCCGCGATAAAGAAGAGCATCCTTTCGGGCACGCAGCTTTACACGTGGTGGTTGGTAGCAAAGACATCACCTACGATTTTGGTCGTTATGGCAAAACATGGGGAACCTTCGATAGCGAGGGGGAGGGTGTGTTGAATGTTTGGACGTCCTTCAAAACGTATATCTCTGGTGAGAATAGTTTGGGGCGTACAACAACTGGTTTTGTTTATTTTTTGGATAATGCTAAGGCTGAGGCTGTTATCGCCCATTTCGACGGGATTGTCGCTCAACAAAAAGAACAGAGAAGAAAGACAGCGTCGTCAGCACGTTACGTCCTGCCTTCAAACTATCATCCAACTACGAATAACTGCACAACCGTAACAATTGCAGGAGCAAAAGTTTCGGGTAAGCCAATTGTGCATAATCCGGCGAAATATAATGAGATGCGCGGTCTTTCTTTCATTGAAAGACAGGCAGCGCGTACGCAAAGTAGTCCGCAGGACGGAATTTTTATGCCAGCGGATTTGCAAGCCATGCTCGAAGCGAATACCGAGGCACCTTATGATAAGAAAAATGTTTACAAATAGGCGACTTGGCCTTTGGCTGGTGGCAGTTTTATCCGTAAATGCGATTTTTTTGGCTTTTCTGATTTCTGATGATATTGCGAAGGGGCACGATATGAAAATGATCAAAACTAAAGAACCGTTGCTTATCGAAGGTCCAAATGGCGACGATAATTTCTATGTCCTGCCTCTGGGCACTACGCTCTACCACGATAAAAGCTTTCCTGAAGGTCACGATCGTTATGTGGTGTATCTGAATCATAAAGGCGCGATTGCTCACGAAGAAGTGCCCATGAAGCCTGAGTATGGTGGTTCTTTTATTGATCCGCTCTGGCTGGCAAATGTGGATGCAGATACTTTGAAAGAAATTTTCAAGCGTTTTCCGCTTTCCAAAAAAGATATCGCTGCCGCCATTAAGGCCAATGAATTAACCAAGGATGATCTGGCCGACATTATTCGTTCAATGCCAGATTGATCGACTATGAGCTGCCGAAGGCTGCGATCTTCTGATCTTCAATAGCAAAATCAAAAGATCGTAGCCTTTGACAGCTCCTGCATAGGCCAAAAAAAACCGCGACCCCCCTCACCAGAGAATCGCGGCCCATCAACACCCAACCCCTACTGCTGCAACACCGTCGCCTGGTTAGCCGACCCGAACTGCTGAATATTCGCGGTCTGCGTCACCCCACTCTGATCGACATTGGCAATGTTCCCCGTGCCGCCCTGGGTCACATACGCCACGTTCATCGTATCCGCCTGCTTAACAGTGATCATGTTGTCACTGCCATACAGTTGCGCGGTATACGCCTGGTTCCCCGACCCAGACTGATCAAACTCAGCGCTGTTACCCGTGCCATTCGACGAACCCTGCACCAGGTTGCCCGTGCCGCGTTGATCGGAGATCAAAATGTTGTCGCTACCATTCTGATCAAAGTACAGCTCGTTGTAGGAATCAGCCTGACTGACCGTGGTCTTGTTGCCCGTCCCGGTCTGATGCGTGGTCATGACTTGCCCGACGCCATCCTGAGTGAAGCTGGCGATGTTGCCGTTGCCCGCCTGAGTAACCGCCGCACGCTGGCCGCTGCCGAACTGGCCGCCGGATTGCGGGCCTTTCCAGTTGCTGGCGTAGACCTTGTTGTCGTTGCCCACGGAGGTGGCGTTGAGCACGTGGCTGTCGCCGTTCTGGTAGGTGAAGTGCACGTTGCCGTTACCGACCTGATACAGCGCCAGTGTCGAGTTGATCGATTCGAACTGGTCGGCGTAGATCGCGTTGCTGTTGCCGACCTGGGTGACGGCGGCGGTGTTGTTTTCGCCGAAGCTTTGGTCGACCACGGTTTCGTTGCTGTCACCGTACTGGTTGACTGTGGCCTGGCTGGCCAGTTGCGCGTCCTGCCAGATTTCAGTGCCGTTGAGGTTACCGAACTGGTTGATGGTGATGTTGCCGCCGGTGCCGTTGCGCTGGTCGCCGTAGGCGTAGTTGCCTTCGCCGGCCTGGTTGATGCCGATCTGGCCGCCGTTGTGCAGCACTTGTTCGGCGGTGCCGTAGTTGGCGGTACCGTACTGGGTGATCACTGAACTGTTGCCGCTGCCTTCATAGAGTTGTTCGATGTTGGCTTCGTTGCTGTCGCCAAACTGGAAGGTTTTGCCCTCGCTGCCGTTCTGCGAGTCCTGATAAATGAACGAGAAGTTGCCGGTGCCTTGCTGCTGTTGCAACGCGCTGTTCGGTGAGCCGAAGCCCAGCGACTGGCTGGCGTGGGCGGTGTTGAAGGCGCCGACTTGTTGCTGGGTGATGGTGGCGTTGTCTTCGTAAAGCTGTTCCGCGTAACCGGCGTTGTAGTCGCCGACCGCGTCCTGGGTGATCACGCTGGTGGCGTGGTCTTGCACGGCGGCGGCGTCGTTGCCCTGGCCCAATTGGGTCTGGGTGGCGGTGCTGAACGGGGCCTGGGTCTGTTTCACGTCGGCGATGTTGGCGGTGCCGACCTGGCTTTGGTTGGACAGGCTGTCGTCGGCCATCGCCTGGGCACTGATCATGACCAGGATGGCGGCGGTGAGGGGCGTCAGTTTGAACATGATGAACTCTCCGATGATTGGCAGTGCTTAGCGATATTGCTTGACCGAAACGCTCATGCCGTTGCCCGACTGGGTCACGGCGCTTTGCAGCCCCGCGCCGGCCTGCTCGATGCTGGCGTCGTTGTTGTTGCCGTTTTGCGAAATCTGCGCGCGGTTATGGCTGCCGTTTTGCGTGATTGAGGCGGCATTGCCGGAACCGTTCTGGTTGATCAGCGCCATCAGGTCGCTGCCCTGTTGCAGGATGTACGCCTCCTGATTGCTGCCCGACTGCACGATCTGCCCGAGCAGCGACTGACCGTTCTGTTGCAGCAGGGCGACGTTGGCCTGGCCGAGCTGGTCGATCAGGGCTTGCTGACCCACGGGTGGGGGCAGTTCGCCGAGGTCGCTGCTGGTCGGGGCCAGGTCGTCGTTGTCCATCAGGTCGTCGGCACGCACGCCTGCACTGCTGCACAGCAGGAGCAGGCAAAGCAGGGCGGCGGTCGGCGTGTTCATGGCGAAAATCCTGTGTGGCGTTATCCGGTTGCGAAGCACGCCCCAGCCACCCGCAAGTGGCTGGGGCGCAGGCCTACAGCGTGGTCACCGAGACCGTGCGCACGGTGCCCTGAGACGAGCGGATCGTCGCGGTCGGGTTGGCCGATGGCACCACCAGCGTGTTGTTCAGCGTCAGCCGCCAGCGTCCGGTCAACGGCACCGTGGTGGTGCCAAGGGTGACCAGCCCGGAAGGGGTGGTGACCTGCACGGTGATGGTGTTGCCGGTGGTCACTGACGAGGTGCCGGTGAAGTCCCAGTTGAAGCGCCCGCCGGAGCGTGCCTGCACCGTTGACGCGGTGACGGCGAACGTTTCCGCTGCTGGCCGTGGCGAGACTTGCACCGTGACCGTGGCCGGCGTCGACAGGGCACCGAAGGCGTCCCGGGCGATGTAGGTGAAGGTCGTGGTGAATGCCGTGGTGACGGTGGCCGGTGGGGTGTAGGTGATCACCGTGCCGTCAGTGCTGACCGTGCCGCGTCCGGCGGCGGGTTGGGTCAGACTGTTGACGGCCAGCGGCACGTTGCCTTCCGGATCGGTGTCGTTGGCCAGCACGTTGATCGGGATCGCTACGCCCAGAGTGGCGACGCTGTCGGCGACGGCGGTCGGTGCCTGGTTGGGCGCGACGGTGATGGTTACGGTCGCCGGGTTGGCCGAGGCCAGGCCTTTGGCGTCCTGCGCTTTGTAGGTGAAGGTGGTGGTCAGTGGCGCGTTGACCACCGCTGGCGGGGTGTAGACTACCGATGTGGTGCCGTTGAGAGCGACGGTGCCTTGGCCGGCGGCTGGTTGAGTCAATGCGGTGATGCCCAGCGGATTGTCACCATCAGGATCGCTGTCGTTGGTCAACAGACTGAGGGTGATCGGCACGCCGAAGCTGGTGCTGCCGCTGTCGGCGTTGGTGATTGGCGCTTGGTTTTCACCAGTGTCCGGCGCGCTGCCGACCACGACGACCGCTTCGGTGTCACCACCGCCAGCGGCAGATTTCACCGTCACGGTGGCCGGTGGCTGGGTCAGGTCGGCGACGGTAATGCGCTGCAGGGTGCCGGTCTTCGACAGACGTCCGTAGCCCTGGGCAACCATGTCGGGGATCGCCACTTCATCGCTCGAGGTGGCCTCAATCAGCAAACTATGGTTGGCCCAGTTGTAGCGCGCGGTCTGCACTTTCACCACGTCGGTGAGCTTGGCCGACACGGCCGTCGGACGCGTGGTGCCGGCGGGGTTGGTGGCGGTCACGACGACTACCGGAGGTACCGCGCCAGTGCCCAGTCGGTGGCCGAAGAACAGACCATTGTTGTCACCCAGCAGACTGGTCTGGCACGGCGTTGGCGGTGGGCCGGGCAGCAGCGCCACGGTTTCGCGGAAGCACAGGGTCGAGCTGTTACTGGCCTTGGCAAACACTTCGGCACGCACGCCAGCGGCGGTGCGGCGATAGGTGGCGCGGTCGATTTCCACCTGGGTCTGCTGACGGTTGTCGAGCACTTTGCCGGACAGGCTGAACACGCTTGACTGGATCGTCCCGGCAGGCCCGGTGATGCGCAGGAAGTTGGTGTTGAACGGGCTGCCGGTCACCGCTTCGTTGAGGTTCGGGTCGCCGACGAAAGTTTCCGTGGCGCCGGTGTCCGGGTTCACTTCGGTGTACGGGCCGTTGACGCTGCGCAGGAACGGTCCGATAGCGCCATTGACGGCACCGGTGAAATTGCCCGGTGCGCCGATGCCGATGTCGCGGGTGATATTGATCGCGCGGCGTCCGGGTGCGGTGACATTGACCGTCTCGACGCCATACGGGTGAGTGATCGTATAGGTGCCGGCAACGGGTACGTTCACCCGGATGCGAATCCGCGCGAAGCTTTGCTGATCACCATCGGCCGGATTTTCCGAGGCGAATGCCGCTTCGATCCCGGCGACATAAGCGTCCACACCATAACCGGCAGCGTTGTCGGCAATCGTGGTTTCGGCCAGGAACCAGAAGGCTTCCGGCGGCCAGTTGTCCGGGAAAATCATCGACTGGGCATCGTCGTAGATACCCGGCTCGGCCAAGAGAATGCACATGTAGGCCGGCGGCGTGGTCGCGGCAACGCGCGAACTGGCAGCACGCGACTGACAGAGCTCCATCGATAGCTGATTTTCGTCCTGATACCACATCGGGAATTTCCCGGTGGCGAAGGTGTAGGGACC
This sequence comes from Pseudomonas sp. Irchel s3f10, assembly GCF_900187515.1. Classification (NCBI taxonomy): domain Bacteria; kingdom Pseudomonadati; phylum Pseudomonadota; class Gammaproteobacteria; order Pseudomonadales; family Pseudomonadaceae; genus Pseudomonas; species Pseudomonas sp. Irchel s3f10. Next base: position 81,603 of record NZ_FYDZ01000005.1, read on the forward strand.
GGGGTCGACGGCGGCGAGTTGCGCGTAGGCACTGCCGGTCAGCGAGAGAGCGAGCCCGAGCGCGTTGAGCGCAAAGCGTGGCCACTTGTTCATGATGCCTCCTGATGCGGATCTGGGCATGTGAGCGTTCATTGCACGATGACCACTTCTTCGGTATCGCTGCCGCCGTTGGACGACGTCACCCGAACCTTGGCCGGTGGGATCGGCGAGATCCCGGTGGCCAGGGTTTTCACCGCGCCGTCGCCGCCCAGCGCACCGATGGCGGCGCCGCTGCCGGAGGTGGCGGTGAGTACCGGCGGCGAGGTTTCGTCACTGGTCGAGGCGACCACGGTCAGTTGTCCGGAGCTGAGGCTGTATTGCGCGCTCTGGATCACCACCAGGTCGGTCAGGGTCATGGGCAGGGTGGTCGGCGTGCTGCTGGCGATGGCCAGGTGGTTGTCGGCGGTCACTTGCAAGGTGGTTGGCAAGGTCGGGTTGACCGAGGACTGCGCGTACCAGCTGCCGGTGCTGTTGGCTTCGATCATGTTCAGCACTGGAGTGCTGCTGGTGACGGCCGCCGTACCCGGAGCTGGCGGAGCAAGGACGAACACGTCTTGCTGCGCCACCGGTGCGCTGTCGCCGGCCTTGCGTGAGTAGGTGCTGCGCTGGGTGATCATTGGCGTAGGCCGGACCACCGTCGACAACTTGCCGGAGACGGCGAACACGTTCGTCCGCAGATCGAGGCCGTTAGGGCCTTCGATGCGTACGTAGTTAGTGTTGAACGGGCTGCCGGTGACTGCCTCGTTGAGGTTCGGGTCGCCGACGAATTGTTCGGCGGCACCGGTCAGCGGATTGGTCTCGGTGTACGGGCCGTTGACGCTGCGCAGGAACGGCCCGATGTCGCCCTTGAGTGCGCCGTCATAGGTTTTCGGCGTGCCGATACCAATGTCGCGAGTCATGTTGATTGCGCGCCGCCCGGGGGTGTCGATGTTGAACACATCGACGCCATACGGGTGGGTGATGACGTAGGTGCCGGCGGTGGGCACGTCGACGCGAATGCGGATCCGGGCGAAGCTGACTTGATCGCCCTCGACCGGTTCTTCAGCGGCGAATGCGGCTTCGATGGCGCTGACGTAGCCCAGATCAATTCCCCGTGCGGCGTCGACGAGGGCCGTTTCGCCGGTGAACCAGAACGCTTCGTCGGGAAAGTTGGTCGGGAAGACAATCGGTTGGGTGTCGTCGAATACACCGGGGGTCGGCAGCAGCGAGCACATGTACGACGGCGCGCCGGGGGCGCTGGGTACTCGGGAGCTGAGCGCTTTGGACAGGCACAGATCCAGGGTGCGACCGTGGGAGTCCTGATACCAACTGGCGAAACCACCGTTGGCCGGTGTGTACGGGCCCGGATCAACAGCAAACAAAGCGGCCTGGGCGATGCCCTGGGCCAAGGCGCTCACGACCAGGACGGTCGCGGTTTTGGACAGTAAAGGGTGCATGAGTTAATCCCTCTATCAAAGTACCTGCCCCTTGGGGATGGGTCAGTTGCACAGGGCCTGTACACCTTCCATGCCAAGGTGCGGTGGATGGGCGTGAGAGGGCCGGATTAGAAGGGTTTGCAGGTGTGAGGTGGGGTTTTTTGGCCAGCGGGGAAAGGGCGTCATTCCCCAGGATTGGGGACGGTGGGGATGACATTGAACGTCTGTCAGATGAAGAACCTGTGGGAGCGAGCCTGCTCGCGAATACGGATTTCCTGTGACGAAAATGTCGACTGACCTGCCGCCTTCGCGAGCAAGCTCGCTCCCACAAGTTTCTTCGGTGAAAACAAAATATGTAGGTGACCGAGATCCCTGTAGGAGCTGCCGCAGGCTGCGATCTTTTGATCTTGATTTAATAAGACAGGATCAAAAGATCGCAGCCTCGTTTCACTCGACAGCTCCTACAGGGATTTGTGGTGGTTTGGGAGGTGTATATCGGGGCGATATCCCCGCAACCGGGCAAACACCCAACGGTGGGCTATAACCCTATAGGGATGTATCGGGAAGTCGCCGCCATGAACATGCAGTCGAAATCGCTTCCGGTCGAGGAGGGCAATCTGCGCTTGGGCTCGCGCAAGCAGTCGTTCAACCTGCTGCGCTGGTTTTCGCTGATCAGCATGGCGGTGATTGGTACCGTGGCCATCGCGCTTGGCGCGGTGTCGACGCGGTTCGTGATCGATGAAAGCGTGCAGCGCGATGCCTTGCTCACCGCCCAGTTCATACAGGCCATCGCTTCGGCCGAGGTACGTCACGTTTCCATTCCCAATATCCGCACGATGGGTGAATTGCTCGACCCACGTCAAGACACGAATTTTCCCGACGTCAGTCCGCAAGCCCGGGCCGATGCAAGGGGCGAGTTTCTCGATCACATCGAACACTTGCCGGACGTGATTCTCGCCAATATTTATGCGCCCGACCGCCAGGTGATCTGGTCAACCAACCCCGCGCTCATTGGCACCAACATTCATGCCGATGAAGATCTCGATCGCGCCTTTAACGAAAAAATCCCGGTGTCCGCCAGTTATCACGACGTCGACAAGGCCCGCGAAGAACAGAAATTCATCACGCCGCCGGACTACATCTTCATCGAGAACTACATCCCGCTGTTCGACGCTGAGGGCAAAAACGTCACGGCGATGGTCGAGATCTACAAGGAACCCAAGGATCTGATCGCACGCATGGAGCGTGGGATGGTGCTGATCTGGCTGGCCACCGCGCTTGGCGGCGGACTGATCTATTTGGGCCTGTACTGGATCGTGCGGCGTGCGGCGATTCTGCTCGCCGCCCAGCAGAAACAACTTATCGCCAATGAAACCTTTGTCGCCTTGGGCGAGATGTCTTCCGCCGTGGCGCACAGTTTGCGCAATCCGCTGGCGACCATTCGTTCCAGCGCTGAACTGGCGCTGGAGTTCGACGCCGGCCCGGCAGAGAAGAACATCAAGGACATCATTGGCCAGGTCGATCGCATGTCGAAATGGGTACGCGAACTGCTGCAATCGCTGCGTCCGCTCAACGATGATCCGGAACCGGTGAATCTGGTGGCAGCGCTGCACGAAAGCCTTGTCGCGTTTGAACAGCAGATCGCCAGAGCCGGCGTGCAGGTGGTGTTTCATCCGCAGCACACACCCATGGTGCTCAGCCAGCCTGTGCAACTGACACAGATCCTCAACAGCCTGCTGGCCAATGCACTGGAGGCGATGGACAAGGGCGGCACGCTGACCGTCAGCCTGGAACCGAGCGAAGACCGTGGCGTGTGCGTGGTGCTCAGCGACACGGGTAAAGGCATGAATGAGGAACAACGCACCATGGCCTTCCGGCCGTTTTTCACCACCAAGTCTGGCGGCCTCGGAGTCGGTCTGGTCCTGGTCAAGCGCATCATGGAGCGCTTCGGCGGCGGCGTGACCCTCGACAGCCGCGAAGGCGAGGGCACCACGGTGCGCCTGGCCTTCCAACTCGTCTCTTGATCCACAGTTTCCCCACCAATGGGTGTCAGGCCCCAGTCAACGGGAAAGCACAGCCTGGCCAATTGGCTGCAAACGCCGACGCTCGCTGCTCCATGAGGAACTGGCGGGAGAATTGCACAACCCCATTACCCTGCCTCGGTGGCAGCCTGTCGCGCATTCGCGGCAGCTCCGGTGAATGGTTTTCAGTAGCGGCAAACTAGCATCACTGAGCCGTGTGTCGCGGTCAGAGCGACCTACACTGAAGGCAGTCATCGACTCGATACAAAATCTCCAGGGCACTCCCATGCAGAGACTGGAAACACAAAAATCATCTGCGCCAACCTTGGCGGCTGCTGCCTGCAAGGGCTGGCGCGAGCAGTTCAATCTGCTGCGCTGGTTCTCGCTCGCGAGTTTTTTCATCATCGCCGCCGTGGCGTTGGGGCTGGGTTATATCTCCACACGCTTCGTGGTCACCGAAAGTGTCGAGCGCGATGCGCTGCTGACTGCGCAATTCGTTGAGGCCATTGGCGCGGCGGAAATGCGTCACGCCAAAATCAATCCGAACCGGACGATGGGCGAAATGCTCGACCCGCGCCAGGACAACCAGTACCCCGATGTTGATCCGGCGTTACAGGCTTCAGCGCGTACTGAATTTCTCGATCACGTCGAACACCTGCCGGATATTTTGCTCGCGACCGTTTATGCGCTGGATCGCACGGTGATCTGGTCGACCAACGCTGAGCTTATCGGTGTGCACATCAAGGATGATGATGAGCTCGACGAATCATTCGAGATGAAAGTGCCGGTGTCTTCCAGCTACCACAAGATCGACGATGAGAAACCCGAGCAGCAAATGTTGCGCGAACCGAAATACCTGTTCATCGAGAACTACATCCCGATGTTCAACGCCGACAAAAGCAAAGTTGTCGCCATGGTTGAGGTCTACAAGGAACCGGCGGATCTGGTCGATCGCATCGACCGTGGGTTCGCCTCAATCTGGGCAGCGACGTGTTTCGGCGGTGCGGCGATCTTTCTAGCCTTGTTCTGGATCGTCCGGCGCGCGGCGAAATTGCTGCAGAGCCAGCAGCAACAACTGATCAGCAACGAAACCTTCGTCGCCCTCGGCGAGATGTCCTCGGCAGTGGCGCACAGCTTGCGCAATCCGCTGGCGACCATACGCTCCAGTGCCGAACTGGCCCAGGAAGTCGCCAGCCCCGGTGCGCAACGCAATATTGGCGACATCATCAGCCAGGTCGATCGCATGTCACGCTGGGTGCGCGAGCTGCTGGTGTCGCTGCGGCCGATGAATGACGACGGCGAGGCGGTGGATCTGGTCATGGCGGTCGAAGACACCGTTGGCGCCTTCGAAGCATTGATCAAACGCTGCAATGTCGAAGTGCGATTCAGTCCGCAGAATTGCGCGCCGGTCGTCAGTCAAAAGGTGCTGCTCACGCAAATACTCAATAGCCTGTTTGCCAATGCCCTCGAAGCCATGCCCAAGGGCGGTGTGCTCAGCGTCGAATTCGAATCGCCGCAGCCGGACCGCGTGCGCATGACCCTGAGCGACACCGGCAAGGGCATGAGCGCGCAGCAGCAACTGTTGGTGTTCAAGCCGTTTTTCACCACCAAACAGGGCGGCCTCGGGGTTGGCCTGGCGTTGGTCAAAAGAATCATGGAGCGTTTTGAAGGTTCGGTCGTGCTGACCAGCCGCGAGCAGGAAGGAACCCGCGTCAGTCTCAACTTCAAAGTGGCATCGGGAGGGGAATATGGAACACAGCATTCTGCTGGTCGAGGATGACGAACTGTTGGCCGAAAATATTCAGACCTACCTGGAGCGCAAAGACTTCGAGGTGACCGTCTGCCATTCGGCCGAAGACGCGCTGGGGCAACTGGAAACCTTCATGCCAGACATTGTGCTGACCGACAACTCGCTACCGGGCATGAGTGGTCACGAGCTGATCCAGAAGCTGCGCATCAGCGCGCCGGATCTGAAAGTGATCATGATGACCGGTTACGGCAACGTTGAAGATGCCGTGGTGGCGATGAAGGAGGGCGCCTTTCATTACGTCACCAAACCGGTCGCGCTGACGGAGCTCAAACTGCTGCTCGACAAGGCCCTGGCCACCGAACGGATGGAGCGCACGCTGTCGTTCTATCAGGAGCGCGAGGCGCAGAAATCCGGGGTGCAGGCGCTGATTGGCGACTCGGCGCCGATGCAGTATTTGAAGAACACTATCGGCCAGTTGCTCGATGCCGAGCGGCGCATGGCCAACACCGATCTGCCACCGGTGTTGGTCGAAGGCGAGACCGGCACCGGCAAGGAACTGGTGGCGCGGGCGTTGCACTTCGACGGCCCACGCAGCAAAGGTCCGTTTATTGAATTCAACTGCGCGTCGATCCCGTCGAATCTGGTGGAGTCGGAACTGTTCGGGCATGAGAAGGGCGCGTTTACCGATGCCAAGGACCGTCGCGTCGGGCTGGTGGAAGCGGCGGATGGCGGCACGCTGTTTCTTGATGAGATTGGTGAGATGGACCTGCTTTTACAGGCGAAGATTTTGAAGTTGCTGGAGGATCGCACTATTCGCCGGGTTGGTTCGGTGAAGGAGCGTAAGGTCAATCTGCGGGTGATCAGCGCGACCAACTGCAACCTGGAGCAGATGGTGCAGCAGGGGAAATTCCGTCGCGATCTGTTTTTCCGTCTGCGGATCATTTCGATCAAAGTGCCGCGGCTTTACGCCCGTGGCGATGACATTCTGTTGCTGGCGCGGCACTTCCTCGCCAGTCACGGCAAACGCTACGGCAAACCGAACCTGCATTTCAGCCAGCAGGCCGAGGAGTTGCTGCTCAGTTACACCTGGCCGGGCAATGTGCGTGAACTGCGCAACATGCTCGAGCAGACCGTGTTGCTGGCACCGAGCGACACGATTGCCGCGCATCAGTTGAACGTGTGCATGAGCCTTTGTGACGAGTTGTCGCCGCAGCATCAGCATCAGCATCAACACCACGAACCTGTGTCGCCCTACGAACCGCGTCCGGCGAGCAATATGGAGTCGATGAACCTGCCGGAAGTCGAACGCGACATGGTGCGCAAGATGCTCGACAAGACCGACTGGAACGTCACCAAGTCCGCGCGCCTGCTGGGCCTGAGCCGCGACATGCTGCGCTACCGCATCGAAAAACTCGGCCTGGCCCGGCCGGATAAACGCCAGTGGTAACTCGCCACCGATCCCCTGTAGGAGGTGCCAGATCAATGCTGCTGCCGACTCAAACACTCCAGCAAACAACCCGGATCCAGCACCTCGTCATTCACATAAATCCCGCGTTCGGCATCGTAGGTGCGGATAAACACCCGCACCGTCGCATCCGCCACGGTCGGCAACTGCGAATCGGAGAATTCATGGTCACCCGGAAGCACCACAAAATCCTGCGGCGCCGTATCGTCGTAAGGTTTGGGCGGCGTGGAACTCAGTGAATACGGGGCAGGGTGGGCGAAGGGCTGGTTGGGCCCGTAATAATTGAAATTGCTGTCCAGCGCTTGCGCCTGTGAGGCAACAAGCAGACAACCCATCAACAACAGCCGATCGAGCATTTGCATGGCGGCACCTGCGAGTGCGGTTTTCCCCAAGGCTATTAACTATAGCTGCCCGACATTCAAACAACCGGTTGATTGATCGCATGCCCCGGCTGTGCGTAAAGATCGATGCCGAGGGCATGCATAACTTTCAAAACCGTTTCGAAGCGCGGCTTTGCGCCGGGCGCGAACGCCTTGTACAGACTTTCGCGACCCATGCCAGAAGTTTTGGCTATCTGCGTCATCCCGCGCGCCTTGAGCACATAGCCGATTGCGCGAAGAAACTCTTCGTTATCCCCGTCTGCAAGAACCTGGGACAGGTATTCGCTGATGGCTTCGTCACTGTCCAGCAATGCTGCCACGTCGAAATTCGTTAACGTCTGGCTCATGGTTAAACCTCCTTAGCCATTTTTTGTGCGCGTCGGATGTCTGCGCTTTGTGAAGACTTGTCGCCTCCAGCCAATAGAACGATGACTGCACCGTTACGCATCGTGAAATACACCCGATAGCCTGCACCCACATCTACGCGCATTTCAGATACGCCATCACCCACCGATTTAACATCGCCGAGATTTCCTGTTGAGGCCCGATCAATGCGACGTGCGATGGCTACTTTTGCCCGCAGGTCTCGAACAGAACGGTGCCAAGCCTGGAAGGCTGCTGTTTGTTGAATAAGATAATCCATTGCCTGACTGTATCCAAGTGGATACTTTTGCACGGTCAGCTAAGTCGTCTATCAAGCCTTGAAATATCGTTGATATTTGTAGGCAAGAACTTCCTCATTTGTAGGAGTTGCCACGAGGGTTGGCTTACAAGTTTGCAACAACCGCAATTGCCGGGCTGATCTAGACTCGGATCCGCTCAATCACGAGCATCGTCCGGAGTGCGCCATGGAAGTGCCCAACAATAAAACCGCCATCGACAGCAATCGACAGGCGTGGAACGATTCCGCCCGCCATCACCAGGATTCGCCTGACTGGCAAGCCTTGCTCAGCGAGGTTGAGCAGGCGGATTTCTCTTGCCTTGATGAGACCTTGAGCGGGTTGCTGGAGGTCGATGGCAAGGATGTGATTCAACTGGGCTGCAACAATGGCCGTGAGAGTCTCTCACTGTTTGCGCTGGGTGCCAGAAGCGTGGTCGGTGTCGATCAGTCGGCGGCGTTTCTCGATCAGGCACGTGAGCTGAACAAGCGTTCACCGCACAACGCCGAGTTCATCGAAAGCGATATCCATCATTTGCCGGCGTCGTTGCAGAACCGCTTCGACGTGGCGCTGATCACCATTGGTGTTCTCAACTGGATGCCGGACATCGGCGAGTTCTTCCGCCACGTCGCCTCGACGCTGAGACCGGGTGGGAAACTGGTGATCTACGAAACCCATCCATTTCTGGAAATGGTCGATCCGGATGCGGAAGATCCGTATCGCCTCGCCAGTTCCTACTTCCGCGCCGAGCCATTTGTGCAGGAAGAGCCGATTGTCTACGTCGGCAAGGTTGAACAGCAGGCAGCGAAGTCGTATTGGTTTGTGCATACGCTCGGGGCTATTTTCAGCGGTGCCATCGGGGCAGGGCTGAACATTGCGCACTTCAAGGAATACGCGCATTCGAATCGGGAAGAGGTGTATGACCGGTATCTGAATCGAGAGGCGCAGATGCCGATGTGCTTTACCCTGGTCGCCACCAAGGCCTGATTGATCGATGCGGCTGCCGGCCTCATCGCGAGCAGGCTCACTCCTACATTTGAAATGCATACCCCTGTAGGAGTGAGCCTGCTCGCGATGGCGGCATCAAAGCCGCCACAAATATCCAGACTGAATCAAGCCTGCGCCGCCACCGTCACTGCCGGTCTTTCCGGCTTGCGCAGTGCCTCCAGTCTCGAGTTGCTGTAGTTCGATTCCCGGAAGAAACGCCAGTGCCCGAACAGGTCGTAAACATGCGTGATATGCCCTTGTTCCTGATAGCCCAGGCGAATATGCATCTTCAGCGCCTGTACATTGGCGTTGTCGCAGATATCCACGACTTTTTTAAAGCCTCGGGCAGACATGACTTGCCAGAGTGCGGTCTGTGCATCGACGGTCAAGCTACTGCCGAAATAGTGCCGGGTAATTTCCGCGCCGAACTGAAAGTATTCACCGGGCTTGACCGGGAACGTGCAGCGGTAGAAGTGGCGGTCGTAATAGTCGCGAGTACTGGCCCAGACGAACCCCACGGTGTGACCGTCCGGGTCCAGGTACATGTGCCCCGTATGCCCTTCAGCGGCCAGTTCGGCCATGGTCTCCACGCGGTCACCAAAGTACTTGCCGAATGCCATGGCGTTGTCCTCGGTGATGTCGACTCTGCGCAAACCTTCACAGGGGCGCAGTTTGTTCGGGGCAATCGGTGTGACCAGGTCGCGCTCCATCCACAGCAATTCACGGTGAGCGAACACGTAACGTTTCCACAGCGCGCCAAGGGTGCGGCGCAGGCCTTTTTGTTTGATGCGCAGAAGCAGATTTTCGATGACGCTCATGATGCCCTCCGAGGCGCTAGCCCAGGTGTGTTGGATGGTGTTGCCGGTTGAATTTCGGATGTGTTCGCCGCCGTCGAGTTGCCGGCACGCGGTGCGCGCCATTTTTGCAGGGCCGGCTTGACGTGGTGCCAAAGGCGTAGCCCCAGGCCCAGCAGCAGACCGCTTGGGCGCCATGAGTAGAAACTCCAGCGCCAGTGTTCCAGTTGCCCGGTCATGCGTTCGTGCAGTTGATGGCTGGAGTTTTCCAGGCTGACCCGCGAAGCGTCGATCCAGCGCCAGTGCTCATCCAGCCCCCAACGAATCCATTCCTCCAGCAACACCCGGCCGCTACCGAGGTCGGCGTACTGCGGCAAAAACGCCAGGTTGTAATCGTAGAGCCGGCCCTGTTCGAGCAGGCCGAGGCGATAGCTGATGCAGCGGCCGTCCAGCTCCAGCGTCACGACCCGCACCAGCCCTTGAGCGGCGAGGGCGGTGAAAGCGCTTTGCATCCACTGACGACTGCGTTCGGTGGCGAAAATCCCGACGCCCTCGTCACCTTTCCAACTGACCGACTCGACTTCCTGCAGCGCTTCCAAAATCGTAGGCATCGACAGCGCATCGGCGGTGATTCGCCGCACTTGCGCACCGCATGCGGCAATCCGTTTGCGCGCCCGACGCAACTTGTAGCGCGGGTCGCCGGAGATCTCCTGATGATCGGCATCGCTGATCAGATGCACCGGCACCCGGCAACTCAGGCGCCGTTCAGCCGTGGAACTGCGCGCCATCCATTCGGTGAGCGCACTTTCTTCACCGGCAGGTTCCGACAGTTCATTGAGTTGCAGCAGCGCATGGGGCAGATGCTCACGGATCAGCACCAGCGCCTTGTGCATGTCTTCGCGGCCGAGCAACGACAGCAGGGCCAGGCGATCGGCCATTGGATAACCCAAGTGATGCAAAACGCGAAACGGTACGCCAGCGAAGCGTTCGCGGCTGGCTACCAGTGGCAGGCACAGCAGCAATTGCTCGGCTTCCCAGCCGAGCAGAACGTGCAGGCGCTGATCCTCGCCCAGGGCCTGCTCTGCCGCGCACAACCAGCCAAGGTTGTTGAACGGCGTGTGGTCGGCCACGCGCAGGCGCAATGCCTCGTAGGCTGTTGCCGGGAAGTCGGCAGCGCACAGGGAGGTGCGCCATTCGAATCGCATCACCATGGGTTCAGGCCGCCGTTGCTTTGACAGGTGGACGGGAAGTTTTACCCAGCGCCGCTAGACGCGAGCCGCTGTAGCGGGTTTCGCGATAGAAGCGCCAGCGGCCGAACAGCGTGTAGATATTCATGATCCGCTGTTGTTCGGTATAGCCCATGCGCAGGTGCAGCTTGAGCGCCGGGACGTTACTCGAGTCACAGACATCGACCACTGTGTGGCAGCCTTGGGCGGCCATGGCTTTCCACAGGCGCAGTTGCAGATCTACCGACAATTCGGTGCCCCAGTAGGCACGAGTCAGTTCGCCGCCGAACTCGAAAAATTCGCCGGGTTTAACCGGGAACCTGCAACGGTAGTAATGCCGATCGAAATAGTCGCGCGGTGTGCCCCAGATAAACGCCACGGCATCGCCTTTGTCGTCGACATGCATATGCCCGGTGTGACCGTCACTGGCCAGTTCCGCCATGACGCCGACGCGGTTGCCGAAGTAGCGGGTAAAGGCACTGGCGTTGTTTGCGGTGATCTTCAGCATGCGCAGCGGCGGATAAGGTTTGAGGTTGTGTGGCGGCACGGGGCTGACCAGATCGCGCTCCATCCACAGCAGTTCCTGATGGGCAAAAATGTACATTCTGCGGATCTTCGCCAAGGTCGCTCGCAGGCCTTTACGACGGATATGTCCGCAGAGTCTTCGCAATACATCCATGGTCTCTTCTCCTGTTGAAGGTCCCACGCACAGCAAGAGGCTCGCGGGGCAGAACATCGAAGGGCGGTTCATGAAGCGCTCCAGTTCAAGGCAAACAGGGTTTGCCCTGGTAATTCGAAACGTACGCGCCCGTTTTCGCAGGCAAACGGTATGTCGCGGCTGCGATTGTCAGCGCCGAAGAAACGCAAGGCGCTTTGCTTCAGCGGGCATTTGGCACCGCTCAGATCAACGCGTTGCAGGCGCGTGCCCTTGTTCACCCCGAGCAGTGCGCGTTGCTCGTCGCCGGCCATCGCCAGGACATCCACCTCAAAAGCGTCGTTATCCAGTTGCAGCACTTGCGGCAGCCAATGCCGGGCGATGAATTGCTGGGCAAGGCCCACCGGTTTCAGCTCGAAGCGACCATCGTCATGTATGCGCACCATGCCTTTGCCGTAGGGCGGTTCGTCGGCGGCCTGAAACCAGTTGAGCATGCTCAGCAGGCCATCCTGAGAAGCGTTGATGACCACCGAGGCCCACCACAGCGCGGTGTAATGGGTTTCCTGATCGTAGGGGCTCAGGGCTGAGCCACTGGACAGATTGGTCTGATCCAGCAGCAACGCTTTGCGTGGCTGACCGTTAGCGTCCAGCCCCACCAGGTCTGCTGCGCGGCGCACGCTGTCGCGGTAGACCCGGGTCGCGAGCAGGTCGCGAATCATCCATTCATGCCAGGCCAATCCATCGACCTGATCGGCGGATTCACTGAGTAAACGCCGCGCCCAATCGATGCCGCGCTTGTCCGCTGCGTTTTCGGTGAACGGCCCATTGACCAGCCGCGAGCTGGCCGGCATTGCGATGCGCACGCCGGCCTTGGCGTTGGCTGGGTCGCTGCGCACCTGCCGCGCCATGCTGCTGAAGATCGCCCGGTATTGTTCGTAGCTTGAATAGTTGAGATTAGGCTCGTCGGCGAAACCGATGTAATGCGTGCCTTTGCCACCCAGGGCGCGGGTGCCGGCGAGCCAGGCGTCGAGGCCGCTGTTGCTTTGTCCATCGGCGCGCAGATCGGCCTGACGCCCGGTACCGGCGAGCAGGGTGATGTCCTGGCGAATGCCGAAGCGATTTTGATAAAGCTGACGGAACGCGTCTTCGAAATGTGGATTCTTCGCAGTGACGTCAACGAAGCTGTAGTAGCTCGCAGCGGTGGGTTTCAAGGCATCGAGTACGGCGTGACTGGCCGCCGGCGGTACGAGGTAAGGCAGTGCGATTCCCAGATCCGGCGTGCGTCCGAGGACTTTGTCGTGCAGGGTCAGACGCGTCTGCCCCGGTTCTGACTGTAAGGGTTTGAGCTGCTGCGGATTCTGCGCAAACAGATTCGCCGTGCCATCGAGCCAGAATGCGGCTTTGCCCCTACCTTGCAGACGCAGGCGCCAGACCTGCGGTTGTTCGCTGACGGGCAGCGCGACTTGATCGAACTGCCAATAGGCACGATAGGGTTTCAGTGCCAATGACAGTTGCTGTCCATCGCCAACCCGCTGTGCCTGCAAACCGCTGACGCCGCCATGGAACTTGCCGGCCAGCACCGCGTGTTCGCCGGGTGCGACTCTGAAATACAGCTCAGTGGCGTTACATACTTCCGCGCTGAAATGCACCTTGGCCGGGGCAAACAGCGCCACGGTTTTTTCGTCATGTTCGATCCGGTAACCGCGGAAACTGTAGCCGGGAATCTCCAGTTGATAACTCGCAGCGCCAGGTGCCAGCGGCCAGCTCTGGCTGCCACGGGTTTCATTGGCCTTGATCAACCGTTCGCCCTGCAACTTGCCCTGACCGTCGAGCAGGTAAAGATGCTCTTCGTTAGCTTCGGCCTGCCACGCCGGCACCCAGCTGACGGTCACGGTGTCCGCGCGATCGGCTTGCAGATACAAACTGCCGTCGCGGATATCGCCCCAGCGCATCGACGCCGCGTAGGCGTCCAGCGTCAGGCCGAGTCCGAACAGCAGGGCCAGGCGTTTCATGCTGTCTTCCGACGTTGCAGCATCAACCACATCGGGGTGATGTCGCTGGGCAGGATGATCAAGGTTTGCCAGAACGGCACGTTGCTCAAGCGGCAATAAAGCACCAGCATCGCCACCGTCACCGCCAGATAGGCGATTGATGAGGCCGCCGCTGCACCGACAATGCCGTAGGCAGGAATCAACAGCAGATTCAGCGCCAGGTTGAGCAGCGCGCCGATGCCCATCAGCAACGACACCGTGCCGGGGCGATCCTTGCCAATCAGATCCAGGCGCAGAATGCTCGCATAGCACAGGCCCAGCAGGCCGGGCAGCAACGCGAGCAGCGCCGGATACGCCGGTTGATACGCGGCGCCGAACAGGGTGACGATCAACCATTCGCCGATCACTGCCATGGTCAGGCAGGCGCCGAGCATCACCGTGGCGGTCAGGCGTAGGGCCAGCGGAGTGACCTTGTCCATGCCTTTGTCCTGTTGCAGCAGTCGCTTCATCAGCGGCGTGGTCACCGCTTCGGGAACGATCAACAGCAGTTCGGCGGCGGCGCTGGCCATGGCGTAGTGGCCGAGCGCGGTACTGCCCAGCAGGGCGCCGATAAACAAGTAGTCGGAGCGCAGAATGATCTGTTGGAACAGCAGATCCGGATGGCTGCGCGCACTGAATCGCAGCAGCTCGTTCTGGCTCGCACGGTCCCATTGCAGTTGCAGCGGTTGTGCGCGTTTGAGCCACATCCAGCCGACCAGCACCACCAGACTGATGCCGGCCAGCCAACTGATCAGCGCGGCTTCGAGTGCTGCCTCTTTCCACATCCAGAACAGCGCAACAAACAACAGCAGCGGCGCTAGGGATTCGATCAGCCGCAGAACATTGAAGGCAACCACGCCACCCGATGCGTTGTGCAAGGTCAGCAGACCGCTTTTGAGCACGGTCAGCGGCACCGCCAGCAGCAACAGCCACGCCAGCAGACCGAGCTGCATCGTCACATCGAGTTCGCTGCCGAACTCACGGGCCAGCGCGACCACCAGCAAGGTCAGCAGCCCGGCCAGAACACAGCCGAACACCAACACCTGAGCGAGCAACAAGCCCATCGGCCGCTGATTGGCCGCTTGATAACCGACTGCCGAATTCAAGCCGCCGCTGGTCGCCGCGCTGATCAGGTCCGGCAGGGTGCTGAGCAGGGCGAACAAACCGCGTTCACTCGGGCCGAGAATCCGCGCCAGCAACACATTGCGCAGCAGGCGCAAGGCAATCATTGCCAGTTTGGTGCCCATGCTCAGGGCCAGATGCTTGAGGTAGCTACCGCGACTCATGGCCGTGCCCCGCGATAAATGCGCCACGACAACAACGCCGGATTGCACGCGATGCGCTGACTGACGCCGAAGCGCGGCAGGTTCAGCGGGTCGCCTTCGCCGCGATAAATGCCGGTGCCGGTGCCGAGGGCGAACGGATAATCGTGATTGGCGATCTGCTCGCGCACGCGTTCATCGTTGTCGCCGTTGGGGTAGCAATACACCGGCAGCGGGCGGTTGCAGCCGTTGTACAAGGCATCACGGCTGCGGCTGATTTCTTCGTTCAGGCGCTGATCATCCAGGCCGGTGAGGATGGCGTGGCTGGCACCGTGCGGGCCAAAGCGCACCAGACCGGAAGCCTCCAGCGCGCGCACTTGATGCCAGTCCAGCGCTTGCGGCTGTGATTCGGCTGGGCACTCATCGGTGAGTTTTTCCAGTTTCTGCGGGTCAAGCGTCTTCAACCCTTGGAGGAAATGCAGCAGCGCCAGGCTGCGGCGGTCGACATCGATGTCATCGAGCAATACCGGCAATGGGTGATGCATGAACTGCAGGCACTCGATCAAGTGCATCCGCGCTTTTTCACCGTGGCTGCCCCACAGGGTTTCGCCGAGGCTTTCCCACCAGAAACGCTGACGGCTGCCGATGAAATCGGTGGAGAGGAAAATGCTCGCCGGTACCTGATGTTTCTGCAGTAGCGGGAAGGCGTTGACGGCGTTGTCGCGCCAGCCGTCATCAAAGGTCAGCGCCACCCGTGGGCGCTCGCTGCGCAGCGAATTGGGCTGGAGGATTTCCATCAGCGGCACGCAATCGAAATGCCGACGCAGCCACAGCAGTAAATGCTCGAAGGCCTTGGGCCCGACGCACAGTTCATTGCGGTGCGGGAGGTTGGCGGCACGGTCGTTGGCCAGTACCCGGTGCAGCATCAGAATGACCCCGGCGCCGTGCAACTGGTTGCGGCCCACTGACGAGTTGAGATAGAGCCAGCCGCTGGTGCGTTTTAGCAGTTGTTTGATCGCCATGGCATGAGTCCTCTCAACGATTCTGGTCAGGATTCCACTGTGCGTAACGTTGCCCGCGCAGGAACTGCCACAGACCGACGCTCATGCCGGCCAGCGTCACCAGCAGGAACGCCGCGAGGCGGAACGGTTTCGGCAAACGGTGTTGCGAATCCAGCAGGCCGGCGATGGCCACCGCATAGCCGAGCAATTGCGCAATCAGGCTCAGGCGATAGAAACCGTGCTCGTTCCACAGCCAGAAATTGCTCAGCAGCAGCGGCAGCAAGAGAATCGGCGCGAGGCGGCGGATCAGTTTGTGACTGATCAGCGCGATGGAATAAAGGCCGTACTTGAACGGATTCAGCAGTGCGCTGCGTTGTGCCAGGCTTTGCAGGCCTCCGACGGTGACCCGCTGGCGGCGGCGCCATTGCTTGCCCGCTTCGTCGACGCCCTGGTCGATCACTTGCGCCTGGGGTACGTAAACGATGCGTTTGTGCGCCACCGGCGCGCAGGTACTGATGAAGAAGTCGTCGTTGACCTCGGCCGGTACGTTCTGGAACAGCTCGCGGCGCAAGGCGAGCAGGGCGCCGTCGGCGGAGACCATGCAGCCGGTGCGATTCTCGACCCGGCGCAACCAGCCTTCGTAATGCCGATAGAGGCTGTCGCCAATACTCAGGCCGCCACCGGTGACCGGGATCACCATGTGCCCGGCGCAGGCACCGACCTGCGGATCACTCAATGGCGCGAGCAAATGGCCGAGGGTGTCGCGCGACCATTGGTTATCGGCGTCGGTGAACACCAGAATGTCGCCACTGCTCACGGCGACGCCGGCATTCAGTGTGGCGGCTTTGCCTTGGCGCGGCAGGTCGAGGACGGTGATGCGCGGATCGATCACTTTGTGCGCGCAGGCCACGGTGTCATCGCTCGAGCCGTCGCTGGCGAGAATGATCTGCAGCGTGGCGGGCTGATAATCCTGGGCCAGCAGGGTGCGCAACTTGTGCTCGATGTGTCGCGCCTCGTTGTGCGCGGCGATGACGATGCTGACGTTCAGCGGCGGCGCCGGCGCGTGCCGCCAGGCCGGGAACAGCGGCGCCAGCAAGGTCAGCAGCAGCGGATAGCCGATGTAGGCGTACGCCGGCAGCAGCAGGCACAGGCAAAAAATGAATTCAGCCACGGGCGGGCCTCCTGGCGTTCCAATGACACAGACTGAGAACAAGGGCCGCGCTGGGCAGGTGCAGGCGTAACCAGTGCAGACCCCACAGCTGCAAGGTGAGGCGAGCATTGTGATGCTTGATACTCTGCCGCACGCTGAGCGCCAGACTCGGCAGCAGGGTCAGCACCAGCAGGATCATCGCGAGCTGCGCGAGGCCGGCGAGCAAGGCAACGATCAGTAGAAAATCCGTCATCCAGACCAGCAACGACAGCAGCGGAAAACGCAGCAGGCGCAGGCTCATGCCATGGGTGCGCAGCAACTGCAGGTGGCTGCCCTGGCGCCACAGCTCCTTGCCCATCCACTCGCGCCAGTTCATTTCGTAGCCCCAATGCAGGGCGATGCTGTTACTGGTCGACAGCAGCCGTGCGCCCTGTGTGCTCAGACGCAAGGTGTATTCCTTGTCTTCGCCGGTGCGCAGGGTTTCGTTGAATCCGCCGACGACGTCAAACCAGCGTTTGCGCATCAACAGGTTGGCGCTGGGCAGCCAGTCCACGGTGCGACTGGCGTGCGCTGATGGACGCAACATGCGCCGTTGCCAGGCGGTCGCGTACCACGGCGCGGCGGCGGGGGTGTGCAGATCCAGGCCAAAAATGTCGCCCTGATTCTGCGCTTCGAGAGCGAACAATTCGCTCAGCCAGTCTTCGGGCATTTCGATATCGGCATCAATGAACGCCAGCCATTCACCGCTGGCAACCGTTGCGCCACGATTGCGCAAAGCGCCGATCAGCAGGCCGGGCAGCACCAGCACCTGTGCGCCGAAGGCGCGGGCGATCTGTGGCCCGTCATCAGTGGAACCGTTGTCGACGACGATCAGTTCACAGTCGATGTCGGCGGCGTTCGCGGCTTTGCGGGCGGCCAGGAGGGTGCGGCCGATGTGCCGTGCCTCGTTGTACATCGGAATGACAATGCTGATCCGGCTCATGCTCTGGCCTCCGTCAGCGGTGCTTGCTCGGCTTTCAGGCGCAGCACCCAGGTCAGTGCAAGCATGATCCACAGGTACTTCAGGTTCGGCGCGCTGAGAAACATCAGAAACAAAGTCAACGACAGAAAACTCATTCCAAGATGGGTCATCAGGTCGGCGTGCTGCCATTCGCGCCGTTGCAGCCATTCGCGTCGTGCGCGGATCAGGTTGTAGAAACCCTGCACGAGCATGCCGACAAACAGCAGGCCGGCGGGAATCCCCAATTCGCTGAAGATCTCCAGATAAGTGTTATGCGCCCGGCGATACAGGTCGCCGATCTTGCGGTTGGCCGAGAATGCCTTGGCGTAACCGGTGGTTGCATAGTGCAGCGGGAAGGTCCCGGGGCCCGAGCCGAGCAGCGGATGCTCGCGGATGATCTGGCTGCCGACGACAATGTACGAGGCGCGACGGCCGAGGGATTCATCCTGAGCCTTGGCCCCGGCGCTCAAGATACTCAGCGACTGGATGCGCGCCAGGTAACCGGCAGGCATCGCATAAATCGCCAATGGCAGCACGATGGCCGCGCCGAGCATGGCGAATCCGAAATGCCGCGGACGGATGCGGTTGAGGTGCTGGCGGTAATGCCAGACCCCGATCGCCAGACTCAAGGCCAGTACCACCAACCCTGAGCGCGACTCCGTTTTGGTCATGCCGCCGAGCAGCAAAAGGCAGCAGCCCGCCCAGAACAAACGCTGCAGCAGGTTCGGGCTGCGAATCACCAGCAGCAGGCCCAGCGGCACGGCGAAGGCGATCAGCAGAGCAAAGGCATTCGGGTCTTCGAGCAGGCCGGCGGCGCGGCCCTTGTCCTGGAATCGGCTGGAAAACATCGCCATCGCGCAGGTCGCGCTGACGCTGAGCGTGACCAGCCGGGCGAACAGATCGAGGTTCAGCTCGCGGCCGACCAACAAGGTGATCACGAACAGAATCAGGCCCACGCTCAGTTCACGCAGATGACTCTGTGACATGCCCATGTTGTCGGTGGCGAGCAGGCTCAGCAGGTACAGCGCCATGAAACCGATCAGGTAGCGCCACAGATTGCTGCGCAGGCGCTGCGATGGAATCTGATGCAATGCCAGTTGCAACGCCAGGATCAGCGCCAGCGAAGCACCGATCAATTTGCTCCCGGATAACGCGCTGTCCTTGAAGAACCCTTCAAACGGTACCAGCGCGGCAATGCCCAGCAGGCCCCACGACGGTTTGCGGTACAGCACCGTGAAACCCAGCAGCCCCAACACCGCCCCCGGCGCCAGATACGGATAAGGACTGACCAGCAAAGCCATGCAGACCAGTGCCAGCAGGCTGACGATCGAGAGCGGGAAAATCATGCGCGTGCCTCCCGTGCCGTGTGGATGTACAGCTGCGACCAGCGTTCAGCCAAAGCCTTGAGGTCGTAGCGTTCCTGTTGTGTGCGTCTGGCGTTGTCGCGTAGGTGTGCGGCCAGCTGCGGTTCGGCCAGCAACGTGTCGAGCTGACGGGCGAGGGCGGCGGTGTCGGTCGGTGCGGCGAGCAGGCCGTTGTGACGGTCCTGCAAGACATCGGGAATGCCACCGACCGCGAACGCCACCACCGGCACCCCGGCCTGCATCGCTTCAAGCAGAATCATCGGCGTACCCTCGGTGCGCGAGCTGATCACCAGCGCATCGAGTTGCTGCCACCAGCCTTGCATCGCCGTCTGATAGCCCGGCAAGCAAATCCGCTGTGGTAAACCGGCAGCATCGATACGCGCCTGCAAGGCCTCACGTTCCGGACCGTCACCGAGCATCACGGCGTCCAGTTGCGGATGCTGGTGACACAACGCAATCAGCGCATCGAGAAACAGATCCGGGCCTTTCTCGCTGCTCAACCGACCAACGTAACCGACCAGCCAGCGTTGTCGTTCCAGCGCCGGCGGCAGCGCTGGCGCCGCTGGCAAACCGTTGGCAATCACCTGCAATTTCTCTGCACGGACGCCGGCCTGACGGTGCAGCACAGCGATGCTTTGCGCGACGCAGACCACCCGCTTCACCGAGGCCGTGCGGCACAGTTGCAGGCTTAGCCAGGTGTAGAACTTCTGCTTGCGACTGCGCGGGGTGAAACCGTGCTGAGTGATCACCAGCGGCAGGCGCAACACAGTGGCGCCGACCCAGCCGAACACTAGCCCTTTGAAGTTGTGCGTGTTGAGCAACGGCTTGTCACCACGACGCTGATGCAAGTGCCTCAGCAGTCCGCCGAGCCCGGCACAGCCGCGCGCGTCCACCCCGGCCTGGCGAAAGCGCTCGATCAGCTCTGCTGGCGCGTCAAGGAACAGCACCTGATGCTGCCCCGGCGTCGCCAGGCAATGATCCAGCAACATCCGCTCGGCGCCGTAGAAGCCGCCGCTGCTGAGCAAATGAATGATCGGCAGGGCGACGCACGGGGTGGACGCCGCGTTCAATTGCGCACCCAGTGAACCAGGCTCGGCACGGTCCAGTTCTTGTGCGGATTGCCCTGCTGCGACGTTTCTTCGTTGAGCACCAACAGCACCGGCAGGCCCAGTTCATGGCTGATTTGCGCAGGATGCTTGAAGCGGTGATCGAAGAACTCACGTACATAGACGAAGGCAATGGCCAGCAGCAGTCCGGTGAGCAGACCAAACGGAATGATCAGCATCGGCTTCGGAAACGCCGCCTCGGTCGGTTCATACGGCGGGCTCAAGACACGGGCGTTGGACAAGTCGTTATCCAGCGCGCGCGTCGTGCTGCTTTCGGCAAAGCGTTGCGCATAGGTTGAGAACGCTGCGTGCAATGCGCCGATCTCGGTGTCCATCTGGCGCAGCTTGCTTTGGGTTTGCTGCAATTGATGGATGCGATTCTTGAACTCGGCAATGCGCGCGGTTTTCTGCTCGATGACCTGGCTGACCACCGACAGGTCGATCGTGCGTTCCTGGATGCGGTTGTTGACCACTTTGAGGAATTGCTGGCGTGTGCGGGCAATTTGCTCGCGGGCCAGCAACATCGGTTCGCTGCTGGGCTGAAAGATCGCCAGGTCGTTCATATAGCGGCTGACCTGAGTGGTCAGCGCCTCGCCCATCTGCCGGATCTCGCGGTCTTCGAACGCGATGTTGTCCACTGTCGTGGTGAAGGTGAACGGAAAGGTGTAGTCATTGAGTTTGTTGGTGTTGGCGCTGGCCAGGCTGGTTTTCAGGTAATCGAGCCAGCGCTGGCTTTGCAGCAAGCGATCGCGATAGAGGTTGAGTGCCTGCTCTTCGGTGTTGATCGCGTTGAGGCGAAAGGTGATTTCCTCTTTCGGATCGGACGAACCGACGCTTTCCAGCAGGCTCAACCGTGCGCCTTCCAGACCGTCGAGGCGGACCTGATACTGATGCTTCTTGGTCTCGTAGAACGATTGCGGCAGCTCGATCGATTGCAAGGCCTGACGATCGACCAGATAGTTGCGCAACAGCGTGGCAACGAACGTCGTGCCTTGGGCGGGATCTGGGAAGCTGTAGACGATCGAGATGACATTGGAACCCGGCAGGGTTTCGATCTTCAGATTGTCGATGGCTTCCTGGGTCAAGCCATCCAGCACCGTGTCGCGCACCGGATCGGTTTCCATGCTCAGTGCATCACGCAGCGGATTGATCACGTATTCGCGCAGCGGCGTGCTGACATAACGCTTGAACGGTTCGGCCAGTTTGCTGAGCATCCCCGGCGGCGGGTTGTACTGACCCTGGTCGCGCAGTTCGCTGATGGTCTGACGAATCAGCGCCGGCGAACGGAGGATATTGCTTTCGGTTTCCATGTCCGCCAGCGATGGCGGAATGAAAGTGGCGTTGTCCTGGGTCAACGAGGTGGTCGCATCGCCCTGGGAGAGTTTTTTCGACTGCACGATCACCTGCGCGGTGATATCGAAGCTCTGTTTGAGCAACAGCGGCAGCAACAGCGCGATCACTGCAAAGATCAGGAAGATGCGCTTCACCGTTTGCTTGTTGGCGAAGAAAATCCTGAAGAACTCGTGCAGGTAATTTTCTTTTGGGTTCATGTCGTTCACCTGAGAGTCAGTTGTCACTGCCTTTGTTGTCGACGCGGTAGCCGAAGCTGAACCCCACGCCCTGGAACAGCACCACATCGGCCAGTTGGCGGGCGAGTTCGCCGGCGCTGGCCAGTTTGGTTTTCGGTACGTAGAGCATGTCGTCCGGTTGCAGGTAGGCGATCTGTGGCGCATCGCCCGACAGCGCTTTCTCGACGTCGTAGTTCATGGCCTGCACCTGATTGCCGTTGCGCCGCATGATCACTACCGAATCGAGACGCGCCTTGACATTGGTACCGCGCGCCAGGGTCAGCGCCTCAAGCACCGACACCGGCCGGCGGATCGGGTACGAGCCCGGTTGAGCGACTTCGCCGAGCACGTAGATCTCGTTGCCAGCGGTGGATTTCAGCAGCACATCCACCGTCATCCGTCCTGGCAGTTGCGCGTACTTGCTGTTGAGGAAGGTTTCCAGTTGATTGACGGTCATGCCTTGCAGCGGCACAGCGCCGATTTCCGGAAAACTCGCATAGCCATCGGTACCAACGGTGATTTCGCGGCTCATGCCAGTGGCCGGGTGGTTCAGCGCGCTTTTGAGGTTTTGCTCGTTGCTCAGCGGGCTCAGAATCTGCACCGAGAGCTGATTGCGGTTGGGCTGGAACAGCTGCTTGCGTTGATAGGCGCGCTGGATTTCCTGCCGCGCCTCGTCGCTGGTCAGTCCGGCAATTTTCACCGAGGTGTTGGCGCCCGGCAGTTCGATGGTGCCGTCAGGCAGCACCAGTTGCGTGCCGTTGAGCTGACTGGCAGCGGTGAAGTTCAGGCCGATCTGGTCACCCGACTGCACGCGGTAAGCGTCCGAGCCGCTGGTACTGATGTGGAAAATCACATCCAGCACATCTTTCGGGCGCAGGGTCTGTTCGACCCTCGGCATGTCGGTGGCTTGCGCATTGGCCGGTGTCGCGGTGAGGATATTCACCGGCATGTTGCGGGTGTCGGAATTGCTGGAGCAGCCTGCAAGCGGCAGCAACAGCAGGACAAGCATTTTGGCGTTCATGGCGTCATCCTTTGCGTTCGCTTACAGGTTTTTGTAAAGCCATTTGGGCATGTAGTACTTGCGCCGGTTGAACACGCTACCGACCACTTTTGCCCCGGCCTGAGTCAGGCGTTGCACGGCGGCTTGCGCGACTTCCCAGCGAGTGTCTTCGGCGCGTACGACAAGCACCACGCCATCGACTTGCGTGCTGATGACCAGCGTGTCGGCGTCGGAGTACACCGCGTCGCCATCGATCACCACAAAGCGGTACTGGCTGCCCAATTGATCAAGCAACGGGCTCAGACGCTCGGCGGTCAGGTGCTCCAGGGTGCGGATCGGCCGGCCGTTGGGCAGCACGTGGAACGGCAGGCTCGAGACCTGCACTACGCAGTCCTGCAACAGCGGCGGTTTGTCCGGGTTGAACAGCAAGTCGCGCAGGCCGCGCTCCTTGCTCAGGTTCAACTGCTGGGTGAGATTGCTCGCCGACTGACTGGCATCGACCAGCAGCACTTGGCCGCTGCTCATTTGCGCCAGTTGGCTGGCCAGCGCCAGCGCACTGGTGGTGGTGCCTGAGCCGGGGTTGGCGGCGGTCAGGAACAGGATCCGCAGATCGAGATCCAGCACGGTCGAGGTCAGGTTCGATTCGCTGGGGGTGGCGATGCTCAGGCTTTTGTTGGTTGAACCGTCCATTAGCTTGCTCCGTGGCCGCTGAATACTTTGAAGGGGGTTTTCAACAGAATCTTCAGATCAAGCAGAAGGCTCTGCTCGGCGATGTAGCTGAGGTCCAACTCAACGCGCTGGTCGAAGTCGATATTGCTGCGTCCGGAGATCTGCCACAGGCCGGTCATGCCGGGGAAGATCGCCAGACGCGCGAGGTGATTGTCCTTGTAGCGGTAGGCGTTGAACGAGGTCGGACGCGGGCCGACCAGGCGCATGTCTCCGGTCACTACATTGATCAGGTTGGGCAGTTCATCAAGGCTGGTGCGCCGCAGGAAACCGCCGATGCGGGTGATGCGCGGGTCGTGGTCGATCTTGAAATCGATCGCGTCGGCACCGTGCTTGTTAAGGTGACGCAGTGACTCTTTCAACTCTTCGGCGTTGGCGACCATGGTGCGGAATTTGTACATGCCGAATTTGCGCCCGCGATAACCGGTGCGTTTCTGCACGAACATCACCGGGCCTTCGCTGGTGAATTTGATGGTCAGCGCCAGACCGATCAACAACGGCGAAATCAGCAGCAGAATCAGCAAGGCGCCGAGGCAGGCGACCACGCGATTGGTGCGTGACAGTTGCCATGGCCGACCGCCGTCGCGGCCCGTGAACCAGCCGCGACCCTGGCGATGAATCGCCGCGTCGAGACGCATTCGGTGCTCGGGATCCACGCGCTTGTCGCGGCGCATTTCTAGGATCGGTACACCTTTCTCATGTCCAGTCATGGAGTCCTCCACATGAATTCAGCCGCGAACGGCGCGTGGGCGATAGGCAGTGGGGTAGTAGTCGCGGAACCAGGCGATAAAGCGCCCGAGTCCCTCATCCAGCTCTATCCGGGGCTGAAATCCGGTGGCCTGGGCCAGATCGCTGGCCTCGGCGCAAGTGTTGAGCACGTCGCCCGGTTGCAGCGGCAGCAACTCGACAATGGCGGTCTGACCGAGGTGCTTTTCCAGCAGCGCCAGATAGGTTTTCAGCTCTACCGGGTGCTGCCCGCCGATATTGAACAGGCGCCACGGCGCCATGCTGCTGGCCGGGTCGGGCTGCTCGCGATCCCAATGCGGATTGACCTGCGGTGGCTGCTCGATGAGGCGGGCGATGCTTTCGATGATGTCGTCGATGTAGGTGAAGTCGCGCTGGTGCTCGCCGTAGTTGAACAGCTTCAGCGGCGTGCCTTCGCTGATCGCCCGGGCGAACTGGATCGGCGACATGTCTGGCCGGCCCCACGGCCCGTACACGGTGAAAAAGCGCAGGCCAGTGCAGGGAATGCCGAACAGATGGCTGTAGCTGTGCGCCATCAGTTCATTGGCTTTCTTGGTCGCGGCGTACAGCGACAACGGGTGATTGACGCCGTCCTTCACCGAGTACGGCGTGTGCTGGTTGGCGCCGTACACCGAACTCGACGAGGCGTAAATCAAATGCTCGACCGGGTGATGCCGGCAGCTCTCCAGAATGTTGAGGAAACCGTTGAGGTTGCTGTCCAGATACGCCCGTGGATTCTCCAGCGAGTAACGCACCCCGGCCTGCGCCGCCAGGTGAATCACCACTTGCGGACGTTCGCGGACAAACAGTGCTTCGATGGCCGAGGCATCGGCCAGGTCAACCGTCGCGAGCTGGAAATCGCCGGCCTGCTCGCGCACCCATTGCACGCGGTCGTGCTTGAGTTGCGGGTTGTAGTAGCCGTTGAAATTGTCCAGACCGACCACCGCGTGCCCGTCGTGCAGCAACCGCAACACGCAATGGGCACCAATGAAACCGGCCGCACCGGTGACCAGCACCTTCATGGCCGCAGCCCTTCTGGGGCAATGTGGCGCAGACCGATGCCGCTGTAATGCAGGCCGGCGGCCGCCACTTGTTCCGGGTTGTACAAGTTGCGGCCGTCGATGATGACCTTTGAGCGCAGCTTTTCGGCGAGCAGTTCGAAATCGACCACGCGGAAGTTTTTCCACTCGGTGCAGATCACCAGTGCATCAGCGTCTTCGAGGGTGTCGTCACGGGTGGCGCACAGGTGCAGGTCGTTGCGATAACCGTAAATGCGCCGGCATTCGGACATCGCTTCCGGGTCGTAAGCCTGCACGCTAGCGCCCTCGGCCCACAGCGCATCCATCAGATAACGGCTCGGGGCTTCGCGCATGTCATCGGTGTTCGGTTTGAACGCCAGGCCCCAGATCGCGATGGACTTACCCGCCAGACCTTGCGGGAACTGTGTTTTGAGTTTGCTGAACAGGATATGCCGCTGCAGGTCGTTGACGTCGGTGACGCTGCGCAGCAGTTTCAGCGGCATGCCGTTGTGTTCGGCGGTGTGCAGCAGGGCGCGCAGGTCCTTGGGAAAGCATGAGCCACCGAAGCCGCAGCCCGGGTAGATGAAGTGGTAACCGATGCGCGGATCTGAACCGATGCCTTTGCGCACCGCTTCGATGTCGGCGCCAAGCAGTTCGGTGAGGTTGGCCAATTCGTTCATGAAGCTGATGCGCGTCGCGAGCATGGCGTTGGCCGCGTACTTGGTCAGCTCGGCGCTGCGGTTGTCCATGAACATCAGTTTTTCGTGGTTGCGGCAGAACGGCGCGTACAACTCGCTCATCTGCTCGCGGGCCGCGTCGTCGTGGGTGCCGACGATGATCCGGTCCGGGCGCATACAGTCGGCGAGGGCGCTGCCTTCCTTGAGGAATTCCGGGTTGGACACCACCCGCACTTGCAGATCAGTCTTGCCGCGACGCAGCAATTCGCTGTTGGCGGCGGCGAGTACTTGATCCGCCGTGCCGACCGGCACCGTGGATTTGATGATCAATGTGCGATCAGCTTCCATGTACGAGGCGATTTGCCGGGCAACGTTGAGCACGTGACTGAGGTCGGCAGAGCCATCCTCATCGGCCGGGGTGCCGACGGCGATGAAGATCAGCTCGGCATGTTCGACCGCGTCACTGGCCTGGGTGCTGAACAACAGACGGCCAGCCTTGATGTTTTCCTCAAGCGTGCTGGATAAACCTGGCTCGCTAATGGGCGGCACTGCTTGTTGCAGTTGTTTAATTTTGTTTGGGTCAATGTCCACGCATAAAACGCGATGACCGACATCTGCAAGTGCGGCGGCTTGTATAAGTCCGACATAGCCAGTGCCAAATACGCTCACGTCCATCTGCGCACCTCAATAACACCAAAAAGTTAACTACGGAATGAGATAGTTAAAGGGGTATAGCGCAGCGTTTGAAAAGCGTGTCAGCAAAATGACATGTTGCATCGGTATAACACTTGAGCATTTTTTGGCGATTGGCCATCAAGTCATTGCTGCGATTGAATTTGTTGCTTTTGTGCAGATTTGTTCAGATTTCAAATATGCGATAAACGGTCGAAAGCCGCTAATTTAAAGGCTTGTGGCGTCGTCGATGTGTCAGATTTGAGTCACCGGTTTTTTGACGCTCTCCCTGATAAAACAGTCAATTCTTGCGCTTTGATGGCCGGGTGCTAGTGTCAGGTTCTGACTGACAAACCTTTGACTCCCTGCCGTTTTGCCCGATCGGTATCGCCATGTTCAGATATGCCAAAGAATTGTTCTTAATTGTTTATTTGTTGATGTATTCCGAATATTACATTGATCGGTTAAATGCTATCGGCCTCGGTTTTGCTGTACTTCTTTTTGGCGCGATGTTTTTGGCGCTTACTTTTGCGTTATATCTAATGGCGTATATAAGGCAGGCTCTCATTCGCCACGTGTTCGCATTGGCAATGTTTGTCTCGGCAGTGTTTTTCGATGTTTATACCCGGGTCACGGCGGATTACCTGACCTACAGCGGTTTCGTCTCATTGGTTTACTCCGGCGGTTTTATCCAGGAAGCGGCGTACCAGTACCGGGACGCGCTCCTGCGTGGCGTGCTCAGCGGTTTGCTGTTGCTGTTCGGCATCGGTCTGAAGCCCCGCCACGGCCTGGCGATTCCCAACGCGTTACGTGTGGCGGCGCCGGTGTGCGGCGTGTTGCTGCTCAGTGCCGTGCTGTTTTTGCGTGCGGGTGAGGGCGCGCGTGGCTTGCCGATCATGTACACGCCGCTGGCCTATCTGAACCTGTTTGCCTATGAAGCGCTGCACAACACGGTCGGCCCGCGCGAACCGGTGACGCTGGCGCGCACCTCGCAGGCGGTCGGCCATGACATCGTGCTGATCATCGACGAAAGCATTTCCGGCAATTACCTGGACATCAACGCGCCGTTCGGCGTGCACAGCAACCTCAAACAGGCGCGTCCTGGCGTCGACATCTTCAATTACGGCTACGCGGCGTCCATCGCCAATTGCAGCGCCGACACCAACGTGACCCTGCGCTACGGCGGCACCCGCGCCGATTACATGCGCATCAACACCACGCTGCCGTCGATCTGGCAGTACGCCAAGAAGGCTGGGCTGCACACCGTGTACATCGACGCCCAGCGCACCGCCGGCAACCTGCAGAACCTGATGACCGATACCGAAAAGAAGGACATCGACCAGTTCGTGCAATTCGACCAGACCAGCGTGCGCGATCGCGACATGGCGGCGGCAGCGAAGCTGATCGAATTGCTCAACGATGACAAGTCGGAGCTGGTGGTGATCAACAAGGTCGGCGCGCACTTCCCGGTGCATGACAAATACCCGGATGCGTTCATGGCTTACCGCCCGACCTTGCCGCGCGGGCAGTTCACCGAGGTAGCGGATACCGGCGAGCGCAACGGTTTCAATGGCCAGCCGGATGACTGGGTGCTGTACCGCAATGCCTACAAGAACACCGTGTTGTGGAACGTCGGCGAGTTTTTCGCGCGAGTGTTCGCCGAGGGCAATCTGAACAATGCGCTGCTGATCTATACCTCTGATCATGGCCAGGATCTGCATGAACGCGGCAATCCGGGGTTGAACACACATTGCGGTGGCGATCCGGTGGAGGAGGAAGGATTGGTGCCGCTGGTGGTGATTCAGGGCAGCGCTCTGAAGACGCTGGACTGGTCGGCGCAATTGGCGGCGAACAAGGATCGTTCCAGCCACTACAACATTTTTCCGACGCTGTTGCAGTTGATGGGTTACGACCTGGCGGGGATCGAGGCGGTTTATGGCAAGCCACTGAGTGTCGCGACGGCGGATGAATTCACCTTCAACTACCGGTTCAATGCGCGGTTGGGGGCCAAGCCTGAGTGGAAGCACATTGATCTGGGCAGTATTGTCACGCCGTCGCAGGCGCCGGCGAGTGTGGCGGCGGGGCAGTGAGCTTCAGCTTGTCCGGGTCGACGCTTTCGCGAGCAGGCTCGCTCCCACATTTGGAATGCGATCAACCTGTGGGAGCGAGCCTGCTCGCGAAGGGGCCGGCCAATTCAACGCTGAGTTCAAGTCTGTCATCGCCATCCGCTATCCTTGCCCCACACTGACCGATCAGGTGGCGGCATGCTTCGTGTTGAAAACGTCTTCAAAAGCTATCTCACCCCACAAGGCCCATTGCCGGTGCTGCAAGGCATCGACCTGACGCTCGAATCCGGCGGCAGCCTGGCGCTGATGGGCGAATCCGGCAGTGGCAAAAGCACGTTGCTGCACCTGGTGGCCGGCCTCGACAAAGTCGACAGCGGCAGCATCCGCAGTGGCGCGCATCGATTGGAAGCGATGAACGAGGCGCAACTGGCGAATTGGAGGCGCACAGAAATCGGTCTGGTGTTCCAGCAGTTCAACCTGATCGGCAGTCTGCGCGTGGAGGACAACCTAGCGTTTCAGGCGCGTCTTGCCGGGCGGCATGAGCCGCGTTGGCAGGCGCATCTGGTGCAGCGTCTGGGGCTCGGCGATTTGCTCAAGCGTTATCCCGAGCAACTTTCCGGTGGTCAGCAGCAGCGTGTTGCGTTGGGCCGGGCATTGGCCTCGCAGCCGAAATTGCTGCTCGCCGATGAGCCCACCGGCAGCCTCGATGAAGCGACCAGTGATGAAGTCCTGCGGCTGTTGCTGGAATTGCTCGATGACACGCCCACTACATTGTTGATGGTCACTCACAGTCAGCGGGTTGCGGCCCGTTTAGCCCAGCGAGTGATGTTGTCCAATGGGCGGCTGACGTGAACGTTTTCCGTCAGACCCTGCGCGCGCTGCTCAGCCATTGGCGGCGCCATCCGGTGCAGTTTTTCAGTGTGCTCACCGGGCTGTGGCTGGCGACCAGTCTGCTCACCGGCGTCGAAGCGTTGAACAGTCAGGCGCGCGACAGTTACGCACGGGCCAGCCAATTGATCGGCGGCGAACCGCAGGCCAGTCTCAGTACGCCGAACGGGGCGACCTTCGCGCAGCAATGGTTCGTTGATCTGCGCCGACAGGGCTGGCCGGTGTCGCCGCTGTTGCAGGGCCGGTTGCTGCTCAAGGGTTTTGAAAATCAGCGGTTGCAATTGATGGGTATCGAACCGGTGTCGTTGCCGGCCGATTCGGCGGTGGCCGGGCAGGCGCTGCCGATTGAGCGTGTTGTCGAGTTTTTCACGCCGCCGGGGAGCACGTGGATTTCACCGGAAACTCTGCAAGCGCTGGATCTGCGTGAAGGCGACACGCCGCAAACGGCTAATGGTCTGCGATTGCCGCCGTTGCTCGCGCAAAAGGACATGGCGCCCGGCCTGTTGCTGGTGGACATCGGCGTCGCGCAAACCCTGCTGGAACAACCCGGACAATTGTCGCGGCTGTTGCTGCCCAAGGATTTTCACGCCGAGTTGCCCGCCGCGTTCAAGGGTCAGTTGCAGCTCAAAAGCAGCGGCGAGGAAAACAATCTGGCGCGCCTGACCGAAAGCTTTCACCTGAATCTCGATGCGTTGGGTTTTTTGTCATTCGTGGTTGGCTTGTTCATCGTCCACGCCGCTATCGGGCTGGCGCTTGAGCAACGGCGCGGTCTGCTGCGTACGCTGCGCGCCTGCGGGGTCAGCGCGCAAATGTTGATTTTCTGCTTGATCGTTGAGCTGGGTGTACTGGCACTGATCGGTGGACTGTTCGGTGTGATCAGCGGCTATTGGTTGGCCAGTGTCTTGCTGCCGGATGTCGCCGCCAGCCTGCGCGGATTGTATGGCGCCGAAGTGGCGGGGCAGTTGCGCCTGAGCACCTGGTGGTGGTTCAGCGGCATCGGCTTGAGCCTGCTCGGCGCCTTGCTGGCCGGGGCCAATAGTCTGTTGCGTGCCGCACGCTTGCCGTTGTTGGCGGTGGCCGATCCGCAGGCCTGGCATCAGCAATATGCGCGCTGGTTGCGCCGTCAGGGCTGGCTGGCAGCGCTGTTGGGTTTGATTGCCTTGGCGGCATTGATCTGGGGCGACAGTCTGGCCAGCGGTTTTGTCCTGATGGCCGGATTGCTGATCGGCGCCGCATTGGCGCTGCCGGTGTTGCTCAGCGCGCTGTTGAATCAGTTGCTCGGACGCAGTCGCTCGGTGCTCGGTCAGTGGTTTCTCGCCGATTGCCGCCAGCAACTGCCGGCATTGAGTCTGGCATTGATGGCGTTGCTCCTCGCGCTCGCTGCCAATATTGGTGCGGGCAGCATGACGGCCGGTTTTCGCCAGACCTTCGATGACTGGCTAGAACAACGTCTGAGCGCCGAGTTGTATATCAACCCGAGCAATCCGGCACAGTCGCGCGAAATGTACAGCTGGCTCAAGCAGCAGCCGAACGTCGCGGCAGTGCTGCCCAACTGGCAAGTCGCGGTGACGTTGCAGGGCTGGCCGGCGGAGGTGTTCGGCATCATCGATCACGCGCATTATCGCCAGCATTGGCCGTTGCTCGATGTCAGTGGCAGCGACCCGTGGGCGCATCTGGCTACCGACGATGCAGTGATGGTCAGCGAACAGCTGGCGCGTCGGCTGAAGGTGCGGGCGGGTGATCGACTGACGATTCCTGCGCCGAATGGTGCGTGGTCGCCGCGCATCGTCGGCATCTACGCCGACTACGGCAATCCCAAGGGGCACTTGCTGGTCAACATCAACCACCTGCTGCGCGGCTGGCCGCAGTTGACGCCGAACCGGTTCAATCTGCGCATTGAGCCGCGGAACATTCCGCCGTTGTTGAATGGCTTGCAGGCGCGCTTTCAACTCGATGACAGCCGCATCGTCGATCAGGCGCGGCTCAAGGGTTGGTCGGTGCAAGTCTTCGAACGGACCTTTGCGGCCACGGCGGCGTTGAACAGTCTGACCTTGGCGGTGGCGGGCGTGGCGCTGTTCATCAGCCTGCTGACGCAAAGTCAAAGTCGCCTCGGCCAACTCGCACCGCTGTGGGCGCTGGGCGTGACGCGGCGGCAATTGATGCTGTTCAATCTGGGACAGACGTGGTTGCTGGCGGTGCTGACGCTGGTGCTGGCGTTGCCGCTGGGGATCGCGCTGGCGTGGTGTCTGGACGCGGTGATCAACGTGCAAGCGTTTGGCTGGCGGCTGCCGTTGCGGGTGTTTCCGTGGCAATTGCTGCAGTTGATGGGGTGGGCGTTGCTGGCGACGTTGCTGGCGTCGGCATGGCCGCTGTACTCGCTGTACCGCACGCAACCGGCGGACCTGCTGAGGACGTTTGCCCATGAGGATTAACTTCGTTGTGCTGATGGTTTTGTTGCTGCTCGGTGGTTGCGATCAATCGGCGCCTGAACAGAAAGGCTTCGCCGGGATGGGCGATCAGGCGTTGGCATTTACGCCGGTGGTGCCGGGGCGAGTGTTCAGTTTTCCGGCGGATCACGCTGCGCATGAGGGGTTTCGCATTGAGTGGTGGTACGTCACCGCCAATCTCAAGGATCAGCAGGGCAATGAATTCGGCGTGCAGTGGACGCTGTTTCGCAGTGCATTGAAACCAGTAGCGGAGCAGGCCGGGTGGGCTGATCAGACGATCTGGCTGGGGCACGCGGCGGTGACTTCGAGCACGGTGCATCACGCCGCCGAACGTTACGCCCGAGGTGGAGTAGGGCAGGCCGGTGTGCGGCTGGCGCCGTTCGAGGCGTGGATTGATGATTGGCGATTCGCCAGTCAGGCGCAGGATCCGCTGAGCGACCTGCAACTCAGCGCGCGCGACAAGGATTTCGCCTATCAACTGCACCTCACGTCCAGTCGTCCGTTGGTGTTGCAGGGCGACAAGGGTTTCAGTCAGAAATCCGAGGAAGGTCAGGCGTCGTATTACTACAGTCAGCCGTTTTTTCAGGCCAGCGGAACGTTGCAGATTAACGGCCAGAGCTACACCGTCAGCGGCCCGGCGTGGCTTGATCGCGAATGGAGCAGCCAGCCGCTGACCGCGAATCAAACCGGTTGGGACTGGTTCTCCCTGCATCTGGACGGTGGTGAACACGTGATGCTGTACCGCATGCGCCAGAAGGACGGCGCGCCGTATCTCACCGGCACGTGGATCGCTGCTGACGGTCAGACGCAAACCCTGCGCAGTTCGCAGATCCAGCTTACCCCGCAAGCCACCGCAAAAGTCGCCGGCCGGGCGATGCCGGTGAAATGGTCGATCAGCATCCCCGACAAACACCTCGACATTACCCTCGACGCGCTCAACCCCAATGCCTGGATGAACCTGCGCATCCCGTACTGGGAAGGCCCGGTGCACATCCGCGGCAGCCATCCCGGCCAGGGTTATCTGGAAATGACCGGCTACTGAAAAGTATCCACAAATCCCTGTAGGAGCTGCCGAAGGCTGCGATCTTTTGATTTTGCTTTTAAAAAACAAGATCAAAAGATCGCAGCCTTCGGCAGCTCCTACAATGGATCGGTTTGAACTCGGCTTACTGTGTTGTCCTCTACAGAGAAACCTGCCGAGGATTAGCCATGAGCGACGACCTGCCCCCCCCAGACATGACCACTTGGCAACGTCTGTTCGACGACGAAACCTACTGGCAGCAATCCCCCGACGCCCACTACTTCGACCTGCAACGCATCGCCGACGACATGCTCGGCCAAGGCGCCATCGACCTCGAACAATGGCAGCTCCTGCGTGCCAAGGCCGACGACCTGCACAAGGATTCCCCCGCCATCAACGTTACCCGTGAACTCGACGACCCCAAAGCCTGAGGACCACCCCATGAA
Source organism: Pseudomonas sp. Irchel s3f10 (assembly GCF_900187515.1). Lineage (NCBI taxonomy): Bacteria > Pseudomonadati > Pseudomonadota > Gammaproteobacteria > Pseudomonadales > Pseudomonadaceae > Pseudomonas > Pseudomonas sp. Irchel s3f10. The sequence goes on from NZ_FYDZ01000005.1 coordinate 115,181, forward strand.
ACCCATCACCCAAGGCGAACACCCTGACGAACCCCGTCCACCGGGCGAAACCGAACGCGACAACGACGCCCTGCGGCCCACCGACCCGAAACAGCGTGAAAACACTGGAAAAGGCACGCCCAGCGGCGAATCCACCGCGCAGGACACCGCAAAACAACAGACCTCTTCGACACAAACCAAAGCCAAGCCCTGAACAGCGTCTATGCTCAGTGGCACGTTCGTCGCCGAAGCCAATTCGGCGCCGGGCGGTGCCATTCATCACAGGGAAAGTATTGCTTATGAAGCTCGACGCATTGGCCAAGGCCATCACCCTCGCAACCGTACTGTCCGCCACCAGCTTCGGCGCCATGGCTGCCGATATTCCGCTGTCTGCCACTGTTGAAGCAGATCAGGTCATCACCAAAGTGATCTCCGTCGATGCCGCTAACCATCAGGTTGTGCTCGAAGGTGCCGAAGGCAAGCCGGTTCACGTTCAGCTCACTGATAAGGCGAAAAACCTCGCCAATCTCAAGCCCGGCGATCAGGTCAATATTCAGGTACAGCGTTCTGTCGCCGCTTACCTCGACACCGATGTGGATAAAGGTCTGCCTGGCACTACCGAACGTACCGGTGAGTTGCGTAAGGCCCCGGGCAGCGATAACCCCGGTGGCGAGGCGTATCGTCAGGTTCAGGTGCAATTGAAAATCACCAAAATTGATTTGAAGACAAATCAGGTGACCCTGCAAAACCCGGCGGGCGTGTCGAAAGTTCTCGACGTGAAAAAGCCTGAAATCCAAGCCAAACTGAAAGATCTGAAAGAAGGGCAGAGCGTCATCGTCACTTACACCGATATCTTAAAAGTGACCAGCCAACACGAAAGTTGAGCATTAACTCTACAGAATGATTGTTCTTGTACAGCTTTAAGTATGAGAGCAATCATATAAAAGAATCTGTAAGAAGTTTCCCGGTAAATATCGGTGGGCAACACTTTTTAACGTTCTAGTACATAAATTTCATGTTTAAGCATGAGGACATATCTGCCAACTTCAATTAAAATCCCACCCGTTCGCCCAGTGTCAGGGCTCTTTACCGGTGCATGGATTGCCAGGCCATTACACTGGGCGAACACCTCTTTGGAGTAGTTGTATACAATTTCTGCAAACAAAAAGGGCGACTTTAAAAGTCGCCCTTTTTGTTTGCGGTGAATTAAACCGAGATTTGCACGTCAGGCTTGCTGCCCTTGAAAGCGCTTCAGCGTCGCCTGATACATTTTTGTCCTGCGGTGATTTTTCCCGTAGGTGCCCGCCGCCGCGACGGTTCCTGACTGGATGTGGTCCAGATAGCTGAAAATCTTGCGCGGCGACAGGAACTTGATGCCATAGCCCAGGCTGCTCATTCGATCTTGCAACGTGTAGCCGGGCACCAGGTCATCCATGCAGAAGTGCAGGCCTTGGGACTTCATCAAGCGCGCATTCCACAATGTGCAGAAACTTTTCAGATGCGTTTCTTTGTACGGCCTTGGCATTTTCGAACGCATACCCAGACGCACTTTCGCTTTACGAACATAGTGCTTGCAGAAGCGCGAAGTTAGACGCCAAGTGTCACGAACAATCCCGCGATTGAGTTGTTCGACACAACCGACTGCAGCCATGTCCGGCGTTTTCGTGCACTCGCGCATCATCATGGCAAACACTTCCTTGTCATAGACAAAGGTGTCGGTGTGCAACAGAAACAGATAATCGGTATCGACTTTTTCCAGTGCCAGATCCAGTGCTTTACCGTGCGCAATATGGCCAACTTCCTTGCCCGGCGAAGGCCGTTCGATCAAGTTGATCCAGTCGAGCGAGCGCAAGTAATCCAGGCTGGCATCCGCTGAATCGTTATCGACCACCCACACCGGAATGCGCTGCTCCTGGACGTGCTCGCGCAGAAGTTCGAGGCACATTTTAGTGATGTCCGGGGTTTTGTAATTTACCAGGACAAGGCTGAAATTCGACGCTGGCTGGGCTGGTAAATCAAACGCTTTCATGTCGGAAGGACTCATCTGCGATTCAAGGGCAACAAGGTTTCTTGGCCGCGATCGTAGCGATGCAACCTTAGTCGAACCTTAATTTGCGAATGTGACGGTAGAGGTATGCCGAAGAGAGGCGGCTGGTCTTGTGAAATGCATGGGGTGCTGCCGGTCATTACCGGATAAAATGCGCGCCCCTCTCGCGGTTCAAGGAAGAAACGGCGCACGCCGTTGTGTCACGGATGAAACCACTTTCCCTCTACCACCCGGCCTTGTACTGGCTGCGCGTGTGGCAAAAAAGGCTGTTCCGTCAAATTGCCTGGTGCTGCTCCAGCAAACGCTACGCACGTCCCGTCACCACGGCCGAGCGCCTGCCATTTCGCTACCTCAAACACACCTCGAAACTCATCCGCAAACTCGGCGACTCCGACCTCGCCCTGCAACACAACAAAGTCATCAACCTGAAACTCGCCGTCGCCGCCCTCGACAGCGTCATCATCGCCCCCGGCGAACACTTCTCCTTCTGCCGCCTCGTCGGCCGCCCGACTTTGAAACGCGGCTACGTTGAAGGCATGGAACTGTCTTTCGGCGAGGCACGACGCGGGGTAGGCGGTGGCATCTGCCAACTGAGCAACCTGATTCACTGGATGGCGATTCATTCACCGCTGGTGGTGGTCGAGCGTTCCAACCACAGCTTCGACCCGTTTCCGGACGAAGGGCGGGTGCTGCCGTTTGGGTCCGGGGCGGCGATTTTCTACAACTACGTTGATCTGGTGCTGCATAACCCGACGGATCGGAGCTTTCAGCTGAAGTTGAACGTCGGCGAGACACAACTCGAGGGGGAGTTGTTGTGTGATCGGGTGAGGGAATATCGCTATCACGTGTTTCAAGAGGCGCATCGGTTTGTGCGGGAGGGGGCAAGGGTGTATCGGGAGAATGAGATTTGGCGGGAAGTGCGAAACAAAGGGCAGGTGGGGGAATTGGTGAAGCGTGAGAGACTTTATCGCAATCGCGTGGTGGTCAAATATGAGGTCGCGCAAGCGTTGATCGAGTGACACGCGTGACTTTTCGAGAGGTTGAAATCGACATGACTTCCCTGGCCGGTGCAATAATGAACAGTCCGACCAAAAGGTACACGGCCTGTCGTTTCATGGCGCTGCTGGCACTTGCGGTTTTAGCGGGCCCAGCCAAAAGCGAAAATGCCGTGCCCTCCGATGTTGCGGACTACGTCATGGCAAGGGATAACTGCGATTCCTTGCGGGGAGAGGTTTCCGAGCCTGATCTGGTGGAACCAGAAGACATCAGCCGGATGGTCGGTGAGATCAATCGCTATTGCAAAGGAACGGATCGACAGCTGAGGCAACTGAAAGAAAAATATGCGGAGAACGCTGCCATTCTTAAAGCACTTTCCGGGTATGAGGAAAATATCGAAGCCGACATGAGTTTTTAGATTCTGTCCCGGAGGTTGTCAGGTCTCCAGCATGAATGACTCGATTTTCTCAATAAACCTGGCTTTGTGTCGGGTTCTGAATTCACCCAGGAATACCTCAGAGTTTTTGACCGGTTTGCCATGTTTGTCATGTTCTATCGTCAAAAAATCCACCACGAATTCTCCCTCAGGATCGCCTTCCGGTTCGACCCTCGAGTCGAAGCAATGACCTGTACTGCGCCGAACGCCACCCAACAGAACCGAGCTGGAGAACCACTCAGTTGTTTCGGCTGTCAGTTCAACTTCAAACATGTTGTTGATGGTTATTGTCCATCCGCTGGGTACTCTGATCGGCTGGAGATTGTATTTTAATGGGGCAGTCATGGCGTGTGATTTCTTCATTGATTTATCAACGTTGTCTTATCCATAGCAATATAGAAGCTCATCAATCAGATCCAATTCCGCCCGAGTGAAATGAGTGTTGTTTTGTTTCCTGATCTCCTCCAGTACGGCCCTGATGGGGATCTGCCTGTGTTCCACTAATGACCGAATTTTATCGTTTTTTACGTCGCGATCCCGCGGTCTGGTCCCGGCTTGAAAAAGAGAAGCTCATCCTCCAACCTAGCTCTACAGCGCTCCACAAACAGTAAAGCCGCAGAGGAGTCTTTAAGAAACAGCAAGTAAGACCCTTTGCTTAATTCATAATATTCTTCGTAGTCAACCATGCGATTGTTGACCGAAATCGAGATGTAGTATTTTCCTGTTGTTTCTTCAATTCCTATAGCGAATCGCTCGTCCGTATTTACGAGGGTGTCATTGAAATTCATAGTTCTACCTCATGGGGTCCAATGGTGATATTTAAAGCTTAAGAGGGGACAGATTTATTTTCAGTTTGTAGAAAATAAAACTGTCCCTTTTCTGATTTTGAAAAAGAAAACGTGGTCTGTCCGCCGTTTACACATTGGTAGGCGTTGGCAGATTTCACGTAGACACGATTGTTTTCCTGTGCTTGGATTGAACTATAACTTTCGATGCCAGTTGAGCCCTGCCTGCTGGTGTAATACCGAACTCGAGATAGTCAAAATATTATTGTATCTACGTTGCCAATGTGTGCTGTTAATTTTTCACGGAAATTCGTTTCGCTGGTGAAGTTAGTTTCAATCATGTTAAGGAACCAAGTCGCGTCTAAAGCTGTAAATATTTCAAGCCATTCTGGTCTTTTAGCTTTCGATTCAGGCATGTCGTTCGCGGCAAAGCCGTGGCCTTTGCCTTCGGATAAGTAAAAATAGTTATCTGCGAAGGAGTAGCCTATAAGCTTTGGCCAGTTTGAGCTATGCGGGAGGTTTGGCTCCATATCCTTACTAGCAATCACATAAAAAGTTCTCATTTTTTTTCCGGTAGTACGTCGAGTTTGTGGGAGTTTACTTTTTGCCCATCTAGGTGGAGTTGTTGTGCTCCGCCATCGCCATATTTTCCATATGCCTCAGCTAAAGGCTCTAATTGGGATTTGTCAAGAAGAAAAGGAGGCAGAGTTATTTTCAGCGCGTAGAAAATAATTCTGTCCCCTTTTTTCTTGAATTTTTTTAATCATGATTTTAAAGTAGGGCATTGATGCTGCTTGTGCTGCTTGTAATTTTAGTTGCTTTTTTAGTTGGATAGTGCGGTTTCAGCAAGGAAGCTGAGCATGTTTTCGTACTTTGTTTTTTGCCATTTTTCAGTTTCGTGATCGAAAAAATATACCTCTGGAAGGCATTGGCTGTCTTTAATTTCAAATCCATAAAAATCACCAGTTCCATTTTCGGAAAATAGTATATGGGTTCCTCTGGTTGTTGATTCGGATTTATTTACCTCTAAAATATTGAAGTTGCTGTTTTCATCCAGAGAGTAGACGATTCCGAGTGCAAAATATCCGCCGCCAAATCGCTTCGCAAACTGTACGTATTCAATAGGCAGCGTTGCGTTCAGTGTATTTTGAGCGAAAATCACACTGTCTTCGCTTGCTAGGCTGTCTGGCTCCAAGCCAAACCATACTGGGTTGGCCATTTTTTTTTCGTTTACAAGTTCTTCAAATTCGGAAAAATTCATTTTTTGCGACCTTGATTGTCATGAATCCATTCTGGCAGCTTTTCATCTGCGCCTTGTTCTCTCGCACGATACCACCAGGGAAGATTTCGATCCTGCTGCCTCATTTCTAGAGTTATACCCTGATTGAACTTATTAGGGTGAAGTGCCTTGTTACCGCGATGCTCCGCTGGCAATATTTCATGGATTGCTGATGCAGGCATTTGATCCGCGTGATGAACAGAAAAGGGGACCAGAAAAGGGGACAGATTTATTTTAATTTCTTAGAAAATAAATCTGTCCCCTTTTGTTCGGCTCCCTTTTGTCCGACTGCTTACCAGATAACTCACGGTTTAAAGTTAGATTCTAAATTTGATGTATTCCTCAAAGAATGAATAGAAGTTTTCCGCTATTTTCTTAGACGGTTTGCGCTTAAACAGATCGTAGCTAATGACCTGTCCATTTCCCGTGGGACCGCAATCAATTGCCCAGCAAACTTCGTCGTCTTTTAAATAAATGACGGCAAAATGACTAGGTAATTCAAACTCTGAACGGCAGTGCATGGTGCTGTAATTTACAGTTCCGCCGTTATCTAGAGTTGCATCATCATTCTCAATTCCGCATATTTCTGAGTCTGCTGCACCACCACCACCGCATACACTCAAGAAGTCAACGAAATCTTCAGGCAGCTTTACGCCTAGAATATTCTCGAGTTTTTTTATTTGCTCGGCAGTGGCGGGGCCGAGCCAAAATGTTTCTTCGTCGGAGTTATCGAGTTTCATTATCAAGTCTTGATATTTATGCATGGTTCTGCTCGCTCAAAGTCTTTGGCTCGTTCTTTTCAATATGCTTTCCTAAATTTTAGAAAAGGGGGAGGGTTTATTTCTAGTTTGTAGAATATAAATCTGTCTACTTTTGTCTATGTCACCTTTTGTCTAACCATCACGCTTTGTAATCATGATCAGTAGAGGACTGATGAAATCCTCCATTGAGGATCAACTACCTCCGATAGGTGGCACGATCCTAGGCTGACTATTTTTGCGCGTTGTTTTACTCAGTCCACAAATTAACAAAATCATCAAAATTGTTAGCAATGAAGTAGGTTTTACTTGAGTGTTGATTAAATATTTCAACAGAAATCGAGGGTATGTTGAAATTTAGGCAGATCAGATAACCACCCGCATCTCTTGCTATAGGGATAATTTGTTTGAGAAACCCTGGAGGTTTTCCCGCACCTGAGTACCATGAGATGGTATACGGCGCCACATCCGGCGAGAAAGAAAAGAATTCGCTTATGCAAGTCACTTTGTTTCCATATGGAAATGAAAGTATCTCTGGAGAGGCTTCATCGGAATATGTGGTCAAGTCCAGATATGACTTTGGAAAACTTACGCTAAGTAGTTTTTCCACTTGAGAAATCGTATTGGTATCCACTGAGGATCTCTGTTCAATCCCAAAAGAACTCCAGTCAAATTTCATATCAGGATTCCACAGCGAAAGGGGATAGATTTATTCTTGGCATGTAGAAAATAAATCTGTCACCTTTTTGTCTTATGTTCTTTACAAGACTGCTGCACGAAATACTTATCTTAGGCATGTCAAAATTCCTCTGGACATGCCGGTAAAAAGGGGGCAGATTATTTTTAATGGCTTTGGTTGATACATTTAAAAATAAATCTATCTTTTCATCTGCCCACTATTATCGATATTTGTGCTGGGCCTATTGTTTAGGCTATTTTAATGAAGCTATCGTTATTAAAATAAAATATGAACGCTTTGTAGGCAGTATCCATATCATATGAGGCGGTCTGTTCTTTTAGGTTTTTTATTATGGATGATAGGTCGTCGCAGAGTAAAACATAACGATAGCCTATTTTTGATAGCTCTGTCGGATTATCATCAGCGTCGTAGTCTTCAAAGGTGTCTGGGTTTTCGATTATTGCTTCGCAATTCAAACCCCACTCTTCTTTGTTTTTTGGTAAATACAATGCGTCTTCCCAATTTAGGTTTTCTGCATCAGAGAGAACATTAATAAATTTTGTTTTTTTCATTTGATCCACCATTTATTTTCGGCCGCCTCCCCAGAGCTCCATCCCACCTTTCTGGCCTGGATGTAGAACATCAGCAACTACCCCTCCGGATCTGTGTTATTCAGGGACAGACCACTATAAATAGCGAGGAAGAGGTGAGTTTCTAGAGGGCAGATTATAGGTACAAAAATGAAACCGTGGTCTGTCCCCATTCACGCATTGAAATGCGGTTTGAGGAACAAAGGTGACAGAATTATTTTCAGTTTGTAGAAAATAAATCTGTCACCTTTTTAGTTCGTTCCCTATTTGGTCTATCAGGAAAACAGGCACGTGGCCTGTCCCGGCTTGATTGGGAATGATGATTAAGAAGATGATTCGCTAAAATCAATTTCTCCTTCGCTACTAATGCAGCCGATGAAGCTTAGGCTTTCCGAGAAGAAGTAAGTATGTTGAGGGATGTCCGCGAAAATCGCTAGAGTGCATTCTAAATTTGCTGTGCTTATTTTGTATGCGTTATCTGTAAGAGAGTCGCCAATGAATACAATCTCGGGGGCGTTGAGGGCCGTTATTTTTTTTGAAATGTCAATAAAAGCTTGGTCGGCCTCTTTTTTTACGTAGTTCATACTGTTGGGGAGGGAGTTCCAAGCTATTTTAGACCCGCTAAATGGAAATTTTTTATTGATGCTAGATACAAAGCTATCATGTACTTCGGGTTTCAATTTTTCGAAAGTAATGTTGGAGTTTGATAGGTCTTTTTCAAGCTCGTCGTCGAAATAACTCATTTTTTAAATGCCTTGAGTAGTTTTAATACTGTTTTTTCACTTGCGTTGAAGAGGTAATGCGGGGCAGGTTTTTTTCCTGACCAGACGTTTATGTGAGCGCCACTTCTTTCATCGTATTCTGGTATTGGGTAATGGCGCCGGATTCTTCCTGGCGGGTGATCTGCCGACCCAGCGCGTCGTAACGATACTTGCGCTGGCCGCCATCGGGCAGGCGCTCTTCCAGCAACTGGCCGAGGTTGTTCCAGCCGAGTTGATGACGGCTGCCGTCCGGGTGGAGAATCTCCAGCAGGCGCCCCTGAGGATCGTAGCTGTAGAGCGTGGCATTGCCGTCCGGGTCGATTTGCTGGGTGATATCGCCCTGACGGTTGCGTTGGTACTTCCAACTGGCTTTGCCGCGATGAACATCACTGACGAAGCCGTTGATGTATTCGTACGTTGTGGCTTCGTCTTCCGGCGGGATAACGGCAGTCATCAAGCCGTCGTCGTTGGAGAAAAGGGGACAGATTTATTTTCAGTTTGTAGAAAATAAATCTGTCCCCTTTTGTCCCCCTTTTGTCCGTCCCCTTTTGTCCAATATTAAGGAATCAAGTCGCGTCTAGAGCTTTAAGTGTTTCGGGCCGTTCTGGTCTTTTGTCTTTCGATTCGGGCATGTTGTACGCGGCAAAGCCGTGGCCTTTATGCGTTTTTTATTGTTGCAATAATAAGTAGTAAATAGACCTAAGGTTTCCGGGGGGGTACATTTTTTACGAAGGGTCTGTTTTTTGATTGCGTAAAGATTACGCTATTTTTATTTTATTCAGGGCGTGATATAACGCTTTTTCAAGTTCGGCCCAAGTTTTCGCACTTTCGCTGTATATTGGCGACTCCCAGTTTTGATCTGAGATCAGCGAGATTCTAAAGGCGCCATTTTCGCTGAATTCTGGGTACCATCCAATATCGATTATTTGTTCGAGTGGCAGTGATGCTTGTAAAAGGTCTTCTTTGAGTTCGTCGGTTATAAGTGTGATGTCGGATCCAACTAGTGTGGAGAGATCATCGAAGGTTATTGTTCCGCCGAGCGTTGTTATCTTATTAATGTTCATCGCTTATTTTTCTTCTTGGTTAGCCTTTTGAAGGCGTCTTCAGATATCGGATGTCCATGTATGGTATTCGCACTCAATTCCACCCTCATGTACCGGGTTTCTTTTTCGTCGTTAGCGCCGATCAGAAAAGGGGACAGATTTATTTTCATTTTAGAGAATAAATCTGTCCCCTTTTTGGTCACCTTTTTACAGTGGGTTCCGTCGAAAGAGTTAGAGGCTCTCTATATTGGTTGGGCCGCCGTCATCAATGAGTTTTCTCATGCGGCGATTATAGAGTTCAAGGTCTTGAACATTATTGTTGGCTTCGATTGTTTTTCTCAGAAAGGTCATGATATGTGAAATTTTCTGTTTCTCACTATCAGCAGCATCGCGTACAAGATCAAATCCATCTTTTGACAAGAAAGGATGTTTATTTCTTAGGTAGTAATAGCATCCAATGTTTTCAAGCAGGTCGCTGGCGTCATTTTTTGTAAACTCAACCGAGTTTAAGTATACGCTAAATGCATTCCTCAATATTTCGATCGAGCTTTCTAGCGATTTTAAATAGCCGCATAGTCCTTGCCAATTTATGATATGCAACTGGGTTCCCCAGTCGGGGTCTCTTGTGAAATATTGGCCATTACCTCTGAAGTAGTCAGGGAATTCATTCTTTTTCAAAGCTATTTCAAAGTTGGTTGTCATTGAAGTTGTTCCCAGTCGTCAAATTGGCTTAGAAGCTTGTTCATGTCGGCGCCGTGGTCGATTTTTTCAGAGCCAATAAGAGCGGCCTCTTTTGTGCCGCTCTTCGTTTCACCTCCAGGAACCCATTCTTTAGGATAAGCGCCTGCTTCATTTCCATTTGGTATTTCGTATTTGAATCGTGGATCGTCAGGTTTTATTTTTACTAAATAAATTTTAGCTGATGATAGATCGTTCGAGCCGAGATTTAGTTCTCGGTTTAGAACTTCCCAGTCTCCACCACTCGCTTTGAATTTCGCTACCACACTATCCATTTCAGAAGGTAAGCCTACAAACTTTCTAGGAGGAAATGTCGGATAGGAAGACCGCTCAATCCACTGGTCAATAACAACAAATGAACCGCCCTGCTGCCTAAAGGCTTCTTCGTGAAGGTTTACATATTGCTCCGGTAAATACTCGCGTGCACTTCCAGGGCGATTGCCTCGTTCTAAATTGATAACTTCATCATAGTCAGCTTGAGTCATCGGAATTCGATCAGGTTTTGTTGCATTTGCGGTATTGCTTGGGGCTTTGCAATCTGCTCCAGGGCAGTTGTCTAACCCAAGTGGGTCCACCCAGCCCGTGGGGTTAGGCACATATTGATAGTTGTTTAGCCCCCCTACCAGTTTGATCGGATCCGGCGTCAGGTATCGCGCTGTGTTCGGATTGTAGTAGCGGTGTCGGTTGTAATGTAATCCCGTCTCGGCATCGAAATACTGACCCTGGAAGCGCAGAGGGTTATCAATTTCGGCGACATCCAAGGTGGCCAGATTGCCATAGGCACGGTATTTCGCCGACCACATGATTTCGCCGCTGTAGTCGGTGAGTTCTTGAGGTGTGCCGAGGTGGTCAAGTTGGAAATAGTACGGGGTTGCCTTGACGGGGCCTTCGCCGTCGAGCATTGCCAATGGGCGGAAGCTGCCAGGCTCGTAGATGTAGGTGCGATAGCGATTCTCGGCACTTTCGGCGATCAGGCGTTCACCTTGCCAGAGAAACTCTGTGGTCTGACCATCGACGGTCTTCTCAATGCGACGACCAAAGGCGTCGTACTTGTAGCTTGCGGTGCTACCACCGGGCAGCGAGACGCCAATCAAGCGATGCTGGCAGTCGTAGCGGTATTCGGTGACCAGTTGCTGTCCGGTACCACGGCGTTCCCGGGCCAGATTGCCGTAGGCGTCGTAGTCGTAATGCCGGTCGCCTTGCATAAGCAGGCGATTACCTTTGACGTTGGCGAGGTTCGCAGTTGGCAGATCGCTTTGGCCCAGCAAGTTGCCGGCCGGGTCATGAGCGAAGGTTTCGGGAGTGGCGCCGCGAACGCTGACCAGACGATCCAGTGGGTCGTAGTGGTAGCTGCGGTTTCCTTTGCGGCTGTCATCGATGCCGGCCAGGTTGCCGTTTGCATCGTAGGCGTAGCGGCGCTGGAACAGATTGCGATCCTGCTGACCTACCGTGTGCGCTTGAAGCCTTCCCTGTTCGTCGTATTGGTATTGGCTAAGCAGCACGCCTTGTTGGCGCTGCTGTTCACGGCCAGCGTCGAACTGATGCGTAGTCAGGCGCGACCCGTTGAGGTCAATGCTGCTCAGCCGACCGCCGGACAAGTGGCGGTAATCGAGTGTGCTGCCATCCGGCAGGCGGCAGTGATTGAGTTGGCCGACGCTGTCGTACTCGTACCGCGTGGTGCCCCAACCTTGGTGCTCAGTGATCAGGCGATCTTGTACGTCGTACTCATAGGCGAGGGGCCAGTGGCCGTCGTCAACGTTTACCAAGCGACCCAAAGCATCGTAGCTGTAATGGATTTCTTCGCCATCAGCGAGGGTTTTGACCAGCAAGCGGCCAGAGGCGTCGCGCTGGTACTCGGTCACCAGCTCACTGCCGTCGTCACCGTATTCGGTTTTCTTCAGCAGTTTGCCGTTGAGGTCGTACTCGTAAGCGGTACGGCGCCCGTCGAAACCGGTTTCCTGCTGGATCAGCCCATTTGAGTAGTAATCGAGTTGATAGTGTTCGCCGCGTTCGTTTTCGATATCGGTGAGCAGCAGGCGTGCGTTGTCGTAGCGATAGCGCAGCTGGCTGCCGTCCGGATTGATACGACGGCTGACCAGATGGAGATTGTCGGCGTACTCATAGCGGGTGATGCGCCCCAGTTCGTCGCGTTCAGCAGTGACGCGGCCGTATGGGTTGTAGGTGAAGGCACGGGTAGCGCCGCCGGGCAGGGTGATCTGTGCCAGACGGTTAGCAGCATCCCACTGGTAGTGGGTGATCGCACCCGTTTCAGCCTGACGTGTGATCTGGCGACCGAGCGCATCGTAGCGGTACTTGCGCTGGCCGCCGTCCGGCAGGCGCTCCTCCAGCAATTGGCCGAGATTGTTCCAGCCCAATTGGTGGCGGCTGCCGTCGGGATGGCGGATCTCCAGCAGGCGTCCTTGGCGATCGTAGGTGTAATGCGTTGAGTTGCCGTCCGGGTCGACTTGCTCAGTGATGTCACCCTGGTCGTTACGCCAGTAGATCCATTTGGCGGTACCGCGATTCACCACACGGACGAAGCCCTTGTAGTACTCGTAGGTGGTCGGCGCGTCTTCTGGCGGGATCACCGCGATCAAACGGCCGGCCTCGTTGTACTGATATTCAGTGACCGCCCCCATCGGGTCTTTTTCGGCGATCAGTCGGCCTTTGTCGTCATAGGCTTTTAAGTGCTCGGCACCGTCCGGATCAACTTTGGCGACGAGTCGCGCCTTGTCGTCGTGGGTATAGATCTCTTCGCTGCCATCGGCATTGGTAACGGTGACGCTGCCTTTGTCATCCCACGCATAGTGCGCATCCATCTGAGAGAAACTGGCCCAGTGATGGATGCAACGTGCGGACTTGCCTTCCTTTTCCCACTCCCAGTAGAAGCTTGCGCCTCCGGCGAGCTGCCGCTCAAGAATGACGTTCTGTTCGTTGTAGGCATAACGCTCGGACTCTCCCAGAGCGTTTGTGGCTTTGATCAACCGGTGTTGAGCATCGTACTCATAGGTGGTCAGCGTCTGAACGGTGTTCCAGGCGTCTTCGAGATTGTCCGCTGGAATAAACTGCTGATAGTCGATGGCGACAATATGCTTGCGGTCGTACCGCACAAGCAATGCACGACCAGCCCCGTTATCCACGCGCTTGATTCGACCATGGATGTCACGGGTGATGTGCAGGCGATTGTCGTAGTTGTCGCTGATGGCGATCAACGTCGCGCCTTTGCTGTTGAAGCGGAAGTGATAGAACTGCGGCTTTTCGCCGGCTTGAGTCAGTACGAGTTCGGACGGATCGTCGCCAATGAATATGGCTGCTTCCGAAAGGCTATTGGTGATTGCCGGGCGCTGTACGCTGGGCAGCGGAAAAGTGGTGACCCGGTTTTCGTGATCGGTCCACACGACCTCGTCGCCATTGATGTCCACCCGCTGAGCGAGGGCGTGACTCCATCCATAACCTAGACCGCAGTCGATTTCAGCCGCGCTGGTTCGGTAGAGACGAGTCCAGCTGAATGGCAGCAGGCCGCCGAGTTCACCGTCGGTAATGGTTAGCAGCTCTTCACCGGTGACCATCGAGACCGGGCAGCCGTTCGTACAGGTCTTCTTCGCGCAGGTGGCGCTTTTGTCATCGGGCGTCTTGGACTGATCGGGAACGTCGTCGACTTTTTCTTCAGGTTGCAAAGTGGATTGGTTCTTTTTCTTGTCCCTTGGGAACGAAGAGGCGTCTTTGACTTCCTGTTTCGGAGTATCTGCAGTTTTAGGCAGTTGTTTTGCGGGAGACAGTCCCTCTAGTTGGCTTTTGGGTTCAGCCTTGCGCGAGCCAGCCTTTGGCGCTTCAGTGGTAGCTTCATCGATTTTCAGCGCTGCGGTTTTGGCAGGCTTCATCGGCACATTCTTGGCACTGGCGATGATTGGCTTCGATACTTCCGCGTGGGCGGGCAGGGCGTGTTTGTTGCTGAGTGTCATCAAGGTCGACGCAAGGTCTTCAAGATACTTGATGGCTTCTCCGGATTTGACGGTGGAGAGGACTTTGGTGCCCGCTCTCACGGCCAGCCCGGCGCCACCTGTCAGGCAGATACCCACCAGTACGTTGATCAGGAATTCCGAGGCAATGGCAGTCATCACGTCGACAACAACCTGCGGCGGCAGCATTCCGACCCAAGCGACAATGGCGGAAACGTAGATGAACATCAGCGGTTCGTCGCTGAGGATCAACAGCCCTGAAGCAATCGACTCCTTGGAAGCAGCATAAAGTTTGTCGATCTCAATATCCGACAAATACTTTTTGAGTTTTTCGTAGTTTTTCTTCGGATTGGCGAGCAGGTCGAAAAGGCTTTTGATGTCGTCCCACAGCCGCAGCAGAGCTTCTTCGAAACCGTCCAAGGCTCGTTTGAGCAAAATTACGGAACGCCCGGCACGATCCGCTGCAGAGTAACTGGCCCATTGCGGCTTAAACTTGCTCGACCATTCGCTCTGCAACCAGCCATCAAGCTTGCCGATAACGCCTTGATAGGAGTCATAGAGCGCCTTGACGTCGCTCTGGGATACGTTGGGGAAAAAAGTGATGCGGTAAGTCTGACCTCTCTTGGCCCCCTCGATCACTTTGATGCCGCTGGGTCCGATCATGGTTTCGATGACCGGACCGGTAACGTCATCGTAAAAGGTGCCCTTGGTGACCGGTTCCAGTTTGACTGGCGTGTTGCCAATCGGCACAAAGCGCGCGGACTCGAACATATGAATCAGCGTGAAATCACCTACCAACGGGCAAGTGGCATAGGTCTTCACCGCACCTGTTTCGGTTTTCCGTTCGGTGATGCTGACTTCGTTGCCGACCTTAAAGGTCTGGTCGACGTCCAGCGCCCAGCCAGTCCAGAAACCGTCTGCCCATTCCTTGTAATCACTCAGGCAGTTTTTGAAGTCTTTGAGGATCAAGCTCACGTCAGGTGTTTTGGCGTCCAGCACACGCAGGACCAGGGTACCAATCGGGGTATTCATGACGTGACTTCCTTTGTCAGCTCTGCGGCGAGACGCTCTGCCATCTCTTCTGTGTTTGGGTTCTGGCGCACGAAGCGCTCAACCTTTCTGCGCAAGTTGGCTTCGGGGAATTCGAAGTACAACTCAGGGCAATCTTCGGATAGCCACTGCATCAGGTTTTCAACGACGGTGGTGTGGTCCTTTTTCGCGAGAGCATCCAAAAGCGTTTGGGGGATCTCCCACCAGGGCCACTCTTTTGCGGGAGGTACCGCTCTTCTGCCGACATCGAGCGTCTGTCCGTTAATCAGGTAGCGTTGGAACACCGGCAGCAATTCACCTGCTGTAGCACCTAACCCTTCGATGATCGGATGAAAATGTCGACCATCCCAGAACCTGAAAAACACCTCAGTGGCGTCCGGCATTTTTACCTGAGTCAGGCTGCGCAAATGCTCCAGCACCGTTTCCGGCGCGCTGGTGGATACCGCGAGCCAACCCCAATCCAATGCATCGGTTTCAGTAATCCATTGCAGAAAACTGGCATTGGGGCTGATCTCGGCGAGATACGGCATTACAGGAAGCCAATCGGCGTAAGGTGTTCCACCCCATATGGGCTGCAGTTGTGGTGCGGCATCTTGCTGATAGAAAGGCTTGAGCGGCTCGGAATCACTCGCCGCACTAATAACCAAATACAAACGCTCACCAGTCTGCAACGGCTGGTGCGACAGCCAGTCCTTGGGCGTAATTCGATCAGATGGCACAGGCACCTGCCTTGCATTTTTCGCATTCTTCGCAGAATGGCGCGTTACGTTTGAGGGTGTTGATCTGGGCCGGGGTCAGGACCTGGCCGGCCTTGTCGGCGTCGGCCTGTTTCAGGATGCCAGGCATCAGCGGGGCGGCGCCGGTGCCGCTGCCCGGACTTCCGCCGGAGTTCATGTTGATCACCGGGCCGCTCAGGGTCACGCCGCCGGCGTCGATCTTGATGAAGCTGCCGCCGCCGATCAGGGTCAGCTCTGCGCCGGCTTCCATTACCACTTTCATGCCGCTGCTGAGGTGGATTTCCTGGCCGGCGTCGATGAACTGGCCGGTGCCGATCTTGATGTGCTGATTGACGCCCACGGTCAGGTGGTCGTTGGCGCGGGTTTCGACTTTACGGTCGGCGTAGACGGTGTGGTGTTCTTCGGCCTTGAACTCGCTGTAGCTGTTCTTTTCGACGGTGTCGTGACGTTCGTTGCCGACGCGGATTTTCTGGTCGTGCTCGATGTTTTCGTCCCAGTCGCGCTGGGCGTGCAGGTAGATCTGCTCCTGACCTTTCTTGTCTTCGATGCGCAGTTCGTTGTAGCCGCCACCGCCCATGGAACTGAGGGTCTTGAAGGTGCTGCGGGTCTTGTTCGCCGGCAGTGGATAGGGGACGGTGTTTTCCTTGTGGTACAGGCAGCCGCTGATCAACGGTTGATCGGGGTCGCCTTCAAGGAAGGTGACCAGCACTTCCATGCCGATGCGTGGGATGGCGATGCCGCCATACTGGGCGCCGGCCCAGGCGCTGGAGACGCGCAGCCAGCAGCTGGTTTTGTCGTCGGCCTGGCCTTCGCGGTCCCAGTGGAACTGAACTTTGACGCGGCCGTACTGGTCGCAATGGATCTCTTCGCCTTTCGGGCCGGTGACCACGGCGCTCTGGCTGCCGAGGATGCGTGGTTTCGGGTGGCGCAGGGGCGGGCGGTTGGGCACGTCCCATGGGGTGGCCTGGAAGCGGTTGCGGTAGCCTTGATGGAAATCGTCTTTGAGTGCGGTGGTGTCGCTGGTCACCGACTCTTCGAGGACTTGCGGCTGCTTGCCTTCGTGGAGGACTTCGGTGAGCAGCCAGAGGTCGTTCCATTTGGCTTTCGGGTGCGCGGTCAGGGCGAGGAAGTGGCCGCTGACCAACAGCGGCTGATCGCTCTTGCCTTCAGCCAGCTTGAAATCGCTGCGATGGCGTTCGAGGGCGCGTTTGGCCAGGTGTTTGCCGCGTTCGCGGTCGACGAAGCGGCCCGGGTAGTCGTAATCTTCAAGGTCGGGCAGGGCGTCGCCACGGTTCTCGCTTTCGAGGGTGAGGCGCGGTTTTTCGAAATCGTAATCGCGGCGGGTGGTGCGGCTGGTGCGGGTTTCCAGGCGCAGGTCGAAGCGCTTGATCACCGGGTCGGTGGCGACCATGCCGGAATCTTGCTGATAGGCCACAGGCTTGAGTTTCGGGAACACCGTCTGGTCATCGCCGAACACCAGTTTGTGCGCCGTCGCCGTGTGCTGGAAGTGGTAGTGAATACCTTCTTCCTCGCACAGGCGCTGGATGAAATGCAGGTCCGATTCATCGTATTGCACGCAGTAGATGCGCTCGGGATAAATCGAACCGGTCTTGAATTCGTAGGCGTTGCTTTGGATGCCGTGCTCTTCGAGGACCTTGCCGATGATTTTCGGCACGCTGAGGTTCTGGAAGATGCGCTGATTGACGCGATGCGCGAGGTAAGACAATTGCGGACGCAGGGTCACCGAATAACGGGTCAGGCGTTTGCCGGAATCGCCTTGCGCGGCGCGGTAGATCTGGCCGTGGATGCCGCTGCCGTCGGGCGACAGTTGCAGGAAGGCTGGTTTGTGCAGCAGGGTTTCGAGGTCCAGCGACGGCTGCTCACTGACCAGCTCCACCTCGAAGACAAAAGGCTGGCTGATGGCTTCGCGACCTTGCAGGGTGAATACCTGAAAGTCAGCAGAAAGACCTTCGATGGTCAGGGCAAAGTGAGTTTCATTGGCCGGCGCGAACATCCCTTGTTCCTCGTGCTGTACAGCGGCGTGAGTTGACGACCGCAAAACGGCTCAACTTACGCGAAATTCTGGAGGGCGAAAACAACATCGACCAGCAGAGCTGGCCGATGCTTGTAACGATCAGCCGTAATTAAACGACTGGAGCACGCCAGTCATCGGAACCCGAAGTACCGGATACTTCGTGGGTCCAGGTGATTTTACGGTAGGTGAACTGCACTTCTTCCAGGTGGGTGAAGTGCGAGTTGCCTGGATCCTGGCAGTTGTGCATTTTGTTGTTGATGGCGACGATGATCGCGTCTTCCAGTTTGGTGGTGTAGTAGTGCTCTTGGGTACCTTGAGCAGAAGTACGGAACCACTGGATAACGATTTCGCTCATGCGCTCGCCGGAGGTCAGAGCGGCTTGCAGCAGAGGCGAAGCCTTGTCGTAGACCTTGGTGATCACGACTGGCTTGTGAACGCGCTGACCGGTTGGCTGACCGGATTGTGGGTCACGCGGGATGATCACGTCGTGGCTGAAAGCCTGAACCATAACCTGGTCTTCGTGGCCTTCCTGGTAGGTGTTACCTACGGAGTCAGCGGTGAAAGCGCCTGCAGTGATCAGGCCTTGTTTTTCGCCGGTAACCGACATGTACGCTGGTGTTGCCATGGGGTGCTCTCCTTGCGGAATAATTTAAGGTGCCCGGGAGGCGAAATCGCCCGGTGGGTGCCTGACTGTTATCAAGGAGCGTGCCAACAATTGTGGCGGCCATACGGGCCGGGGTGTTTGTCTGATTTTTCAGGCGATTGTGCGAAATAAAGCGCTCGCTCAATGCAAAAGTGCGCAAGAAGTTGCGCAGTACTGCGCAACTTCTTGCGCACTTGGCTGCAGGCCTTGTACGACGTGGCTCTCAGCGGTTTTATCAGGCTTTTTTACAAAACAAGTGCGCAACTTCTTGCGCACAATGGCCAGGTGCCTTCATTAGGCTGAAGCGGCTGCCGCAGACTGCGATCTTTTGATTTTTCAACGCGCAAACTGGCTCAGACACTCCTCGATCGAACGCTGCTGCGTTGCCGCATACAACCCCAACTCATCAATAGTCGCGCGCCCGAGCGCCTGCTCGAATGCCTGTCGATTGGAATGCTCGCCGTAATGCGCCTGCGCCGCATCGCCAAGGTTCGACTGAAAAATCCCCGCCGCACTCACCGGCAGGAAATCTTCGTACACCAACGGTTCCGCTTTCACATAACCATCGCGCAACAATTCCTCCAGAGACGACAGCCCAAGTCCCCCTGCAGCCAGACCCTTTTCCGTAGCGAAATAGCGAAAGTACGCCAACCCTTGTTCTCGCATACCCTCGACACTGTCAGGAAATTCGCCAAAGTGTTGAGCCATCAGCGCGTTGTAGCGTGCGGCATTGCCTTCGTTGGGGAAGTCACCGAGTTCATCGCGCGCGGCATTCAGCAAGCGGTCATACAGCGCCCGGCCTTTGGGCGTGAGTGCCGCGCCGCGCTGTTCGATTTCGCCGAAACGCGCGCTGTGACTGCCACGGGTTTGGTTCTGATCGGTGAAGGCGATCGGCTCGTCCAGCGCCTTGAAACTGGTCTGGCGCAAGAGGATCGGGCACTGCCGGCGCGGGGGACCTTCGATGACGGCCTTCGGGGTGATGCCATGGGCCGGCATCTGTTCCTGAACACTGTCGATGTCCAGCGTGCGCGGCGTCAGGTGATTGATGTGTGGGCCTTTAAACGCCACGACGTCGGCGATCAAGCGATGTTGCGCGCTCAACGTCTGATATTGCGCAGCGGTGACCGTAGCGCTGTGATGCCAGCGAAAAGTTTCCAGTGCCTGTAAGACGAATGCCTCGGCCTCGCTTTCATTCAATCCGCCTGCGGTTTCAGCTTGCGCGATCAGGCGCATCGCCTCCGGGGTAAAGATCGAACGCTTGGCCAGCACTGATTCGGCAAAGGCGCGCAGCTGCGGATCTTCAATCAATTCCAGGCGCAACAACGAGGTGAACACGCGAAACGGACTGATCTTCAGCGCGTCCTCATGCACCGCGCGAAACGCCGTGGAATGCACCGGCACGCCCGCCGGGGTCAGGTCGTAATAACCCACCGGTTGCATGCCCATCACCGCAAACAGACGGGCGAGGGTGGCCAGTTCCGTCGCGGTGCCAACGCGAATGGCGCCATGGCGCTCCATGTCCAGACGTTCGATTTCACCGGTGCTGTCGAGCTGCCGGGCGATGTCCGGCTGACGTGCAAGCACTTCGCGGTTGGTCTGTTCCACCAACTCCATCAGCGCGCCGTACAGCGGCACTTCTTCGCGGTACATGTCGGACATCGCTTTGGAGAAGCGTTGGCGGATCAGGTCGGGGCTGACGAACGGCTGCACGGTCATGAAAAAAATTCCTGCCACGGTCACGGAATGGATGAGGGAAAAGATCGCAGCCTTCTCGCATGCGGGCAAACGAAGAATCCTACGAACTTCATTCTGCCAACGACTGATCCACCAGTTCGATCCAGTGCATCACCCGCGTGCGTCCGGCGCTGGCCAGATGGCTCTGGCAGCCGACGTTGGAAGTGACGATCAGCTCAGGGCGGCCGCTCTCCAGCGCGTTGAGGCGGTTGTCGCGCAGTTGTCGGGCCAGCACCGGTTGCGTCAACGAATACGTGCCCGCCGAGCCGCAGCACAAATGGCCGTCGGGCACGGCGGTAAGATTGAAACCCAGGCGTGTCAGCACAGCTTCCACCGCGCCGCCCAGTTTCAACGCGTGCTGCAAAGTGCACGGGCAATGCACGGCAATCTGCCGTTCAGTGGCGGCGCAGATCTGTTCGAGCGGTTCCTGCGCGAGTATCTGCACCAGATCCACCGTGCGTTCGCTGATTTCCCGGGCCTTGGCCGCATACACCGGATCGTCTGCCAGCAAATGCCCGTAATCCTTGATGAATGCGCCGCAACCGCTGGCGGTCTGCACAATCGCTTCGGCGCCGTGTTGCAGGTGCGGCCACCAGGCATCGATGTTGTGTCGGGCGCGGTCGAGGCCTTTGGCTTGCGCGTCGAGGTGATAGTCCAGCGCGCCGCAACACCCGGCCTCGGCCACCGGGGTGACACTGATGCCCAAGCGATCCAGCACCCGCGCCGTCGCGTCATTGGTGTTTGGCGACAATCCCGGTTGTACGCAGCCTTCAAGCAGCAGCACTTGCCGGGCATGGCGCGGGGCGGGTCGCATACCGGAAAGCGGCAGATGCTGTGGCAGTTTGCTTTCCAGCATTCGCGGCAGCAGCGGGCGAAACGTAGTGCCCACCCGCAGCAAGCCTTTGAACAATCCCGGATTCGGTGCCAATGCGCGCAAGCCCTCGCGCAACAGGCGCTGCGCCGCCGGACGTGGCACCGCGTGATCGACCACCGCGCGGCCGATGTCGAGCAGGTTGTGATAGTCGACGCCGGACGGGCAGGTGGTTTCGCAGTTGCGGCACGACAGGCAGCGGTCCAGATGCAGTTGCGTCTGTGCCGTGGCCGGTGCGCCTTCGAGCACTTGCTTGATCAGGTAGATGCGCCCGCGCGGGCCATCGAGTTCATCGCCGAGCAACTGATAGGTCGGGCAGGTCGCGTTGCAAAAGCCGCAATGCACGCAGGTGCGCAGAATCTTTTCCGCCTCGGCGGCGCGGGGCAGTTGTCGCGATTGTTCGCTGAGGGTGGTTTGCATGGCTAGAACTCCGCGTACATCCGCCCGGGGTTGAACAGCCCTTGCGGGTCGAGTTGCGCCTTGAGTTGCCGGTGATAGCGCAGCAGTGTCCAGGCCAGCGGCTGGAACGGCGAAGAGCTGGCGCCGTGGCTGAAACAGGTGGCATGGCCGCCGAGTTCCTGAGCGAGAATATGAATGTGCGCCGCGTCGGATTTCAGCCAGCGTTGTGCACCGGCCCAGTCGATCAGTTGCTCGCCGGGCAGATCCAGTGGCCCGAGATTGTTTGGCAAAGACAAGCGCCACAGCGGCAGGCCTTCGTTGAAAAAACCTAGACGCTGCTCATTCAGATCCCGCCAGAACCCTGAATCCAGCGGCTCACCACCGAGGCGTTGATGCGCCGCCGTCACCGAACCTTCGCCTCCTTCAAGCCGCAGATACAGACTCTGGCCATCGTGGCACGCGGCACTGATCGGCAACGGTTGCTGGCCCCATTCGGCAAGCTTCGCCAGCGCCTGCGCGCATTCCATGTCGAGGCGAATGCTCAGGCACTGGCGCGGTTTCGGCAGGACTTTCAGCGAGACTTCGGTGAGCACGCCGAGGCAGCCGTAACTGCCGGCCATCAACCGCGATAGGTCATAACCGGCGACGTTCTTCATCACTTCGCCGCCGAAGCGCAGGTGCTGACCGAGGCCGGTGATCACCCGCGTGCCAAGGACGAAGTCGCGCACCGAGCCAGACCACGGCCGCCGAGGCCCGGACAGACCCGTGGCGATCATGCCGCCGACGGTCGCGCCCTCGCCGAATGCCGGCGGCTCGCACGGCAGCATTTGTCCGGCAGCATCCAGCGCCGCCAGCAGCTCGGACAACGGCGTACCGGAGCGCGCCGTGACCACCAGTTCGGTCGGCTCGTAACGGACGATGCCGCAGTGGGCGCGGGTGTCGAGCACTTCACCGGCGACCTCGCGGCCGAGGAACGCTTTGCTGTTGCCACCCTGAATTTTCAGCGGCGTGGCATTGGCCCGCGCCTCGTTGACCTGATCGAGCAGGGTGCTGGCGGCGTCGACATCGGCCATCAGAAACGCTCCAGTTCGGGGAACGGCAATTGCCCGGCGTGAATGTGCATCGCGCCGAATTCGGCGCAGCGGTGCAGGGTCGGAATGTTCTTGCCGGGATTGAGCAGGCCTTGCGGGTCGAACGCGGCTTTTACCGCATGAAACAGACTCAGTTCGTCGCTGTTGAACTGCGCGCACATCTGGTTGATTTTCTCGCGGCCGACACCGTGTTCACCGGTGATGCTGCCGCCGACCTGCACGCACAGTTCGAGGATCTTGCCGCCCAAGGCTTCGGCGCGATGCAGTTCGCCGGGTTGGTTGGCGTCGAACAGAATCAGCGGGTGCATGTTGCCGTCGCCGGCATGGAACACGTTGGCCACGCGCAAACCGTATTCTTCACCGAGGCGGGCGATGCCTTGCAGGACGCCGGGCAATTCGCGGCGCGGGATGGTGCCGTCCATGCAGTAATAGTCCGGTGACAAACGGCCGATGGCCGGGAAAGCATTTTTGCGCCCGGCCCAGAAGCGCACGCGCTCGGCTTCGTCACGGGCCTGACGCACTTCGGTGGCGCCGGCCGCGGTCATGACGTCGCGCACCCGTTGGCAATCGTCGTGGACATCGGCCTCGACGCCATCGAGTTCGCACAACAGAATCGCCTCGGCATCGACCGGGTAACCGGCGTGGATAAAGTCTTCAGCGGCGCGAATGGCGAGGTTATCCATCATCTCCAGCCCGCCGGGAATGATCCCCGCCGCGATGATTTCGGCGACCGCGCGGCCAGCCTTTTCCACGGAGTCGAAACTGGCCAGCAGGACTTTTGCGACTTGCGGTTTGGGCAGCAGCTTGACCGTGACTTCGGTGATGATCCCCAGCAGGCCTTCAGAGCCGGTGAACAACGCGAGCAGATCGAAACCGGCTGAATCGAGCGCATCCGAACCGAGGGTCAGGCGTTCGCCTTCGATGGTCAGCACTTCGATTTTCAGCAGGTTGTGCACGGTCAATCCGTATTTGAGGCAATGCACACCGCCGGCATTTTCCGCGACGTTGCCGCCGATCGAACAGGCGATTTGCGAGGATGGATCCGGCGCGTAATACAGGCCGAACGGTGCCGCTGCCTGAGAGATCGCCAGGTTACGCACTCCCGGTTGAACCCGCGCGGTGCGGGCGGCCGGGTCGATGTGCAGGATATTGTTGAAGCGCGCCATCACCAGCAGCAGGCCCTGTTCCAGCGGCAAGGCGCCGCCGGACAATCCGGTGCCGGCACCACGGGCAACCACCGGGACGTTCTTCTGATGGCAGAGTTTGAGCAGGGTTTGCACCTGCTCGAGTCGACGGGGCAGGGCGACCAGCATCGGCGTGGTGCGGTAGGCGGAGAGGCCGTCGCATTCGTAGGGTTTGAGTTCGTCCTCGCGCCATAAAATGTCGAGGTCAGGCAGCGCTTGCTGCAATGCCTTGAGGAATTCGGCCTTGTTCACCTGC
The DNA here is from genome assembly GCF_900187515.1 of Pseudomonas sp. Irchel s3f10. Taxonomy (NCBI): domain Bacteria; kingdom Pseudomonadati; phylum Pseudomonadota; class Gammaproteobacteria; order Pseudomonadales; family Pseudomonadaceae; genus Pseudomonas; species Pseudomonas sp. Irchel s3f10. The sequence continues at coordinate 139,231 of NZ_FYDZ01000005.1, forward strand.
GGCAGCGGGCCGTCGAGGCGTTCGTCATAAAGAATGTTCATCTCAGGCTTACCCCTTGCTGATCGTTCCCACGCTCTGCGTGGGAATGCAGCCCGTGACGCTCCGCGTCATTGGACGCGGAGCGTCCCTTGAGGCATTACCACGCAGAGCGTGGGAACGATCAGGGGCAGGGCACATTGTCATCTCTGGCTTTCCAAAAACTCGCGATAAAGTTCTGCAGTATTCCCCGGCTGTTCAACCATCGGCATATGCCCGACATGATCCCAGACATCCACGCGCAAATTGGCGATGCCCTTGCTCCACACCGGCACGCTGCTGACGTCGATCAGCCGATCCTTGCGGCCCCAGAGCAACAGCGCCGGGCATTTGATGTCGGGTAGTTTCGGCTCCATTGGCGGGCTGGCGCGAAAATCGCGGAAGATCTCTTCCAGTTCATCGCGTTGTTGTTCGTAGCGCTGGGCGATGGCGTCCAGCACCAGGTTCGGCACCCACGGTGGCGACTCCATGGTCATCGCGTAAAACTGGCGAAACTCTTCCCGCGAGTTGATCAGAAACGGGTTATGCCCGCGCGCCAGATGCCGCTCCATGTCGCTGACCTCGGGTGCGGTGACGCCCGCCGGATCGATCAGCGCCACCGAAGCAATGCGATCAGGATAAGTCGCCGCCAGCCACGCCGCGATGTAGCCGCCCATCGAGTTGCCGATCACATGGACTTTCTCCACGCCGCAGACGTCGAGCAACTGGATCATGCGTTTGGCTTGCAGCGGAATGTCGTAGCCGCCGCCAGCCTTGAAGCCGGTTTCACCATGGCCAGCGAGGTCCGGAATAATCACCCGATACTCGCGCACGAAGTGCCGGGAAAAGCGCAGCCACAGGTTCTTGTCGCCGCTGTAGCCATGCAGCATCAGAATCGCGCTGGCCGCTTCATACGGCCCGCCCTGCCAGGTCGAGACGGTCATCTCGGCGATCGGCACTTCGATCTTGTGCAATTTGTACAACTTGGCCTCGATGGCCATGTTCAGGTCGTACAGCCAATGACCGACCGCCGGATAACTCAACCAGCTCCAGGCCACGAAAACCGCGAGGGCGACAAACAGCAAAAGCATCGACGTCTTCCTTTTACGTGTTCAGGACAGAATGTGGTCGGCCGGTTTCAGCGCTCGGGTCAAGCGGTGATAGCTGAAACTGAAGCCGGGAAACATCGCGATCACATGACCGCTCTTGCTTTGATACCAACTGTGGCAGCCGCCGGACTTCCAGACCGTGCGTTCCATCTCCCGATGAATCATCTCAGTGTAGGTACGTTCCGCTTCGGGGCGCACTTCGATGCTGCGCAGGCCTTTGGCCTGCACGGTGCGGATGCAGTCGAGGATGTAGTTCATCTGCGACTCGATGATGAACAGCGCCGAGGTGTGGCCGATGCCGGTGTTGGGCCCAGTGACGATAAACAGGTTGGGGAAGTCCGGCAGGCTGGTGCCGAGATAGGCGCGCGGGTATTGCGCCCAGACCTCTCTGAGTTGCACGGCGTTTTTTCCGCTGACCGGGTAGGAAATCACCCCGTCGGTGGCGTCGTAACCGGTCGACCAGACGATCAGATCAACATCGATGTGCTGACCGTCCTCGGTGTTGATGCCGCTTTCGTCGATGGAAGCAATGCCTTGTTCGCGGGTATGCAAGGTGACATTCGCACGACTCAGCGCCGGGTAATAGGTGCTGGAAACCAGTACCCGTTTGCAGCCGATGGTGAAGTCCGGGGTGAGTTTTTCTTGCAGTACCGGGTCCGGTACCTGGCGTTTGAGAAAACGCAGGGCGTGCTGCTGGACCATGTGAATCGCCGCTTTCGAGTATTTGAAGGCGATGACCCGGGTTTCGAATTGCCAGTAAATCAGCCAGCGCAACAGTTTGTAGGCGGGTTTGCGGCCAAGCAGCCAGCGTTGCAACGGCCCGAACTGACGATCGGCGCGGGGCAACACCCAATGCGGCGTGCGCTGAAACACGTGTAGATGATCGACTTGCGGCGCAATGGCTGGAATCACCTGCACGGCACTGGCGCCGCTGCCGACGATGGCCACACGTTTACCGCGGTAGTCGTAGCTGTGATCCCAATTGTTTGTATGAAAAGTCTTGCCTTGAAAGCGATCCCGGCCGGGAAATTGCGGAATTACCGGTTGGCTCAATGGCCCGGTGGCATTGATCAGGAACTGCGCATAAAAGGTGCCTTTGCTGGCGGTGTGCACGGCCCAGCGTTTTTCCGTGTCGTCCCATTCGACACGCTCGACATCGGCTTGCAACTCTACGCGTTCGCGCAAACCGAATTGCTCGATAACGTGCTCGGTGTAGCGCTGCAGTTCGGCCTGCCCGGCGAACATCTGCGACCAGCGGTACGGCGCGAAGGAAAGCGAATACAGCGGCGACGGCACGTCCACCGCCGCGCCGGGGTAGGTGTTCTGGCACCAGGTGCCGCCGAAGAAGTCCCGTCGCTCCAGCAGGCGAAAATCGTCGATTCCGGCTTTTAACAGGTTGACCGCAGCACATTGACCGCCAAAACCGCTGCCGATGATCAACACGTGATAGGTGTGCATGGGCCTCCTTCTTATAGTTGTTTTTCCATTTTGCTCCTTTCATGTATAGCCAAATATTTGCACTGTGCGCGGCCCTGATGTCGCTCTATTCAGCCCGCTGGCCGGTGATGGCTATTTAACGTCGCCCTGTTAGACTTCCTGCACATCCGTCCTGCGGTGTGCGTGATCGAGGTCCTTATGGGAAATACCGGAGGAAAGGGACTTTCATTGGCCAGGAGGCTTTATACATCGCGCATCCTCGGGTTGATTCTGGGGCTCGTGTGCGTGAGTGTGGCGATGTACTCGCTCGATCCGCCGCTGTGGGTCTGGGCACTGATGTTCTTCAACGGCCTGGTCTGGCCGCATCTGGCGTTTCAATGGGCACGCCGCGCCCGGGTTCCTTACCACGCTGAACACCGCAATCTGTTGATCGACGCCTTTTTCGGCGGCTTTTGGCTTGCCGCCATGCATTTCAATCCGCTGCCCACGGCGACGACCATTTCGATGATGGCGATGAACAACGTCGCTATCGGTGGTTCACGTTTTCTATTGGCAGGCTCTGCGGCGCAATTGCTCGGGGTCGGCGTCGGGCTGGTGGTCTTTGCGCCGGCATTCGTTCCTCAGACCACGCCTGCGCAGATGTACGCCTGTTTTCCGTTGCTGCTGCTGTACCCGTTGGCGCTGGGCTGGATCTGCTTTCGCCAGGCCTACACCTTGGGTCGGCATAAACGCGAATTGCTTGCCCTGAGCCGCACCGACAGCCTGACCGGGTTGCTCAATCACGGCGCCTGGAAGGATCAACTGGAGATCGCTTTTCAGCGCTGTAAACGGCAGAAACAGGGCGCGGCGATTGCGCTGATCGACATCGATCACTTCAAGGCAATCAACGACACTTACGGCCATGTTGCGGGCGACATCGTGTTGCGCCAGTTGAGCAAATTACTTAAACAAAACCTGCGGGCGACTGACGTTGCCGGGCGCTATGGCGGTGATGAGTTCTGTGTGATTTTGCCGGATCTGCCGCTGTTCAACGCCGCGCAGGCCATGGAAGCGTTGCGCGAGCGTTTCGCGATTCTGGGTTATGAGCAGAATCCGGCGTTGAAGGTCAGTTTGAGTATTGGCCTGGCGGCGTACGACCCGGCGCATGCTGACGCGACGCGCTGGCTCAATGATGCCGATCAGGCGTTGTATGAAGCCAAGGCAGGCGGGCGTAACCGGGTGATCTGCAATTGCGATGACAAGCCCCGGCGGACGTTGCTGGATTCGGTTTGATCCGCATCACCACAAATCCATTGTGGGAGCGAGCCTGCTCGCGAAAGCGCTGGGTCAGCCAACATTGATATCGCCTGACACGACGCCTTCGCGAGCAGGCTCGCTCCCACAGGGTTTGTGTGTTGTCGGTTAGATCAGTGTCGCATTCGGTGTAGAGCCTCGCGCCGATGTCGGGTACGGTTGAATCCCCCCGACGCGAAACAAGGATCGCTTCATGACGTTCTCATTTTCTCGCTCCCTGCTGGCCGCCAGCCTCGGCCTGTCTCTCGCTTTCTCCGCTGCCCACGCCTTCGCCGAACCGCACAAACAAGTGCTCGCTGACGCCGAACAATACCAGCCAGAAGCCCTGAAGCTGCTGGAACGGCTGGTCAATATCGACTCCGGTTCCGGCTATGAACCGGGCCTCAAGCAAGTCAGCGACATCGCTATCGATGAGTTGAAAAAACTCGGCGCCACCATCGAACTGGTGCCCAACACGCCGGAAAAATCCAACCATGTACTGGCAACGCTTAAAGGCACGGGCAAGGCGAAAATCCTGCTGATGGCGCACATGGACACGGTGTTCAAGGAAGGTTCGGCGGCCGAGCGGCCGTTCCATATCAAGGATGGCCGCGCTTACGGGCCGGGGGTGATGGATGACAAGGGCGGCATCGTCGCCGGCATCTATGCACTGAAAGTCCTGAAAAATCTCGACTTCAAGGACTACGCGCAAATCACCTTCCTGCTCGACGCCAGTGAAGAAACCGGCTCGGACGTCGCCACCGACCTGATCAAGAAAACCGCCAAACAGCACGACGTGACCCTCAACCTTGAGCCGGGCCGCCCGGCCGATGGCTTGGTGGTGTGGCGCAAGGGCAGCGCGACGGCGTTGGTCGAGGTCAAGGGCAAAGCCGCGCACGCCGGCGTCGCGCCGGAACTGGGGCGCAACGCCGCGATGGAAGCCGCGCATCAGATTCTGCAACTGGGCAAGCTCGGCGATGAAGCGAAGAAAACCACCATCAACTTCACCGTGCTCAAGGCCGGCGATCGTACCAACGTGATTCCCGATCAAGCCACGGCCAAGGCTGACGTGCGCGCGGCGGTGCCGGAGGAGTTCGACCGGATCGAGAAGGATCTGGCGCGGGTGTCGCAGGACAAGCTGATTGCTGAGACGGAAGTGAAGACTTCGTTGCAGCGCGGCTTGCCACCGATGCCGCAGACGCCTGAGTCGGACCGTCTGATGGCCATGGCCCAGGGGATTTATGGCGAGATTGGCCGCAAGTTGACCGAGGAGGGCAGTGGGGGCGCGGCGGATGCCAGTCTGTCTGCCGGGGTTGGCACGCCGACGCTGGATGGTTTCGGGATTGTGGGCGGCAATATTCATACGCCGGAGGAATACGCCGAAGTGGCGAGTGTGGCGCCACGGATTTATCTGTTGTCGCGGATGATCATGGAGTTAGCCAAGCCGCGGTGAGTGGGTTTGTGGTGTGACTGATGCGGGTGGGTGCCAGGTGCATTTGCCCTCACCCTAACCCTCTCCCAGAGGGAGAGGGGACTGACCGTGTTGTTTGTGGTCCATGTGGCAACCGGCAGATCAAGTTGAATTCAGATTTGCATTCAGCGCGATCTCTCACGTCGGCGTAGATCCCGAGCATCCCCCAATCAGTTCCCTCTCCCTCTGGGAGAGGGCTAGGGTGAGGGGCTTTTGTCGGAAAAGTGGAAGTCGCGGACGGCGTACAACTTTCCAAGACGTTTCCTACAACGTACCCTGTTGCCGCATTTCGGTATCGACCCCTATAGTTCGGGCTCGCGGAAAAACACCGCGAACGACCTTGGCCGGTCGATACAGAGACGTACAGTCTGCCCAACATATTCAGTCGATGTTTGTCTGTGATGTTGTGTTATGGCGGCTGTGCGTGGGACACCTTCGGGTGTGCCGGTTCCTGTATCCGGTCGGCCAACCCGCGTACGGCTGCCACCTTCCTCGTTTGGCCGCGACTGGTGGTAGCTCTCTCAATACAGGAGTTATACCAATGTGTGATCAAGTAATGCCCCGCTTCCTCCCTATCGACACCTACGACGCCGAATCCCCGGTGCTCTTCCTCAATACCCACTCAGAACTCAGCGACATGGCCGCCTGTGCGATGCATCGGTTTGTGGTTGTGCGCGATCTGGCCGACACATTCGCCAGTCTCAACCTCAAGGGCATTTCCGATTGTGATCTGACGCGGGTGACCAGCGCAGTGCATCTGTTGATGCGCGAGGGCTGTGCGATTCTGAATGTGATTCAGGCGCGGGCAGTGCAGCGGGAGGAGGCTTACAAGACACCGGTTTAGCGGAGTAGCGGCTGTTGCTATCGCGAGCAGGCTCACTCCTACAGTAGATCTTCAGTGCACACAGTATTTGTGTTCAACACTGATCAATTGTAGGAGTGAGCCTGCTCGCGATGGCGTCAGCCCGGCCAACCCATCACTCCTTGACGCTCATGTATTCCTTGGCCCAGAGAATGTATTCCTCCGGCTGGGTATAGGTGTGCGTCAACTCGGTCGCGCTCAGATCGGACGCCTGGGTAAAGATCTGCCGCTGTTCACGCAAGCTGTCATACGTCGCTTTGATCGCCGCAAAGTACGCACCATGCCCATCAATGGTCACGCGCACACCGAGTTCGGCCAGACGTTTGTCGTCGCGCAGCGCCGGGTTGCCGTAGGTCACCAGCATCAGCGGTACGGTCAGGTGTTCGGCGATTTGCTCGAGTTGATCGAAATCCTGAATGCCGACCATGCAGATGCCGTCAGCCCCGGCCGCCTGATACTGGCGAGTGCGGCTGATGATTTCCTGGTTCGGCAAAATACCGGCATTGGTACGGGCGATGATCGCCATTTCCGTATCAACCCGGGCTTCCAATGCCGCGCGGATCTTGCCGACGCCTTCGGCAACGGTGATCAGGTCGGTGGATTTGCGGCCGAATTGTGCCGGCAGCAAGGTGTCTTCGATGGTCAGGGCGGCGACGCCGGCGCGTTCCAGTTCGACGATGGTGCGCATCACGTTGAGGGCGTTGCCGTAGCCGTGGTCGGCGTCGGCGATCACCGGCAGTTGGGCGACGCGGCCGATGCGGGTGGCCTGTTCGGCGAATTCGCTGAGGGTGATCAGGGCAAAGTCCGGGGCACCGAGCACCTGCAACGAGGCCACGGAACCGCCGAGGATGCCCACTTCAAAACCCAGGTCAGCGGCAATGCGCGCGGACATTGGATCGAACACCGACGCCGTGTGATAGCAGGTGTCGGAAGCCAGCAGTTGACGGAAGTTACGGCGCAAATCTTGATGGGAAAGCCTGGTCATACGAGTTCCACCAATACAAAGGAATGGAAAGGCTTGAACAAAGGTGTCAACGCCGAAGAATGAAAAGGCTATCACGCGAATGGGTCAATGATCATGACGAATTTGCAAGGGACAGGTTGTCGCGGACCCTTTTGCTGAAAGGATTTACCTTTTTGCGGTGGTGACCGTCAGGCCGCCACCGCCTGTTGCTGTTGATTGGGCAGCATTGCCGCGCGCACCGAATTGCCCGGTTGCAGTTGCAGGCGCTTGGCCGTGAGGCGGTCGATCACCAGGCTGCTGCCGACCCGGCGGGCGCGGGCGACGGTGATGCGGCAGTTTTCCAGACGGCGGTTGTGAATCAACCACAGCGGTGCCTGTTCATCCGGGCTGCCGAGGCTCAGGGTCAGCTCGACGCTTTCGCGGACGGTGCGGATATTGCGCACCGGCGCTTCGATCACCGGGCCGCCGTCGAAGATGTCGATGTAGCCTTTGTGGGTAAAACCTTCGGCCTGGAGGATCTTCAGCGCCGGCTCGGTATTAGGGTGTGCCTGGCCGATCGCCGCTTGGGCCTGTTCGGTGAGCATGCAGGTGTACAGCGGCTGGCGCGGCATCAGTTCGGCGATGAACGATTTGTTGCCAAGGCCTGACAAGTGATCGGCATGGCTGAAGTCCATTTGAAAGAAATGCCGGCCCAGACTGTCCCAGAATGGCGAACAACCGTGTTCATCGGCACTGCCGCGCAGTTCGGCAATCATCTTTTCGCCGAACAGGTGCGGGAATTCGGCAACGAACAGCAAACGCCCCAGTGACAGCAGGCGGCCATTGCTGCCGTGGCGCTGATCATGGCCAAGAAACAGCGAGCACAGCTCCGATTGGCCGGTCAGTTCGTTATTGAGAAACAGCGTCGGGATCTGCCGCTGAATACCCAGATCCGGCGCCGAACTCACCGTTAACCCGAGCCGATAGTTGTACCAGGGCTCGCGCAGGCCGACCGCCCCGGCCAGTGCGCTGACGCCGACCACGCGCATGTCGTCGTCTTCGAGCACAAACAGATAGTCCGCGTCGGCCCGTTCCACCTGTTCGGCGAACGCTCGTTGTGCCCAGCGGACCCGGTGGGACAGGCGATCTTCGTTGGCCGGCAGGGTGGTGAACCCCGGGCCGGCCTGTTGCACCAGCGCCATCAAGGCTGGCAGGTCGCTGACTTTGACCGGGCGGACAATCATGCTGTAACTCCTTTTGCGGGCCTGTTCGGGCACTGTCGTTGACTGCGCAACCGCGCGGGTTTCACAGGGCAATCAGCCGGATCGGGCTGCCATCGGTCACGTTCAGCGCCGCACACATTGCAGGGGTGAGGGACAGCGGTTGATCGGGTTGGAAATCGAGTTCGGCCATGATCGCGCGAAAGCCGTGAAGCGCATCGTTGCTCAGCAGGTAACGGCCACGGGCATCGATCTGTGGCTGTTGCTGCACCGTTGCAGTCTGGCTGCGGGCAATCGAACGGATATTCGAGGTACGCGCATACAGGGTCGGGCCAGCGTCGAACAGATCGATGTAGCTGTTGGTTTCGAAGCCTTCACGCTCAAGGATGTCGAACGCTTCCTGACCGTCCGGGTGAATGCGACCGATACAGTCCTGCGCCGCTTGCGGCAGCATCGGCACGTAGATCGGGTATTGCGGCATCAGTTCAGCCAGGAACGAGCGGCTCTGCAGGCCGCAAAGACGTTCGGCCTCCGCGTAGGGCAGGTCGAAGAAATGTTTGCCCAGTGCATCCCAGAACGGCGAATGGCCTTCCTCGTCGCTGTAGCCGACGATTTCGGTAATCACCGCCTCGGCAAAGCGCGGCGCATGGGCGGCGATGAACAACAGGCGCGCCCGTGACAACAACTCGGAGAACGGCGTACGCACCAGCGCGGTGTCGATATGAAAGCCGCGCAGCAGCGTGTGGTCATTGAGGTCGTGACACAGCGACAGCGCGGGCACGCCGTGTTCGATGTTCAGCTCGCGTGAGGCGCTGGTGAAATGGCGGTTGCGCAGGCTGTAGAACGGCTCGTCAAATCCCGCCGTCGCGAGAATCTCCGAGCAGCCGCGCAGGCTCTGATCATCCGGATCTTCCAGCACAAAGAAGTAATTCTCCGGGCCGTTAGCCTCTGTCGCGTTGGCGAACGAGGCGCAGGAACCGGCGATTTTCTCGCGCAGGCGTTCGCTGTCGTCCGGCAGGGAGGTCACGCCCACCAGACTGTCGCGGGCCAATTGTTGGAGCTGGGGCAGGTCAGTCTGCTCGACTGGGCGTAAGACCAGCATGGATGTACTCCTGTATCAAAAGGTTCGGCAAAGTCGCCGAACCTGACTATCACTGTCGGTTTCCACGCGATAAATCGGCGGTCGCCTGATTTGTTGTCAGACGCCGCTCTTTTTCTTGTCAGCCGTTGCTCGGGTCGGGCAGCGCGGTACTGGCGCCGAGTTTGTTGAGGAAGAACAGGTACACCAGACCCAGAGCAATCCAGATCAGACCGAGTTTCTGCGCATCGACGCCCATGTTGTACATGATGGCCGCGACGATGATGAAGCCGATCACCGGGCAGATCAGGTGGCGTACGACCTGACCGGACTTCTGCCGACGCCAGTAGTAGTTGATCACTGTCAGGTGCAGCAGCATGAAACCGCTGAGCGCGCCGAAGTTGACCAGCGAGGTCAGGGTGTCGACCGAGTTGATGAACAGGTAGCAGATCACCAGCGACAGCACCGCCACCAGATAAATGCTCAGGTACGGCGTGTTGTGTTTCGGGTGTACCTTGGCCAGCACTTTCGGCAGCTTGCCGTCGCGGGCCATGCCGAACAGCAGGCGCGAAACAGCGGCTTGCGAGGTGATGGCCACGGCCACGCCCCAGGCCAGCGCCGTCGCAACAGCGGTCAGGGTCGCCAGCCAGCTGCCGGCGGCGATTTCGGCGATTTCATAGAACGCGGTGTCGGCGGACTTGAAACCCATGCCCGCCGCCAGATCGGTGGCGATCCAGGTTTGTGCAACGAAAATCACGCCCATGACCACCAGCGTGATCAACGCCGCTTTGCCGACGCTCTTGCCCGGATCGCCTTTGATTTCTTCGGCGAGGGTGGAGATCGCATCGAAACCGAGGAACGACAGCACCGCAATCGACACCGCTTGCATCAGCAGGGCGAAGTTGAAGGTTTCCGCGTGATACAGCGGCGCCAGGGTCAGCTCGCCGTTACCGCCACCGTTGTGCAGGGCATTCCACGCGTAGAACAGGAAAATGCCGAGTACCACCAGTTGTGCGAGCAGGAAGATGATGTTCATCCGTGCGGTGAAGGTGATGCCGCGCAGGTTGACGAAGGTCGCGCTGACCAGAAACGCCAGAATGAAGCCGACTTTCGGAATGTCCGGGTACAAATGGTTGAGCGCCATCGCCGCGTAGACGTAGAGCAGCGGCGGGATCAGCAGGTAATCGAGCAGCATCAGCCAGCCGGCGATGAAGCCGACGTGTTGATTGAGGCCGCGTTGCGCGTAGGAATACACCGAACCTGCGATCGGAAAAGCCTTGGCCATGCTGCCGTAACTCAGCGCGGTGAACAGCATCGCCACCATGCCGATGATGTACGCCAGCGGCACCATTCCCGGTGCCTCGGCGTTTACGTAGCCGTACACACCAAACGGGGCGATGGGGATCATGAAGATCATCCCGTACACCACCAGGTCGGTCAGCGTCAGGCTACGTTTCAACTCTTGCTTGTAGCCGAATTCTTCAATTTCCATGAAGCGCAACTCCTTGTCAGCCAGTCGGTCGTTTTAGTTGTTATCGGTCCATCGTTTACAGCGTCAGCAGTCTTTCATTCACTACAGCAATGGCGCGAGGTATCCGGCCCAGCGCGATACGGCTTCGGGGCTGCGCAGCAAGTCGTTGCGCACCTCGATCAACACCGAGTCGAGGCCACGGGCATCGCCGTGCACGGGCACGGTCATGTCGCCCAGCGGATCGATCTTGTACGGCTGATTACCGGCCACTTTCAGAGGATGTTCGCCGAGGCCATCGAGCAGGCGTTGCGCGTAGGCCTTGGCCTGACCGAACAGCACGCCGGCCTCCAGCGGTCGCGGCTGGCCGTAATACACCGGAGTGAAACTGTGAATCCCCACCACACGAACTGCTTGGCCCTGAGCAACACGCTCGTCGATCAAGGTTTGCAAGCGCGCGTGGAACGGTTTGAACAAGGTCTGTCGGCGGTATTCGCGGGTGGCTTCGTCCAGTTCACGGTTGCCCGGCACCTGATAAATCTCGCTTTGCGCCGGAATACTGTCCGGGGCATGGCGTGGCCGGTTCAGATCGATCAGCAGGCGCGAATAATTGGCACTCAACAGAGTGGCGCCGAGCCTCTCCGATAGCTGTTCAGCCAGTTGCAGTGCACCAATGTCCCAGGCGATGTGTTCAGCAGCGGCGGCAGCGTCCAGGCCCAGATTGTTCAGGGCTTCGGGGATGTAGCGGCTGGCGTGTTCGCACACCAGAATCAACGGGTGCGTCGAGTCTTCGCGGCTCAGGTTATAGGCCGGTAGGGTGTACAACCCCAACTCGGTGGATTCAGTACAGGCGTGCATAGTGCTCACACAAGTCAGCGGGCGAGAGCTGTTCCGTCAGCGCCAGTTCCTCGGTTTTCAGGGCGTAATAGGTGTCGAGCAGCGGCTTGGGCAGCCATGCAGTGAAGGCGCCACTGTTGCGCAGGCAATCCAGCGCCTGGGCCAGCGAGGCAGGCAGGGCAACGATGCCCCGGGCCTGGCGTTGCTCGTCGTTGAGTGAATCGGGAATTTCATCGGTGATCGCGTTCAGTGCCAGACGCTGTTCGATGCCCAGTCGTCCGGCGATCAGCAGCGCCGCCATGGCCAGATGCGGCGAGGCGGTGGCGTCCATGGCGCGGAATTCGAGGTTGAACTGATTGGCCACGGATTTGCCGCCAAGGGTTACGGTCGGGCAGATGCGCAGCGCCGCCTCGCGGTTCTGTTGACCCAGACAAGCGTAAGAGGCGCTCCAGTGATGCGGTTGCAAGCGCTCGTACGACACCGGCGTTGGCGCGGTGAAGGCACAGAGTGCCGGCAGGTAATGGAGGATCCCCGCCGCCCAATGCTGGCCGAGACTCGACAGTCCATTGCTGGTGCCAGCGTCGTAAAGCATCGGCTGGCCGGCCAGATCGAGCAGGCTGACGTGCAGATGCACGCCGTTGCACACCGCGTCGGCGGCGGTCTTCGGCGCGAAGCTCAGGTCGAGGCCCATTTGCCGGGCGATCTCGCGGGTGATCTCACGCACGTTGACGGCGCGATCGGCCGCCGCTACGCCGAGCGTCGGGCGGCAGGTGATTTCGTATTGGTGCTTGCCGTATTCGGGCAGAAACATTTCCGGCTCGACACCGCCGGCGCGCAAGGCGCTGAGCAGCCAGCCGCCGAACTCGGCGCCCTGACGCTGGGCCTCGAGGGAGAACGCCAGATGCTCGGCAAAACCGGCGTGCAGGTTGAATTCATGTTCGAACGCGGCGTTGACCTGCAAGCCCAGTTCATCGCGATAACGCTCGATTTCGTCGCGCAACAGCGTGCGCGGGCAGGCGCCCCACGGGCGGCCATCGGTTTCGCGAATATCGCCGTGAATGAAATCCAGTGCCGGCGCGTTGGCGTCCGGGCCGTTGCCTACGGTGACGCGGCTGCTCAGATCGGGAATCAGCCGCAGATCGCCATAAGCGCCCCACGGATTGGTTGAAGCAATGATGTCCTGCGGCGTCAACGCGCTGTTGGCCGGCACCCAGCCGCACCCGGCGCCTTGATAGTGCTCAAGTTCATCAGTGGGAAACGAGCGGCCACGGGTGATGCCGATCAGGTCGGTGGTGACCAGCGTGGTCATCGGCAGCGGCGTCAGGCGCGTGCTCATGGCTGCATCTCCTGCAGGCGGGCGAGCACGGTGTCGGTGTCGGTGATCCAGCAGTAACCCTTGATCGCATTCAGGCAGGCGTGATGGCGTTCGGCGCTGTAGGTGGCGCAGGCATCTTCGACCAGCGTGACCAGATAGCCGCGATCGGCGGCGTCGCGCACGGCCATGTCGACGCATTGGTCAGTGACGATGCCGGCGATGATCAGGTGACGGGTTTGCAGGTTGCGCAGCACGTAGTCGATGTTGGTCGAGTTGAAGACGCCCGATGACGTCTTCGGCAGGACGATCTCGTTTTCCACCGGGCTCAGGTCTTCAATGATCCTGGCCTGCACGCTGCCCTTGGGCAGGTGCATGTCCGAGAGCTTGTGATCGAGCGAACGGTCGCGGCCATCGGCGGTAAGGCTTTCGATAATGGTGTGCAGCACGTTCTGCCGCGCCTCGCGAAAAGCGCTGAGCAAGCGACGTTGATTGGGCACCACCTGCATGTGCGCGCGGGTCAGGAAGTACTCGGCGTCAGGCCCGTTGAGGTGCGCGTCGAACTGCGGTTCGAGCCAGGCACGCTGCATGTCCACCAGCAACAGTGCGGTGTGATCGGTGACAAACGGCAAGTCCCGCGGCGAGCGGTGGGGAAGGCTGAACATCCTTATTTATCCTCCAGCAGGTGGGTGTTGAAGTCATTGCGCAGGGCATCGATGCCTTCCAGGCGATCGGCGAGGTTTTCGGTGCGCAGGGTCAGGCAGGCGATCAGCGCTTCGACCTGCGCCAGCGCCGGGACCATGGTGTCGAACGGCGAGGCCGATTCGACCGGGGCGCTGATGATCAGGTCGGCCAGTTCGCGCAGCGGCGAGGCATAGATGTCGGTGAACAACACCACGCGCGCGTTGTTGTTTTTTGCCGCACTGGCGACCCGCAGGGCTTGGGTCTGGTAGCGGCGATAATCGAACACCAGCACTACGTCCTGGCGTTGCAGATCGAACAGGCGATCGGGCAGTTGCGCGTTGTCTTCCAAAGCGAAGCAACCGGGGCGCAGCAGACGCAGGTGGTTGAGTAGATAAGTCGCCATCAGACTGCTGAAGCGCCCGCCGAAGCAGTACACCTGATGCCGGGCATCAAGCAGCCAGTCGGTGAGAATGCGCACGTCTTCGGGTTGGGTCAGCGATTGGGTTTCGACCAGCAGGCGATGGCTGTCGCCCAGATAGTGGCTCCAGGCGTCGTCCTTGTGCTGATGGGCGCGCGGTTGTAACAGCGTGCGCGGCGAGCGCAGACGATGATCCATGTCGCTGAGCAGGGCATCCTGGAATTCGGCATAACCACCGAAACCAAGTTTTTTCACCAGCCGCACAATGGTCGGATCGCTGACGCCGGCATGTTCGGCCAGCCGCGCCATCGGCCCCAGACCGTTGCGTGGGTACTGATCCAGCAAGGCGCGAACGACTTTGCGCTCCGACGGCGTAAGATCCAGGCCGGGATCGGTGATCAGGTCTCTGAGAGGGGGCATCCGGGCTCCTGCTGGATGGAGGGTGTTGAATTCGCTTCATAATCCGTTAAAACAGTATTTATGTAACTGACGTTACATGTCTAGTGAATTTTTCCGCGTGTTGAAACAGCGCCAAAATGGAGCGAGGTGCCCGTGTAACAAGGGCTACACGGAATTCGACAAGGCTTGTAGTCCATTGCCCACAACGCTGTCAGATATTGCCGTATTCCTGCCGTCGTCAGTTTTTGCCGGTGGCTATCCTGCCGCCCCGCAACCCTCGGTTTACGGCACAATTACCCACAGAACGGCTTCGCGTCGTTGATATTCATGAAGGCCTACCGGAGCGTTCCCTGTGCAGACCACTCGTTTGACATTGATTTGCCATGCGCGAACCGTCGCACAGAAATTGGCGTGTTTTCCTACGAATGAGCCTGTTGAAAATAGTGGGTTGGCGTCGGGTGCATTGGTCGACCGTTTCGATGCCTCGCGGCGCTTGATTTGCGCGCCGGAATTGCGCACGCAACAGACGGCGGCATGGTTTGGTGCGGATGCGCAAATTGAAGAGGCGCTGCGCGATTGCGACTGGGGCCGCTGGCATGGGCTGTCGATCAAGTCCCTGCAACGCTCGGAAGCCGCCGCGCTGCATGCCTGGCTGGAAGATCCCCACGCCATACCCCATGGTGGTGAGTCGGTGGCGCAGTTGTGTGAACGCGTGGCGCAGTGGCTGACCAGCCTGCAAGCCACGCCGGGGCATGTAGTGGCGGTGACGCATCCGTTTGTCATCCGCGCCGCGCTGATCCACGTGATGCGCGGCACCGCGTTTCATGACATTGATGTCGAACCATTGTCGATGGTCGAACTGCGCTTCACCGGGCGTTGGCGGCTACGCTTGCCGGGCCTGGACGTTAAAGGAGCACG
This sequence comes from Pseudomonas sp. Irchel s3f10, assembly GCF_900187515.1. NCBI lineage: Bacteria > Pseudomonadati > Pseudomonadota > Gammaproteobacteria > Pseudomonadales > Pseudomonadaceae > Pseudomonas > Pseudomonas sp. Irchel s3f10. Next base: position 154,674 of record NZ_FYDZ01000005.1, read on the forward strand.
TTGATGAAACAACTGCTGGTGATCGGCATCGGTGCCGGTAATCCCGACTACATCACGATGCAGGCCGTGAAGGCGCTGAATCAGGTCGACGTGTTCTTCCTGATGGATAAAGGCCAGAGCAAAGACAAACTGATCGACCTGCGCCGTGAGATCTGTGAGCGCTACATCGACGACCCGGACTATCGCTTCGTCGAAGCCCACAGCCCGGAACGCGAGCGCGGCGATGTCGACTACACGGCCAGTGTCGATGAGCTGAACCGTGCCAAGCAGCAGACCTTCGAGCGGCTGATCAATGACCAATTGTCTGATGGCCAGTGCGGCGGTTTCCTGGTGTGGGGCGACCCGGCGCTGTACGACAGCACCGTGCGCATCCTCCAGGCCATTCTGGCCTCGGGCACCTGTGCCTTCGAGTTTGCGGTGATCCCCGGGATCACCAGTGTTCAGGCGCTGGCGGCGCAACACAAAGTGCCGCTGAACACGATCGGCCGTTCCATTGAAATCACCACCGGGCGGCGTTTGGCGGCCGGGCAGGTGAGTGATGCGGACAGTCTGGTGGTGATGCTCGATGCTGAAGATTCGTATCACCACGTCGCGGATCGGCAAACCGAGATTTACTGGGGCGCCTACCTGGGCACGCCGGACGAGATTCTGATCAGTGGCAGGCTGGCGGATGTCGCGGATGAGATCGAGCGGGTGCGCAAGGCGGCGCGGGCGGAGCATGGGTGGATCATGGATACGTACTTGCTGCGTAAGCCTTAGATTTTCGCTGGCCGGGCTGGCCCCTTCGCGAGCAGGCTCGCTCCCACAGGGGAACGCATCTCAAAATGTGGGAGTGAGCCTGCTCGCGATAGGGCCGGAACATTCAACGCACATTTCGAACAGGCAAAAAAACACCCGGTGCAACGCAAGTCGCACCGGGTTTTTGTTGCCAGCGAGCGGCGGATGTCGTGGATCCGCCATTCACCGTTGAACTCTGGTTAAGCGCGTTCCAGCGCCAGCGCCACACCCTGGCCGCCGCCGATGCACAGGGTCGCCAGACCCTTTTTCGCATCACGCTTGATCATTTCATGCAGCAGGGTCACCAGTACGCGGCAACCCGATGCACCGATCGGGTGACCGAGGGCGATGGCGCCGCCATTGACGTTGACCTTGTCCAGATCCCATTGCAGATCCTTGGCCACCGCCAGCGATTGCGCGGCGAACGCTTCGTTGGCTTCGATCAGGTCGAGCTGGTCGATGTTCCAGCCAGCCTTGTCGAGGCAGCGGCGGGTGGCCGACACCGGGCCGATGCCCATGATTGCTGGATCAACGCCTGCGTTGGCGTAGGCGGCGATTTTCGCCAGAACCGGCAGGCCGAGGGCTTTGGCTTTCTCGGCGCTCATCAGGATGACCGCAGCAGCGCCGTCGTTCAGCGACGAAGCGTTGCCAGCCGTGACGCTGCCGTCCTTTTTAAAAGCCGGACGCAGTTTCGCCAGGGATTCGGCAGTGGTGTCGCCACGCGGTTGCTCATCAACCTTGAACGCCACCGGATCGCCTTTGCGCTGCGGGATCAGGATCGGGGTGATCTCATCGACAAAGCGGCCGGCTTCAATCGCGGCGGCGGCTTTCTGCTGCGAGGCTGCCGCAAAGGCATCCTGCTGCTCACGGCTGATCTGGTATTTGTCGACCAGATTCTCGGCAGTGATGCCCATGTGGTAATCGTTGAATGCATCCCACAGACCGTCACTGATCATGGTGTCGACGATTTGCGCGTGGCCCATGCGCAGACCGGTGCGTGCGCCCGGCATCACGTAGTTGGACAGGCTCATGTTTTCCTGACCGCCAGCGATGATCACATCAGCGTCTCCGCAACGGATCGCCTGTGCGCCGAGGTGCAGGGCTTTCAGGCCCGAGCCGCAGACTTTGTTCAGGGTCAGCGCTGGTACGGCGTGGGGCAAGCCAGCCTTGATCGCCGACTGACGCGCCGGGTTCTGGCCGGCGCCGGCGGTCAACACCTGGCCCATGATCACTTCATCGACCTGCGCACCGTCCAGACCGGTCTGCTCGAGTAGCTGACGGATCACCGCCGCGCCCAGATCAACGGCGGACACGCTGGCCAGCGAACCCTGGAAACTGCCGATCGCGGTACGCGTGGCGGCAACAATTACGACGTCTTGCATTTTCGAATTCCTCACTGGGCAGCGAACTGCATTTCCGGTACGTGATCCGGGACGATCAGTTTACCAGCGGTTTTGGCGACGATTTCCTCGACGCTGACGCCAGGTGCGCGTTCCTTGAGGACAAAAGCGCCATTTTCGATTTCCAGGTAGGCGAGGTCGGTCAGCACGCGCTTGATGCAACCGGCGCCAGTCAGCGGCAGGCTGCATTTGGCAAGTAGCTTGGACTCACCGTCCTTCGATGCGTGGGTCATGATCACGATGATGTTGTCGGCGCCAGCCACCAGATCCATGGCGCCGCCCATGCCCTTGACCAGTTTGCCGGGGATCATCCACGAGGCGATGTTGCCTTTGACGTCCACCTCGAATGCGCCGAGTACGGTCAGGTCGACGTGGCCACCACGAATCATCGCAAAGGACTCGGCGGAGTTGAAAATCGACGCGCCGATGCGTGCGGTCACGGTCTGTTTGCCGGCGTTGATCATGTCGGCATCAATGGTGTCTTCAGTCGGGAACGGACCCATGCCGAGCAGGCCGTTTTCCGATTGCAGCATGACTTCCATGCCTTCAGGAATGTAGTTGGCGACCAGGGTCGGAATGCCGATGCCGAGGTTCACATAAAAGCCGTCCTGCATTTCGCGGGCGACGCGCTGAGCCATTTGTTCGCGGGTAAGTGCCATGTTTTTATTCTCCGTCAGCCTGAATTATTTGCGGATGGTGCGCTGTTCGATGCGTTTTTCGAACGTGCCGCAAATGACCCGATCGACGTAGATGCCCGGGGTGTGGATCTGCGAGGGGTCGAGTTCGCCGGGTTCGACGATTTCTTCGACTTCAACCACGGTGATCTTGCCGGCGGTGGCGGCGAGCGGGTTGAAGTTCTGCGCGGTGTGACGGTAGACGACGTTGCCGAAGTGGTCGGCTTTCCAGCCTTTGACGATGGCGAAGTCGCCGGTGATGGATTCTTCCATCAGGTACTTGCGACCCTTGAACTCACGCACTTCCTTGCCTTCGGCGACCGGAGTGCCGACGCCGGTGGCGGTGAAAAAGGCCGGAATACCGGCGCCGCCTGCGCGCATTTTCTCGGCGAGGGTGCCTTGCGGGGTCAGGATGACTTCGATGTCGCCCTTGAGCAGTTGCTCTTCGAACAGCTTGTTCTCGCCGACATAAGAGGCGATGACTTTGCTGATCTGACGGTCGGTGAGCAGCACGCCGAGGCCGAAACCGTCGACGCCGCAGTTGTTGGAGACGACGGTGAGGTCGCGGGTGCCTTTGCGCTTGATCTCGGCGATCAGGTTTTCCGGAATGCCGCACAGACCGAAGCCGCCGGCGATGACGGTCATGCCGTCCTCAAGCCCGGCCAGGGCTTCCTCGTAGGAACTCACGCGCTTGTCGAAACCTGCCATATGCACCTCTTTTATTATTTGCGGGCGGCTGGCTAGCCGAATGGTTGGAGTGTCTCGCTGGAAGATATATTTGTTAAGTTGATTTTTAAGGTCGATTGATTGATAAAGCTCAATAGTCGCGTTATGGCGTGCTGCTTTGATCGTTCCCACGCTCTGCGTGGTAATGCTTCTAGGGACGCTCCGCGTCCAGTGACGCGGAGCGTCACGGGCTGCGTTCCCACGCAGGAGCGTGGGAACGATCATCATGGCTTGCCGCTTAACGCTTGTAGCTTACAACTGGAGCGAAGCGAGCATGACCATCAAACAGATCCGCGCCTTTCTCGCCGTGGCCCAGAGCCTCAGCTTCGCCGTGGCCTGCGAGCGCCTGCACCTGTCGCAATCGGCGTTGAGCCTGACCATCAAAGCGCTGGAGGAGGGCCTGGGCGGTCGCCTGTTCAGCCGCAACACCCGCAATGTGGCGCTGACTGCCGAAGGTGAATCCTTGCTGCCACTGGCGCGACGGCTGATCGCCGACTGGGACAACGCCGAAGACGAAATGCGCCAACGCTTCAGCTTGCAGCGCGGGCGGGTGACGCTGGCGGCGATGCCGTCGTTTGCCGGCAACCTGCTGCCGCCGATCCTCAAGACCTTTCGTGCGCGTTATCCGAACGTCAATGTCACGGTCAATGACGTGATCAACGAGCAAGTGCTGGAAATGGTTCGGGATCGCCAGGTTGAACTGGGCGTGGCGTTCGAGCCGATGCAGAACACTTCAATGACGTTTACGCCGTTATACATGGATCGCTTCGTCGCAGTGGTGTCGAAGGATTCGCGACTGGCGCAGCGCGGCGAGATCGACTGGCAGACGTTGTTGCAGGAGCCGTTCATCACCTTGCAGCGGCCCTCGACGGTGCGGGTGATGCTCGAAGAGCACCTGCAGGCGCGCGGCATGAAGTTGCCGGTCGAGTTTGAAAGCCATCAATTGGCGACGGTCGGGCGGATGGTGGCCAGCGGTCTGGGCGTCAGTGCCGTCCCGGCGTTGTGCGCCGAGCAGATGCAGGAGCTCGGCGCCCACTGTCTGACCCTGGACGACTCGGTGGAGCGGGCGATTGGTGTGCTGACCGAGCCGGGCAATGAACTGTCGGCAGCGGCGCAGGCGTTGTTCGATATTCTCAAGGCTGAAGATCTGGGGCGACTGTGAGATCTACCCCCTCACCCCAACCCTCTCCCCCAAGGGGGCGAGGGGGAAGGGAGCTGATCGGGGGTATTTCAGAAAATGGGTTCGACTCGAAATTTTCAGGTCGATGTATCGCTTGACTACAACTCGGTCAGTTCCCTCTCCCTTTCCCTTTCCCTTTCCCTTGGGCGAGGGCAAGGCCTAGTGTTAGGGGAAAGGGAGCTGATCGAGGTATATTCAGCTCGTGAGCTCGACTCAGCATTTTCAGGTCGCAGTATTCAGTCCTGACAACTCGGTCAGTTCCCTCTCCCTTGGGAGAGGGCTAGGGTGAGGGGCCTGGGTCCTGAGTCGAGCGCAGAGTGCAGCAACTCACCGATCCAGCTCCCTGACCAACAGGGGTAGAAGCTGTTCACACGACGCTTCAATCTTCAAATCCAGCAAATCATCCGCCCGGGTCTTGCCCAGATTGATCGCAATCAGCGGTTTGCCGCGATCGGCAATCACCCGGCACAAACGAAACGCCGAATACGCCATCAACGACGACCCCACCACCAACATCCCTCCTGCATTTTCTGCCGCCGCCATCGCCCGAGCCGCCGTGGGCTGCGCGACGTTTTCGCCGAAAAACACCACGTCCGGTTTCATCCGCTCGCCAGCGCAATGCGGACACTGCGGTACCTGAAAACGCGCCTCGAACGCCGGATCGAGCAGGGTGTCGCCATCCGGCGCCTGCACGGCATCGACCCCGGCCAGATACGGATTTTGTCGTTCCATCAATTGCTGAATCGAATCGCGCTCGCTGCGCTGACCACAGTCCAGGCACAGAACCCGATGCAGGCTGCCGTGCAGTTCGATCACATCGTGACTGCCAGCCTGATCGTGCAGGGTGTCGACGTTCTGGGTAATCAAGTCGTGGATCAGCCCGTGGCGCTGCAAACCGGCCAACGCCTCGTGCGCTGCATTCGGCTGCGCCTGACGCACCCTCGGCCAACCCAGCATGGCCCGCGCCCAGTAGCGGCGGCGTGATTCGGCGGCGGCCAGAAACTCCTGATACATCATCGGTTGCCGCCCACGGCGTACACCGTCGCTGTCGCGGTAATCGGGAATGCCCGACGGAGTGCTGATGCCGGCCCCGGTCAGGACGAGGAAGTCGCCATCGGCCATCACCTTGTGCAGGGTGTCGAGGTGGTCGCGGGTCGGGCTGTCAAGCATGGTCAGCGCTCCGAAATGGGCAGTGCCAGCAGGTTAGCACGCGACCCGCGAGGCTTACTTGCGCGCCTCCAGAATCAGGTTGAACGGTGTTTGCGTGGCCCGACGAAAGTGTTTGAACCCGGCCTCGACAAACACTTTGCGCAAACGCATTTCCCCCGCCTGCGCGCCCAGGCCGAGGCCGACTTCCTGCGACAGCGAGTTCGGGGTGCAGATAAACGTAGAGGCGGCGTAGAACAGCCGTCCGACCGGGTTGATGTTGTCGTCCAGCGTGTCGTTGGCGAACGGCTCGACCAGCAACACGGTGCCGTCGTCTTTCAGCGAGTCATAGGCGTGACGGGCGGCGCCGACCGGGTCGCCCATGTCGTGCAGGCAGTCGAAATAACAGATCAGGTCGTAGTCATCGCCGGGGTAGCTCTTGGCCGAGCCCTGAAAAAACTTCGCCCGGCTGCTGACGCCACCTTCCTCGGCGCGCTGGGTGGCGACCGTGATCGACGGCGCGTGATAGTCATAGCCAACGAAGCGCGAGTTGGGAAACGCCTGGGCCATGATCACCGTTGAGGCGCCATGGCCGCAGCCGATGTCGGCGACTTTGGCGCCTTCTTCGAGTTTCGCCACCACACCGTCCAGCGCCGGCAGCCATTCGGCGATCAGATGGCCTTTGTAGCCGGGCCGGAAAAACCGCTCGGTGCCGGTGAACATGCACGGGTGGTGGTCGCCCCAAGGCAGGGCGCCGTTGCCGCGCATCGCTTTGACCAGTTTGTCTTTGTCATGGAAAAACGACGCCACCACGCCGAGGCCACCGGCGACGTAAACCGGCGAGTCCTCGACGGCTAAGGCCAGTGCCTGTTCTTCCGGCAAGCGGAACTGGCCGTCGTGATGCTCCATGTAGCCGGAGGCCGCATGGGCGCTGAGCCATTCGCGCACCAGACGCGGGTTACAGGTGGTTTTCGCCGCGAGGGCATCGGCACTGATCGGCTGACTGTCGGCCATGGCCCGGTACAAGCCGAGTTCTTCGCCGACGATGACATTGGCCAGCATCGCCGCGCCGCCCATGTCGTTGACCAGTTTGCCCATGAATTGGTTGAGCTTCGCCTCGTCCATCATGTGTGCTCCTGAAACAGGATCACAGTCCGGCGGCGTCGAAGGTCGAGGCGTGCGCCACCGGGCGGTGGTCACGGAGTTGGGCAGGGCACGGCTGACGTCCTGCGGCCCCCTCGACTGGGTAATGAATGAGTCTAGCCCCGGTCCGGGGCTGGCGCTGTCTTTGTGAACACTGAAAAACCTGTGGGAGCGAGCCTGCTCGCGAAGGCGGCATTTCAGGCAATTCTTATATTGGCAGTGCCGACGCTTTCGCGAGCAGGCTCGCTCCCACAATATTGATCGGCAGTGAGTCTGTATCACCGTGTATCGCCGTCATCGCGGGATACACAGTGCTGCAAATGTCCAGTCATTTGCACACAGCGGTGATACAGCCGGCGGTTCAACTCGGCAAAATCACTGCTGAGGTACATCCCATGCAAACGCTTCCCTTATTAGCGCAACCCAGCGTCGGCCTCGGCCTGCGCCGTGGCCTGCTGAAAGACATGCAAGCTGCCCGCAGCGGCGATTTCGACTTTCTCGAAGTCGCTCCGGAAAACTGGATCGGCTTTGGCGGTGCCCATGGTGCGGCATTGCGTGAACTGGCCGAACGCTATCCGTTGTCCTGCCACGGTCTGTCGCTGTCACTTGGCGGGTCGGCACCGCTGGATGTCGGCTTCTTGCAGGAGGTCCGGGTGTTTCTCGACCATTACAACGTGCCGCTGTACAGCGAACACCTGAGTTATTGCAGCGATGACGGGCATCTTTATGACCTGTTGCCATTGCCGTTCACCGAAGAGGCAGTACACCACGTCGCCGCGCGAATCCGTCAGACTCAGGACATTCTTGGTCGGCGTCTGGCGGTGGAAAACGTCTCCTACTACGCCGCCCCCCGTCAGGATATGGATGAAGTGACTTTTACCAACGCCGTGCTGCGTGAGGCCGATTGTGACCTGCTACTGGACGTCAACAATGTCTACGTCAATGCGATCAACCACGGCTTCGATGCGCAAACCTTCCTCGCCGGCATCGAGCCGGGCCGGGTGGTCGGGATGCATGTGGCCGGGCATTTCGATGAGTCCGACACGCTGAAAATCGATACCCACGGTGCCTCGGTTAAACCGCAGGTCTGGTCACTGCTGGCCGATGCCTATGCGCGGTTTGGCGCGCAGCCGACCTTGCTCGAGCGGGATTTCAACTTTCCGGCGTTTTCCGAATTGGTCGTCGAGTTGCAGACCATTCGCCACTTGCAAGCGGAGGGTAGCCATCGTGGATAACCTGATGTTGCAACAACAGGCACTGACCCGGTATTTGCGTGATCCCGAACATCAATCGCCACCGGCCGAAATGAATGCGGCGCGGGTTAACGTCTATCGCGATCTGGTGTTCAACAACGTATCGCAACTGTTGAGCGGCACGTTTCCGGTGTTGATCCGCATCATCGGTGAGCAACGCTGGGGTTTGCTGGTGCGCGGCTTTTTGCGTGACTGGCGGGCGCAGACACCAAAGTTCGGCGAGATTGCCGAAGCCTTTCTCGACTATCTGGCCACGCAACCGCAGGTGTTGCGCGAAGGTCAGTGGCCGGGGTTTCTGCTAGAGCTGGCGCATTACGAATGGGTCGAGATGGCTTTGCAGCAGTCCGATGCTCAGGCGCTGCCGCCGACCGATCCGGCGTTATTGCTGGAACGCCCGTTGCTGATCTCGGCACTGGCCTGGCCGTTGGCGTATGCGTGGCCAGTGCATGAAATCGATCCAAACCATCAACCTGCCACGCCACCGGCGCAACCGACGCTTTTGCTGGTGCGGCGTACGGCGGACTGGAGTGTGAAGTTTTCCGAGCTGAGTCCGTTGGCCTGGCGCTTGCTGCAGCGCATCAGCGAGTTTGCGCCATTGACGGGGCGCGAGCAGTTGCAAGCTCTGGCGCAGGAGGCCGGGCAGCTCGCCAGCAATTCGTTCATGGACAATGGCCTGGTGTTGTTGCGGCAGATGCATGAGGACCAAGTGATCGGCATAGCTTGAATGTATAGCAACCCATTGTAGGAGTGAGCCTGCTCGCGATTGCGTCCTTCAATTCAATGCGGGTTGACTGGAAGGACGCGATCGCGAGCAGGCTCACTCCTACAGGGGTTATGTAGCGTTCAAAAATTGAGGGGGAGTTTCAGTTCCGCGCACAACCCGCCGCCCTCGCGGTTGCTCAAGGTCAACGAGCCGCCCAACGCCATGGCCAGTTGCTGGGCGATGGCCAAGCCCAGTCCGGTGCCGCCGGTATCGCGATTGCGCGAGTTTTCCACGCGGTAGAACGGTTGCAGCACCTGCGCCAGTTCGGCATCGGCGATGCCCGGGCCACGGTCCATGACGGTGATCGCCAGGCTGCCCTTGTTGGCTTCGACCCAGACTTCGGCGGCGCCGGCGAATTTCAGCGCGTTGTCGGTCAGATTCACCAATACCCGGCGCAAGGCATGGGGCCGGGTGTCGATGACCGCCGCACTCTTGCCGACCAGTTGCACCTGCTTGCCCATGTCCTGATAGTCGAACACCAGGCTTTCGAGGAAGGAATCCATGTTGGTGCGGCGGCTTTCTTCGGTCGAACCATGGATGCTGCGCGCATAGGCCACGCCTTCGCGCACCAGATGTTCCATCTCGCTGAGGTCATTCCACAGTTTGTCTTTCTCGGTGCAATCGTCCATCAGTTCGGCGCGCAGTTTCATCCGCGTGATCGGCGTTTGCAGATCATGGGAAATCGCCGCCAGCAGTTGCATGCGTTCCTTGAGGTAGGCGGCGATGCGCGCCTGCATGGCGTTGAACGCCCGCGCGGCGTAAACCACTTCGTTCGGGCCGCTTTCGTCGAGGTTGATCGGGTGGGCGTTGGGGTCGAGGGTTTCTACGGCGTCGGCCAGCCGGGTCAGGGGGCGGACCGCAATGCGCACCGCCAGCCAGGTGCAGGCGATCATCAACGCCAGTTGGCCGAGCAAGACCGCCGGCAACCAGGGTGACAACGGCACCATGGCGGGGCGCACGTCGATGGTCACCGGGCTGCCGTCGCTCAGGCGCAGATGGCCCTGGAAGTGTTTCTTCGGCCCTGGGATGTCGGTGAAAGTCAGCGGATAGCGTTCACCAATGGCTTCGGTGATCGAGGTGACGGCCACCGGCACATCACCCGCCTCGATCGGCGTGCCCGGTTCGCCTTCGCTCAACAGGTAGCCATAATTTCTTCGCGCCAGACGCTCGAGCCAGGCAGGGCGCTCTTCCGCAGGCAAGCGATCGAGGATCGCAATCGAGGTCGACACGTCGGTTTGCAGATTGCCGAGCATGGTGTTCTTGGCGCTTTGGTAACGTTCGTAATACTGCGCGCCGAACGACAGCGCCTGGGCCAGCAGCAGGCCGATCAGAAAAATCAGCGACAGGCGCGAGGCGAGGGTGCGCGGCCAGTGCAGGTTGAGCGTCATGCCGGGGCACCGAGAATTTCGACTGGCAGCGAGAACACATAACCTTCACTGCGCACGGTCTTGATGTAGGCCGGTTCGCGCGCATCATCGAGCAGACGCTGACGCAAACGGCTGACCAGCAAATCGATCGAGCGGTCGAACAGATCAGCGTCACGGCCCTGGGTCAGATTGAGCAGTTGATCGCGGCTGAGCACCCGTTGCGGGTGATCGAGAAAGACCCGTAGCAAGCGGTATTCGGCGCCGCTGAGGGCAACCATGGTGCCGTCCCTGTCCAGCAAGTGACGGGCCGAGGTGTCCAGTTGCCAACGGCCGAAGGCCAGCAAGCGACCGGCTTCGGTGACCACCAGATTCGGTGGCAGCATCCGCGTGCGGCGCAGCACGGCGTTGATCCGCGCGAGCAGTTCACGGGCAGCGAACGGCTTGGTCAGGTAATCGTCGGCGCCCATTTCCAGGCCGATGATGCGGTCGGTTTCATCGTTGCGCGCGGTCAGCATCAACACCGGCGTGGCCTTGTGTTTGCCCACGCGCAGTTCGCGGCACAGCTGCAGGCCATCGTCGCCGGGCATCATGATGTCGAGCACGATCAGGTCAACGGTGTTGGCTTCGAGAAAGCTGCGCATCTGCCGGCCATCGGCGACCACCGTGGTGCGCAGGCCGTTTTTCTTCAGGTAGTTGCCCACCAGTTCACGGATCTCGCGGTCGTCGTCGACGATGAGAATGTGATCGACATGTTCCATCGGGTTCGAACCTCTATCAAAGGGGAATGCCGTGCAGTCTATCGAGCCTCGCGCGGCTCGCCTGCCTGCCTTTGTATTGCAGTGTATCTGCCGTGACAACGGATACATGAACACGCAAAAACGCGAACTTTCCAGGGTTTTGTATCGCTGTGTATCCCCCGCCGACCGGGATACACAGCGATTGAAACGCGCCTGTTCCTGACACAGACGCGATACCTCGCGAGCCTCAAATAGGCTCCATCGAGGCCCACACAGATCGCCTCGGCTCAAACCCACTTAAGCCTTGAGGAAAACGCCATGAACAACAAATCCGTAATCACCGCCTGCCTGTTTGCCGCGCTGAACATCTGCACGCTGTCGGCCCGTGCCGAAGCCGCTGTCACCGCGCAAACCTACACCTACGGCACCCACCTGGATATCCAGAAAGTGCTCTCGCTGAAACAGGACAACTCGGTGACTTGCGGGATTGTCGAGGCGCGCATGACCTACCTCGATTCGGCCGGTCAGACCCGCGTGCTCGATTACAGCAAATTTGCCGACGGCTGCAACAACGACAACTAAGTCATCACTCTTTGTAGAAGGAAACAGCCATGAACAACGTATCGCGCTTTTTGACTGCCATCGTTTTCTCTCTCGCCGGCGTTGCCGCCCATGCCAATGCTGCGGTTGAACAGCATAGCTGCCACAGCAGCACCTGCTTCCAACTGACGCCAGTAGCCAAGCAGGGCAGCGATGGCTTGATTGCTGCGGACGGCTCCAGCCGCACGCCACAGGGCCAGATGGTTGCCGAGAACGGCGCCAGTCGTACGCCGCAGAGCCAATGGCTGGAAAGCCAGAGCGCCTGAACGGCTCGTCACATTCATTGATCAAGGGTGAATCACTATGTACCTCATCGCATTCCTCGGCGGTCTGCTGACCGTGCTCAGCCCCTGCATTCTGCCGGTGGTGCCGTTTCTGTTTGCCGGCGCCCAACGCAGCCGCACTTCGATTCTGCTCACCCTCGGCGGCATGGCCCTGACCTTCGCGCTGATCTCAAGCCTCGCTGTGGTCAGTAGCGAATGGGTCATTCAGGCCAGCAACAGCAGCCGTTACATTGCGCTGATCGTGATGAGTGTGTTCGCCCTGTCGCTGATCTCGGCGCGCATCGGTGACTGGCTGACACGTCCCTTTGTGATGCTGGGCAATCGCCTTGACCCGGATATTCGGAACAAGGCCGGGCCGATGGGTTCGATCATGCTCGGCGTGGCCACGGGGCTGCTGTGGGCACCGTGCGCCGGGCCGATCCTCGGCGTGATTCTCACCGGTGCCATGCTGCAAGGCGCCAACGCGCAGACCAGTCTGTTGCTGCTGGCCTACGGCGCCGGCAGTGCGCTGTCGCTGGGCACGCTGATCTTCACCGGACGCGGCTTGGTCAATCGCCTGAAACCGTCGATCCCGTTCACCGGTTGGTTGCGTCGTGGTGCCGGTGTTGCGGTACTGGCGACGGCAGCGGTGATTGCTACCGGCTTCGACAAAACCTTGTTGGCGAACACGTCCTCCCAAGGCGTGGCCAGCGTCGAGAAAAGCGTTCTGGAAAATGTGCCGAAAGCGGTCGACTACTTTGTCAGCAAAGTCCGCGCGGACTCGCCGATGGAGAAGGGCAAAGGCGCGATGCCATCGCTGGCCGGCGCAGTGCAATGGCTGAACTCGCCCGAGCTGAGCGCTGAGTCCCTGCGCGGCAAAGTGGTGCTGGTGGACTTCTGGACCTACGACTGCATCAACTGCCAGCACACCCTGCCGTACGTCAAAGACTGGGCGAAGAAATACGAGAAGGACGGGCTCGTGGTGATCGGCGTACACACCCCGGAATACGGCTATGAGCGGATCATCGACAACGTCAAGGATCAGGTGAAAAAGCTTGGCATCACCTACCCGGTGGCCATCGACAACAACTACGCGATCTGGCGTAACTTCGACAATCAGTACTGGCCAGCGCACTACCTGATCGACGCCAAGGGGCAGGTGCGTTACAGCCACTTCGGCGAAGGTCGCTACGAAGCGCAGGAGCAGATGATCCAGCAGTTGCTGCAAGAGGCAAAGGCGCCTGCGGCCTGATCAGCAACAGCAATGGCTCAGAGGTCGCGGACCATGAGCCATTGTTCGTTATCCCAGGCGCGAAAACGCTCCAGCACCTGCCAGCCGCGTTTGGCGTAGTAGTCCTGCTTGTTCTGCGTGTGCAGATACAGGCGCGCAAAGCCGCAGTATTTCGCCTCCTGACAAATCCCTGCAATCAAACGTTCCGCCAGACCTTGCCCGCGTGCTTCAGGGCTGACGAACACGCAGGCCAGCCAAGGTCCGAGATCGGGGCGCAGGTCGAGGTCATCGCGTGCCAGTGCGGCGCCGCCGAGCAGATGTTCACCGTCCATGGCGATCAGGCAGGACCAGTCGCCATTGCTTTGGCCCTCGGCAAATTCACGCTGCCACTCGGCCAGCGGATGGTCGACGTATTCGTAGGGGAATTGTTGGTGGATCCATTGAGCATAACGGTCGCTGTGGTGCAGGTGATGCGCGAGCCAATCGATTTGCAGTGACATCAGTCGAATCCGTTCCAGAAGCGAGAACGCATCAGAAACCAATCCCCGAACATTGGCAATCCTCAAGGTGTTCCAGACGCTTTACAGATTTCCACCGCTCATCGGCAAACCCCCGGTTTTACAGGGTTGCCAGACGATTGGCAGGGACGCCGAGCGGTCTCGGCGCGATAGTGCGTGAGCAGGGTCACTGCCGGCCTTGCCCCATAACAAGAGCGCGAGGTTGCCATGCCGAAATTCGTGATTGAACGCGAGATTCCAGGGGCCGGGAAGCTGTCGGAAGCAGAACTCAAAGCCGTGTCGCACAAGTCCTGTGACGTGTTGCGCGAACTCGGCCCACAGGTGCAATGGCTGCAAAGCTACGTCACCGCGGACAAAATCTATTGCGTGTACATCGCGCCTGACGAAGAGCAGGTGCGCGAACACGCCAGGCTTGGAGGATTTCCTGCCAACAGTGTGGCGCGTGTGATGACGGTCATTGACCCGACGACGGCCGAATAATCACTGATCCAATTTGTAGCGGAGCTCACTGTCATGAGTACCCCGATTGATCTGACTGCCTTGAAAGAACGCCAGAAAGTCGCCTGGGCCAGTGGCGACTACGCCGTGATCGGCACGACGTTGCAAATCGTCGGCGAAAACCTTGCCGAAGCCTGCGACCTGCGTTGTGACGAGGAGGTGCTGGATGTCGCTGCCGGCAACGGTAATGCAACGCTGGCGGCGGCGCGGCGCGGTTGCCTGGTCACCTCGACCGATTACGTCGCAGCACTGCTGGAACGTGGCCAGGATCGTGCCCGCGCAGAGCATCTGGACGTGACGTTTCAGGTGGCCGATGCCGAAGCGCTGCCGTTTGCCGATGAGAGCTACGATGCCGTGCTGTCGACCTTTGGCGTGATGTTCGCACCGGATCAGGACCAGGCTGCTGCTGAACTGGGCCGGGTTTGTCGCCGTGGCGGGCGGATCGGTCTGGCCAACTGGACGCCGGAAGGTTTCGTTGGCCAGATGTTCAAGATTCTCGGCCGGCATCTGCCACCGCCTGCCGGTGCTCAGCCGCCGTCGAATTGGGGCTCCGACGCGTGGCTGCACAAACATTTCGATGACCGCGATTTTCTGCTGCGCGTGACGAGGCGCGAGTTCAATTTTCGCTATCGCTCGGCCGCGCATTTCATCGATATTTTTCGCCATTGGTACGGGCCGGTGCACAAGGCTTTTGCGGCGTTGCCGCCGGAGAGCGGGCAGGCGCTGGAAAGTGATCTGGCGGATTTGCTCAACCGTTTGAACCGGGCGGGGGAGGAGTCGCTGGTGGTGCCGAGTGAGTATCTGGAGGTGGTGATCACCAAACGCTGAATGAAGATCCCTGTAGGAGTGAGCCTGCTCGCGATAGCGGTCTTTCAGTCAAAAATATTCAGCTGACAGACCGCTATCGCGAGCAGGCTCACTCCTACATTGGATTTGTGTTGGATCTGGAGCCTATTTCACCTGCGGCCGATCAAACCACTCCAGCGCCGTGCGCCAGATGCAGATCCCCAGAAAGTACGCCGACATCAACAACCACAAGCCCATCACCAACGGGTTGATCACCGGATGGTTGAGTACCAGCGACAAACTGCACAGCAGCCAGATCGCCGTCACCGCAATGTTGATCGGCATGAACCGGCGCACACGGAACGGGTGGAGGAATTTCATCCGCGTCACGGTCAGCAGCGCCAGGCCGATCACCGTCAGAAAGGTAATCCACGGCCCAGGCCCAATGATGTACAGACACAGCGCGACCACATTCCACGCCGCCGGAAACCCGACAAAGTAGTTGTCCTTGCTCTTCATATTGACGTTGCAGAAACAGAACAGCGACGACACCAGAATCAGTGACACAGTCAGCAGCAAGGTGTAGTCGGGCAACGGAATGTAGCGATAGATGAACAGTGCCGGAATGAAGACATACGTCAGGTAATCGATCACCAGATCAAGGATCGAACCGTCGAAGCTCGGCAGCACCGATTGCACGTTGACCTTGCGCGCCAGCGCGCCGTCGAGTCCGTCGACAATCAGCGCCACGCCCAGCCACATAAGGCAGTGGGTGGGCTGGTTTTCCAACAGGGCGAGGGTGGCCAGAAAAGCGGTGACCACGCCAGTCGCGGTAAAACCATGGGCGCCCCATGCTTTGAGCCTGGCGATGTGTACGGTCGATATCACGGGGGCGTTCTCCAGAAAGTGAAGCAAGCCGGGTATCACCCTTGGGCAACAAGGGCGCCGGCAAACCGGGTCGGGGTTGCAGCTATCGACCGGTCAGGCCGGGATAAGGTTCACCAATGATCAATCTTAGCTGGCCGGCGAAAAAATACGCGGGCGAAATCCGCCAAGGCCCTTGAGTGTCAGCCAAACGGTGCTGGCGCTATGGCTTAAGGGGTCTATCGTTGCCAGACGCAGTCACTGCCAATGCTTGAGGATGACGTCATGAACACCAGCGATTTGCTTGAACAACTGCTGCGAGGCCAGGCCCCGGCAGGTCAACAATCTTCAGCGTCTGCCGGTTCGGGTCTGGGCGGCCTCGGTGGCTTGCTGGGCGGCCTGCTCGGTGGCGCGGATTCGACCGGTACACGCGGCGGCGCGTCGGCGGGCGGGTTGGGTGGATTAGGTGGTTTGCTCGGTGGTTTACTCGGCGGCGGTGCTGGTGGTGGCCTGGGTGGCGCATTAGGTGGGGCGTTGGGCGGCGGGGGCGGCACGCAAAGTCGTTCCGGCAGTACCAATTACGCGGCGCTGGCATCGCTGGGGATGATGGCGTTCCAGGCGTATCAGGCCTGGCAACGCAGCCAGGCCAGCGCGGCACCGCAACAGATCCCGCAGACGGCGAATCTCCTTGCCGGTCCGGAAGTCGAGGAGCACAGCCATGCTGTGTTGCGCGCGTTGATTGCGGCGGCCAAGGCTGACGGTGAGATCGACACCCGGGAACAACAGATGATCAGTGGGGAAATCAGCAAACACACCGACGACCCACAATTGCAGCAATGGTTTGACGAAGAAGTCTCGAAACCGCTGGACGCCAACGAAGTCGCGCAGGCGGCCAAAGGCGATCCGGCCATGGCCGCTGAGATGTATCTGGTCAGCGTGATCCTCGTGGATGACCAGCGGGACGCGGAGCGCAGTTATCTGGACGAGCTGGCAGCAGCCTTGCAGATCGACCCGGATTTGCAGGTGCATCTGGAACAGCAGGCCAAGGGCCAGGCCTGAAGTAACGTCAAATAATCATCGCCATCAGCAGCTCCGTCACGGAGCTGCTTCGCCGTCCGTCCGGGCAATTTTCACGTCGATTGAATTTTTCGCAGGCGTCGCCTCTCTGCTGCTGTAGAGGCGTGTGGAACAGCGTCCTGCCAACCGACCGAGAACTTTGCCATGACTGTCCTGACACATCTGCAGGCTGCGCCTGCCCAACCGCATCTTATGAATGCCGCCGGGAACATCCGCCAGGTTTATGAAGCGTTGTTGCGCGATGACGATTCCCTAGACCTTGCGCAGGCGTTTTTGCAGGAGCAACTGCAACACGCCGCGCAAATTAGCGATGCGTTGCCTGAAGACCCGACAACGTGGCACGCCTGGGTGGCCGAGCATTGCGCCGATGTCGCCCGGCAATATGCCGACTATCTCCAGCAGCGCAAGGCCGGTGGGCCTCGACAATTCTTCCGTGGCAAGGCGCAGGCGCTGTATTTCCTGCAAGCGGTGGCACCGACCAAACTGGTCGACGGTGCCTGGCTCTATGGTCTGTTGCCACGCTGGCAGGACCCGCGTTTCCAGGGCCTGCTGCGAACATTTCTGGAAGAACTGGGCGAAGGCAATCCAGCGCAAAACCACGTGGTCATCTACCGCAAACTCCTCGCCGAGCATGACTTGCAGGACAGCAGCGCGATCGCTGATGAGCGCTACCTGCAAGGCGCAATACAACTGGCCCTCGGTGTCTGTGGCGCTGATTACTTGCCCGAGGTGATCGGCTACAACCTCGGCTATGAACAACTGCCGTTGCACTTGTTGATCAGCAGCTACGAACTCAGCGAACTGGGCATCGATCCGTACTATTTCACCCTGCATGTGACCATCGACAATGCCAGCACCGGCCATGCGCAAAAAGCCGTGCAGGCCGCGCTCGATCTGCTGCCGCTTGAGGCCGATCGCACCGAGTTTCTGCGCCGGGTCGCGCTGGGCTATCGGCTCAACGATCTGGGGCAGGGCAGTCGCGCGATCATCGAAGGTTTCGACCTTGAGCACGAGTTGCTGGCGATGCTTGAGCGCAAGTGTCCGTTCGCCCAGCACATGCATTCCGATTACTGCCGCTTCGAAGGGCAGACCGTCAATCAGTGGCTGGCTGCACCGGAGCAATTGCCCGGTTTTCTTCAGGCGCTGCAGAACAAAGGCTGGATCAAACGCCACGAAGACCCGCAGGCCAGCCGCTTTTGGCAACTGATCGCGGGCGACGGTGCGGCGATGTTCGGTGTGTTCAATGCCTACGAAAAACAACTGGTGCACGACTGGATTGCCGGCGACTGGACGTCGTCGGATAAAACCAGACCCGCTCGGCGGCACACTCAGACTGCCGCGGCCATTGAGGGGCTTGAACAGGATCCCGACGTACAGGCGCTCAACGCCGCGCTGCAAGGTCAGGATGCCTTGGCGCAGATGGCGATTCTGATCCCCTGGCTCGCCCCGGCCCGCCATGCACACCCGGCCGGGTTGCTCGCCACCCGGCGTTTTATCGAACTCAAATCCCGTTTGCCTTAAGGACCTTGCCGATGAATCAGGAAGAACAACTCTGCCCCAACGACCTCGTGCTGCTGCACCTCGGCCGGCGCTTGTTGGCAGACGGATATCGGTTCACCACGCCGACGCCGTTGACCCATCAACGGGTCAACCAGCGTGACGAGGGCCAGATGGCCGACTCTTTGCGCGATGTGTTCGGCTGGTCGCGGCCATTCGCGCCGGGGTTGTTGTCGGCCGATGAACAGCGGCAATTGCAAGATGCGCAGGTCATTGATAGTTACGAAGGTCAGCTGAAGAGTCGCGTGCGCTGGTCAAGCCTGGATGATTTGCTGTTCGTGCATTCGGCATTCCCCACCGAGGCGGCGGATGCGGTGTTTTTCGGCCCCGACACCTACCGTTTCGCGCAACTGATCCACGCCCACCTGCAGCAGAACTTCGCGCCGATCCAGCGTGCGGTGGATATTGGTTGTGGTGCTGGCGTCGGTGCGATTGTGATCGGCCGTGCCCGTCGCGAGGCGCAGGTGCTGGCGCTGGACATCAACCCTGCGGCGCTGCGTCTGACCGCGATCAATGCGGCGCTGGCAGAGGTCGCCAACGTCGAAGTCCGCGCCAGTGATCTGTTGCAGGGCGTCGATGGCGAGTTCGATCTGATCGTCGCCAACCCTCCGTACATGGCCGATCCGGCAGAGCGCGCCTACCGCCATGGTGGCGGGACGCTGGGGGCAGGGCTTTCATTGCGCATCGTCGAACAGGCCTTGAATCGACTGGCGCCGGGCGGCTCGCTGCTGCTCTACACCGGCGTGGCGATGGTTGATGGTCGCGATCCGTTTCTCGACACCGTGCTGCCACGACTCGATGAACAGCGTTTTGGCTGGACGTACCGCGAACTCGATCCGGATGTCTTCGGCGAGGAGCTGCTCAACCCCGGTTATCAACGGGTCGACCGGATCGCCGTGGTGGCGTTGACCGTGACCCGGATTGGCTGAAGCAAGGCAGGTGCGCGATGAGCAGAAACCTTGACGACTACAACCGCATGCGCGACTTCTCGGCGACGTCCGAGCCGGTCGCCGTCAAGCGCTCCGGGCGTAAAGCCGTCACGGATCACGCGTTGCAGTTCTGCATCCAGAAGCACGATGCTTCGCACCTGCATTACGACTTTCGTCTGGAACTTGATGGCGCCTTGAAGAGCTGGGCGGTGCCGAAAGGGCCGTCGCTCGACCCCAAGGTCAAACGTCTGGCGGTGCATGTTGAAGATCATCCGCTGGATTACGCGACGTTCGAGGGCAGCATCCCCGAAGGGCATTACGGTGCTGGCGATGTGATCGTCTGGGATCGCGGTGTGTGGATTCCGCTGGAAGATCCGCACAAGGCCTACGCCAAGGGCAAACTCAAGTTTGAGCTGCAAGGCGAAAAGCTCGGCGGCATCTGGAACCTGGTGCGCACGCACATGCCGGGCAAGAAGGAGAGCTGGTTTCTGATCAAACATCAGGACAGCGCCGCTCGCCCGCAAGATGATTACGATGTGTTGGTAGCCGAGCCGGACAGCGTGCTGAGCGAGCGAACCCTTGTAACCAAGCCCAAGTTGGCCGCGGAGCAAAGCAAACCGCCGAAAAAGGCCCCGGCCAAAGCGCGCAAGCAAGCGACCGGCAAGCTAACCGGCGCGCACAAGGCGAAACTGCCGACGCAGCTCAAGCCGGAACTGGCCACGCTGGTCGACAGCGCGCCCGAAGGGCAGTGGAGCTACGAGATCAAATTCGATGGCTACCGGATCATGGCGCGCATCGATCATGATCAGGTGCAACTGTTCACTCGCAACGGTCACGACTGGACGCACAAGTTGCCGCAACAGGCCGCAGCCCTGGCGGCGCTGGGATTGGAATCGGCGTGGCTGGACGGGGAAATGGTTGTCGCCAACGAACAGGGCGTGCCGGATTTTCAGGCCCTGCAAAATGCTTTTGAAGCGGGGCGTAGCGGCAACATTCTCTACTACCTGTTCGATCTGCCGTATCTGAACGGCGTCGACTTGCGCGAAGTGCCGGTCGAGGAACGTCGCGCGGCGCTGGCCACGGTGCTCGGCAGCCATGAACAACCGTTGCTGCGCTTCTCCGAAGCCTTCGACGAAACCCCGGATGCACTGCTCAACAGCGCCTGCCAGATGCAGATGGAAGGCCTGATCGGCAAACGTCTCGGCTCTCCCTATTTGTCGCGGCGCAGCGGCGACTGGATCAAGCTCAAGTGCAAACACCGTCAGGAGTTTGTGATTGTCGGTTACACCGATCCGAAAGGTTCGCGCAGTGCCTTCGGCGCATTGCTGTTGGGGCTGCACGATCGCGACAGTGGCGAGTTGCGCTATGCCGGCAAGGTCGGCACCGGTTTCAACGAGTCGACGTTGAAAAGCATTCTGGCCCAACTCAAACCGTTGCAGGTGAAGAAGGCTGCGGTGGTCAATCCACCCAGCGGCTTCGAAGTCAAAGGTGTGCATTGGCTCAAGCCGAAACTGCTGGCAGAAGTCGCATTTGCCGAAATGACCAAGGACGGTTCGGTGCGCCACGCCGTGTTCCATGGCTTGCGCGACGACAAGCCGGCCAAGGACATCACTGAGGAGCGAGCGAAACCGGTGAAGACCACAGAGAAGAAAACGCCTACCAAAAAACCAGCGAAAAAGGCCCCGGCGAGCAATGCCGAAACCGCGCCGTCTCAGCTCGGGCTGGCTAACGGCAAGGTGCGCATCACGCACCCGGATCGGGTCATCGATGCAGTCAGCGGTACTACCAAAATGCAACTGGCCGAGTACTACGCCAGCGTCGCCGAGTGGATTCTGCCGCAACTCAAGGAGCGCCCGGTCGCCTTGGTGCGCGCCCCGGACGGCATCGCCGGCGAATTGTTCTTTCAGAAAAATGCCGAACGCCTGGCGATCCCCGGCATCACCACGCTGGACAAGGACGTCACCGGGCAACCGGTGATGCTGATCAACAACGCCGAAGCGTTGATTGGCGCGGTGCAGATGAGCACCGTCGAACTGCACACCTGGAACGCAACCACGGTCGATCTGGACAAGCCCGATCGCTTTGTCCTCGACCTTGACCCGGATCCGGCGCTGCCGTGGAAAAGCATGGTCGAAGCGACGGCGCTGACCTTGACCGTGCTCGATGAGCTGGGCCTCAAAGCGTTTCTCAAAACCAGTGGCGGCAAGGGCATCCACCTGGTGGTGCCGTTGACCCGCAAACTCGGTTGGGATGAGGTCAAGGATTTCAGCCACGCCATCGTCAGTCATATGGCCAAGTTGTTGCCGGACCGCTTTTCGGCGGTGTCCGGGCCGAAGAATCGCGTCGGGCGGATCTTTATTGATTACCTGCGCAACGGCTTGGGCGCCACCACCATTTGCGCCTATGCAGCGCGCACCCGCGAAGGCTTGCCGGTGTCGGTGCCGCTGTTCCGTGAAGAGGTCGCCGAAATCAAGGGCGGCAATCAGTGGAATGTGCACAACGTGCATGAGCGGTTGGCGGAGGTTGGCGACGAGCCATGGGCCGATATGAAGAAAACCCGCCAGAGCATCACGGCCGAGATGCGCAAACGGGTCGGTCTGAAAAAGTGATCAGGCGTCGCGCAGCAAGTCGTGGGCGTTGAGCAGTCCGAAGGCGATTTCCGGGTGGTTTTCCAGTCCGCGGCGGATGGCGGCTGGAATCGCTGCGCGGGTCTTGCGGCACAGGCCCGGTAACTCATCGATCTGAATGGCAATGCCGCGCATGGTGCGCACTTCGTTGAATCCGGGGGCGACTTCCACACGAATGCCCAACTGTTCGTACATGCGCTTCTGCAAGTGTTCGAGGTCGGCGAGGTCTTTGAGTTTTTCCAGCCGCGCGAGCAAGATTTTTTCTTCTTCGCGAGTCAGACGGAGGATGCGCAAATCCGCGCCGGGCGTCTCCAGCAACGGATCGCGCCCGCAAATGCAGGCGCCGGGCGGGCAGGGGGAGCGCAAGGGCGCAGAAGTCGTCATGGCCTCCATCATAGAGGCCGTCGGACAGTTTTGCCTATTCGCCTTCAGCGGCCATCCATCGGCTGCCTTGTCCGTGATGGCTACTGATTCAGGCCTTCGTAATGCACCAGAATCGCATTGGCGAGGTCTTCATCACTGGCGTTGAGGCCAGGGTTGTTCTGGCGCACCTGTTGCAGTACCGATTCAAGATAAACCCCACGAATGGCCCCGCCACTGGCGACAAATGCAGACAAGTCGTCACGGGCCGGAATCACCATTTTGTGATCCTTGAAGGTCGAGTACAGCGACGCGGAGACACCGGCCGAGGTGGCGACATCTCCGGCATCGACTTTGGCCAGAGCGGAACCCACGGGCAGGCATAAGAGTAAAGAAGAAACGAGCACTAACTTGCGCATGACGGTGTTCCTCCACAAGCGCGAAGCAAAAAGGGAAGGATTACATAATGTGAGAGGGGCGCACGCGGCGGGAGTTCCGTGGAGCGGGAAAGTCTGCGTTATTGCGAGACAGACGCGGGCAACCCCATGGCGGGCTGCCCGGGTTTATGTCATGAGGGTTCAGATCACCCCGCACGCCATGCGATCACCGCCACCGCCCAGCGGTTTGGGCATGTCGGCGTGGTTGTCGCCGCCGGCGTGAATCATCAGCGCGTGGCCCTTCACCTCGGAGATCTTTTTCAGGCGCGGCGCCAATACCGGGTAGTTGGCGATGCCATCGGCAGTCACGTAAACCGCCGGAAGGTCTCCCAAATGACCATCAGCGTAGGGGCCGAGGTGCTTGCCGGTTTTCTGCGGGTCGAAATGACCGCCAGCGGCCAGCGCAGCACCTTTCACGCCATCCTTCATGCCCGCCTCGCAGCTGCCGTTTTCATGCACGTGGAAGCCATGCACACCGGCCGGCAGGGATTTCAGATCGGGAGTGAACAACAAGCCATAGGCGGTTTCACTGATAGTGACCGAGCCGATCGCCTGCGGCGCGCCGTCAGCGCTGACCAGATTGATGGCGACTTTTTCCGTCGCCGCGTGTGCGGTACCGATGGCGAAGGTGCCGAGCAAACCCAACCACAATGCGCGTTTCATAGCGTTTCCTTTTACTGCATGAGAATTCAGAACGACGGACTCAATAGCCTGCCGGCATTAACCGGCGATGAAAGCGTTGGCCGTGCGCGTTGAAAAGTGAGACTTGCCGCGCAATCCGAAAGTTTTGCTGCCTTTGGCCAGCATGCCGACACCTGCTGACACGCTCTGGCGCGGCAGACCCGTGCAAATAGGCTTAACTGAAGGCTGACAAGCGCTTACGGGCGTAACGAGAGAGGAAAATCCGGTGTCGATCAAACTGCGTTTAGTGTTGCTGATTGTGACAAGTCTGCTGACGGCGTTGATCGTGAGTCTCGTCAGTTACGTCGGCAACCAGCGGATGGCCTCGGCGGTCAGCGATAACGCGGTCAGCATGAGCGCGCTGCGCAACCATATGGAAGCCGACATGATGCATGACGCCCTGCGCGCCGATGTCTACTCGGCGATGCTGGTGGGGCTAGGCAAAAGCACCAGTACGGCGAGCGAGGTGCGCGATTCGATCAACGAGCATGCGGGGCATTTTCGTGAGGTGCTTGAAGACAACCTCAAATTGCCGATCAACCCGACATTGCGCACCGCGCTGGAGCAGATCAAGCCGAGTCTCGATACCTACATCAACACCGGTGAGCGGATTGTCGGGTTGGCGCTGGACAATCCTGATGCCGCTCAACAGGAACTGGGCACCTTCAACACGGCGTTTGGTCAGCTTGAAGAGCAAATGGCTGCGTTGAGCGAGTTGATCGAGTCCAATACGCTGCAGACCAGCGCAGCAACCGAATCAGCGATCCGCAGCGCCAACGGTGCGCTCGGCGTGGTGTTGATCGCCAGTCTTGTGCTGCTCCTGATTCAGGGGCGCTGGGTCATTTTGAGCATCATGGGGCCATTGAAAACCGCCAGTCGCATCGCCGAAAGCATCGCCCATGGCAATCTCAGCGAGCCGATCGCCGAGCCGTCCGGCAAGGATGAAGCCAGTGTCCTGATCCGTACATTGGCGACCATGCAGCGCGACTTGCGCAACATGATCGACGTGGTGCGGCGCAACGCGCACGGCGTCAGTGGCATGAGCGAGCAACTCAGCCAAGGCTGCCATCAGGTCGCCGACAGCAGCCAGCAGCAAAGCGTGGCTGCCGGCACCATGGCCGCCGCCGCCAGCCAGATGACCGCGAGCATCGAGGAAATCACCCGCCACGCCGAACGTGCCTTGAGCATGGCCAGTCAAGCCGAAACCCTGGCCAAGGAGGGCGGCGGCGTGATTCATCAAGTGGTCAGCGACATGGACGATATCGCCCGATCAGCACAACAGTCGGCCCAGGTGATCCGCACGCTGGATCAGGAATCCGAAGCCATTTTCAACATCATTCAGGTGATCAAGAGCATTGCCGACCAGACCAATCTGCTGGCGCTCAATGCCGCGATTGAAGCGGCCCGGGCCGGCGAGCAGGGAAGGGGATTTGCGGTGGTGGCGGACGAAGTGCGCAGTCTGGCGGCGCGCACCAGCGCCTCGACCCAGGAAATCGCCGCGATGGTCGCGCGCATTCAGCACAGCACCCGCGAGGCAGTCAGCAGCATGGAGGCGGGGGTGGCGCAGGTCGACAAGGGCATGGCGGTGACGGCGGATGTCGAACGCGCTATTCGCGAAATCCTTGAGGCGACGTTGAGCACGACACAACTGGTCAACGACATCACCCGCACGATTGGCGAGCAGAGTCAGGCCAGTAACGAGATTGCCCATCAGGTGGAAATGATTGCCGGGATGTCCGAGGGCAACAGCCGAGTGATCGGGCAAACGGCGAATACCACCGATGAGTTGTCGAGCCTGGCGGGGCAGTTGGCGCAGTCGGTGGATCGGTTTCGGTTGTGATCGGGAGGGCAGTCAGGCGCATTTTTGTTAGCCGGACTGCCGCCTTCGCGAGCAGGCTCGCTCCCACCTTTGGAATGCGTTCCCCTGTGGGAGCGAGCCTGCTCGCGAAGACGGCAGCCCAGTCAACATCTATTCAGAGTCAGTTAACCCCGATCAGAACTTGAACGCCTGCCGCCCCACCAACAACCACTTGCCATCCTGCTTCTGCCAGATCTGAAAGTTCTCGATCTCGGTCGGTATCACCTCGGTCCCCTTCAACGCCTGCGCGGAAAAGTGGTGGCGCACCAGCGCGGTATCGCCGGACAGGGTGATGGTCTGGTTTTGCATTTCCAGGGTCTTGAACGCGCTCTTGCCGGTTTCGATATCGGCGATGAATTCTTTCTTGTCCTGAATCTTGCCGCTGGAGTGGCCGTAAGTCAGGTTGGGCGCGGTGAGTGCGTTCAGTTCGGCGATGTCCTTGTGCAGCATCGCCTGGGTCAGATGGTCCACCGCTTGGGCGACATCTTTTTCTGCCGGGGCCGATGCGGCCATGGCGTAACCGTTGAAGGCACAGAGAAAGCCGATCAGCAGTCGGGTCTTGGTCATTGCGGTTGTTTCCTTGTTGTTATGGGGTTTGACGACATGTTTGTCAGTCGTCGTACAACCTAGCAGAAAATTCGTGACTAAGGCACTGCCGAAAAGAGCTTGATCGCTGGCCAACTACACTTGAATGCAGGATGGTTTGAGTCGGCGCACTGATCAGAGGGTCATGTTCAGCGACTGGCGGCCGATAAGTCCCTGAGCGGAAAAAGACTCTCAAGTCGGGAACAGACGCGCGGGTTTGCCCTGACGTGATATTCTTCGCGCCAACTTGGTTTGACCTTATTCAGTTTGCTTGCCTCTGGGCGGGCCGACGGAATCCCTGTCGCTCAAGTAGCTGAGCCAATAATGATAAGAAGTCAGTTCAGAAGGGACATTAACTGAGGTCGATGCAGCATGTCGGCCTTGTGTGCCCACCCGTCAAAATTGAAGTGTGCCGGAATCTGCGACGCTAGCCTGAGCGTCATCAAAGCGGATCGCATGCAGATAACAGCGGCGGGCGGAAGGCGTTTTATCATAGGTGCAACAGATGTTTAAAAAAGTGAACACAGCCCTGCTGGGTCTGGCTTTGGCGATGGGGATGACATCCGCCAATGCTGACGAAGCAAAGAAAGTCGACGTTCTGCTGATCGGCGGCGGCATCATGAGCACCACCCTCGGTGTGTGGATCAATGAGCTGGAGCCAAGCTGGTCGATGGAAATGGTCGAGCGCCTCGACGGCGTCGCCCTGGAAAGCTCCAACGGCTGGAACAACGCCGGTACCGGTCACTCGGCGCTCGCTGAGCTGAACTACACCCCTGAAGACGACAAAGGCAACGTAACGATCCCGAAAGCCGTCGAGATCAACGAAGCGTTCCAGGTCTCCCGTCAGTTCTGGGCCTGGCAGGTTCAGCAAGGCGTTCTGAAGAACCCTCGCTCGTTCATCAACACCACTCCGCACATGAGCTTCGTGTGGGGCGATGACAACATCAAGTTCCTGAAAAAGCGCTACGAAGCCCTGCAAGCGAGCCCGCTGTTCGCCGGCATGCAGTATTCCGAAGACCCGGCTGTGATCAAGAAGTGGGTCCCGCTGATGATGGAAGGGCGTGACCCGAACCAGAAAATCGCGGCCACCTGGAGCCCGCTGGGTACCGACATGAACTTCGGCGAAATCACCCGCCAGTTCGCGACGTACCTGCAGACCAAGCCTAACTTCGATCTGAAACTGTCGAGCGAAGTGCAGGACATCACCAAGAATGCCGACGGCACTTGGCGCGTCAGCTACAAAAACCTGAAAGACGGCACAAAAACCGAAACCGACGCCAAGTTTGTGTTCATCGGCGCGGGCGGCGGTGCACTGCACCTGCTGCAGAAGTCGGGCATTCCTGAAGCCAAGGAATACGCTGGCTTCCCGGTAGGCGGCTCGTTCCTGGTGACCGATAACCCGACCATCGCTGAGCAGCACCTGGCCAAGGCCTACGGTAAAGCGTCGGTTGGCGCACCACCGATGTCCGTTCCGCACCTGGACACCCGTGTTCTGGACGGCAAGCGCGTCATTCTGTTTGGCCCATTCGCGACCTTCAGCACCAAGTTCCTGAAGGAAGGTTCGTACCTGGACCTGCTGACCAGCACCACTACCCACAACATCTGGCCTATGACCAAGGTCGGCATCAAGGAATACCCGCTGGTCGAGTACCTTGCTGGCCAACTGATGCTGTCGGATGAAGACCGTCTGAACGCGCTGAAGGAATACTTCCCGAACGCCAAAGCCGAAGACTGGCGCCTGTGGCAAGCCGGCCAACGCGTGCAAATCATCAAGCGTGATGAAGCCGCTGGCGGCGTGCTGAAACTGGGCACCGAGATCGTTGCTGCACAAGACGGCTCCATCGCCGGCCTGCTGGGCGCATCGCCAGGCGCGTCGACCGCTGCACCGATCATGCTGAGCGTGCTGCAGAAAGTCTTCAAAGACAAAGTCGCAACGCCTGAGTGGCAGTCCAAGCTGCACCAGATCGTGCCAAGCTACGGCACTCAGCTGAACAGCGATCCAGCCAAAGTGGCTGCAGAATGGGCTTACACCGCCAAGATCCTCGAACTGCCGACACCTCCAGTGATCGGTCAGGTGGCTGCTCCGGCCGCACCTGCAGCTGAAAAAGCTGAAGCTCCGAAGGAAAACGCTGCACGTGACATGGCGCTGTAACTAGCCGCCTGACACACAAAGCCCACTGAACCGGCGACGGTCAGTGGGCTTTTTTGTGGCAAATAGTTTTGTAGGAGCTGCCGAGTGAAACGAGGCTGCGATCTGTTGATCTTGATCTTGCTTTTGAAAGATCAAGATCAAGATCAACAGATCGCAGCCTGCGGCAGCTCCTACATGGCTTTGGCGGACGCCAGATAAGCGCCCAGTCGCCGCCCCATCTCTTCGCCCAAGGCTTGCAGACCGCTGAGCGGCCGCACCATCACCTCGAACTCGACGATCTTGCCGCGCTCATCGAAGCGAATCATGTCGATACCTTTCAGCTCCTTCGAACTCACCTTGGCGCTGAACTCCAGAATCACATTCAACCCATCCGCCGTCGCCAGTTCACGGTGATATTTGAAATCCTCAAACACGTCGAACACTGTGTTCAGGATCATCGATACCACCGGCGCACCGGGGTAAGGCGTATGCGCCATTGGCGAACGGAACACGGCATTTGTATCAAGCAATTGGGGCAGCCCGCTCAAATTTCCCGTGCGGATCATTTCGTGCCATTGCTTCAGGGATTCGGCGACGTTGGCTTGCAGGTTCAGGTCAGTCATGTTCTCTCCGCGATGTTGTTGGTCTTCTGGCGTCGGCAATGACTCTAGATCAATCTCGGCGAAAGGTAACCATTGTGCGTCGACCTGAATATCGGCCCATGGCCGGTGCAGATCAGATGCGCATCTGATCCGTATTTTTTCGTATTATCTGAAGCTGTTACCGGCGCAGCCGAACGCTCAAAATGCCCCGGCACTGCGGTCACTCTCGACAGTTCTTCATTCCGAAGCGTTCAGTGCACCGCAAACCCGGCATTGAGGAGAGCAACATGAACAAGATGGCGATTTTCCTGGGTGGCTTTCTGGCACTGACCATTCTGATCGGCTTGCTCGCGACGATTTCTCCGGTCTGAGATTCGGGCGCAAGGTGATGTCGGGGAGTAGTGCGCGAAGTGCAGGAGGAGTTGGACCTGTCGATGACTGACGTGCGCCTGCTCGGCACACTCGAAAGCCTTTTCGTCTACAACGGTAAGCCGGGTCACGAAATTGTTCAGGTGTATGGCGCGATGTTTGTCGACGCGGGCGTATACGCCCATGCGCAGATTCACGGACATGAAAGCGACGGCGCGCCGTTCACCGTGCGTTGGCATGACAGTTCAAGCTTCAGCGAGCAGGCGCCGCTGGTGCCGAAAGGTTTGCTCGATCTACCGAAGAATGCCGGATTGCTGGTTTGAGAACCGGCGAAGGACCAGTTTATCGGCCGCCGGAGCGAAGTTGGCAATTGCGGCCCAAGTGATGACGGTGTCTTTACTGGCCTCTTCGCGAGCAGGCTCGCTCCCACAGTGATTGTGGGTGAACACACTTTGTGATCGGCCGCAAAACCTGTGGGGCAAGCCTGCTCGCGATAGCGCATTGTCAGTCGCTGCTATTTCGGCGACGTTCAATGTCGTCCGGAATGCCGATGTCCAGCAACCTTCTTTCCACCAAAACATTTTCCAGCGCCTGGCGCTCGACCGGCTTCATTTGGTGTTCGCGCTTTTTCAGCTCCAGCAGAATCGGGCTGGACCAGGTGCGGTAGGTCTGTTCGATGTTGCGACGCGACGTCATCAGTCTCTCCTTGATCAAGAGCCCGATATTGCGGGCAGGGGCTCAATCCGATGAGGTATTAACGTTAGACGACAAAGCTTGAAATCGCGAATGCACCGCGATCCCTGTAGGCCTTCGCCTGCTCGCGATAGCGGTGTGTCATTCAACGGATCTGCTGACTGACACACCGCTATCGCGAGCAGGCGAAGGCCTACAAAGGGATTTGTGCAGTTGCGAACATTTATGCTCGGCACGATCAGAGGTGGCCGCGGTCGTACTCTTCACATGGGCGTATCACTTGTGGAGATCCAATGAGCCAGGAAGTCCTGACCACCGAAACCAACCGCCGCCAGTTGCAGCAGATCATCGCCGGGCTGTCCGACGGGGTGATTTTGCTGGAGCTGGATCAGAGCATTCTCTGGGCCAACGAAGCCGCGCTGGCCATGCACGGTGTTAAACGGATCACCGATCTGGGCCACAATGCCGACGAGTACGCCAAAAAGTTCCACCTGCGCTATCGCAACAATCACTCGATCACCGCCGAAAACTATCCGATCAGCCGGGTGGCGCGCTGTGAGAGTTTCAATGACGTGCTGATTGAAGTGTCACCGGCCGACGACCCGGAGCGCATTTGGGTGCACAGCGTGCGCAGCATGATTCTCACGGATCGCGAAGGGCAGCCCGAGTCGTTGGTGTTGATCATGAGTGACGTCACTGACTGGGCCAACGCCGAGCAGCGTTTCGAAAAGACTTTCAATGCCAACCCGGCGCCGGCGGTGATCTGTCGCCTCAGCGATTTGCGGTATATCAAGGTCAATCCGGGGTTTCTCGAAATGACTGGCTACACCCGTGAGCAGGTGATCGGCACTTCGGCTTATGAAATCGACATCTTCGAGCAGGCCGAGAAAAAGGATCTGGCGATCCAGCGTCTGCGCGACGTCGCGACCATTCCACAAATGCAGGCCGAATTGCGCCTGCCCGATGGCGGTAGCAAACAAGTGATCGTTGCCGGCCAGCCGCTGACGCTCAACGATGAGGATTGCATGCTGTTTTCCTTTGTCGACATGGAGCTGCGACATAAGGCGGAAGTGGCGTTGCGTCAGAGTGAGGAGCGTTTTGCCAAGGCGTTTCGCCTGACGCCAGTGCCGATCCTGATCTGCAGTGCCGACGAGCAGCAGGTGATTGACGTCAATCAGGCCTTCCTCGAAACCCTCGCCTATGACAGCGAGGACGTGCTCGGCAAAACCGTGACGCAGCTGGATTTCATCGATGACAGCGGCGCACGTACGCGGTTGCTGGCCGCGCTTGAGAAAAACGGTCGGGTCGATCGGGTGGATGTGCGGGTGCGCAAGAAGGATGCGGACCTGCTCGAATGTGCGCTCTCGGCTGACACCGTGAATATTCAAGACACGCCCTGTTATTTGTTGGTGTTGATGGACATTACCGAGCGTAAACGTACCGAGCTTGAGCTGGTGGCGGCGATTGAGGAGGTGATGAAAGATGCTTCGTGGTTCAGTCGGACGCTTATCGAAAAACTGGCCAATGTGAAGAAGGTCAACTCGCCGCAATTGCCCAGCGTTTCGTTTACCGATCTGACAGCGCGTGAACGTGATGTGCTGGGGTTGATCTGTGAAGGGCTGGCGGACAAGGAGATCGCGGCGCGGCTGAAACTGGCGCCGAACACGGTGCGAAATCATGTCGCGACGGTGTATTCCAAGCTGGATGTGCACAGTCGCAGCGAGGCGATTGTCTGGGCGCGTGAGCGTGGGCTGTTTGCCGGGGATTCGAGCATCAAGGGTCAGCGATAGGGTGCAAATGCACTAGTGGGTCTGGTGCAATTTGAGGTGTTGGCGGGCGGCGGCTGTTCTTAGTCTGGTGGGGTGCGGTGCAAGCCTTTTGGGTTTGTGGTCGCGTCCCTTCGAAGTAGCTAAAGGAACAACCGCAATGATGAATCTTGCGCAGTTGCGCGCGCAGCTTGAGCGCAGTTTTTCGCCGCTGGCGTGTGAGTGTCTGGTGGACGGTGATCATTCGCTGACCGTGAAGCTGTATCACCCGGTGTCGGGGCAGGTGGATCTGGTGATCAGTGGGTTGAAGCTTGATGCGTTGCGTACGCCTGAGTCGGTCGAGGCTTTGATTGAAGAATTGCGGTATGAGTTGGAGAGCAATTCTTTGCGTTCTTTTCGGGATCCGGATTTGGCTTAGAGCTTTTGGGCTTGGCGGCCTTTGGGCCGACCATGCTCTTGGGGTTTGGGGTGTATATCCGTTTTTTCGGGTGCTGCGGCTGGCGGTTTCGCTCTTACAGCGAGTCACTTTTGCAGACGCCCAAAAGTAACCAAAACGCTTTGCCCTGACGTTCGGCCCACTCGCTGGGGCTCGGGGTTCCTTCGTTCCGGGCTCGATCCGGGCGCATCGCCTACGGTTTGCTTCGCTGCACCTCCTCTCGCTGTGTTTGGCTTCGCCAAACGGTCGCTGCGCTCCCACCCCCCGGATCAATCCCTCCACTCAGCCTGCCGAAGGGGCCAGCACGGCAAGATCAAGAGCTGCAGCCGAGCTAACGCTCATCCTGTTGAGTGGTGAAAAGCGGGTGTGGTTTGCTTTTGCTTTTCTGTAGGAGTGAGCCTGCTCGCGATGGCGGCCTGACAGCCGACCAATCTCTGCTGGATGTACTCAATTCCATTGTGGGAGCTAGCCTGCTGGCGATGGCAGTGTGACTGGCAAAGCGGATTTCAGTCTGCCAACCCGCCCAAAATCTCGACGCAAAATCGACAGCAAAATCACCCCACATGGCGGTTTTACTGGCGCTTGCAAGGCACTCGGCTATAAAGAATGAGTGCTCAGGTCTTCCGTGATCGGTTGGTTCGCGGGAGTTGCTCTTCCATTCATCGCGGGTCGTCCTATGAACAATCTTGGGAAACGCGTGTTGCCGTTGGCTTTTTTTGCTGTGTTGTTGGCTGGTTGCGCCAGTCCTCCACCCCCTCCGCCAGTGACGCCACCGCCACCGCCGGAGCGCACGTGTCAGGTTCTCGAAAACACTGAAGTCGCCGGTGACATGTACGTCGACGGGCAGGTCACTCGACACATCACCACCACCCGTTGCGTCACGCAGTAGCGCCGGCGGGGCGAAAATCCCGGGTTGAGCGGATTGTGCTGGTGGCCGACTTGGCCGGTACGGCGGTGTTTGCCGTGGAAGGCGCCATTGCGGCGATGCGCAGTCAGCTCGACTTGCTCGGGGTGATGGTGATTGCGTTTATCGTCGCCCTCGGCGGCGGGGTCACCCGTGATCTGCTGATCGGTGCAACACCACCCAATGCTGTGGCCGATTGGCGCTACCCGGCGCTGGCGTTTTTCATGGGTGGGCTGGCGTTTGTCTTTCATGAGCAAGTGCTGGGTTGGTCCGGTTCGACGCTGATCGTGCTGGACGCGGCGGGGTTGGCGTTGTTTGCCGTGGCGGGTGCGCAGAAGGCGTTGAATTTCGGCATTACGCCGTTTGTGGCGATGCTGATGGGCACGATCACGGGGGTTGGCGGCGGGGTGATTCGCGACATTGTGCTGGCGCGGATACCGGTGGTGTTGCAGGCGGATTTGTATGCGAGTTCGGCGTTTGTTGGCGCGGCGGTGTTGATCGTTGCGCGCAGGCTGGGCGTTTCGCCGGTAGCAGCGGCGTTGCTGGCGGGGGCGGCGTGTTTGCTGTTGCGTTTGCTGTCGGTGCATTTCGGCTGGCAGTTACCGAAAGTCATTGCCTGATACACAACCCTTGTAGGAGTGAGCCTGCTCGCGATAGCGGTGTGTCAAATACATAAATGTTGACTGACACACCGCTATCGCGAGCAGGCTCACTCCTACAGGGGGTTATTTGTTTGCAATGGGGATCAAGACAGGAACCCACCGTCGACGTTGAGCGCAACCCCGGTGGTGTAGCTCGACGCATCACTGGCCAGATACAAAACCGCACCGGCCATCTCACTCGGATCCGCCACACGCTTGAGCGGAATCTGCGTCAGTGCCTGCTTGAGGATCGCATCGTTCTTCACCAGTGCCGAGGCGAATTTGGTGTCGGTCAGGCCCGGCAGCAAGGCGTTGCAGCGGATGCCGAATTGCGCGCATTCCTTGGCGAAGACTTTGGTCATGTTGATCACCGCCGCTTTGGTCACCGAGTAGATGCCCTGGAAGATCCCCGGCGAAATGCCGTTGATCGACGCGACGTTGATGATGCTGCCGCCACCGTTTTCACGCATCAGCTTGCCGGCCTCAACCGACATGAAGAAGTAACCGCGAATGTTCACGTCGACGGTCTTCTGGAACGCGCCGAGATCGGTGTCCAGCACGTTGCAGAACTGCGGGTTGGTCGCGGCGTTGTTGACCAGAATGTCGAGGCGGCCGAACTGTTCCTTGATCCCGGCGAAGACTTGGCTGATCTGCTCCATTTCACCGATGTGGCAGGCCACGGCTGTAGCTTTGCCGCCAGCAGCAATGATCGCGTCGGCAACGTGCTGGCAGCCGTCGAGTTTGCGGCTCGAAACGATGACGTGGGCGCCTTGCTGGGCGAGCAGTTTGGCGATGGCTTCACCGATGCCACGGCTGGCGCCGGAGACGAAAGCGATCTTGCCGTCGAGGTCGAACAACTGAGTCTTGGACATAAGGGTTCCTGGGTGTGGGCCGTCAGAGGCTCGATTTCGCAATGACCTGCAAACTCATCTGCTCCAGCAGTTTGTTCATGTGAATGAACTGCGCGAAGCGTTTGTCCTGGGTCTGGCCATGGTAGAAGCGGTAGTAAATCTGCTGCACGATGCCGGCCAGGCGGAACAGGCCGTAGGTGTAGTAGAAGTCGAAATTGTCGATCTGGATGCCCGAACGCTCGGCGTAGTAATCGACGAATTCGCGGCGCGTGAGCATGCCCGGTGCGTGGCTCGGCTGGCGGCGCATCAGTTGCACTGGCGCCGGGTCGTCGGCTTGAATCCAATAGGCGAGGGTGTTGCCCAGATCCATCAGCGGATCGCCGAGGGTGGTCAGTTCCCAATCCAGAACACCAATGATCTGCATCGGATTCTGCGGATCGAGGATGACGTTATCGAAGCGATAGTCGTTGTGGACGATGCTCGAGGTCGGGTGGTCGGCCGGCATCTTGTCATTGAGCCAGGCTTTGACCTGTTCCCAATGTGGCGCGTCCGGGGTCAGGGCTTTTTCGTAACGTTCGCTCCAGCCTTTGATCTGGCGGGCGACGTAGCCTTGCGGTTTGCCCAGATCGCCGAGACCGCAGGCGGTGTAGTCGACGCGGTGCAGTTCGACGAAACGGTCGATGAAACTTTTGCACAAGGCTTCGGTTTTTGCCGAATCGAGGCCCAGTTCCGGCGGCAATTCCGAGCGCAGGATGATGCCGTTGACCCGTTCCATCACGTAGAACTCGGCGCCGATCACCGATTCGTCGGTGCAGTGCACGTAGGCTTTCGGGCAATACGGGAAGCCGTCGCGCAATTGATTGAGGATGCGGAATTCGCGGCCCATGTCGTGAGCGGATTTGGCCTTGTGGCCGAACGGCGGACGGCGCAGGACGAACTCCTGTTCCGGGTATTCCAGCAGGTAGGTCAGGTTCGACGCGCCGCCGGGAAACTGGCTGATCACAGGTGTGCCACTCAGGCCCGGAATGTGCGCCTTGAGGTACGGATCGATCAGGCTGGCATCAAGTTCTTCGCCGGAGCGGATACGGGTGGACTGGTCAGTAAGCGCCATGCTTATCCCTTCTGCTTATTTTGGAGGCCAGACATCATTGGCTAATCTAATGGTGCGCTCAGGTCGCCACAAGCGCGGGTCGGTCTTATAGGTTAGCGTGTTGCCGGATAATCACCTTTGGGAATGTGCGCGAAGGGTCGTGGCAGACTAAGGTTTAGCGGGTATGCCATGGGCAAAAAGGAGCTTTGAAATGGGCTGTCCGCAAGTCTGTGCCACGGCCACGCTGCAATGCAGCTTCGGCGCTGCGCCGTCGATGCTCAATGTGTTGCCAGTGAACCGCACGCTGACCGGCGGGATGCCGGCGGCGAACATCATGGATCACATCCCGTTGGTGAATATCCTGCCGTTTGGCGTGTGCATGAGCCTGGCCAACCCGATGGTCGCCGCTGCAACTGCCGCCGCGCTGGGGGTGTTGACGCCGATGCCGTGTATACCCGCGACGGCCACGCCGTGGATTCCCGGCGGAGCGCCGACGTTGTTGCTGGGCGGGATGCCGGCGATCGATGCCAACTCGACGTTGATGTGCAACTGGGCGGGGGTGATCAAGATTGTGGTGCCGGGACAGATGCAGATGCTGATTCCGTGAGTTTTTTACTTGGCGTGAAATCCAAACCCCTCACCCCAGCCCTCTCCCAGGGGGAGAGGGAGCCGATTGGGGGATATTGATTAGCTTCGCCGACGTGAAAGTCTAGCTGTGAATCCATAATCGACTCGGTCTTGCAGGTCGATGTATGAAGCAAGACAACTCGGTCGGTTCCCTCTCCCTCTGGGAGAGGGCTAGGGTGAGGGGCTCTTCTGGGCTTTCAGGCCTGCTGCGGATCCGTCCACTGCCGATACCACCAGCGCACCCGCGAAATCGGCTTGCCGTCCGCGCCCAGCGGCCGCCCATCTTCGGCAAAGCCTTGCTCCGGCTCCAGCAATTGTCCGTTCACATAGCGCGCCTCCAACGCCGGTTTGCCATTCGGATGAAAGCGCTGATAACGCCCCTCACGCACGCCATCGCGATAAACCTCGGCTTCCGCCACTTGCCCATCCGGGAAGTAATTGAACGCCTCGCCATGCAATAACCCGCGCCGATAGGTTGCCTTGCGCTGTAGAAATCCCTCCGGTGCGTAAAAACTGGCTACGCCCTGCAACTTGTCACGCACAAATGGCATCTGCGCCGAGACCTTGCCGTTGGCGTGATAGAGCAGCGAAGTGCCCTGTAACTCGCCTTGGCTGTAATGCAGATCCGCTTGCCTACGCCCGTCATTCTTGATGTTCAGCGGCCCATCAAGCTGACCGTCCTGCAATCGCCCCTTGAGCTGTTTGTCATCCTGCTGCAGATCCAGCGGTGTGATCGCCATGACTTTTCCTTGTTCAGTTGACCTGCACCAGACCGCCCTTGATGGTCAGCATGCCGCCACCATCGACGGTCTGCGAGGCGGCGCCCTTGTTGGTCAGGCTGATCCCGGCATCGTTGGTCAATGTGGTGCCGGCCTTGTTGTCCAGAGAAGTGCCGGCCTGATTGGTCAGCGCGGTGCCGGCCTTGTGCGTGATCGAGGTGCTGGCCGAGGTCGCCAGATCGGCGCCGCTCTTGATCGTGAAACTGCCGCCACTTTGCAGGGTGAGGGTGCCGCTGACCTTGATTGTCAGGTTGCCGTCCACCGTCAGGCTGTAATCGCCGGTGACCTTGTCGGTGTAGTTGCCGCCGGTGCTGTGGTTCTGGTCGGCGCCCACCGTTACCGTGCGGCTATCCTTCACATCGAGGCTGTCGCTGCCGGTCTGAATGGTCACGCTGCGCTTGCCTTTTTCCAGGGTCACAGTCTCGTCACCGTCCTTGACCGTGCGGGTGCGGGCGTTCTGCACCGTGAGGGTTTCGTCGTGGCCGACGGTGGCCGTGGTGTCGTTGAGCACGTTGATATTCAGGTCTTTTTGCGCCTGCAAAAACACTTCTTCGGCGTCTTTCTTGTCTTCGAAGCGCAACTCGTTGAAGCCACCGCCACCCTTGGAAGACTGGGTCTTGATTCCGGACTGGGTCTGATTGGCCGGCAGCGCATAGGGCAGGGCGTTGTCACCGTTGTAGACGCAACCGGTCACCAGCGGCCGATCCGGATCGCCATCGATAAACGTGACGATGACTTCCTGGCCGATGCGCGGAATGAACTGCATGCCAAATCCCTTGCCGCTCCAGGGCAACACCACGCGCACCCAGCAGGAACTGGTTTCATCGTTCTTGCCGTCGCGATCCCACGGGAACTGTAACTTGATCCGCCCGTACTCGTCGGTCCAGATTTCCTCACCGGATTTGCCCACGACAATGGCTGTCTGCGGATGCATGCGCGGTTTCGGGGTGGTGCGTTGCGGGCGAAACGGCGTGGCTTTGGGGATGGCTTCGAAGCGGTTGCGATAGCGTTCATGGCTAGCGTCATGGGTGACCCGCGTCACCACCCAGTCGATATTAAGGCTCGCATCGTCATGCCCGTTGAGGGTGAACCAGTGCCCCGGAATCAGCCAACGGCAATCGCTTTCACCGACAAAGCGTTTCTCCTCGCTGCGCAAGCCGTCAATCCGTTGCTTGGTCAGCGCATCACCGCGCGCCTTGGCGTTGTAGCCGCCCGGATGCTCGTAGATCGAAAGCGGCCCGGCCACAGCTTCGGCCTGGCCGTAGAGCGAAGTGGTTGGCGTGGTGAATTCGTAATCTGTCGCGCGATAAACCCCTGCCACCGCTTGCAGGCACACTTGCCCGGAACGAATGCCGTGTAATTCCCGCTCGCCCAGGACTTGCCCCAGGTATTTGACCGTCGGCCCGTTGGGAATGGGGACGAACGCATCGTTACTGTCGCCCAATACCAGCGTGTGCTTGCCTTCATCGTGGGTGAAGAACCAGAAAATGCCTTCCTCTTCCAGTAGCCGCGAGACAAAGGCGAAATCGCTTTCGCCGTACTGCACGCAGTATTCGCGGGGGGTGTAACTGCTGGTCAGCGACAGCTTGAAGTCGGTGAAGCCGTGGACCTTGAAAATCGTGGTGACGATGTCTGAAGTGGCGAGGTTCTGGAATACGCGGTTGTTGCTGGCCAAGGTCAGCCACCAGAGCCACGGTCTTAAAACCAGCTGATAGCGCTCGGCGGTTGCGTCGGCAGGCAGTTGGCGGATCTCGGCGACGAGAGCGTCGAACGGACGCATCTGGGCGTCTTTGTGCAGCGTGGTGGTGATGTGGGTGGCAACGGAGCTGGTCAGGGTGAGCGAGGCGCCATCGTTGAGACCGTGAAGGGTTTGCACGCCCAGCATGTTAAGGCCTTCGTCAC
Source organism: Pseudomonas sp. Irchel s3f10 (assembly GCF_900187515.1). Taxonomy (NCBI): domain Bacteria; kingdom Pseudomonadati; phylum Pseudomonadota; class Gammaproteobacteria; order Pseudomonadales; family Pseudomonadaceae; genus Pseudomonas; species Pseudomonas sp. Irchel s3f10. The sequence continues at coordinate 193,502 of NZ_FYDZ01000005.1, forward strand.
CGGACAATGCCTCAGGGTAAAGCGCTGACAGCGCAGCGGCAGTGAGGGAAAACGTGGTGTTGCTGTCTACGGAACGAGGCATTGGCGAAGCCTTTTCGAATGGACGCTATCAACGGCAAGTTGCGCTTTTACCCAGCCAGCTAGCCGATACGATTGATCTTTATTATTTTCCCGGTGTGGTCGACTTCGAATTCAATGGGTTGTGGTTTTTCGGGGAGGGTGATTCCCAGCCTGGTGACTTCTTCCTGAGTCAGAGAATAGGCTTTTTGCCCGACAGAATTGCCTGCGACTTGAATGCGTGCCCCGACTTTTAACTTGATGAGTGTGCCTGTACGAGTGCCTGCAGACGGTTTGCCCGGGCGTGGGTCGGCCAATAGCTGACGATGCTGTGCGGTGTGTCGAGTGCTTGAGGTACAAATAATATTGTTGCCACTGATCTGGAAGCGATGTGTCCAGTTGGTCGTGCGAATGACCACCCGGCTGACGAAAGGGTATAAACCTCCTTCAGGAACGTTCAGCTTTTCGTGTTTACCCGCTTTAAATGCATTTTTTATCGCACTGATGATCGTCGGCCCTGCCAGGTGGGGTGCCAGCGCATCCCATGGATGGGCAGGGTTCAATAGTCCGATGGAGATTTCTCTATGGCCCATTGGCAATGCGGTTTCATCGCGTAGTCCTGAGAGTTGAATGCCCGCATAGGTTATTTGATGCTCTGTATTTTGCGGATCACTGGACTCACCCCATTTCATCTGAACAGTTTTGGTGATCATGCCGGCTTCGTCGTTCATGCCCCATAATCCCAGATGTTTCAGCCAGGACTCGAACTCCCTGGGTTCGAGGCCGATGATCATGAGGTCGCCGCCATACATGGTTGTGTCTTTAAGGCACGATGTGTCGATCTTCGGATGAATCACGGAGAGGAGCTTTTTAAGTTCTGCGCCTGAGTGTTTTCCGAGAATGATTATTCTGTCGCCACGTTCTCGTGCCTTGGCAAAGTGTTTTTCATATTGACGGTATTCGGCGAGCGTCCCGTAAGTCACGCCTGATTCTTGTTCGGATCTAACCCGTTTCAGAAGGTCATTCAGTTTTTCCGGGACTTTTGCCGCCAGTTGCCGGCCAGGCGCCTTTAGCCGACGCTGATATTCCTCTTCAAGTTCCTGAGTGACAGCAAGTTCATTTGCCCTTCGCTTCACCAGCTCATCAATACTTTCCAGATAAATTCTTTCTGCTTCGGCTTCAACCGCCGCACGAAACTTGGGGTTGCGCATCAACTTCCACCACAGCGGCGACGCTCCGGTTTCCCGAATCACGCGGTTCCAGTGGTCCCTTGCTTCCTTTTCCATTCTCTTGAGGTCATCCAACGGAGAATGAATATGCAAGAGTTCCCTTCGTTCGTAGTCCATTGGTGATCCTTCATGGTGTGGAAGTCTTCAACTGTCGTCGAAGAGGGCGGGCGGTCAGACATGTCATCGAGACACTGCGATCAGCCGAGGCCGCGTCAATAAAACACGTCGTACAGATTGTCTATTTCACCCTCGGTCAACGGGCATTCAACGGTGATTTGTGCGCTTTCAAAGTAGGTGTCCAGGACGATCGTCGCGTAGGCCGCTTCAGCCGCTTTTTTCTTGGCTTCCATCAATTGGCCCAGCGGAATGTGGGGCAATAGCTTGCGGCAGTCATAGTTATGGGTTTCTTTTCGCATTCTTTCCGCCGCCGTGAGCAGCGCATCTCTGCAGGCACCCAGATAGAGACTATGGAACGTGCTCCACAAGCGCTCGGCGTAATCCTTGAACTCGGCACGGCTCATCGGTTTGACCAGCGTGACGTCGGTGACGATGGCCCGGGCCATGCGCAGCAGGTGGTCTCTTATGAGAACTTCCACCTCACTGTCGGCGCTGTTGAAATAGGATTTCAAGATGGAGGTTTCTGATTGAAGGTAGATCAGGAATGTTCGACAGGCGCTGTCGGCCACAACGTCTTCCAGTTGGTGCTGTTGAACGGTGAAAGTCGCCATGATTTTATGCGCGGCGGCTTCGCCCACATTGCCCTGGCCATGCTGGAAGATGGTTTTGGAGAGTTCGACATCGGTTTCGTTGGCGGTGTGGAAGCAGCCGTTACATTTCAACAGGGACATGATCAGGAACAGCCTGAGTTGATGCTGCATCCGGTCCTTGGTGTGTTTCTTTACATCGGTCTGTGGCGGCGCCATGAAGACGCCTTCGCTTTCGGGCGTTTTGCGCGGATTCACCGGGCGCGCCGCTTGCGCAGTACCCGGGTAAACAAAATTCTTCAGGTCGCGCAGAAACTCGGCAGGTTGCAAGAAACCATAGGTATTGGTCGTTCTTCCGAGAAACTCGGCCAGCATCAAGCCTTCTCCCCGATAAAGATCAAGGGGGTAGCCGGATTTCGCCAACCAACTGACCACGGCGCCAATCGAAAGCGGGTTGGACGGTGCGCCGAAGGTTTTGGCGCCGAGGTAGAAACTGATAGTGATCGGCATGTGTGTTCCTGCGTCGTTGATCCGAATGCGTCCCTGCAAAGCGCAGGCTCAGGTTTCCAGCACCCACTCCGCCAACTTCCCCGTCACCTGCGTCATCAACACATTCTCGACATCCCGCGCACCCGCCGCGCTGCACTTGGCGAGCACCGCTTTGACAATTCCCGAATCAAACTCGAATTGTTTGCCGGTCGCTGCCTTGTAGCGGCCACGCAACTTCTCAAGCTTGGCGAGCACAATCCCTTCCAGCGTCGCCTCATCCAGCGGCCGATAGGCAACCACGGTCATGCGCGCCAGAAACGCCGGGCGGAAGGCTTGCAGCAGGACCTTGTGCAGGGCTTCGTTGAAGGCTTCGGAGCCGAGTTGTGCAACCGGCGTATCAAGTAGAAGCTCAGCGCCGACGTTGCTGGTGGCGAGCATCACGGTGTTCTTGAAATCGACCACCAACCCGGTGCCGTCCTCCATCAAGCCTTTATCGAAGACGTTGTAGAACGCCTCGAGCACATCCGGATGGGCCTTCTCGATCTCATCCAGCAACACCACCGAATAGGGTTTGCGCCGCACCGCTTCGGTCAGTACGCCGCCGCTGCCATAACCGACATAACCCGGTGGTGCGCCTTTGAGTTGGCTGACGGTGTGAGCTTCCTGATATTCCGAAAGATTGATGCTGATCAGGTTGCGTTCACCGCCGTACAACGCATCGGCCAGGGCATAAGCGGTTTCGGTTTTGCCCACGCCCGTGGGGCCGACCAACAGGAACACACCCACTGGTTTTTGTGGGTCGGTGAGTCCGGCGCGGTAGGCTTGCAAGCGTTGTGCGATGGTATTGAGCGCGGTGCTTTGGCCCATCACTCGTTGGCCCATGCGCTGGCCGAGGGTGCGCACAGCGTGGGCTTCGTCGGCAAGCATTTTGCCGACGGGGATGCCGGTCCAGCCAGCAATCACGGCGGCGACGGTTTTGGTGTCGACCTGTTCCGGCACCAGTGGATCGTCCTGACGAATCGCGTCGAGTCCGGCCTCAAGGCGCAACAGCTCGGCGGCGAGATGATCGATGCGGCTGTCGGTGGCTTCATCGGGTTTGTCGCTGTCGGCACGTTCGCTCAAGGCCAGCAGTTCACGACGCGTGTCGAGCAGTTCGCGGACGGCTACACGCTCTTCACCCCAGCGGGTTTCCAGTTCGCGGATGGCTTGCACATTGGTCTTCGATTCACTTTCCAGCAGCGTGATGCGTTCGCGGTGGTCCAGCCCGGTGGCCTGTTCGCGGCGCAGACGGTCGACTTCTTCTTTCAGACTTTGCTGGCGGTGGCGCAGGCTTTCCAGCGGCGGCGGCACATCATGCTGGCCGAGGGCGACGCGGGCGCACGCGGTGTCGAGCACGCTGATGGCTTTGTCCGGTAACTGGCGGCCGGAAATGTAGCGGTGCGAGAGCTTCACCGCTTCATGAATAGCGGCATCGAGCACCTGTACGCCGTGGTGCTGTTCAAGTTTGGCGGCCACGCCGCGAAGCATTTCCACGGCAGTGATTTCGTCCGGTTCTTCAACCTGCACCAGTTGAAAGCGGCGGGCGAGGGCAGGGTCTTTCTCGAAATATTTTTTGTATTCCATCCACGTCGTGGCAGCGAGGGTGCGCAACTCACCCCGAGCCAGCGCCGGTTTCAGCAGGTTGGCGGCATCGCTGCCACCCTCGGCACCGCCAGCACCGATCAGGGTGTGGGCTTCGTCGATGAACAGGATGATCGGTTTGTCGGCACTGCGCACCGCGTCAATCACGCCCTTCAAGCGCTGTTCGAATTCACCTTTGACCCCGGCACCGGCCTGCAACAGACCGAGGTCGAGCACCCGCAGGCTGACTTCCTGCAACGACGGCGGCACATCCCCGGCAGCGATGCGCAGGGCCAGGCCTTCGACCACGGCGGTTTTACCCACACCCGGTGCGCCGACCAGAATCGGATTGTTTTGCCGACGGCGCAGCAGAATGTCGATGCACTGGCGAATCTCACCGTCGCGACCCACGATCGGATCAATGCGCCCGGCATGCGCGTCGGCCGTCAGGTCCTGGGTGTATTGATCGAGCACCGAGTCCCGGCGTGGGGCTGAATTGGCCGATGAACCCGGACGCGCACCGACATGTTCACGAGAGTTTTCCGTCCATTCCAGCAGGTTCGCCCTGAGTGCTTCCTTGGGAATCCGCAGCAACGACGAGGCGCTGTTGAGCAACAAGCTGCGGCGCTCATCGCGATCGATCAACGCCAACAACAGCAACCCGGAACGAATGCTGTCGAGCCCCAGCACACTGGCCTGCACCACTGCATCTTCGAGCAAACCGAGGGTGTGCGACGACAGCGCCGGTGTGCGCGTACTGCCCGCCTTGAACAGGTCCAGCGCCTTGTTGATCTCCGCCGTGAGCGCATCACGTTCCAGGCCGAAACGCGGCAGCAGAAAAGCCAAATCACCCCCCTCGATGTCGAGCAGTTCCAGCAACAGATGTTCGATCTCGACAAAGTGATGCCCGCGTTGCAAACAGCGCTGCGCGGCGCGTTCGAGGGCGCGACGGTTGTCCGGGTTGAGGCGTCCGATCAGGCTGGCCAGTTCCATGTTCAGGTGATCTCCAGCTGACGAAGGCGGGTTTCGATGGTTTGCACGCCGAGGCTGGCCTGACGCTGCAAACCGCCGTTCCAGCTCAGCAGAACCGGGGTCTGGCGAGCGAGTTTCAGCGGCCCGGCCCCGCGCACCCGCAGTACCAGTCTGACGTCCAGATCCGGGCCGAAATACAACCCGGCGAGGCTGGCCAGTGCCGGGTGTGCTTCGCCATCCGGTAGAAAGCGCGCCGCCTGTATCGATGGCAACGGCCCGAGGGTCAGGCGAATGCCGGCGTGCTCATCCCAGACCCGCGTGCCAGCCACGGCGCTGCGGCCCAGTTGCAGGTTGCGTCCACCGGCTTTCATCACACTGCGGCTGGCGGGCGGGATCTGTCGCCAGGCACCTTCGTAAGCGCTCAATTCGACCGGCACGCCAAATTGCTCGCGGACAATCGCGGCGAACCCCGCCAGTGAGCGACGGCCATCGGCAAACAACGCCGTGCACGCGAGCACGGCGCAGTCGGGAACAGCCTGGCGCTCCTGCAAAGCCTTGGGCAGCAAACCGGTCAGCGCGCGCAATTGCGCCTGCACCGGCGAAGCCCCCGGCGTGACAAAACCCAACGCGACCCGGTGTTTGCGCATCACTTTGTAGAGCAGGCTGAGCAAGCGGTGCTGGAACAGATCGAGAAACGCGGCCGGTGCATGATCCTTGGCCCGCGCCCGTTGTTGCAGCCAATCCTGATAGGCGTAGGGGAGAGGGCCGTCCGGGCCGCCGAGACCGAATATCGGTGTGTCGAGTGTCAGCGGTTCGCCAGGCTCTTCGTGCAGGGCTTCGATCTGGCTGGCGGCGAACATCGGCGTCAGAGGCCCGCGCAGTTTTAATGCTTCCGCTTGCGGCGAGGTGCCGCTGCCGAGTGATTGCGCCTGCGGCTGCTCGCGCTCAAGCAACAACAACGCCTGCAACCACTCGAACGCCTGCGGATCACGGCGCAGGCGCTGGCTCAGGGTCAGAGGGACAGGGGCATGCCGGCTTGGGGTTGCCATGCCTTGATCTCCTTGTCTTCCTGCATCAACACCGTGCGCACAAAGCGATTGGCCGTGGCGTACACCGAAAAGAACTGCGCCAGCACCGCCGAAAACAGCACCGCGCTGCTACCGACAAAATGCTGTGGATCAAGTTGCAACTGCACTTCGAGACCGTTGCGCCAACCGCGCCACGCATCGCCGCCGACATGGCCGATCACCCGTTCGCAACTGAGATTCAGCAGGCCTTCGATCTGCCGTACCGCACTGGTTTCATCGCGCAGGTTATGCAGCTGCAGGATCTCTTTAAGAGCATCGAGCGCTTGCGGACCTTCGACCAGTGACAGATGGTTGAGAGTCAGTTGCGACACCAGCCGCCAGCGTGAATCGCCATCCAGGCGCGGCAGACTTTGCGGGCTCGGCGGGTTGCGCAGGCGAGCCCAAGCCACTGGGCCAGGGCGTTCGAAACCCAGCGGTGTCCCGGCGGGCAGGCTTTGGGCCAAGTGCCGGTTGGTACACAGCAACTCGGCCGTCAGGCTGTAGTCGGGCAGATCGGTTTGCGGTTCGAACCGGGTGTCGACCACGCTCACCAACAGGTCGCTGCCGAGCCGGTTCGCGGTCATGCCGCTGACCCGGCGCGCATGCCAGTAGCGTTGTTGATCGCCGCCGCTGTGCTGACTCCCGTAATAGGCTGGCAGCCGTTGTACGCCGGTGCTGGAGCTGGCGCGCATGCCTCGGATGCTGTGAATCTCGACGCTGTTTTCGCGGTGGCTGTCGGCGATAAGACGGTACTCGCTGCGGGTGCCGTCCGGGCGTAGCGGCTCGGAGGTGCGCGGGAACAGGTTGATCACCGGCGCGCAGCCCAGAGCGATGTCGCTGGCCTGCAAGTGCAGGCGGCAGCCCGGCGCGCGGTCGAACACGATGTACAGATAAAGCGTCTGGCAGTCGCTGGCGACACCGCTCAGCGGCAGATCGAAAAAGTGAAATTTGTCCGGGAAGGCGAAGTACTCGGCCAGCAAACGCATGCCCGGATGCACACCGTCTTCATCCGGCAACATGACTTCGTCATCACTGAAACCGACGGTTTTCGGCAGGCCTTTGAGTACGATCGGCACGCTGCCCGGCGACCCGGCCAGCACTTGCACTGCATGGGCGCCGAGCAAGTCATACAGGGCGGCATTCACCACTGGCGACGCGGCCAGATGGATGCGCAATTGCTCGATGCCAAGTTCCGCCCATTGGCTTTCGCCAAGGCAGCGCAAGCTCAGGCGCAGTGCCGAGCGCGATTGCGCGACACCGGTCAGCGCTTGCGCTTCATCACCGCCAAGCAACAGCACTTCGCTGACTTCGAGCGGCCACAGACACACAGCGGCCGAGGTGCGAAAGTGAATGCTTTCACCTTTGCCGGTGGTCACGAACAGTGGGGTGTCGCGGGGCAGGGGATAGCCCTCGTCGAGGTTGCCTTTGCCTGGATCAGGTTCGAACTGAACGATGGCGCAGGACGGCAACGGGCGCATGGCCAACGGGTAAAGCTGTTCAAGCAACGCATCGCTGAACTCGGCGTAATCGTCATCGAGCCGTCGTTGCAGACGCGCGGCCAGCAGGGCAAAACCCTCGAGCAACCGCTCGACATGTGGATCGGGGCATTCGCCGGGGGACAATTGCAGGCGCCGCGCGACTTTTGGATAGCGTTCGGCAAACTGGCCGCCGGCATGCCGCAGCCAAGTCAACTCTCGCTGGTAGTAATCGAGCAGTTGCGGGTCAATCGAGTCGCTCATGGCGCACCTCCAGCCCTTGCCCGCCGGGTTCGATGACAAATGCCACCGGCCAGTGTTGCTCGCCGCTGCGCAACTCGCCGATCAAGCGAATGCTCATTCGTTGCGGTTGTTCGGGCACAGGATTGACCTGAACTTCGCCGAGAATCAGGCGCGGTTCGAAATGAGTGATGGCTTCGCGGATGTCCCGTGCCAGCCGCCGACGGTCATCGCTGCGTTGCTGTTGCAGTGCACTCCAGTCGGCGATGCCGTAATCGATCACGCTGGGCGGCTGGGTCAGCGTGCGCGGGCCACGGCGGGTGTTGAACAGGCGCCCGAGCTCGGCGTGCACCGAGTCGAGCAAATCCTGCCGATCGAACTCCCGCGTGCTGTCGGCCTCGCTGGAGGCGAGGCGTTCGAGCAGCGGAGGCAGGATGCCGGTGCCAGCCATGGCCGGGGCGTCCGGTTAGCTGACAAGCTTGTTGGCGGCCATGTCCCAGGTCGACGCGGCGGTGCCTTCTTTGGTGCCATCGTCTTTTTGTGCGGTGAGTTCCCATTTGATCTTGGTGAAGTTCAGCGACAGGGTTTCCACCGGTTTGCCGCCGGTGCCGCCGCTGACGCTGACGTTGGAAATCACCACGTTGGTCAGGGTGTAGACGATGAAGGGCATCAACTGTCCGCTGCCCTCGGCGGCGTTGCGACCGATAGTGATGATGGCTTCGGGGATCGGTTTGCCGGCGCAGCAGTATTCGTTGAGTGACGGCGTCGAGCTGTCGATGAACTTGGTCAAGGTGAATTCGCCGACATGGGGTTTACCGGAGGTGCGCTCCGAGTTGCTGACATCGTTGGTCACTTGCATCGCCACATTGTGGCTGTAGGACATGACTTCGATCTTGTCCGCAAAACCTTCGAGCAGGCTGTCGCCTTTGATATCGCCGCCGAGGTCGAGAATGATTGCATCCATCGCTTGAAACTCCTGAAAGGTGTCGCGCTAGATAGAGAAAGCCCCCACCGCAGTTGCGGCGAGGGCAAAGCAGGTCAGGCAGCAACCGGTGGCGGCAAAGTCGCCACCAGGCGGATCGACGCGGTGAGCTCTTCGAGCTGGAAGTGCGGCCGCAGGAACACCGTCGCGCGGTAGGCGCCGGGCTTGCCGGCGACTTCGGTGACGTCCACGCGCGCTTCACGCAACGGGTACTGCGCCTTGATTTCCTGTGACGCGTTGTCGTTGATCAGCACGTAGTCGGCGATCCAGTTGTTGAGGTAGCTCTGCACGTTGTCGCGGGTCATGAAGCTGCCGACCTTGTCGCGCATGATCACCTTCAGGTAATGGGCGAAACGCGAGGCGGCAAGCACGTACGGCAGCATCGCCGAGATCCGCGCATTGGCGTTGGCCTCGTTGGTGTTGTAGACCTTGGACTTGTTGGTGGTCTGGCCGCCGAAGAACACCGCAACGTCGCTGTTTTTCTTGTGGCACAGGGCAATGAAACCGAGGTCGTTGAGCTCTTTTTCGCGGCGATCGGTGATCGCCACTTCGGTCGGGCATTTCAGTGACAAATCGCCGGAGCTGGTGCGGAACGTATGCGCTGGCAGACCTTCCACCGCGCCGCCGCCTTCAGCGCCACGAATCGCCGCGCACCAGCCGTACTTGGCGAAGGCTTCGGTGATGCGTTGCGACAGCGCCCACGCGGCATTGCCCCACAGGTATTTGCTGTGGTCGGTGCCGTTGACGTCTTCGACGTAGTTGATGCCTTCCACCGGCGAGGTGTCGGGGCCGTAGGGCAGACGCAGGAGGAAATGCGGCAGCACCAGAGACACGTAGCGCGAATCTTCGCTCTCGCGGAATGAGCGCCACTTGATCAGCTCCTGGCTCTCGAACACCTTGGACAGATCACGCGGCACGGCCAGTTCGGTGAAGCTGTTCATGTCGAACAGGCGCGGGCTGGCGGCGGCAATGAACGGCGCATGCGCAGCAGCGGCAACGTTCGACAGTTTCTCCAGCAGGCCGATGTCCTGCGGGTGACGACCGAAGGTGTAGTCACCGACCAACAGGCTGAACGGATGGCCACCGAAGGTGCCGTATTCTTCTTCGTAGATTTTTTTGAACAGCGCGCTCTGGTCGAATTCGACGGCTTTTTCCAGGTCGTTCTGCAACTCTTTCTGCGTGACATTGAGCAGGCGCAGTTTCAGTCGCGTGCTGGTTTCGGTGTTCTGCACCAGCATGTGCAGACCACGCCACGAGGCTTCGAGTTTCTGCAGATCGGGGTGGTGCAACACCTCGTTGAGCTGGGCGCTGATCAACTCGTCGATCTGGCTGATGCGATCGTTGATCATCGCCACGGTGTCCTTGTCGATGGCCATGCCTTCGTCGAGGACCTGAGTGGCGAACTCCGCGAGCATGTCGCGGGCGTAATCCTGCTGACTGTCATCGTGGGCCATGCGGCCGTCGAGAATGATCTGGTCGAGCAGGGAAAGTGTCTCGGTCGTACTGTCGCTGGCTTGTTTCTGAGCTGAAGCGGGCATGGCGAATTCTCCCCTCGATTAAGTGGACGATCAGGCTTGCGGTTCGGCCGGCGCCTCGGCATCAGTTGCCGGGGTAGCGGTGTCCGGGCGGGCCGATTTGATTTCCTGCAGGCCTTCGGTGTTGGCGATCACGTCGCGCAACAGCTTGTCCAGGTCATCATTGCCGTCGAGTTTGGTCAGCAGATCGCGCAGGCGCTGGCGGGCCTCGAACAGGCGTCGCAGCGGGGTGACTTGTTCCACCACCTTGACCGGGTCGAAGTCATCGATGTGTTTGAAATTGAGCTCGATGTTGAGCTTGCTGTCGTCGCCGCTCAGGGTGTTGTTGACCTGCAGCGTGGCGCGCGGGCTGATCGAGGCGAGCACTTCGTTGAAGTTGTCGCGGTCGATTTCGGTAAAACGCCGGTCAGTCAGTTTTGCCAATGGCTCAAGTGGCTTGCCCGAGAGGTCAGCGAGGATCCCGACCACCAGTGGCAGTTCCTTTTTCTCGATGGCATTGCCGATTTCGACGTCGTAAGTGATTTGCACTCGGGGCGGGCGCACCCGGTCGAGCTTGTGCTGAGTACTTTCTGCCATGACGGCGGACTCCGATGCGATGAGCGGGCGCAATGCATCGGGGAGGCCCGTTCATCGCTTTCCCTTGCTGGACCGTAGGTTAGAAAGGGAGGCAGATGACCTGTCGTTCCTTTGACAAACCTTCTTGATTCGGCTGTAGGAACCGAACTACCCAAGACGCTAGAACAGGTCTATAAAAAAGCAAGCAAAAACATTTTTGGACAGGCTTGTGAAAAGGAAAATTCATTTTGCGTAGACGACTTTTTCTAACACTGCTGTTTGCGTCCCTGGCCGGTTGCTCCCTCTTCGGGCCGAAGGTGGACCTCGACAGCCTGACCCTCGACGTCGCGCCCAAAGCCAACGACGACACGCCGATTGCCGTGGATTTCATCGCGGTCGCCGACCCTGATCTGCTCAAGCAATTGTCCGGTATCAGCGCCAGTCAGTGGTTCGCCGGGCGCGAGCAGTACCAGCGCGACTATCGTCAGTTGATGAGCGTGTGGGGACTGGAGCTGGTGCCGGGGCAATTCATCGACCGCCAACCCTTCCCGTTGGGGGGCAAGAAGGCCGCTGGACTTTTGGTCTTCGCCAGCTATAACACACCCGGAGCGCACCGATTACGCCTCGATGATCAACGCGAGGCATGGCTGAAATTCGACAGTCGCGAGATGAATCTGGTCAGCCGGGAAAATTGAAAACACCGCTCGCCGCCGGCTTGCGGCAGGGTCGAAAGGAGTCGTATGAGTCTGCTACCTGACGCGGTTTGCTGGCATGAAGGCATGCAATTGTTGCCGCAGCATTTTCAGTTGCAGGGGCTGCGGGCCGAAGCGCTCGGTGCGCACATGGCGCAGGCGTGCAACCCGTGGTTCTGGGGCGTCAGCCACATGGAGTTCGATCCTTCGGCGCTGAGCGCCGGCATGGTGCGCGTGCTGTCGCTGCAAGGAACGATGCCCGATGGTCTGCCGGTGGACTTGCAGGCCGGCACCGGGCCAACCCTGGAGCTGGACGTCAGCGCGGCGATCGATGCCGCCGACGATGCCACCGTCACGGTGTTTCTGGCAATCAGCCCGATGTGGCGTGCCGGGCAATTGCTGCCGCTCAAGGGCCGGATGCAATCGGTAGTGGGGGAGGCGTTGCCGGATCTCACCAGCGGTGAATTTCCCGAATCAATTACCGTGTGGCGACCCAATCCGCGTTTGTGCACACAACTGAACAAAGCCGATTCAATCTGCCTGCCGCTGCTGAAAATCCGCAAGGAGGGTGGTGGATTTCTGCCGTTGTCCTACACGCCACCGACGCCGATCCTGTTGCCGGAATCCGCACTTGGCCGACGCATCGCCGGGCTCTGCGCGCGGGCACGGGAGAAATGCCTGTTTCTCGGCGGCCGTTTGCGTCAGGCGCAGCAGGCCGGCAATCAGGACGACGCGCTGGAAATTCGCCGGCAGTTGACCGCGTTATGGGCGCGCCTGCCGGAAGTCGAAGGCGCACTGAACAGCCGCATCGCCCATCCGCAAACCCTTTATGTGCATCTGCTCGGACTGGCGGGCGCGTGGTCGGCGCTCGATCCGCTGGCCGGCGTGCCGGCGTTTGCCCCGCTGGATTTTGTCGAATTGCAGCGCGGTTACGACGCGGTGCTGCAATGGCTGGAAACCACCCTGGAAATGATTCGGGCCGGTTATCGCAGCCTGCCGTTCGAACGCAGTGAGCAGAGCTTCTCGATTCAGTTGCCGGACGAGCAGCCGAGTCAGCGTCTGGTCATCGGTCTGCGCATGCCCAACGGTGCCAGTGAGCAAGCCGCGATCGACTGGTTGCGTGGCGCGATCATCGCCTCGGCGCCGCACATTGCGCTGCTCAGCCGTCAGCGCATGAGCGGGTTGTCCCATCAGGCCATGAGCCGCAGCGAACAGGTTGCCTACAGCGTCGGCGAAGACACGCGCCTGTTTGTGATCACCGCCCAGGGCGCGTGGTTCGACGCGCAACTGCCGCTGATGATTGCGGCACCGGCGGCGAAGCTGACCAGCAGTCCATGGCAAGTGGTGCTGTTTATCGCCCAGAACAATGAAAGTGCCTGATCACACAAGGAACGCCGTATGTCGCAGGGAAGTGCCGCAAGCCTTGGGTTGCAGGACGCACCGTTGAGCAGCGCGTTCCGCCAGACCTGGCAGCAATGGCAACAGGATTGGCTGCAATTGCCCAAGGACAGCGAGGACGAAGCGGCGCTGGTCGAGACCGTTGTCGAACTCTCGACGCAGGCTTCGCAGCGATTGTGGCGCACGGCCTATTCGCGGGTCGGCGATTCGGCGACCGAACAGGTCAAGGCATTGGTATATGCATTTGTCGCGCTGGTCGACGAAACCCTGCTGTTCACGCCATGGCCCGGCCAAGCGGCGTGGCAGGAAAGACCCTTGGAGTCGCGTCTGTACTCCAGCCGTCAGGCGGGCGAACAAGTACCCGCGGCGATTCAAACCTTGCTCGAAGAACAGCAGCCGACCACTCGCGATCTGGCCAACGTGTACCTGCAGTGTCTGATCCTCGGTTTCCATGGCCGTCTGCGCGGTGAACACAGTCAGGCGCAATTGGAGAAATGGCGGTTGGCGCTGTACAACCTGGCCTGGCAAGACGAAGCCAGTTACGCCGATGTCAGTCAGCGCCTGGTGCAGCCCTCACAAACACCGGCGCTGCAACTGCCGGTGCGCACGGCGCTGCCGGATGGCTTTCGTCTGGCACTGGGTATTCTGGCGATGGTGCTGTTGTTGACCGCGCTGGGGCATTGGTTGTGGCGGGACATCGGCCAGGAGTTGGCGCCGGCACTGCAAAGCGGCGATAGGGTGAGTGCGCCGGAGCAAGCCTCATGAGCCCGCTGACGATCGTTGCGTGGTGCATCGCGCTGCTGTTGTTGCTGGTGATCATCGTGGTGGCGGTGTGGTGGTTGCGCACCCAGAGTGGCGCGGCGATCCGCAGTTTCTATGCCTCCGTGCGCCATATGGAACGCGACCAGGGCAATCTCGACCGCTATCAGATGCCATGGTTGCTGATGCTCGGCGACGAAGTCCAAGGCACCCAACTGGTCACAGAATGGCGCCTGCAACCGACCGATAAACCGGCGTGGTTCGGTCGCTGGTGGTCGGACCCCGAAGGGGCTGTGCTGGTGGTGCCGCAAGCATTGTTTCTGCCGGACGACGGCATGCACTTGCAGCGCGGCAGTTGGTGGCGGCTGCTCGGCCTGATCCTGCGGCTGCGCAGTAAACGGCCGCTGGACGCAGTGGTCTGGACGGTGCCAGTCAGTCGGCTAAGTAATCTCGAACAAGCAACTCAGTTGGGTCTGGCCGCGCGTCGGCGCTTTATCGACCTGCTGCAACGCTTCGGGCTCAGTGTCCCGGTGTATGTGATTGTCACCGGGCTTGAGGAATTGCCGGGGGTTCAGGATCTGATCAGCGCCTTGCCGCAAGAGGCGCGCGAAGCCACGTTGGGCTGGTCGTCAGCCTATGCGCGCGATGCCGTCTGGCAAGGCCAGTGGAGCGATCAGGCGCTGGATCGTCTGCACCGCGCGGTGGCCGAAGCGGTGATTGAAATTGGCACCTTGTCCGGGCAGTTGAGTGCGGATCTGTTTACCTTGCCGGATCGTCTGGAAACCTTGCGGCGCGGTTTGCAGAACGTGTTGGAGCCGGTGTTTCAGGGCAATGCGCAAGGTGAGGCACCGTGTTTCCGTGGTGTGTATTTCACCGCCAATGTGGCCGGGGAGGATGCGCAGGACGGGTTTTCCGTGGATGACAGCGGCTTGCAGCGCAGCGCCTTTGCCCGACAGCTGTGGCGCCAGCGACTGGTCGGTGAGCGTGGTCTGGCGCACGGCGTACCGCGCCTGTTGCGTCTGCGCCAGCGTTGGCAGCGGCTGACTGCCGGGATCGCGCTGGTCGTCGGGGTGGTCTGGGCGGTGGCGATGCTGTGGGTCTGGCATGCGTCGGTCAAGGATGCTCACGAACTGGCGCGGCAGATGCAGGGCGCGCAAAAGGGCTACGTGGCGATCAGCGATGAAGCGCAGCGGGTCGACTCGACCCGGCGCAATGTGCAGACCTTCTGGCGCGTCCTGGAACGCGCGCCGCACTGGAGCTTTGTCTCGCTGGTGTTCCCGACGTCGTGGTTTTCCTCGCTCGACAATCAGCTCGAGCAGGAAGTCTTGCAATCCACCCAGCGTCATGTGGTGGTGCCGCTGCATGACCTGCTGAGCGCGGAGCTGGCGCAGATCAAGGTGATCCGCAGCACCGACCGGCGCAGCAGTGTCGAAAGCGACGACCCCGCGCAGTGGCAGAACTATCTGAAGGCGACCGATCTGGTGGATCGGGCACTGCGATTGGAGCAGCAGAATCAGCTGTTCAATCAACTGCAAAACAATCAGCGCGCGCCACTGGACGACCTGGTGCAACTGAGCAACACCGCGCTGTCGCTGAACCTCAACACCGGCACCTTGCCCTACGCGAACTTCTACAATCGGTTGCTGGTGGCCGGCGAAGACGGCAGCTTGCAGGCACTCGACCTGAGCGTCGACCGGCCGCTGATCGTCAGCAATTTTTCCGGATTGATGCAGCGCTGGCTGGATCAATATTTCCTCGCCGACAACTTTGTCAGCAAGGCCGGTTACCTCAAGTTGCACCTCGATCAACTGGAGGCGGGCAGTGGCAACAGCCTGGGCGAGCTCGAAGAGCTGACCGCGCTGGTCGACGATCTGCAAGCGGCGATTGCCCTGACCAATGCAACGTGGAGCCGTGGCAAAGGCCAGGAATTGGTGCCCGGTTATGGTGACTTCCTCGCCAAAGTGGGCAAGAGCACATTGTTGGGCGCGCAAGTCCAACAAGACCTCGACACGCAAGCGTCACGCTTGCAGCAGAGTTTCCGCGATCAATGGATCGCCCAGATCGGCTCGCGGGACAATTTGCTGGTACAGCAAGTCAGCGGGCAATTGGCCTTGCAAGAGCAAGTGGTGAAACTCGATAACGCGATCCAGGCGCTGTTCAAGCGTGACTTCGTTTCGGTCGCCCTGCGTGCCAGCGAAGACAACGTCAATATGCAAGGCCAGACCGTGGACGGCGATGACCTCAATGAATCGCTGAAATATTTCGCCGACTACAACAGCTACATCGCCGAAGAACTGCCACGCATTCCACCGGACTATCGCGTTGCGGTGCTCAAAGCCGCCGAGCGTGCCGCCGCCCAGGCGATGTGGTTGAGCCTCAAGGATCACAACGATCAGGCGCATCCTTACGCTGTGTTCAATGTGCAGGCCGAGCAAGCCATGGCCCTGCAAAAGGCTTTCGTCGAGGTGCATCGCGCGGATCTCGCCACGCGTCTGCAAACGGCGCTCAACCGCCGCGCCATGGCGCAGCTTATGGGTGGTCTGGATGAAATCACCGCGCAACCGCTGTTCGGCGGGCGGGCCGAAATCAGCCAGTGGGACGGCTCGAAAAATCTCGGTCTGGAGCTGTTCGGCGCCAGCGACGTGCAGGATCTGAAACTGAGCCTAAAGCAGCAGTTCAACACCATGCTCGGCATTACTGAGCGGCGGACGTCATCGTTGCAGTGGCTGACAACGCAGCAAGCCAATCTGTCGGCACTGGATTACGAGCGCGTGACGCAGTTCAGTGCGCTCAACGACGAACTGCGCAAATACAAAGAGGCCAACCCGGCCAGTTCGCCGGCACAGATCGAGCAACTGGTCAGCCGCGATTTCGTCGAGATGGACGTCAATTCCTGCCTGCAAATGTTGCAGACCGCCAACGTCGCCGGCGGACGCGGCACGTTGGCGATGCGCGCGGTTGAGTTGCAGCAGGAGGCCATGCAGCGTTGCCAGCTGCTGCAAGTGCAACAGGCCGCTGCGGCGTGGAATGAGCTGGCCAACTACTTCAATCAATATCTGGCGGATCGTTTTCCGTTCGCCAACGGCGTGCAGATGCAGGATGCCGATCCGGCGCGGGTTGAATATTTTCTGCAACTGATCGACAAAAAACTGCCGATTGCGCAGGCCGGCCTAGCCACCAACCAGACCCCGGAACGCCTGGCCGCGGCGGATTTTCTCAACCGTTTGAAGCAGGCCAGCACTTGGCTGACGCCGCTGTTCGTGCGTGACAAGAGCGGCATCCTTGGCGTCGAGCTGGACGTGCGCTGGCGCACCGATCGCGATGATGAACTGGGCGCCGATCAGGTGATTGCCTGGGGCTTGCTCGCCGGCAATCAGCAAATCAACTATCCGGCAGCCGAGCAGCCGAACCTGCGCTGGATGGTCGGCCAGCCTGTCCGCCTGACCCTGCGCTGGGCGCGTAACGGCAAGGAACGGCCGGTCAATGATCCACTGCAACCGAATCTGGTGGTGCGTGATCTGGAGGCCGGTTGGGAGTACGGCGGGCCATGGTCATTGCTGCGCCTGATGCGCGCGCATTTCTCGGTGCAGCGTCAGCCAAACGTGGATTACACCGATTTCCCGCTGACGTTGCGGTTACCCGTGACCGGGGCGCCGGACAGCGTCACCAGCGACTTCACGCGAATGTTCGTGCGCCTGTCGCTGATGAGCCAGGGCTCGAAACTGCCGCTGTCGATCGCGCCGTTGCCAACCCGCGCGCCGCGTTCGCCGTTTCAGGTGACCGGCAGCACCGCCGCCCTTGAATCGCAGAAGGAAGACTTGTGAGCCTGCCATCGACGACGTTGCCGGACTTGATTGACCAACTGCTCATACCGCTCAGCGCGGATGCGCCGTGCGGCGTCGATCTGCGCTATGAACGTGAGTTCGACCAGTTGCGCGACCTGCGTCGCGAAGACGACGCCAGCCTGCCGACCGGGGTCTGGCAATCGACGCTCAAGCGCGCGAACTGGCCGGACGTCGAAAAACTCACGACGACGTTATTGCTGGAACGCAGCAAGGACCTGATGCTCAGCGCCTGGCTCGGCGAGGCGTGGCTGCACTTGCAAGCGCTGGACGGCTTGCCTGGGAGTCTGGCGCTGGTCGCCGGGTTGTGTGAGCGCTTTCCCGAGCATCTGCACCCGCAGGCCGAGGACGGCGACCAGTCGTGGCGCGTGATTCCGCTGGAATGGCTGGTGCGCCGGTACAGTGAAATATTGCTCACGCGGGTGCCGTTGTTTGGTAGCCGCAACAGCGATTTCGAGGCTTACACCCTGGAAGTCTGGCGGCGCTTGCAGGTGCAGCAAGTGCAGACCAACGACAGCAAGAACGCCAAGACCTCGGCGGAAACCGCACGCAATGAACAGAAGAAGCTCAACGAACAAATCCGCGCCACGCCGCTGGCATTCTGGCTGCGCACTCAGGGCAATCTGCTCCTGAGCCTGCAACACTTGCAACGGCTCAACACCTGGAGTGATGGCTATCTGGGGGATCAGGCGCCGGGATTGCGCCCCTTGCAGGACACTATCCAGGCGCTGCTGAAACTGGTTCAGGAGTTTATCGCCATGCACCCACAACAACCGGCACCGCCACCGCCGCCAGTCGAAGCCCCCGTCGCCGTTGCGCAGCCGGAAGAACCCGCACCGGTCGCCTTGGCCTTTCGTGAGCCGGCCAATCGCGAAGAGGCGTATCGCCAATTGCTGCTGATCGCCGAATACCTCGCCCGTACCGAACCCCACAGTCCGGTGCCGTACCTGATCCGGCGCGGGGTCGAGTGGGGCAACAAGCCGCTGAGCGAATTGCTCGGTGAGTTGATCAGTGCCGACGCCGAATCGCGGCGTTTGTGGACGTTGCTCGGCGTGCTTTAGTGCACGCGCTGGTTGTTGAGTTTTGGTGGCAGTGCGATGGGCGTCAGCACCGGTTCGCCGGAGAAGAACGCGACGAGGTTTTTGCCCACCAACTCCACCGTGCCTTGCGTCGCTTCCGGTGACAGGCCGGCAACATGTGGTGTCAGCAACACGTTGCTCAGGGTTTTCAGCGCATCCGGCACTTGCGGCTCGTGGTCGAACACATCCAGTGCGGCACCGGCGATCCTGCGTTGTTCAAGGGCGGTGATCAGATCCGCCGTGGCGATCACACTGGCGCGGGCAATATTGACGATAAACCCTTTCGGACCGAGCGCATCGAGCACTGCGCGGGTAACCAGATGCTGTGTGCCGATGCCGCCGGGCGTGGCGACGATCAGGAAGTCCGACGCTCGCGCCAGTTCGGTCGGCGTCGAGCAGAATGCGTACGGCACATCGTTGCGCACCTGACGGCTGTGATAGCTGATCTGCATGTCGAAGCCGAGGTTTGCGCGTTTGGCGATCGCCATGCCCACTGCGCCGAGCCCGAGAATCCCCAGGCGTTTGTCGGCCAGCGACGGGCGCATGATCTTCGGCCACTCCCCACGGCGTACGGCAGCGTCGCAACGCGGGATGTCACGGACCAGCGCCAGCAGCATCGCCATCGCATGGTCGGCCACCGATGAGGCATTGACCCCGGCGCCGTTGGTGACGGTGATGCCGCGGTTGCTCGCGGCTTGCAGGTCAACATGCTCGTACCCGGCACCGATCACCGTGATGATTTTCAGCGCGGGCAGGGCGGCGATTTCATCGGCGGTCAGGCCCAAAGGGCCACGGGTCAGCACTGCATCGATGCGACTACCGTGGGTGGCGATGGCTTGCGCACGTTCGGCGGGTGTGGGGGCGAGGATCAGGTGGAAGCCCTGATGTTCGAGGATCGGCAAATAGTCATTGATGGTTTCAACCAGTACCAGAACGGTTGCGGGCATTGCGCGGCTCCTGTGAACGTCTGCGGGGTGGTCGCGAAAGTTGTTTCAGAGTGCTGAATCCGCAGCGACTTGGCAATCGTTGTCATTCGCGCAGTAGTGCTTTGATTCTGGACGGCTTCGGACAAGAAGCAAGGCTGGCAGCACACCGGTGATCCGGTGTGCTGTCGGTATCATTGGGCCGCTTGGGCTTTGGCTTGTTCAGCCATCGCGAGTGGCTTGATATCGTAGGTCGGATAGAACTCGGTTCGGTAACTGCCCCATGCGGTGTTTTCCAGCGCAAGGTTCACTTCCGCCAGACGCGAGACAGGAAAGCGTACGGTCACGACTTGGCCGATACCCATCATGATGTTCCAGCTCACCACTTCGACACCGGCCGGTGGAAACGTTTTATGGAAACCCTGTTGCGCGAGCTGGGCCTTGAGTTCGCTTAACGGGCGGGTTTGATCATGTTTCAGAAACACGGTCAGCATCATCGCGTTGTCGGCAGTGGCGACGGCATTTTTTGCAGGTTGGGTAGCGGTTTGCGCACTGACCCCGGCGCAATAGACGGAAGAAGTCAGTAAAGTCGACATCAGCAGGGTTTTAAGTGACTTTTGCATAGCGAACTCCTGGTTTTATTGTTTGATGGCGGACTTGGTTTCTATTGTTCCGGTATAGGGCGCGTGAACGACATGAATGCGCACAAGAGGATTGTTGTCGACCATGTCGCGGGGGACTTCACGAGAATAAGTGAACTCACGGTCGTTCAATGTTTCCAGGCGCCTGACAACTGTTTTGCTCGGGCCGATATCCGGCACAAGAATGTGCTGTTGCTGATCGCCGGTGACAAAGAAATAACCGCCACCACCGTTGTTGTACTTTGATTCGCCGGTATCGGCGTAAAAGAACTCGTATCGATTACGCTCGGGATCCCACGTCGATATACCGACGACGCCGGGGTACTTCGCTTTGACGTCGGTTTCCGGGGCGCCGTCGATGTAGACCTTGGTGGTCAGCCATCGCGGTGAAGAAGCCAGCTCGCGGACGTCGGCATTGGCGCTGGCGAGCGGGGCAAGCAGGGCGGCCAACAGCAGGCCGGTCATCATGTTCTTTTGCATGCTGTGTCCTCTTGATCACACTTCAATTATTAGTCTTCGAATTCAGGGCGATAAAAATATAGACCTGCCGTGGAACATTGTTCAATGGCTGGGTAGTTGTTTGTAACAAATGGCTGGTATTCGGTTTTAAGTAATATTTTGTTGTGAGTTTTTTTGGCTGTTTAGGCTGTAGGAGTATTCTGAAAAGTTGGTGTCCGATTTGCTTGTTTGTTGGCGTTGTCTGTAGTTAAAGTCGCTGGCACCCTTGACTAATTACACGATGCTGTAGGACTAAGGATGCCGTGACAAATGTCTGGTTGACGCAACCGCAGCAAGGCAAGTTGCGTCAACTTCAGAGTGGATTTCCTTAGAACGTCACTTCAGCGCTGTCGATTAATCGTGCAAAGGCAGCACCGAGCGTAGCGTTGTGATGTTTGATGATTGCTTCGGCCGATAGCTCGGCAGTGTCCATGCAAGTGTGGGCATCGGCGACCAGCAAGGGGTTGAAGCCCAGATCGGCAGCGCTGCGACAGGTGCTGTCGATGCAGAACTGACTTTTCATGCCGACCACATAGAGCTCTTCTACCTGTGCGCCCTGGAGTTGCCGCGCAAGGTCAGTGCCATGGAAAGCATTGGGTCGGAATTTATCGAAGAGGGTGTCGATGTCAGCGTCCAGTTCAAGCGCTGGCAGCAGTTGCCAGAATGGACTGCCGGCGGCAATCGGTGAGCCCTGCGGGCCAGTGTGGCGCACCGCGAAGATCGGTACTTGATTCGTGCGGGCCTGAGCGACCAGGCGCTGGATGTTGGCCAGAACCCGTTCGCCCTGGTAGGGCTTTTCCGGTCCGTGGAACAGACCGACCTGCATATCGATGATCAACAGTGCTGCGGGCATGGTGTTTCTCCTTGGGTGCTGCAGATGCCGCACGGACGGGAGAAACAACAAGGCCCCGTCCATTGCTGGCGGGGCCTGGGGTTTGCTGCGCTGGGTTTACCTCAGACAGAAACACCACGACCCGCCGGTGGCGGTCGTGGTGGTACGGGTGAGTTGCAGCGCGCGAATGTTCATGGGCCGATCATGCTGGCGCTGATAACGGGCTGTCAATGAGCGGCTCAAGTGACGTACTGCGCGACGCCATTGCCGAATGACCAGTTCTCTTTTTTTACCTCGACCAGATTGATGAAAACGTCTTCCAGGCGCACCGCCAATTGTGTGTGCAGGCTTTCGGCGATGGTTTTGAACAGCAACTGCTTTTTCTCCACGGTGCGCCCTTCGCTGATGGTGATCTGAATGAACACCACGCCATCGCTGCGCTGGATCCCCAGATACTGCAGGTCGTAGACGAAATGCTGGCTGTCGTGCTCGGTGAGGATCTGGAAGTTGTCGTGCTCGGGCACATCGATACAACTGCGCAGGGCAGCGTAGATGTGCTCGCCAATGCGTTTGGCGAAAGTGGGGTCGGGGTTTTGCTGGATATCGACGCGAACGAGGGGCATGGGCAGAGACTCCGGGGGGAGGGGACTCATTCACGCTAGAACATATCAATCAAATTGAAAGTGTGGGGTGATGACCTCGTTGCTGTTTTTGTATGAGGCTACCTACGAAACTCACGGATTTTACCTACGCATTTGGCAGAGCCATCTGCTATCGGGCAGACGGTTAACGCGAAATCATGGGGCAGCGATGGGAGGTGGTCCAGGATGGAAAAACTTCCCGAGCGTTAACTGTCAGCAGCCAAGGAAGGTTCATGCATCTGGATGACCACAAAAATGTGGAACTCGAAAGGCTACAAACGGAAACCCAAAAGCTCGGCGCGGAGAGGCGCAAGCTTTTGGCGGAGGAAGCAAAACTGAAACTTGAGACTTTCTTGTATCCCCTTGTGGTGGGGGCTGGGGCATTAACTGCAATTGCCACCGCCGTTGGGCTTTATTTGAAGCTGTAAGAGAGCACAGCAGGTTGCAGTTGCGCATGCGTGTTGATTCAGAGCACCAAAAAAAGGGAAGGGGGCAGTATGAGCACAGAGGAAAGCAGAGCCAGGATAGACCGACTGTATCAAGAGGAGTTTGAGTTCAGAGAAGCCATGAAGCCCTTTCGCAAAGCCGAAAGGCGTGAAACGGTTTTGCTGTTTAGCCTTGGAATGTTGATGGGCGCGGTGGGGATCGCTTTCGTGATAGTGTTGGCTCGAACCATCTGAATACCCTTGCATGTGCCTATTAACGACATCACGAATACCTGTTTACGACAGATAATTTCCCGATAACGACACCCCGGCTGATCTGCTCCGCACGACCATTCCTCAGCTAAGTCTTTGCTTATGCTCATTTATCACGGAGAATCGCGCCCCTGTTTCGGCCGGAGCATGTCTGTCGGTTTTTTCCGACGCGTCCTGACCGAGTGGCAAGTGACCGGAATGCGGAGATCCGACCGGATGAATGATCAGGCCAAAAGCGTTGATCAACGCTTTGATGCAGTAGCACCCGCTGAACTTTCGAGCTGGAATCGCCAGGACACCACCTGGATGTTGGGACTGTTTGGGACGGCCATCGGCGCCGGTACCCTGTTTTTGCCGATCAACGCAGGTCTGGGTGGCTTCTGGCCGTTGGTGGTCCTTGCGCTGCTGGCCTTCCCGATGACGTTCTACGCGCACCGTGGCCTGACCCGCTTCGTGCTGTCCGGTCGCGAAGGTGCCGACATCACGGAAGTGGTCGAGCAACATTTCGGCATCAAGGCCGGTGCACTGATCACGCTGCTGTACTTCTTCGCGATCTTCCCGATCCTGCTGATCTACAGCGTCGGCCTGACCAACACGGTCGCCAGCTTCCTCGAACATCAACTGCACATCACGCCGCCACCGCGCGCGCTGCTGTCGTTTGTGCTGATTCTCGGTTTGCTGGCGGTGGTGCGTTGTGGCGAGCAGGCAATCGTCAAGGCCATGAGCCTGATGGTCTATCCATTTATTGTCGCGCTGTTGTTCCTCGCCGTTTACCTGATTCCGCACTGGAACGGCGGCATCCTGACCACGGCATCGCAGGTGCCGGCGCCGTCCGCGCTGTTGCACACGCTGTGGCTGGCGATTCCGGTGATGGTGTTCTCGTTCAACCACTCGCCGATCATCTCGGCATTTGCGGTTGATCAGAAACGTCGTTATGGCGTCCACGCTGAAGAGCGCAGCTCGCAGATTCTGTCCCGCGCACACGCGTTGATGGTGCTGATGGTGCTGTTCTTCGTGTTCAGTTGCGTACTGACGTTGTCGCCAGAGCAATTGGCGGAAGCCAAAGAGCAGAATCTGTCGATCCTGTCTTATCTGGCCAACCACTTCAGCAATCCGACCATCGCCTTTGCGGCACCGTTGATTGCGTTTGTGGCGATCTCCAAGTCGTTCCTCGGCCACTACATCGGTGCCAGTGAGGGCCTGAAAGGCTTGATCGTGAAGAGCGGCAAGCGTCCGAGCGCCAAGGCACTGGATCGCATTGTGGCGGCGTTCATGCTGGTGATCTGCTGGATCGTGGCGACCCTGAACCCGAGCATTCTGGGCATGATCGAAACCGTCGGCGGCCCAGTCATCGCGGCGATTCTGTTCCTGATGCCGATGTATGCCATTCGCAAGGTTCCGGCGATGGCGCGCTATCGTGGCCAGGCGTCTAACGTGTTTGTTACGGCGGTAGGTCTGGTAGCGATTTCGGCACTGGTTTACAAGCTGACGATGTAACACGGATTCAATCGATTAAAACCGCTGTGCCTGCCCGGGCACAGCGGTTTTTTTTGGCTCGCGAGCTGAGCTTGCTCGCGAAAGCGGTGAGGCCCGAACAGGCAACCACCCTCCATCAGGCATAAAAAAACGCCGCTCATCTCACGATGGGCGGCGTTTTTCATTGCGTTGTTACGTTAGGCTTGAACGACCGGGATGTTGGCGTTCGCAGCAGCTTCACGGAACTCGGCGATCTGGTCGAAGGACAGGTAGCGGTAGATATCGGCCGCCATGCTGTCGATCTTGCCAGCGTATTCCATGTACTCCTCGACGGTCGGCAGGCGACCCAGGATCGAAGCCACGGACGCCAGCTCGGCCGAAGCCAGGTAGACGTTCGCGCCGTCGCCCAGACGGTTCGGGAAGTTACGGGTCGATGTCGACACCACGGTGCTGTTTGGCTCAACGCGTGCCTGGTTACCCATGCACAGCGAGCAGCCTGGCATTTCCATGCGTGCGCCAGCCTTGCCGTAGATGCCGTAGTAGCCTTCTTCGGTCAGTTGGTGAGCGTCCATTTTGGTCGGCGGCGACAGCCACAGACGGGTTGGCAGCTGACCCTTGACCTGATCCAGCAGTTTACCGGCAGCGCGGAAGTGACCGATGTTGGTCATGCACGAACCGATGAACACTTCGTCGATCTTCTCGCCAGCAACGCTGGACAGCAGACGGGCGTCGTCCGGATCGTTCGGCGCGCACAGTACAGGCTCGCTGATGTCGGCCAGATCGATTTCGATGACTTCGGCGTATTCGGCGTCGGCATCGGCTTCCATCAGTTCCGGGTTGGCCACCCAGGCTTCCATCGCTTGAGCGCGACGTTCCAGAGTACGCGCATCGCCGTAACCTTCACCGATCATCCAGCGCAGCAGGGTGATGTTGGAGTTCAGGTACTCGGTGATCGACTCTTTCGACAGCTTGATGGTGCAACCGGCAGCCGAACGTTCGGCCGAGGCGTCGGACAGTTCGAACGCCTGCTCCAGGGTCAGACCTTCCAGACCTTCGATTTCCAGGATGCGGCCGGAGAAGGCGTTTTTCTTGCCTTTCTTTTCAACGGTCAGCAGACCGTTCTGGATGGCGAAGTAAGGAATGGCATGAACAAGGTCACGCAGGGTGATGCCAGGTTTCATTTTGCCTTTGAAGCGCACCAGGATCGATTCCGGCATGTCCAGCGGCATAACGCCGGTGGCAGCAGCAAACGCAACCAGACCGGAACCGGCCGGGAACGAAATGCCCATCGGGAAACGGGTGTGCGAGTCACCACCGGTACCGACGGTGTCCGGCAGCAGCATGCGGTTCAGCCACGAGTGGATGATGCCGTCGCCCGGACGCAGGGAAACGCCGCCGCGGGTCATGATGAAGTCAGGCAGGGTGTGGTGGGTGGTCACGTCGATCGGCTTCGGATACGCCGCGGTGTGGCAGAACGACTGCATCACCAGATCAGCGGAGAAGCCCAGGCACGCCAGGTCTTTCAGTTCGTCACGGGTCATTGGACCGGTGGTGTCCTGAGAACCCACGGTGGTCATCTTCGGTTCGCAGTAGGTGCCAGGACGAACGCCTTGGCCTTCTGCCAGACCGCAAGCCTTGCCGACCATCTTCTGCGCCAGGGTGAAACCCTTGGTGCTTTCAGCTGGGGCTTCTGGCTTCTTGAACAGGTCGAACGGTGGCAGACCCAGTTCGGCGCGAGCCTTCTCGGTCAGGCCACGGCCGATAATCAGCGGGATACGGCCGCCGGCACGGACTTCGTCCAACAGCACCGGGGTCTTCATTTCGAAGGTGGTCAGGACTTCGTCGGTGCCGTGTTTGCAGACTTTGCCAGCATGCGGGTACAGGTCGATCACGTCGCCCATGTTCATGTTGGAAACGTCGAACTCGATTGGCAGTGCGCCGGCATCTTCCATGGTGTTGTAGAAGATCGGAGCGATTTTGCTGCCGAAGCAGAAACCGCCAGCGCGCTTGTTCGGCACGTAAGGAACGTCGTCGCCGAAGAACCACAGCACCGAGTTGGTTGCCGATTTACGCGAGGAACCGGTACCGACCACGTCACCGACGTAGGCGATAGGGAAGCCTTGACCGCGCATTTCTTCGATCTGCTTCATCGGGCCGATGGCGCCCTGCTGATCAGGAACGATGCCGTCACGGGCCATTTTCAGCATGGCCAGGGCGTGCAGCGGGATGTCTGGACGCGACCAGGCATCTGGAGCAGGGGACAGGTCGTCGGTGTTGGTTTCGCCGGTAACCTTGAAGACGCGCAGGCTGATCTTGTCGGCCAGGGTCGGACGGTTCTTGAACCACTCGCCGTCAGCCCAGGATTGCAGTACGCCTTTGGCGTGAACGTTGCCGTTCTTGGCTTTTTCTGCGACGTCGTGGAACGCATCGAACATCAGCAGAGTGTGCTTGAGTTGTGCGGCAGCGACTGGCGCCAGTTCGGCGTCGTCCAGCAGGTCAACCAGGGTGACGATGTTGTAGCCGCCCTGCATGGTGCCAAGCAGTTCTACAGCGCGCTTTTTGTCCAGCAGAGGGGAGGAAACTTCGCCCTTGGCCAGTGCAGAGAGGAAGCCGGCTTTGACATAGGCCGCTTCGTCCACGCCTGGTGGAATGCGATTGGTGATCAGGTCAACGAGAAATTCTTCTTCGCCAGCCGGAGGGTTTTTCAGCAGCTCGACCAGGCCTGCTGTTTGTTCGGCGTTAAGCGGCTGGGGAACGATACCCAGGGCTGCACGCTCTTCGATATGTTTGCGGTAGGCTTCAAGCACAGTTATTACCCTCATCAGTGGTCCCAAATGGGTGTCCGGGACGCTCATCCCGAAATTGCCGTACTCATGCTCCTCACGACGTTGTGGGTCGTTCGGCCAGAATTACCGGCAATTCCTTACAGAAGCTGCTTTCAAAGTTTTACGCCTGCAGAACGGGGAGCTGATGAGGGTTGGCGCTGGATTTTTCCCCGCTGGAAAAATCCCTCGCCAACACCGCTCTGAAGGAACGACTGTGCTCGTGACGCTTTGAAAACAGCTTCTAACGGACATTGGCGCCTTAAAAGGCTGGCTGATTCTACGGCAAAAAAAATTTAAAGGTAAGTCGCGCTCTATTGGACTTTCGTGGCAATGCGCGTGGCCGGGGCAAACGCCGCGCGCGGCTGTGACCCTGATGTTTGAGGGGTGATCAATGCCCGACAAAGGGCTAACATGCCGACCTGTTCCGCGTTTCAGTGTTTTGCCTATCTTATGCCCAATCAGACCATCAAGACCCCCTGCGTCGGCCTCTGCTCCACTGTTTACGGTGATCTGGTGTGCCGTGGCTGCAAGCGTTTCCACCACGAAGTGATCCACTGGAATGGCTACAACGAGGAGGAAAAACGTGCGGTGTGGTTGCGTCTGGAGCAATTGCTGTCACAAGTGATGGCGGCCAAGGTCGAGATTTTCGATTCCGCGCGCCTGCGCGAGCAGCTGGAACAGCGCAAGATCCGCTTCGTGCCGCACCAGTCGGAATATTGCTGGGCGTATCAGCTGATTGCTCGCGGTGCGCGGGTGATCATTAATCTGGAAGCGTACGGAATGGTGTTGCTGCCGGAGTTTCGCGACTGGAACCTGCCGGAGTTGCGCGATGCCATTGATCGGGAATTCTTCCTGCTGTCGGAAGCGCACTATCAGCGCTACATCGCCCCGGGATTCCTCAAAGACGCCTTCGGCGCCTAGAAGCTTCGCGAGCAGGCTCGCTCCCACATTTGGAATGCGTTTTCCTGTAGGAGTGAGCCTGCTCGCGATATCGGTCTATCAGTCAACACTGTTGTCGTATGACACACCGCCATCGCGAGCAGGCTCACTCCTACAGGGATCGTATTTCAATGTGAGCTGTTTAGTGCTTCACCGCCAACTCCACCAAATGATCCTCAACCTCCTGCGGCTTGAGCACCAGCACATCGCTCTCCAGTGCATCCAGCACAACTTCCGCCGTATTGCCGATCAACGCCCCTGACAACCCGGTACGCGCCACCGTGCCAATCACGGTCACTGCCGCCTGCAGCTTGTGCGCCATAAACGGGATCAACACATCCGCCGGGCCTTCCTCGATGTGCAGATGCTCATCATCGACATCGAACTCAGCCTGAAACGCCCGACATTGCTCGCGATAACGCGCCTCGATGGTTTCGCTCAGTTGCAGCGTAGGGTCTGCAGCCGACAACATCGGTGATGGATGCGCAGCGATTACGTGAAGATGCGCCTTGGCCAGACTGGCAATGTCATAGCCATGATCAATGATCGTCGTGTGCAGATGCCGGTGCTCGCCATCGGCATTGCCCACGTCCACCGCCGCCAGAATCACTTTGTCCTTCCACGAACCTGCGGTTTTCACCAGCAGCACCGGAGTAGGGCAGTGGCGCAGGAGTTTCCAGTCCGCCGGGGTCAGCAGGGCTTTTTTCAGGGAACTGTCCGGGAAGTGCTGCTTGATCACCAGCCCGCAACCCTCGGCCTGCTGCACATCGATGATGGTTTCATGCAAGCTCTCGTTCCACGCCTGCTCGGTGGTCACGCTGTAGCCATCGGCCACCAGCGCAGCCTTGAGTACGCCAAGCATGCCGGCATGGTCGTGCTTCTTGTCGCACACCAGCAGGTGCAGATGGGCCTGGGTCACGCCCGCGATCAACTTCGCGCGCTTGAGCGCCAGGCTTTCCGAATGTTCGGGTTCGATGACCACCAGAATGCTGCGAATGGCTTGCATGAGCGGAGTCTCCAGCAAAGAAAAGGCACGGCGTTGCACAACTATAGTTGCTGCTCGATCTTCCGCGACTTGATGCATATCAACGCCAGCCGCTGGTGGTCTGCGGACAGGCCGGTATAATCGGCGCCCTTCGCTCGAACACCTTTTACCGTGAGCCCCATGATCCTTCCCGAAATCCACGAATTCCTTGGCTGCCGCACCCCCGACGCCTGGGTTGAGGCTGCACTGGCCGATCAGGAAACCCTGCTGATCGACCACAAGAACTGCGAGTTCAAGGCTGCCAGCACCGCCCTGAGCCTGATTGCCAAGTACCATTCTCACGTCGACCTGATCAACATGATGTCGCGTCTGGCCCGGGAAGAACTGGTGCACCACGAGCAGGTCATGCGCATCATGAAACGGCGCAAGATCGAACTGCGCCAGCTCCACGCTGGCCGTTACGCTTCGGGCTTGCGCAAGGTGGTGCGCAGCCATGAGCCGGTGAAACTGGTCGATACGCTGGTGGTCGGCGCGTTTATCGAGGCGCGCAGTTGCGAGCGGTTCGAAGCCCTGGTGCCGCATCTGGACGAAGAACTCGGCAAGTTCTACTTTGGCCTGCTGAAAAGCGAGGCACGGCATTTTCAGGGTTATCTGAAACTCGCCTACCAGTATGGGGACGCGAAGGATATTGCTCAGGTCATCGACAAGGTCCGTGCCGCCGAGCAAGAATTGATCGAGTCGCCGGACGACGAGTTCCGCTTCCACAGCGGCGTCCCTGCATAAGATTGTTAAAAACTCTTAAGAGTATGAAACATCACCGATAACCGGCCCCAGCGGCCGGTTTTTGCTGCCTGAAGCAAACGCCTGTGCCACGAAAGCCGCCATAATGCCGACCACTTCACACATGGGCGGCAGACGGACGTTATGGATAACCTGGGTTTTGGCAAAGTCCTGCTGGTGGAAGACGATGAGCGTCTGGCAGCGCTGATCGCACACTTTCTCGAACAGCACGGTTATGAAGTACGCACCGTGCTGCGCGGCGATCTGGCCGTGGCGGCCTTTCTCGAGTTCAAGCCGAACGTCGTGGTGCTCGACTTGATGTTGCCAGGGCAGAGCGGTTTGCACGTGTGCCGCGAGATTCGCAGTGTATCGGACACGCCGATTGTGATTCTGACTGCCAAGGAGGACGATCTCGACCACATTCTCGGCCTGGAATCCGGTGCCGATGACTACGTGATCAAACCGATCAAGCCGCCGGTGCTGCTGGCCCGGTTGCGAGCATTGCAACGGCGACAGGTGCCGGACAGCAATGTGGTGAATTTTCTGGAGTTCGGCCAGTTGAGCGTCGACCGCAGTTGCCGTGAAGTGCGGCTGGCGGGCGAGGTCATCGAAATGACCACCATGGAATTCGAGCTGCTGTGGTTGCTGGCCAGCGCGGCCGGCAAAGTGCTGTCGCGCGACGATATCCTCAATCGCATGCGCGGGATCGCTTTTGATGGGCTCAATCGCAGCGTCGACGTGTACATCAGCAAATTGCGCAACAAACTCAAGGACAATCCCCGCGAGCCGATCTGTATCAAAACCGTGTGGGGCAAGGGTTATCTGTTCAATCCGTTTGCGTGGGAGCTGTAGATGCTGCGGTTATTTCTCGGGCTGTTTCTGGTCATGACGATTGGTCTGGTGCTGGCGTTGCAGACGGTCGAACGCACCTTTGATGCCTTGCTCGATTATCAGATGCAGGACTACAACCGCGAGGCTGTGCGGGGGCAAGCGTGGACGTTGGCTCAGCAGTTGCGTGACCTCGATGGCCCGGCCCGGGAAAAGCAGCTGGAAACGATTCGCCCGCATTACGGTTTGGGGCTGACGCTGGTCGATACCTCTGAACTGGCCCTCAGCGACGAGGAAAAAGCCGAGCTGGCCAAAGGGCTGCTGGTGATCCGCGACAAGTACAGCCAGTACATTTCCGCCATTGACGATGGCCCGCAACTGCTCAGCATCCGTTTGCCGGCCGAGCCGAGCCTGATGCCGTTCTACATCGCCGCTGCCTACCTGATGATTGCTGTGCTGATCGGCTTCGTGCTGTTTTTCTGGGTGCGTCCGCACTGGCGTGATCTGGAGAAACTGCGCCTGGCCGCCGAGCGTTTTGGCGACAACGATCTGTCGGTGCGAATTCAATTGTCGAAACGCTCGAACATCCGCGATCTGGCCGAGCACTTCAACCTGATGGCGGCGCGCATCGAAGGCCTGATCGCCAATCAGCGTGAGCTGACCAATGCCGTGTCCCACGAGCTGCGCACGCCGATCGCGCGGTTGTCGTTTGAGCTTGATCAGCTCAAGCAGCAGTCGGACCCCAGCCAGAACCGCGAGCTGATTGCCGATATGTATGCCGACCTCGGCGAGCTGGAGGAAATGGTTTCGGAACTGTTGACCTACGCCAGCCTTGAGCGCGGCGCGACGGTGATCAAACGCGAAAACATTCAAGCTGCCAATTGGCTCGACAGTGTGGTCGGCAGCGTGGCGCTGGAGGCCGAAGCGGCGGGTGTGCAGTTGTTGATTGGTGATTGCCGGCTCGACACCGTGCGCATCGAGCCTCGATTCATGGCGCGGGCGGTGATCAATCTGCTGCGCAATGCGATTCGTTATGCCGAGCAGCGGGTTGAAGTGACGCTGGTGCGCAGCGGTGAATATTACGAAGTGCGGGTCAACGACGATGGGCCGGGCGTGCCGCTAGACGGGCGGGAGAAGATCTTTGAGCCGTTTTCGCGACTGGATGCCAGTCGGGATCGGCGTACGGGTGGGTTTGGCTTGGGTTTGGCGTTGGTGCGCCGCGTGTCGCAGTCGCATGGCGGGCAGGTTGAAGTGGGTGATTCGCCTTGGGGTGGGGCGTCGTTCCGGATGACCTGGGCGCATCTGGATTAATGTTGTGATCTGTGCCGGCCTCTTCGCGAGCAGGCTCGCTCCCACGGTGATCTGCGGCGTTCACAAATCCAATGTGGGAGCGAGCCTGCTCGCGAAGGCGCCATCCATGGCGCTGTTTATTTCAGCCCAGAATCAGAAATCCCACTTGGTCGTCAGCATCAAATTGCGCGGTTCACCGTAGAACGTAGTGTCGAAGTTGCCCAGACCCGTCAGGTAACGCTTGTCGAAGACGTTGTTGGCGTTGACCGTGAAGCTCAGGTGCTCGTTGTACTGATAGCGGCTCATCAGGTCGACGAGGGTGTAGCCGCCCTGTTTGATCCGCGTGTAGTCGCCGGCCGGGGCGCTGTAGATCTTGCCGTAGAACGCGCTCTGCCAGCTCACGCCACCGCCGACAGTGACCTTGTCGAGCACGCCGGGCAAACGGTAGGTAGTGAAGGTGCGCACCGTATGCTCAGGCTTGGTGGTCGACAACGGATAACCGAACATGCGCTGCTCATCGGCATCACGGGTACGTGCGTAGGTGTAGCCGGCGGAGAGGTTCCAGCCTTCGGCCAGTTCGCCGGCCAGTTCCAGTTCGACGCCTTTGGTGGTGGCGCCGTCGATGGCTTTATAGATGCCTTCATTGGTCACCGCGTTGGTGCCGATCGACTCGGCAACCCCGTCCTGCTCGATGCGGAAGAACGCCAGGCTGGCGTTGAGACGACCGTCGAAATACGCCGCTTTCAAACCGGTTTCATAGCTGTCACCTTCGACCGGGGCGAGGGTGGAGCCGTTGGCGTCTTTGTAGGTCTGCGGCTGATAAATGCTGGTGTAGCTGGCATACAGCGAGTAGGTGTCGTCGAGGTCATAGATCACCCCGGCGTACGGTGTGACTACGCCGTGTTCTTTGTAACTGGTGTGGGTGTCGTCGAGGCCGGTGCCGGGGTTGTAGCGGTAGTCTTCGTTGTACTTGAAGGTGCTCAAGCGGCTGCCGAGAATCACCGAGAGATCGTCGGTCGGGCGCAGGCGCGTGGCCAGGTAAATACCGTTCTGGCTCTGGGTGCGCTGGTATTTGCCGTTCTTCGGGAAGTCCTGTTTCGGCAGATTGCCGTCCCAGTCGTAAATGCTCCCTGGCACTTCGGAAAACGCACTGCTGTCGTAGGTTGCGCCAGTCTGTCGCGAGTGCGAGGTCATCACGCCGGCAATCAGTTCATGCTCGCGACCGCCGAGGGTGAAGGGCCCGGAGACGTTGACGTCAGCGGTGTTCTGCACGCGATGACCTTCCCAGCGCCCCCAATACATGAACATGCCTTCGCCCGTGGCGCGGTTCGGATTACCACCGCTGGCCGAAGCGAGGCGGGTGTCGTGATCGGTGGTTTTCTGGTCGAGGCTGACCTTGAATTTCCAGTCGTTGGCCAACGCCTGTTCCAAGGAGGCGAAGTAGGTGATGTTGTCGAAATCGCGGCGGCTCCAGTCCGCGGCGGAGTTGAAGTGGCGACCAAAATCGGTTCGCCCGCCATCGGCGAAATACACCGGGTTGCCGGTCCACGACGAACCGCGTGGCGTGGTGCTGGATTTGTCGACGCCGAAGGTCAGCAGGGTGTCGTCGCTGAGGTCGGCTTCGAGGATGCCGTAGAACAGGTCTTTGCGCTGGCTGTAGTGATCCAGATAGGAATTCTGATCGGAATAGGCGCCGACGAAACGTCCGCGCACGTTGCCCGATTCAGTCAGCGAACCGGAAATATCACCGACGGTGCGGTAGGCATCCCACGAACCAACGGTGCCGCTGATCGAGGCTTTGAATTCCTTGGTCGGCTTCTTGCGGATCAGGTTGACCGTAGCCGACGGATCGCCTGAGCCGGTCATCAGGCCGGTCGCGCCCTTGATGATTTCAATGCGGTCGATGCTCGCGGCGTCGTCGCCGTTGTTCGGGTTCTCGCCGTAAACGCCATCGTAGGGAATGTTGATGCCGTCGTACTGGAAGTTGGTGATCGCCAGTCCGCGCGCGGAAAACTCGGTTCGGTCGCTGTCGTACTTCTGCATGGAAATGCCGGGGGTATTGCGCAACGCATCGCCAATGCTTTGTACACCGCGATCGTCCATTTGCCGGCGAGTGATGACCGTCACCGATTGCGGGGTTTCGCGGATCGACAGCGGCAGGCCGGTGGCCGAGGACATGGCTCCGGTGGTGTAGGAGCGGGTGTCTTCGGTGGTGGCGCCGAGGCCTTGGGCGGAAATGTTGGTGGCGCCCAGTTGCAAGGTCTGCTCGGTTTTTTCAGCGGCGTTGGCAGAAATGCTCAGCAAGGCCAGTGCCAGCGGGCACAGGGCGAAACGGACGTGCGACATGGAGATCCCTTTGCATCGAATCGATCGGTAGTTGAAGTGCTTCTGAGGGGTTAACCGAACGAGTGCGGGAAAAGGGAACTGCGTCGAATCAAGAACGATGAAAAACCTGTGGGAGCGAGCCTGCTCGCGAAAGCGTTGGGTCAGAAATATCAATGTTGGCTGACAGGACGCCTTCGCGAGCAGGCTCGCTCCCACAGGGATTTGTGTTTGCCGTGGATCTATCGGGTCAATCCGAGGCGTTCATGCCACTGGGCGATGGATTCTTCGGGGTAGACGTCGAACTGTTGGTCTTTCGATTTAGCCTCGACTTCCACCCATGGTGCTTTCGAACCGAGCATCAAATGCGTGTGCTCCGGCGGCACTGGCAATGGCGTATCGATGGCCGAGGCGAACGGGTGGATCAACTCCGGCCACTCCGGACTGAACAACCACAGGCCGCTGCCGCACAGTGAACAGAAGTGCCGCTCGGCCGTGCTGCGATGGGCGCGTTTGTCGCCCTCGTCTTTCATCTTCGCGTGATAGACGCTGATGTGTTTGCGCCCGCGCACCTTGAGGCTGCTCGCGTCGCCGCCGAGGTTGATCGCATAACCGCCACCGCCCTGGGTCTTGCGGCAGATCGAGCAATAGCAGCGTTGATAAGGGTAGGGATGGGTGCTGGTGAGGCTGAATGTGACCTCGCCACAATGGCAGGAGCCTTCGAGTTGCATGGTTGCTCTCCCGTTTTTGAATGTGCGGTTGAGCGTAGAACATTCACCACGATGGCGGCCGGTGTGATTCGACGGGCGGGCGCAGCGTCTAGCCCCAGTGTCCCCGCAATCCCATGGGGCGAGACTTCGGAACCCGGCATGCAAGCGCTGTTGAACGAGATTCTTGACGCTGTCCGCCCGCTGATCGGGCAGGGCAAGGTGGCT
Source organism: Pseudomonas sp. Irchel s3f10 (assembly GCF_900187515.1). Taxonomy (NCBI): domain Bacteria; kingdom Pseudomonadati; phylum Pseudomonadota; class Gammaproteobacteria; order Pseudomonadales; family Pseudomonadaceae; genus Pseudomonas; species Pseudomonas sp. Irchel s3f10. The sequence goes on from NZ_FYDZ01000005.1 coordinate 228,810, forward strand.
GACTACATTCCGGCCCTCGGCACCGTGCCGGCCAATCAGCTGGGCATCGCCGTGTACGGCAACGACGGCGAGATGTACTGCGCCGGTGACGCCGAGACGCCGTTCTCGGTGCAGAGTATTTCCAAGGTGTTCAGCCTGGTGCAGGCGATTGATCACTCCGGCGAAGCGATCTGGGAACGCCTCGGTCACGAGCCGTCCGGGCAGCCGTTCAACTCGCTGGTGCAGCTGGAATTCGAGCGCGGTCGACCACGCAACCCGTTCATCAATGCCGGTGCGCTGGTGATCTGCGACATCAACCAGTCGCGCTTCGCCGCACCGACCCTGTCGATGCGCGATTTCGTCCGGCGCCTGTCCGGCAATCCGCAGATCATGATCGACGGCAAAGTCGCCGACTCCGAATACCAGCACCGCGCGCGCAATGCGGCGATGGCGTATCTGATGCAGTCTTTCGGCAATTTTCACAACGATGTCGAAGCGGTGCTGCGCAGCTATTTCAGCCACTGCGCGTTACGGATGAACTGCATCGATCTGGCGCGGGCGTTCTGCTTTCTGGCCAATGACGGGTTCTGCAAACACAGCGGCGAACAGATCCTCACGCGTCGGCAAACCCAACAGGTCAACTCGATCATGGCCACCAGCGGGCTGTATGACGAGGCGGGCAACTTCGCCTATCGCGTTGGCTTGCCGGGCAAGAGCGGCGTCGGCGGCGGGATTGTTGCGGTGGTGCCGGGGCAGTTCACGGTGTGCGTATGGTCGCCGGAGTTGAATGCTGCCGGCAATTCGCTGGCGGGGATGGCGGCGCTGGAGATGCTCAGTTCACGGATTGGCTGGTCAGTATTTTGATCTGAAACCCAATCCATGTAGGAGTGAGCCTGCTCGCGATAGCGTAGTGTCAGTCAACATGTGTGTATCTGATCAACCGCTATCGCGAGCAGGCTCACTCCTACAAGGGGTTTTGTGTTGCCTGGGGGGAGGGTGTTCCTATACATTTTCCGGCCGCTCCCTGCATGGTGAATCCGCTTCATGTCTCTTGCGCTCGAACGTCTAGTCGCTGGCACGCCGATCCCTTTCGCTGGTAACCGCGTCACCGTGGTCAGCCCCGAACTGGCCGCGCGCTTTCAGCCCGGTGACCACCTTTTGGTGGAGCAGGTCAGTGGCGAGTTGCTGCTGATCCCCGTGGCGGATCAGCAAGCGGCGTCCGTGGCGATCGAGCGTGCGGCAGCGGCATTCACTGCCTTGTCGGCGGTGTCCGATGAGGCCATCAGCAAGTTCTTCGACTTGTTCGCGCAACGTCTGGAAACCCCGGACTGCTGGGCGCACATCGAAACCGCCAACCTTGCCGACATCGAGCGGGCCAAGGCGCGCGGCCGCTCCACCACCCGTTTGCTCGCCGATGAGCGCATGCGCGGCGATATGATTGCCGGCCTGCGTGCCTGGCGAGATGCGGCGGCAACGCGCGGCAAAGTCATCAGCAGCGTCGAGCATGACGGCTGGAAGGTCGAGCAAGTGGTTTCGCCGCTGGGCATCGTCGCGTTTGTCTTTGAAGGCCGGCCGAACGTGTTCGCCGACGCCGCCGGTGTCTTGCGCACCGGCAACACCGCCGTGCTGCGTATCGGCAGCGATGCATTGGGTACCGCGCAAGCCATCGTCACTCACGCCTTGAACCCGGCGCTGGCCGATGCTGGTCTGCCGGCCGGTGCGGTGTCGTTGGTGGAAAGCGTCAATCATGCCGCCGGTTGGGCGATGTTCGCTGACCGCCGTTTGTCGTTGGCCGTCGCGCGCGGTTCGGGTCGTGCGGTCAGTCAGTTGGGCAGCATTGCCCAGCAGGCCGGCACCGCCGTCAGCCTGCACGGCACGGGTGGCGCATGGTTGATCGCGGATCGTGCGGCCGATGCCAAACGCTTCGCCGCCGTGGTGCGCAACTCGCTGGACCGCAAAGTCTGCAACACCCTCAACGTCTGCCTGATCCAGCGTGATCGCGCGGCGGAATTGGTGCCGCTGTTTCTTGATGCGCTGCAACAGGCCGGTACTGCGCGTGGCCAAGGCTGCAAATTGCACATCGTCGAAGGCAGCGAGAGTTACCTGCCAAGCGAGTGGCAGAACACAACCGTCGAGGTTTATCGCGCCGAGGGCTATCAGACCGAGGCACTGGCAGAACCCTTGGCAGAGTCCGAGTTGGGCCGCGAGTGGGAATGGGAAGAAACCCCGGAAGTAAGCCTGATGATCGTCGATGATCTGGATCAGGCGATTGCGCTGTTCAACCGCTACAGCCCGCAATTTACCGTGTCGTTGATCAGTGAGGACGCAGCCGTGCAAGAGCGTTTCTACAACGCGGTGAATGCGCCGTTCGTGGGCAATGGCATTACCCGTTGGGTCGATGGGCAGTATGCGTTGAACAAGCCGGAGCTGGGTCTTTCGAACTGGGAGAGCGGGCGCTTGTTTGCGCGCAGTGCGATTCTTTCGGGGGATGGCGTGTTCACTGTTCGTAGCCGGATGACCCAGATCGACCTCACCGTAAAACGCTGATCTCGTAGTCTGTGATCGTTCCCATGCTCCAGCGTGGGAACGATCAATGCTCAGGCAGCGTGGGTGGTTTGTGCATGGATCGCGCAAGTCGCCGGTTGCTCGGCCAGTGGCACAAACGTGCGGCGGTCCGAGGACAGCGCATCGACCGAGCCAGTCTCGATGTCATACACCCAGCCATGCAGGTTCAGCAGGCCTTTTTCCTGGGCCAGACGCACGCTCGGGTGGGTCTGGATATTCGCCAATTGCGCGATCACGTTTTCGCGCACCATCGAACTCAATTTCGCCGCGTCATTGGCATGCGGCCGCGCTTCATTCACCACTTTTGCCGACTCGGCATGCTGCAGCCAGCCGCTGACGGCGGGCAAGTGATCCATGCATTTGCACTGGGCAATCGCGGTCATCGCACCGCAGTCCGAATGCCCGCAGATGACAATGTCGGTCACCCCGAGTACCGCCACTGCGTATTCCACCGTTGCCGAAACCCCGCCCGGATGCGGGCTGTAGGACGGCACGATATTGCCGGCGTTACGGATCACAAACAGCTCGCCGGGTTCTTGCTGGGTCAGCAGTTCCGGCACGACACGGCTGTCGGAACAGGTGATGAACAAGGTGCCGGGCTGTTGCGTGGTTGCCAGGTGTTTGAACAGTTCGGTGCGTTGCGGAAACGCTTCGTTCTGGAATTTCAGGAAGCCATCAATCAGGTTTTTCATGGTGTTGTCCTCTCAGTTCGAGCAACCGCTGCCGAATTCGCTGTACTGAAGAATGTGTTTGCCGCCGTGGCTGTCCAGATACGTCATCTCCACCGGCACCACGCCACACACATCGGCAACCGGGGTGATGCTCAGCACTTGGGCGATATCCAGTTGCATGCCGTAGCGGTAGGCGACGGCCTCGTCAGCGGCAATTGCCTGGGCGCCGAAGCCGCCGAGCAGGGCCAGAATCAACAGAATTTTATGCATGGGGCAGCCTCCAGATATGTTGGATGACGGGTAGCCATTTGAGGTGTGTTGGCCCGCACGCAGGGTGCGGGCCGGTGCGGATCAGAACGGACGCAGGGGCAGGAACTTGCCGTCGAGGGTGACCACGGCGCGGGAGCCGCCTTCCGGGTCTTCGACTTTCTTGATGTCGAGTTTGAAGTTGATCGCGCTGATGATGCCGTCGCCGAACTGCTCGTGAACCAGCGCTTTGAGGGTGGTGCCGTAGATCTGGATCATCTCGTGGAAGCGGTAGATGGTCGGGTCGGTCGGTACGCCGCTGAGGCTGCCACGCAGGGGGATGATCTGCATCGCCGCGACGTCTTCAGCGCTCAGTTCAAGCTTGTCGCCAACCACTTGTGCGGCGTTTTCTGGCAGCGGGTGCTGGCCGAGCAGGGCAGCGGTGACGTACGCCAGGCTGAGGCCGGTGCCGTCGGCCAGATCCTGCCACGACAGATCTTTGCGTGCCTTGGCGTCGAGAACGCGGGTGGTCAGGGCCAGGCTGGTGTCGTTGTAGGCGTGGGACTGTTGCATGGTGTCACTCCTTTCAGGGGTTGGCTTGCTGTGTGGGATTGATCTTCTGCCGATTCATCCATAGCGTCCAAGACCGATATACAATGCTTGGCATAAGTCCTGCCTATAGATGGTATTTCCCATGCTGCTGCGACATTTGCGTTATCTGCTGGCCGTTGCCGATCACGGCGGCTTCACCCGTGCCGCCGAGGCGTTGCATGTGTCGCAGCCAACCCTGTCGCAGCAGATTCGCCAATTGGAAGAAACCCTTGGGGTGAGCCTGTTTGATCGCACTTCGCGTACGGTCAAACCCACCGATGCTGGCGAGGCCTACATCGAATGCGCGCGACGGGTGCTGGTGGAGTTGGAGGCGGGTAAACGCGCGTTGCATGACGTGAAGGATTTGTCTCGCGGGACGTTGCGTCTGGCGATGACGCCGACGTTCATGGCGTATCTGGTCGGGCCGTTGGTGCGCGATTTTGCCGCGCGGTATCCGGGGATTCATTTGCAGATTTTCGAGCTGTCGATGGACGACATCGAGGCGGGGCTGGCGGATGACTCACTGGATATTGCGATTGCGTTTACGCCGGTGCGCAGTCCTGAGATCGAGTGCATTCCGGCGTTTACCGAAACGCTGGGGATCATGGTCGGGCGTGAGCATCCGCTGTATGACAGTGCGGCGGTGCTGACACCGGGGGATGTCGCTTCGCTGGATTTCGCTTTGCTGGCGCCTGACTTCATCACGCGGTTATCGGTGGATGAGTATTTTCGCCAACACGGGATTACGCCGCAGGTGCGGATCGAGGTGAACTCGGTGAGTACGTTGCTGGAAGTGGTGCGTTGTTCGCCGATGGCGACGATGTTGCCGGAAGCGATTGCGACGGAAGATCGGGCGTTGCGCCGGTTGCGGGTGGAGAGTGACGCGCCGCAGCGTGGGGCGGCGGTGTTGCGGCGGCGCAATAATTATCACAGTGCGGCGGCGGTGGCGTTTGTGGAATTGGTGTTGGGCATGGGAAGCCCCTCACCCTAACCCTCTCCCAGAGGGAGAGGGGACTGACCGAGGTGTTTGTGCGATTTACGCCGACCTGAGAAACCTGAGTCGAACTCAGGTTCTGAAAGCGCCATAAATCGGCTCCCTCTCCCTCGGGAGGGGACTGACCGATGTGTTTGTGCAATTTACGTCGACCTGAAAATTTTGAGCCGAACTAAAATTTTGAGCGCAGCACAAATCGGCTCCCTCTCCCTCGGGAGAGGGCTGGGGTGAGGGGCTACAATTCCAGTCACGCCAAATCAATGCAAGCGAACAAAAAAAGGCCTGCTTTCGTCAAGGAAACAGGCCTTTCAATTATTTAATGACTAACTCAGCAGAACCGATCAATCACCCGAACTTCATTCTTGTTCTGCATCGAACCCCACGCCTGTTTCAGCGTTTGCAGAACATTACCGATGAAGTCCTTGTCGGCCGCGGCTTTCTTGCCAACATAACCGTGGCCGCGACGGTACATCTTCAGGCGGGCCAGCAGGTTCTGGTGGTTGCGGTCGAACTCGTCTTCGTCAGCATGAGTCGCCAGGCAGTCGATATGCACCTGCCCCGACTTGCTGATCCACAGAATATGGCTGTCGTGGCTGTCTTTCTGCGCAGCGAACATACGAGCCAGTTCTTCGATAGTAGGTTGATTGTTCAGATTCATGATATTGCCCCTTGACCAGTCTGGTGATCTTTCAAAGTTGATTCGCTAATACAGGTAGCCCATCGGTTAGTTGATCCCTGGCACCGAAACCAGGACGTCAGCGCTCGCCCGTGTGAAGTACGGGGTCGTGCATCTGTTGCATGTAGTCGTGTTGAATAACTGCTACGCAATAGCGTCACAACGAGGAGAAGCAGCGAAAACCGGGAGGCTCCTTGACGACATTTACCGTGTCGACCACAAGCGTCTTGAGAATTTTCGCCAGCGCTTCTCGTCCTTGTACTGGACGTTCAGGCCAGGTCAGCTTCTTCAATCTGCCTTGTGGGCAGCGTGTATCCGGAAAAAACAACTCGGCGGTCAGACGAGTTTGCTCAAGCGTGTTACCGATGTTCCCGATCGGGGAACGTCTTCATCATGCAAAAGCAAAACGACGCCGTCAACGGTTTTGTAGTGATTATTTTTGTTCACTACATATTGTCGGACAAAGCTGTTTTGGAATGAGAAAGAATCCGTTCAGGCAACGGAAAAAGGCGTGCGCAGCCCGTAGAAGGTGCACGGATAACCGTCTACTTCGCGCTGCTGCAGGGTGAAGTGGCCATTGCTCATCAACGGAATCAGCCTGGCCCAGAAGCGCTGCGCCGGCAGGTTGGCGTCGATATGGAAAATCTGCCATTGACCGGGGATCTGGCTCAAGAGGGCAGAGACGACAAACTGCGCGACGCCTTGGCCACGAAAGCGTCGCGCGATGAAAAAGTAGCCGATGTTGTGTTCGGCGCCGGGAATGTGGATTTCGTTATCGACGGTCACGAAGCCGGCCAGTTCGCCGTCGACCTGAATCAGAAATGGTTGGGTGGCCGGGTGGCGCCAGTAGTCGATTTTCGGCTGGATGGAGAAGAAGCCGTGTTCGGCGAGCTTCAGCGGCAGCCATTCGCTGAAGTCGTACATGTAGAACTGCATGAGGTTTTCGATGATTTCCAGCTCATCGCGCTGAGCAGGGTGCAGTTCGATATTGGCCATGCGCCGGGTTCCTGAAAGTGCTGAGTCTTGCAGAAACACTAGCGGGTTTTATTTGCCTGCTGCTTTCGGCGCGCGTTTGGTTGTACCTGTGGTTTTGCTGCGGGTCGATGATTTGCGTTTCTTCTTCCACGGCGCTGCGGCTTTACCGGCAGGTGGCGGGCCGCTGATGGTCAGGCTGAGGCTGGAGCAGCGCGTCACCTGTTTGCTCATCCATGCCGCTTGTTTGGTGACGAACTCTTCAAGGCTCATTTCGCCACTTTGCACCATGTCCAGCGCCTGCTCCCAGATCGCCGTGGTGCCGGGGTCGGCAATCGCGCGCGGCACGGCGTCGATCAGGCTGAACGCGGCCGGGGTGGCGGCGAGGGCCTTGCCGTTTTTCACTAGATAGCCACGGTCAATCAAACCCTGAATGATCGAAGCACGGGTGGCTTCGGTACCGATACCGGTGGTGTCCTTGAGTTTCTGTTTGAGCAGCGGATCCTCCACCAGTTTGGCGACGTTTTTCATCGCCTTGATCAGATCGCCCTCGGTGTAGGGTTTGGGCGGTTGCGTCCACAAATCCTTGAGCTTCACAGCGGCGATGGCGCATTCGACGCCTTGGCTAAGGGTCGGCAAGGTTTGCGGTGCGGGTGCTTCGCGGCCCGTGGCCGGCGCCAGTGCCTCGGGCAGGGCACGTTTCCAGCCTGCTTCGATGATCTGCTTGCCCACCGCGCGCAAGGCTTCACCGGCGCAATCGAAATCGGCCTGGGTGCGATCGTATTCGTGATTGGGCAGGAACTGCGCCAGATAGCGCGCGCGGATCAGCGTATAGACCGCGCGGTGCTTGCCACTCAGGCGCTCTAGATTCTTCGCCGCTGCGGTGGGAATAATGCCGTGGTGAGCGCTGACCTTGGCGTCGTTCCACGCGCGGGATTTGCGTTGCGGCTCCAGAAACCCGTTGAGCGCTTCGAGGCTCGGATCAGCCTGACGCAACGCCACGAGAATCCCCGGCGCCTCACTGTGCTGGCTTAGCGGCAAGTAGCCGCAATCACTGCGCGGGTAAGTGATGACTTTGTAGGTTTCGTAGAGTGCCTGAGCAATGTCTAGGGTTTCCTGCGCACCGAGGCCGAGTTTCTTCGAGCAAACTTCCTGCAAGGTGCCGAGATCGAAGGGCAGGGGCGCCACTTCGCGCATGCGCTCGGTTTTCAGCTTGACCACCCGGGCACTGGCAGCGCCGTTGATGGCGGCGGCCGCTTGCTGGGCCAGCGCCTGATTCAGGCAGCGCTCCTGATCATCACAAACATCCGACGGCGCGCGCCACTGCGCGGTAAACGGAATGCTGTTGTGCAGCAGATCAACATCGATCGCCCAGAATGGCACTGGCACGAAATCGGCGATGCTGCGGTCGCGATCAACCACCAGCCGTAAGGTCGGTGTCTGTACCCGGCCTACTGGCAACACGCCTTGATAACCCGATTGTCGCCCCAGCAGTGTAAACAGCCGACTCATGTTCATGCCGATCAGCCAGTCCGCCCGCGAGCGTCCCAGCGCCGAGTGATACAGGCTGAAGGTTTCGGCCCCCGGTTTCAGCGCGGCCAAGGCTTTGCGGATCGAGGCTTCGTCCAGCGCCGAGAGCCATAAACGGCGGATCGGCCCGCGATAACGGCAGTGCTCGACCAGTTCCCGGGCGATCATCTCGCCCTCACGGTCGGCGTCGGTGGCGATGATCAGTTCGCTGGCCTCGCCGAGCAGGCGTTTGACCGCTTTGTACTGGCTGGCGGTGCGCGGCTTGACGGTCATTTTCCACTTGTCCGGGATGATCGGCAGATCAGCCAGCACCCAGCGCTTGTAGCGCGCGTCATAGGCATCCGGCGGCGCGGTTTCGAGCAAGTGGCCGATGCACCAGGTCACCGTGACGTCCGTTCCCAGCCAGCAGCCGTCGCCCCGACGCTTGGCGCCGAGCACGGCCGCAATATCTTTGGCCTGGGAGGGTTTTTCACAGAGGTACAGCCGCATAACCACCATCGTCGATCAAAGTCCGAACAGGTGCACAGAATGGCCGGACTTGGCGTCAGGGGCAACTTTTATCTGTATGGATATACAGACAAAAAGCATTGCAGCAGGTGACGGGTAATACAGGGACGCAGGCCCGGCTATCGAGAAATTGAGTAGCACCCGGTTTGCGTGTGTGTCAGGTTTTTCGGCGATTCAAACACGCGAGTGACAGGACGATCTCGCCAGAAGATCGCCGTGGTCTGTCGACACTGACTACTCAGAAACAAGGAAGTCCATCATGGCTCAAGCCAAATCGAAAACCAGCAGCGCCTTCGACGAAATCGATACCTTCAGCCACCTGTATGACCGTGGCGTCGGGCTGGTCAACGGCAAACCCTCATTCACTGCCGACCAGGCTGCGGATGAAATCCTGCGTAAAGGTCTGTCGTGGGGCGACAAGAACGCTGACGGCAAGATCGACCTCAGTTACACCTTCCTGACCGAGGAACCGGCGAACTACAACGTCAAACTGGGTAACTTCAGCGAGTTCAGCGTCCAGCAAAAGGCCCAGGCGGTGCTGGCCATGCAATCCTGGGCCGACGTCGCCAACGTTACCTTCACTGAAGGCAAGGGCGGCGATGGCCACATGACCTTCGGTAACTACGATGTCAGCACCGGTGGCGCAGCGTTCGCTTACCTGCCGAGCGGCGGCAGCTATGACGGGCAGTCGTGGTACTTGATCAACGATCAGTATCAGGTCAACAAAACCCCGGACACCAACAACTACGGGCGCCAGACCCTGACCCACGAGATTGGCCATACCTTGGGCCTGTCACACCCGGGCGCGTACAACGCCGGTAATGGCAACCCGACCTATAACGACGCCAAGTACGCCGAAGACACTCGCGGCTACAGCCTGATGAGCTACTGGAGCGAAGCCAACACCGACCAGAACTTCAGCAAGGCCGGCAGCGGTGCGTACGCTTCGGCGCCGTTGCTGGACGATATCGTCGCGGTGCAGAAACTGTATGGTGCCAACTACGCGACCCGCGCCGACGACACCACCTACGGTTTCAACTCCAACGCCGAGCGCGATTTCTACAGCGCCACTTCGGCCTCCTCCAAAGTGGTTTTCTCGGTGTGGGATGGCGGCGGTAATGACACGCTGGATTTCTCCGGTTTCAGCCAGAACCAGAAGATCAACCTCAATGAAGGCTCGTTCTCCGATGTTGGCGGCCTGGTCGGTAACGTTTCCATTGCTCACGGCGTGACAGTGGAAAATGCCCTCGCCGGTTCAGGCAATGACCTGCTGATCGGCAACGCCGTTGCCAACGAACTGGTTGGCGGTGCCGGTAATGACATCCTTTACGGTGGTGGCGGTGGCGATACCTTGTGGGGCGGTGCAGGTGCAGACACCTTCGTATTCGGTGCTGCCAGCGACTCGACCATGACCGCGCCGGACTGGATCATGGATTTCACCAGCGGGCTGGACAAGATCGACCTGTCGGGGATCGCCGGTTTCGCCACGGGCGCGGCGTCGCTGAACTTTGTCAGCGGTTTTACTGGGCATGCGGGCGATGCGATTCTGACCTACTTCGCGCAGACCAATCAGACCAGCCTGATGGTTGATCTGACGGGGCAGGGTTCGGTGGACTTTGCCGTGGGTGTGGTGGGGCAGGCGGTGGCGACTGATATTGTTGCGTGATGCCTTAAGAGCGGCCCTCACCCTAACCCTCTCCCAGAGGTAGAGGGGACCGATTGGGGGATATTGGCGAAATTCACCGACTTGAACGATTGGCTTTGAATCCATAATCGACTCGATTTTTCAGGTCGATGGATTTCGCCAGACAACTCGGTCAGTTCCCTCTCCCTCGGGGAGAGGGCTAGGGTGAGGGGCTTTTGATGTTAAAGGGCCGTTCAGCTGTAAATCCACCCCAACCATAACCAATGGGCTATACCTGAACCGGTCTCTTCGCCGTATCCAGGAGAACCCCCCATGAAAACCTCCGGCCCCAGTCCCGTCATCACCCTCGAACAACTTCCCGGCTGCCTGATAGTTAAATTCCACGGCATCCAGGTCGCCGCGTCCTCCCACGTACTGATCCTCAACGAGGCCAACTACCCGCCGGTCTATTACGTCCCCCGCGAAGACATCGACGAAAAGTATTTCGCCCGCACCGACCACACCAGTTATTGCCCGTACAAGGGCGACGCCAACTACTTCAGCCTGCAAGTGCCTGGTCATGAGGGGGCGAACGCGGTGTGGACTTATGAGAAACCGAAAATATCGGTCGGGCCGATAAAGGACTACGTGGCGTTTTATCCGGATCAGGTGAAGTTCGAAGTGATCAAGGCTGATGCCTGAGCAAAAAAAGGCGAGGGTAAATGCCCTCGCCGATATTTGGCTGGTTGAGTTTCAGTTCTTGTCGAGATCGATATTCTTCGTCTCACGCAAACAGATCATCCCCACCACCAGGCTCACCCCGGTAATCAACACCGGATACCACAGCCCGTAAAAGATGTCCCCGGTGTACACCACCAGCGCAAACGACACCGTCGGCAGGAACCCGCCAAACCAGCCGTTGCCGATGTGGTACGGCAGCGACATCGAGGTGTAGCGAATGCGCGTCGGGAACAGTTCGACCATCAGCGCCGCCAGCGGGCCGTAGCACATCGCCGAGATGATGATCAGCGCCACGATCAGGGCGACGATCATCGGTTTGTTGATTTGCTGCAGATCGGCCTGTTGCGGGTAGCCGGCCAGGGTGATCGCACCGCGGAGTGAAGCCTCATCGAAGCCGTCGAGTTTGACGTCGCCGACGCTCACTTGCACGGCGCTGCCAGCAGGCGCAGCGGCGCTGGAGTAGGGCAGGCCTTGCTTGACCAGGAAGGTTTTGACCTTGTCGCACGGGCTGTCGAATTTGGCTTTGCCCACCGGGTCGAACTGGAAGGTGCAGGTCGCCGGATCCGCCAGCACGGTGATCGGCGCCTGACGGCTGGCCTGATCGATCGCCGGGTTGGCGTAATGCGCGAGGGATTTGAAGATCGGGAAGTACAGCGCCGTGGCCAGCAGCAAGCCCAGCATCAGCACCGGTTTACGCCCGACCTTGTCTGACAGCCAGCCGAAAAAGATGAAGAACGGTGCGCCGATGACCACGCTGATGATCAACAAAGTGTTGGCCACCGCCGGGTCCATTTTCAGGAACTGGGTGAGGAAGAACAGCACGTAGAACTGCGCCGCGTAGAAGGTCACCGCTTGGCCGGCGTTGATGCTGAACAGGGCGATCAGCACGACTTTGAGATTTTCCCATTTGCCGAAGGATTCGCGGATCGGCGCCTTCGAGGTTTTGCCTTCCTCTTTCATTTTCAGGTACGCCGGCGACTCGTGCAGGCTCAGGCGAATCCAGGTGGAAATGCCCAGCAGCACGATCGACAGCAGGAACGGAATACGCCAGCCCCACACCTCAAACTGATCGCCGGTGAAGTAGCGGCAACCGAGCACCACCAGCAGCGACAGCAACAGGCCGAGAGTGGCGGTGGACTGAATCCAGCTGGTGTGGAAACCGCGTTTGCCAATCGGCGCGTGCTCCGCCACGTAGGTGGCTGCGCCGCCGTATTCACCGCCGAGCGCCAGGCCCTGCAGCATGCGCAGCACCACCAGAATGATCGGCGCGGCGATGCCGATGCTGGCGTAGGTCGGCAGCAGACCGACGCAGAACGTCGCCACGCCCATCAGGATGATCGTCGCGAGAAAGGTGTATTTGCGCCCGATCATGTCCCCCAACCGACCGAACACCAGCGCCCCGAACGGCCGCACGATAAAGCCTGCGGCGAAGGCCATCAGCGCAAAGATGAACGCCGTGGTGTCGTTGACCCCGGCGAAAAACTGCTTGCTGATCACCGCCGCGAGCGCGCCGTAGAGGAAGAAGTCATACCACTCGAACACCGTTCCCAGTGAGGAAGCGAAGATGACTTTGCGTGTATCCGGGCTGGTCTCGGCGCTGCGCACGGCGTCCAGCGGCTGAACGTGTTCTGACATATCGGTATCCCTCACAGTGATTGTTTTTGTTGTTCCACTGGTGCTCGATGTCCATGAATCAAACGCATATCCCCTGTAGGAGTGAGCCTGCTCGCGATGGCGGTGTATCAGCCAACGCAGATGTTGAATGTTATTCCGTCATCGCGAGCAGGCTCACTCCTACAGGTTCGGTGTTTACAGCTTTGGAATTGAGAATGAGTTGAGCAGCCTTTTCGGCAATCATCAGCGTAGGCGAACAGGTGTTGCCCGAGGTGATCCGCGGCATGATCGACGCATCGGCAATGCGCAACCCGGGCACGCCGTGTACACGCAGTTGTGCATCGACCACCGCATCGCCGTCATTGCCCATGCGGCAGGTACCGACCGGGTGGAAAATCGTCGTGCCGATCTTCGCTGCCGCTTGCTGCAACTCTTCATCACTTTGCAGGCTGGCGCCGGGCAGGTATTCCACCGGTTTGAACGCACGCAGGGCAGGCGCGCTGACAATGCGTCGGGTCAGGCGAATCGCATCCGCTGCCACGCGCAGATCTTCAGGATGACTGAGATAGTTGGGCTGAATCAGCGGCGCCTCCTGCGGATCCGCCGAGCGAATGTCGATGCGTCCACGACTCTGCGGACGCAGGTCGCACACCGAAGCGGTAAACGCCGGAAAGCTGTGCAACGGTTCGCCAAAGCGCTCCAGCGACAGTGGCTGCACGTGATATTCAAGATTCGCCGAGGTCTGCTCCGGCCCCGAACGCGCAAACGCGCCCAACTGACTCGGCGCCATCGACAGCGGCCCGCTACGGTCATACAGATAACGCAGACCCATGCCCATCTTGCCCCACACGCTGCCAGCGATCTGGTTCAGCGTGCGCGCGTTTTCCAGTTTGTAGATCAGGCGCAATTGCAGGTGATCCTGCAGGTTGCCGCCGACGTCCGGCAGCTCATGAATCACGCCGATGCCGAGGCGTTCTAGCAGCGGTCGCGGGCCAATCCCGGAGCGCTGCAAAATGCTTGGTGATCCGACCGCGCCGGCACACAGGACGATCTCCTTGCGCGCCTTGAATTGCTTGGTCTGACCTTCGTGACGCGCGCTGACTTTTGAAGCGCGACCGCCCTCCAGCAACACCCGATCCACCTCAACCCCGGTCAGCACCGTCAGATTCGCCCGGTCACGCACCGGTTTCAAAAACGCCTTCGCCGCGTTCCAGCGCACGCCGGATTTCTGATTGACCTGAAAGTAGCCGCAACCTTCGTTGTCGCCCTGATTGAAGTCGTCGATGCTGGCGATGCCACTTTGCTCGGCGGCACTGCGAAACGCATCCAGAATCGGCCACGACAGGCGCTGCTGTTCAACCCGCCACTCACCCTTGGCGCCGTGAAATTCAGCCGCGCCGGCAAAGTGGTTTTCGCTCTGTTTGAACAGCGGCAACACGTCATTCCAAGCCCAGCCCGGATTGCCCTCGGCCGCCCAGCCATCGTAATCGTTGGCCTGGCCGCGCATGTAGATCATGCCGTTGATGGACGAACAACCGCCCAGCACTTTGCCGCGCGGATAGCTCAGCGCGCGGCCGTTGAGGCCCGGTTGTTCTTCAGTCTTGAAGCACCAGTCGGTGCGCGGGTTACCGATGCAGAACAGGTAACCGACAGGAATGTGAATCCACGCATAGTTGTCGCGCCCGCCGGCTTCGAGCAACAGCACGCGCTGCTGCGGATCTGCGGACAGTCGATTGGCCAACAAACACCCGGCAGGGCCGGCGCCGACCACGATGTAGTCGTATTCATCGAGGGAAGTCTGCATTCCCTGACCTCGCTTTTTGTTTTTATTGTCGGACACTCTAGTTGTTAGCTTTCGTTAAAAGAATGTTAGTTTTTGCGCAGCCGCTGTGCGTTTTCAAACAGCCTGCATAGACCATAGCCGACAAGGACACGCCATGTTCGACTGGAACGACCTGCGGTTTTTTCTCGAACTGCAACGCAGCGGCCGCCTGCTCACCGCTGCCCGCCGCCTCAACACCACCCACGCCACCGTCGCCCGCCATATCGAAGCCATCGAAAAAAGCCTCGGCACCGCGCTGTTCGTCCAGCACGCGCAAGGTTACGAAATGACCCCGGCGGGGGAGGCGCTGCTTAAACACGCTGAGGCGATGGAAAACGTTGCGTTGCTGGCGCAGGAGGAAATCACCCAATCCACTGCGCCGTTGGGCAAGATTCGTGTTGGCGTCACCGAAGGGCTAGGCATCAAGTTTCTCGCCAGCCGCATGATCGGCTTGTTCGAGCGCTATCCGGGATTGGAAGTGGAACTGGTCGCGGTGCCGCGCTTTGTCAGCATTCTCAACCGCGAGGCGGAAATCAGCATTCATCTGGAGCGCCCGGCGGCGGACATGCTGGTGACGCGCAAACTCACCGACTATCGACTCGCGTTGTACGCCAGCCAACGCTATCTCGATAAGGCGCCGCCACTGCAAAGCCGCGAAGACCTCGGGCGGCATGCGTGGATCGGTTATGTCGATGATTTGCTGTTCAGCCAGGAACTGATGTTTCTCAACAGCTTCTGCCGCAGCCCTCGGGTTGTGTTCCATAGCACCAGCGTTATTGCTCAGCAGGAAGCGGCGCGGTCGGGATTGGGTATTGCAGTGCTGCCTTGCTACATGGCCGAGTCGGATCCCGATCTGGTGCCGTTGCTGCCGGATGAAAGCATCGAGCGCAGCTACTGGATCAGCACGCGGCGGGAGTTGCACAAGTCGGTGCGGCTGCGGGTGGTCTGGGATTATGTGGTGGGGTTATGTGAAGCGGAGCAGGGGTTGTTGCTGGGCAGATCGCAGGTTGGCATCCGTTAATCCTTCTGGCTGTGCTGCTGTTGGCGCCGCTTTTGCTTGAATAGCTTCAAAGCCTTTGGCAATGGAGAGCAGCAATGAGGGAATGGCTTAGCGTTCGCGACATCAATGCGGACACCTTGAAGGCCATCAGTGACGGCGTCTTACGGCATGGCCGAGCCTTGTCTGAGGCGCGCGGCGGGCAAGCTGAAGCCATCGCCTGTGCACTGATGGAGGAGGGAACACTGATCGGCGGCGCTACCGGCAGAACCGAATTCCGGCGCCTGTTTGTCAATTACCTGTGGATCGACGCGCAATGGCGCGGAACCGGGCTGGGTACTCAGGCGTTGCACAAGCTTGAGGCGTTAGCGGTTGAAAGGGCGTGCGTGGATGCGTTGATCGAAACGCTGGATGACGACGTCGCCCGTTGGTACACCCGCTGCGGCTACCGATTGATCGCGCACGTGCCTGAATACTGCGGCCCGTGGAGTCGTCATACGCTGTTGAAAACCCTTGGTGCAACCCAAGGAAATGCCGCCGATGACCAATAGCGATCTGGGCAGTACACCCAAAACCGGCAGGCTTCATCACGTTGAAATCAATGTCTCATCGCTGGAAGTCTCGCTGCGTTTTTGGCAGCCGTTGCTCTTGATGCTGGGTTATGCGCAGCATCAAAACTGGCCCGCCGGGTGCAGCTTTATTCTCAACGGCACCTACCTGGTGTTCGTTCAGGCAAGCGATCTGCAACAGGGCTTTAACCGCCGGGGCGTGGGCTTGAATCATCTGGCGTTCCAGGCGGGTTCACAGGCGCAAGTGTATGAAATGGCGGATTGGCTGCGAACGTCCGGTTTTCGTCTTCTCTACGAGAGCGCCTATCCGTACGCCGGCGGCCCGGAGCACTACGCCCTCTACTGTGAGGATCCGGGCAAGATCAAAGTAGAGATCGTCGCGCCGGTGGACACGCACCTGTAGTCCCGTTTGCAGGGCTGGCAGGAATGACGTTGCTTGCGGCATTGAAGACTGTGCCTTCTACAGCGCTTTGGCAAAAAGGAAATTCTTGGGGTTGATTAATATATGGATATCCGTATATTCGAATTTCCATATGTACAGAACCCGTCCCATGATCACTCCCACCGAAGTCTTCAAGAGCCTCGCTGACGAAACCCGCGTCCGCGCCATGCTGCTCATTTCCGATCAAGGTGAACTCTGCGTCTGCGAGCTGATGTGTGCGCTCGACGACAGCCAACCGAAAATCAGCCGCCACCTCGCGCAACTGCGCAGCAATGGCTTGCTGCTCGATCGCCGTCAGGGCCAGTGGGTCTATTACCGGCTCAATCCGGAGCTGCCGGCGTGGGTGCGCGAGATTCTGCAAGTGACGTCCAAAGCCAACGCCGATTGGCTCAAGGACAACGCCGCCCGCCTGCAGAACATGGACGGGCGTCCTGTCCGTGAAACCGCCTGCTGCTGAGGAAGCAAGAAAACCATGCGAATTCTGTTTATGTGCACGGCCAACAGCTGCCGCAGCATCCTGTCCGAAGCCATGTTCAATCATCTGGCGCGCCCCGGATTCGAGGCCGTGAGCTCCGGAAGTTTCCCCAGGGGCCAAGTGTTGCCGCGCAGCCTGTCGACGCTGCAACAGGCCGGCATTGCCATCGATGGCTTGTACAGCAAAGGCAATGACGCGTTCGAAGACAATCCGCCAGACATTGTCATCACCGTCTGCGACAAGGCCGCCGGTGAGAGCTGCCCGGTGTACTTCGGCCCCGCACTCAAAGCCCATTGGGGCCTGGCAGATCCCTCGGATGTGCTCGGTGACGATGCCGCCGTGGACGCGGCATTTGCTGCCACGCTGGCGATCATCGAGCGGCGCTGCGCGACCTTCCTCGGCCTGCCATTTAAAGCACTCAGCCGCGCTGAACTCCAGCGTGAGCTGGATCGTATCGGCTCTCTCTGAGCTGGAGGACACATGTCAGAACACCTGCCCCATCTTGATCATTCGCTGTTCGAAGGCTCTGCTTTGGATAAACACAAACCGCGCATCCTGCTGCTCTACGGCTCGACCCGCGAACGCTCGTTCAGCCGTTTGCTGGTAGAGGAGGCCGCGCGCCTGCTCGAACACTTCGGCGCCGAAACGCGCATCTTCAACCCTTCCGGTCTACCGCTGCCTGACGACGTTCCGGTCGACCATCCCAAGGTGCAGGAGCTGCGTGATCTGGTGCTGTGGTCGGAAGGGCAGGTCTGGTGCTCACCTGAACGTCATGGCGCGATGTCCGCCGTGTTCAAGGCGCAGATCGACTGGATCCCGCTGGAACTCGGCGCGGTACGCCCGACCCAGGGCAAAACCCTGGCCGTGATGCAGGTCTGCGGCGGTTCGCAGTCGTTCAACGTGGTCAACCAGTTGCGCGTGTTGGGCCGCTGGATGCGCATGTTCACCATCCCCAACCAATCCTCGGTGCCCAAGGCCTACATGGAGTTCGACGACACCGGGCGGATGAACGCGTCGCCGTTTTATGATCGTGTGGTCGATGTGATGGAAGAACTGGTGAAGTTCACCGTGCTGCTGCGCGATCAACAGGCGCATCTGGTCGATCGCTACTCCGAGCGCAAGGAAAGTGCCGAGCAACTGATGGCGCGGGTTAATCAGCGTTCGATCTGAGACTGTCCCTCGGCGAGGGACGGCAGACTCAACTCTGCGGCGGCTCGCGGGTGCTACGTTGCGAAGCGGGTTAGACATCGACAAGGTGGCGCGCAGGCCGCCCTCAGCGCTGTCGGCCAGGGTGATTCGACCGCCCAACTGCGTGGCGATGGTGTTGATGATCTTGGCTGACACACCGCCTTCGCGAGCAAGCTCGCTCCCACAGGTTTTTGTGGTGTTTTCAAGTAACCGACACTTCAGGTTTTGCGCCTGCCTGCCGATGAAATCTGCACGATTTCAACGGATGCCATTCATGAACAAGGTTGTTGCTGTACTGGCGCTTACTGCCCTCGTTGCAGGCTGCAAATCCCACCATCGCCCCAATTTTGCGGACGATGAATTCCCCAGCTTTCGTTGTGCGGCGTACTTCAAGCAAGCGTCGATCAGTGAGCAGCAGTTCGACGAAATCCGCTATCTCAGCACCCAGAACGCCAACTGCAAGGTGATCCTCGGTGAGATGTACGAGCAGGGACATGGCGTGCCGAAAAACATCGAGAAGGCCAAAGACATCTATCAGTCGGTGGCCCGACGTGCGCCGAATGTCTACAGCCGACTGGGCGATATGGCGGCAGACGGTGTCGGCGGGCCGGTCGATCTGGTGGCTGCCCGGGACTTTTATGAGCGCTCAATCGCGGAACCCGGCAATACCGCAATGGAGCTCAAAGTCGCCGAGTTTCTGGAGAACGGCAAAGGCGGCCCGCAAGACCTTCAGGGGGCGCTGAAGCTGTATTTCAAAGCCGACTCATGGGACAACCTTCAACGCCTGCGCAGCAAAGGCGTGGTGATGACGATCGAACAACAACAGCAGTACAACAAGGTTTATCTCAACCGGATGCAGTATGGCGTCAGGGCGAAGATTGACGGTATCGAGAAGGCTCTGGCGCGAGAAAAGCTGTCGACCCCCGAGCGCAAGTCGGTGCAGCTGGAACTGACTTACACCCCCGGCTCGTTGGTGCCAGCGATCGCCTTGCGGCAAAGTTGCGGTAACAGTGCCATCGACCAAAAAGTCATGCAGGGCTTTAGCGATTACCGATACCCCGGCGAACCGATCCTTTCGCCGCAGCAGAAAAACCACACGACTGTCGCCAGCGTCAGGACCGATGGGCTGACCGATAGAGAGCGACTCAGAGCGCTATCGAAAAAATAAGGGGTGCCGTGTGGCCCGAACTGATCGGCGGGCCACTTGCCGGAACAGCGTCTCGCGTCCACTCTATGACCTGCCGACAAGGAGCGTCCGCCGACCCTCCGTCGTGACCACAGGGAGCTTGCAGCATGAGCGAAGACAACAAGGTAAAAGGCCCGGCGTCATACTTTCCCTCCATCGAAAAAAAATACGGCCAGCCCATCGATCACTGGCTGAACCTGCTCGCCGGCATCACCGACAAGAAACACATGGAACTGGTGGCGTGGCTCAAGGAAGAACACGGCATGGGCCACGGCCATGCCAACGCCTTGGTTGCGCATCATCTGGCGGGTAAACAGTGAGGGCAGGGCAGCGATGAATTTCTCCCACCGGCCAGTGACGGCCGACGACGTCAACACCCTCTGCAGCTTTCCCCAAGGTGAACAAGAGCTGTTCTTCATGTTCCCGAAAGCCGACTTCCCGCTGACGGAAGAGCAGATGCACAGCGCAATCAGCCAACGCTTCGACTCCACGGCTTTTCTGGCCAACGGCGAGTTTGTTGGCTTCGCCAATTTCTACCGCGCTGAGCACGATGGCATCTGTTGCATCGGCAACGTCATCGTCGCGCCCTACGCCCGAGGCCAGGGTGTTGCGCGATACATCGTCGAAACCATGACCGCAGTGGGCTTCGAAAAATATCAGGCCAAGGAAGTGCAACTGTCCTGCTTCAACGAAAACACCGCAGGCCTGCTGCTCTACCCGAAACTTGGCTTCGTGCCGTACTCCATCGAAGAGCGCCCGGCGCCAAATGGTGGACGATCCGCCCTCATCAACATGACACGCCACCGACCCTAA
This sequence comes from Pseudomonas sp. Irchel s3f10, assembly GCF_900187515.1. Lineage (NCBI taxonomy): Bacteria > Pseudomonadati > Pseudomonadota > Gammaproteobacteria > Pseudomonadales > Pseudomonadaceae > Pseudomonas > Pseudomonas sp. Irchel s3f10. Next base: position 249,012 of record NZ_FYDZ01000005.1, read on the forward strand.
CCATCCCCCAATCCCTGTGGGAGCCGGGCTTGCCCGCGATGACAACAGCCCGGCCACCGCGGACCCCGAGCCCAACACAAAACCTGTGGGAGCGAGCCTGCTCGCGAAGACGCCAGCCCAGCCACAGCAAGTCTCGCGCCGACCACAAAACCCCTGTGGGAGCGAGCTTGCTCGCGAAGACGCCCACCCAGTCACCCCATCAACCACTGACCGAAATAAACAGTAAAAACCACCACTGTTTAAACGAAGCCTCAAGTAACCACCGAAACCCTACAACGCCTTGCGCCGTTACCTACGACTAAGCCAGAATCCGCCGGCTTGTGCGTCTAGGGCGCGGGTTCTATCGTCTGTCGGTCGCTGAAAAACAGTGATCGGGTTTGGTAGCCCGCCATAACTAGTCGCATCGCGAACCGTTCGCAGACCTCATCAGGTCTCTGCTAAATGGTGGCCATGCGCAGGACACCTTCGGGTGTGCCGGGTCCTAGTTACCGGTCTACCAACCCGCGTATGGCCGCCACCTTCGTTTGGTAGCGAATGTGAAGGCTCCTTTTTATTAACTAGGAGTTTCACCATGATCAAACCAACACCCAACCCACCAGAAACCGACCCCACATCCCCCTACGAATCCCCCGATTCCAAGCGATTCCACGAAGCCGCCGAACGCGCCCTCGACCACTACCTCAAACCCGCCAGCCAAATCATGGCCAGCACCCAACAGCCCGAACGCATGTACCTCGCCAACCCGAAGTACAACAGCGAATCCCTGCTCGCCAACGCCAGCGAAACCCTCGGCTCCGCCAGCGAAATGCTCCTCAACTTCGCCGCCATGCTCGACACCCCGCACCGCAAAACCGCACTGGGCATCGCCCAGGTCGTGATGCTCGGCGAAATCGCCGTAAACCAAGCGCTGGATAACGTCGAAATCGCCAGCTAACCCCCACCCCGACGAGGGGAAACCCTCGTCGAACCCCGCGGTCACACCCTGGCTGGCACACGGCCACGGCTTGCGCCCCCCAGCCACGGCTGTCAACCTTCGGGCCGTTCTCAAGGATCAGAACCAGGAATCACGGATGAGTGGCTACGTACCCAACCCCCCGAAAAATTTTCGCTACGAAGAAGCCAAACCCGTCGATATTCACGCCCAGCGTTGGGCGGAATATGAGAAGCACGGGAAAGAACCTGCGCGCGAACCTGAGAAAATCGGGATTGCGTTGAGGATTGGAGTTTTCTTTGATGGCACTGGGAATAATGCGAATAACACGGCGGCTGGATTGCTGTGTGGGGCGCAGCATCCGATTGCGCCTCAGGATATTCCTGTCAGTTGCATGCCGTACATGAGTGACCCGGACAGCAGTTACGGAGCCGGACTCACCAATGTTAAAAAACTGCATGATCTATATAAAAAGACCGAGAAAGCCGAGGGCGCTGGCGCCTTTAGATGCATATCACGTCCTGTCTATGTCGACGGTATTGGCACTGTAAACAATGAGAAAGACAGCGCCGTAGGCTCTGGCATGGGGCGCGGTGATACCGGTGTCGCGGGACGTGTTCAGGCGTCTTTCGCACAAATAAAACAAACCATCGAAGAAGCCCTGCTAGATAGTCCTGGCAGTGAAATTGTGTCTCTGACTTTTGATACGTTTGGCTTCAGTCGTGGCGCAGCAGCTGCAAGGCATTTCTCAAATGAAATCGTGCGAGGCAAGCAAGGGCCACTGGGAAGCTTGTTGAACAACAGTGCCAAAGACTTCAGCCGCAGTTTTGATAGCCAATACGGAAACGGTATCAAAATGGGATTTATTGGCCTGTTCGACACAGTGCCATCCATCGCCGGTTTTACCAACCTTGGTCAAGTGACGAGCCCTATCGCTCCAGGTGTGAAGCTTTACCTGGATCGCAGGTTCTTCAAAGATGTTGTCCATCTCGTAGCTCGCGATGAGTGCCGCGCAAACTTCGCGCTCAGTCGGGTTAAGCCCGACCATCCGGAATACACCTTTCCCGGCGTCCATTCGGATGTCGGAGGAAGCTACCTCGATGAAGTCGAGGAATGCGTGTTGGTCAGTCCCATGCAAGCGCTTGAAGTCTCAGTCCAAACTGACGTTGCAACTACATCGATCTACCGGGATGCTGCACGCCTGAAAAGTCAGTGGGTTGCCAAAGGGTGGCCTGCAAATCTACTGGAAGTTGTCACACCGGCCGCGCTCTTACTCCCTACGGACAATCAGGATCGACTGGCACCCCGAGAGAAGCGTGTGTACGCCGCGCTGCAACTCAAGCGACCAGTGAGCGGCAAGCTCTCGCGCGTCTACTTGAGAGTCATGTATCAACTGGCGAAGGAAAAGGGCGTCCAGTTCATCGATATGCCTGAGAGCGATGAGTACGCTGTGCCAGATGACTTGCAAGCATTGTGTAATCGTTTTGTCGCCGGCGACTACAGCACCACGGCTGACGAAGAAAAGCTGCTAAAGCTCAAATACATTCACACCTCCGCGAACTGGAATCATCCCCTCGGCAGGAGGGATGCAAGCGGCATAGAAGCCGTTTACATCAACGCGCCGACGGCAGACGCAATTCGCGTACAACACCCACACGTACCTGATTGGAAGCTTTGGTAATGAGAGCGTTGATTGTTCTGCTGGGCGTTTTTCTGTTGGCGGGTTGCCAGACGAGAGCCGCAGAAAGTGGCGAAAGTGACCCTAAGTCCCCGTGGTGGCAACTAGGGTTTGTTGAGCCGGACTACATGAAAATATGGGTAGAGGACAGCTCCGTTCTGGACATTCAAAACAGGATGTTTTTCAAGGCAGGAGGGAGAACCGCTGCCGGAGGTGAACCCGAAGATGGCACAGAGTCCGCCCGTGGTTGGGGCACTGTCAGTGGCTCTGGTATTCCGGTAACTGGTGCCGATCTTCCCAAACTCATCTTCGTTCGTTGGCAGTCCATATCAGAGCAGAAGACCTACAAGGGATTCATCGAAATCCCAGAATCAGCCAGGCAATTGATGGTGGACTCAACGCACCAACGTTGCCCGGAAACTCCCGAAAGGGCCGCTCGATACATGGCGTCGCTGTACGTGGGGCTGGCCCCAGGTGGCGTATTACAAGCTTGGGTCAGGGACTCATGCCACCGCCCGGTCCAAGTTGCTCATGCCCAAGGCGAAGTTGAACCGCTAGGTCCGGAGCAAGGGAAGCACGGTGGGCGCTATGCCTACCCGGTGAGCGAAAAGGCCAAGAGGTATATCGACAAGTTTGGCATTCCGTATGGGAGTTGGTAACCCGTCAGCCAATGAAGCAACTCATTACGATGCTTTGCATCTTGCTGGTCACGGGATGCCAGATTGCTGAACCACTATCAGCCAAAAACGACCCGAAATCCGAATGGTGGGAACTGGCTTTTACGGAGCCGGATTACATGAAAGTCTGGGTAGAGAACAGTTCTATTCAAGACATTAACGGCAGGATTTTCTACAAAACCGGCGGCGGCACCGCTGCGGGGGGAGAACCTGAAGATGGCACGGAGTCCGCCCGAGGTTGGACAGGTGGGGTAGGCGGCAGCGGAAGGAGAGTGATGGGAGCAGATTTACCTGTTCGCATCTGGGTCCGTTGGCAATCGATTGTCGAACAGAAAACGTGGCAGGCATGGGTAGAAATCCCAGAGGAAGCCAGGCAGTTGATGGTGGCGTCCGTCAATCAACGTTGCCCGCAGACCCCTGATCAGGAAGCGAGATTTATGGCGTCGGTTTATCTAGGGTTGGCCCCCGGTGGTGTTGTGCAGGTTTGGGTAAGAGACTCTTGCCACCACCCGGTCAAAGTCGCTCGAGCGCAGGCAGAAATTGAGCCGCTAGGGCCGAGCCAAGGTAAGAACGAAGGGCGTTACGCTTATCCGGTGAGTGAAAAGGCAAAGCGGTATATCGAGAAGTACGGTATCCCTTACGGTAGTTGGTGAGTAGCGTGCTTCTGACCTCCAACCTCACCCTGTATGAAGCGCCTCACGAGGCTTTTCTCGTATGCCACCTGAATGTCGCATTGCGTTTGGTTGGCGCTAGTCGGATCACGGAAATTTATTTTGAGAATTGAAAAAAACTACACGCTTCGATTATGTCGACCACGACGCGGGATATGAGTACCGTGGTTTTAACTACTTGATTCGGAATGAAATGTATGAGTTTCACGTCAGAATTTACGATGGTGACCCTGGCAAGGCAACGGTAGTACGTCCGACCTCTATGTATGAAAATTGCAATCTCAGAATTCTTGTAGGATTTTTACAATCCAAACTGGGCGCATTCTCGATCTCCGTTCTCAACGGGTTGAGATTCAAAAAATAAATCCGCCACCCGTTTTATTCTGTTCCCGTTTTTTTGTTTCTGTATTTATTTTTGCGTAGGTAAGATTAATATCTGAAGAATAATGGGTGTATTTTAAACTCTTTTTTGAAGTCGCTGATGTCCAGCTCTTGTTTTGCGAAGCTGGAGTATATCGTTAAAGTTTCAGTTTTTTTAATACCGATGACTCCTACAACAAACCATATATTGAGAAGGAGATTGAAGTCAGTCGAAATCGATTCGGATAATGGTACGTTTTCGAGATCTGTAGAAGATAGTATTTCATATTGGATTTTGTCTATGGTTTGTGCGATATCTTTGGTCTGGAAAAATTGTTGGTCGATGTGCGATATGGCATCAATATAACGACCAATATGCTCGTAGATGCTTGCCCACTCCTTGCACAATGCTTGCTTTCTGGAAACATAAAATTTTTCCTCAGCTTCAAGCAGAAAATCTTCACAAAGCTCAGTTGAACCGTCAGCTTCTGCAAGGCTGAGATTTACGAAGTCTATAGCGTCTCTTGGTCGCAGCATTGTTCTTTCCATGATGTAGCTTTCAGCTGTTTGACCTTTGACTGAAAAGCTAAAAATATCTGAAAATTTTGCTACTGCCCGACCTTGATATTGATCTTTTATTAAAAAATCGATTCGCTTGTCTAACATGTCTCTTATTTCTCTTTCATCCCAGTGGATAGGGATGATGAGTGACTTGTCTTTTTCTTCTTGGCGGAGATTGTTGTCATAAATGCCTTTTAGGATATCAGTCCGGATGGATATTATAACTTTTACGGTTCTAATATCTATTAGCTCCCTAAAAGCGTCGAGAAGGGCATTAATAAAGTCGTATCTGATTGAGCTGGAGCTGAGCCATGACTTGTCAAGGTCATCAATGCTGATTATATATTTTAGTTGTCCTTCTTTTGAGTTTTCTTCGATAAGTAGCTTGATAAGTTCTTTTTGTTTTCTGATTAGTTCGCTGCTTATGTATTGAGTTGTCGTTCTTTGGATTTTTTCGGTAACTTCAGATACTTCTTTTCCTCCAATTTTTAGTACGCCGAGCCCTAGCGAGCCAGAAAGGTCATTTTGCATTTTTTCTGTTATTTCTGAAACTATATTGTCATTAAAGAAGTTGTCGCGAAATTTGTCAACGTATTCCGAGGCTAAAGCGGAGTTGTATTTTTTCTTGCTGCCGGAAGTGAATTCTGGCATTAAATTGAGAAATGTTTTTCCGGGATATAGTAAGTCTATCACCCTAACTAGTAGGACGTGAATCCAAAGTGATTTGTAAAATATTCTTAGGTCAATCCCTTTGTGGATAAGGTCGGAGATAAATACGTTATTTTTTATATGTTCGAATACCGTAGACTCGGCTTCAATTATGGAGTGTTTTTTTATTTTAGAGTTTTCTGCGAGTTGCTTAAGTAGAGCGGTTTTTCCAGACCCTGTTCTTCCGACAATTACTCGTTTGGTAAAATCTAGGGAGTTTTCAAAACTCAGTAGGTTGGAAAATATATTTGTCTCTAGAAAGCAGTTCTTTAAAAAGGTGTCATATTCCGCATCTAAGTTTCCTATCTGAGAATTTTTTCTAAAAATATAGTTTGCCATAGTGCTTCCATGTTCTAAGGGTTAAATGATTTTTACGTTTCTTGCTGCTCGTTTTCTACAGCCAGAAAACGTCGGCGAAGAATACGAAGTTTGCGGCAGTGTCGCATGATAGGGAGCTAGAGGTGAAGGTGATTTAGTATTGATTTCTCTGGCAAATGAAGTCCGTAATTTCATATCAACCAGTGTTACTACCAGATGAACGGATTCTGTCTTTCGCATTATCCAGCAACAATGTCAAATGCAGCATTACCCAATACCTCCCCATTAACCATAACCCGAACCCCATGCCGCCCCACAAAATGCTTCCGCGTCGTAAAATCCCTAATCACCTGCCGCCTCCCCACAACCTCCACCCCAAACCCCGCCAACACCACCGTCTTCAACTTAAAAACCTTCCCCGAAACCCCGCCATTCGCCTTCACATAGTCAATCGCATAATCAATCACCAACCGCTGCTCATGCGCCACCGTCGACTTCACCACAAACGACAACGTAATCGCTTCCCCCAACCGCACCACCGCCGGTTCAACCCGCACATCCAACAACTCAACCTCAGCCTTCGCCCCCGCACCAATCACCGTCAGCGCCCTTAAATCCCCCTGCTTGATCAAACTCCGCAACGCATGCTTCGCAATCCAAGCCGTGTGCTTGTTCTCCAGCGACCAACCTTCAATCGTGTCCAGCACCCACTCCGGATGCACCTTCGTCACATCATTCAAATGATTCGCCACGGACTTGCGCACGTACAAACTCTCATCCGCCTTCAACCGATCCAATATCCCGGCGGCCAACTGCGGATCCGCCTGCACCGCTTCCAATCGAAACGACCAAGGCAGGCGAGGGCGGCTGCCTTCGCTGGCGAGGCGTCGAACGTGGTGGTTTTCGTCTCGGGTCCAGTCGTGCATTAATTCCAGCGAGCGCTCCAGATCGCTGCGCAGAAAGTGGCGGATGGCGAATTCGGAGGAGCCGAAGGTGGTGAAGTACTTCAGGGCGTCCATGGAGGTGTCGAAGGCGTGTCCGCCATAGCTCGCGACGTAATGCGGCAGGCACATGCTGACGAATCCGCTGTTCAGCCTTGGCGCGAGTTCGAAAAGCACTTCGAGGGAATCTTGGTAATCCAGCGGCAACACCGCATGCAGGCTTTCACTGACACGCGCCATACGTTGCATCACTGATAATTCAGCGAGTCCATCCTGTGCGTGCTTGAGAAACGCCTTTGCCTTGAACGCCGGGTACACGGCGCTCATTTCGCGGGCGATGTGCTGCAAGCGCTCGGCGTTGAAGATTTCCTTTAACGCCGGGGCGGCGGTGTCGGTGGTGCTCATGGTCAGGTCATCGGGGTGCTGACGAACGCTTCGAGGGTTTCGGCGTAGGCGGTGTATTGGGCGATGTACGGGTAGCGGCGGGTGTCGATCTGGTCGGGGACGACGAGGTCGGTGAAGCTCCAGGCGACGGCGAGGCTGATGCCGGCCTGGGTGAGGGTGCCGTCGGTGGGCAGGCCGGTTTTTTCCAGTTCTTGCTCGAGGGCGGTGAAGGCGGCGGCGAGTTGGCCTTCGACGCGTTCGACCCACGGCTGGTATTGGATGTCGGCTGGGCGCAGGTTGCGTTCGTAGTAGAGCTGCACGGCTTTTTCGCAGGCGGCGAGGCTGAGGCCGATCAGGCGCAGGGCGTGGGCGCGTGGTTTGAGGTCGGCGGGGAGCAGGCTTTTGCCGGAGCTGGCTTCGAGGTAATCGAGGATGAGGGTCGAGTCCATCAGGACCACGCCGTCGTCGAGGATCAGTGTGGGGGCTTTGACCACCGGGTTGATCTGCTGGAATTGCTCGAAGTGGCGGAACACCGAGACCGACTCGTGTTCGAGGTCGATGCCAAGGCGTTTGGCGGAGATCGCCACGCGGCGCACGTAAGGGGAGTCCAGCATGCCGATCAGTTTCATGACGCGTTCCTTCAAGTCGAACCGGTGGGAAGGCATAACCTAGCTGACGTTGAGGCAATTGTCAGTCGTCGAAGCCGGGTTGCTCGTGAATCTCATCCACATTCAACCCCAACCGATACGCCACCGCTACAAACAAGGCCTGGCACAAACACAGCGTCGCACTCAGCGAGCGAAAGGCGAGGGCGCTGCCTTCGTTGACCAGCAATACGCTGTGGGCGAGTTTCGCCAGTGGTGAGAGGTGGCTGTCGGTGAGAATCAGGGTGTTGGCCTGTTGTTGTCGGGCGAAGCGCAGGCAGTGTTGGGTTTCCTTGGCGTAGGGCACGAAGCTGATGGCGATGACCAGATCGTTGGCGCGCACGCTGCGCATTTGTTCTCGATAGCTACCGCCTAGCCCGGACACCAGGTGAATTTTTTTCTGAGTGTGTTGCAAGTTGTAAACGAGGTAGTCGGCGACGGCGAAGGAGCGGCGTACGCCGACGACATAAATGTTGTCGGCGTTGACGATCAGGTCGACGGCTTTTTCGAACGCGGCGTCGTCGAGTTCACGGCCCAGGCGTTCGATGCCGGAGCGGGTGGCGTCGATGCATTCACGGGCGAGGTCGCCGGCGCTGGCTTGCTGCGACTGGTTGGCGATCATGCTGCGGATGCGTTGCTGGTAGTTTTGCACCGGTGAGGCTTTGTGCGTGTAGGCACTGCGGAACAGCGCCTGCATTTCGCTGAAGCCGCTAAAACCAAAGCGTTGCGAGAAGCGTACGATGGCGGACGGGTGCACTTCGCACTCGCGGGCGATGTCGCTGATGCGGTCGACCATGATCCGGTCGCTCTGTTGGCTGATGTAGCTGGCGATGCGTTTGAGCTGGCGCGGCAGGGCGTCGTATTCGTCGGTGATCAGTTGCAGCAGGCGCTCGGCATTGATCGGGGGGCTGGCGAGTGAAACCTCGTCGGTGGCCGGCAGATCGGGGCGGGGCATAGGTCATCCTTCAGGCTGGTTGATCACACGGTGGGCCTGATAGTAGGGGGGCTTTTGCAGGTCTGCTTTGCTGAAACGATGCAGTGCGTGGTAAAAAATTGCGTCTGGGCGCTGCGTGGTTAGCCGTTTGTCTTCTATATACAGCCGCTCGACTGAATTTCTTGCTATAAACGCACTCCGATGGCCGTGTGAACCCTGTGTCAGAGCAGTTTCCGAACGTTGTCGGACAAATTCCCTGTATTTACAGTTGCTGAGGCCTCATTCGGGCCTTAGACTGCCGCCCCTCGTAAATTGAGTGCCGGGTGGCATTTGCAATAAACGATGCCTTTTCGCCGACCGCACGCGGTTCGCCGAAACGCTCCCTAATTCGCCTTAATGCACGTTTTTTTATAGAGATATCAATGACAAAGGACAAGTTGCTGGCCATGCCGGCAGATGACTACATGAATGAAGAGCAGCACGCTTTCTTCACTGAGCTGCTGCAGAACATGAAAGTCGAAACCCACGAGCGCATTGAGCAAAATCGTATCGCCATCGAAAGCCTGGACACCCCGGCTGACCCGGCGGACGCGGCTTCGGTTGAAGAAGAGCGCACTTGGCTGGTGAACGCGATCGATCGCGACCAGCGCATGCTGCCGCAACTGGAACAAGCCCTTGAGCGCATCAAGGAAGACAGCTTTGGCTGGTGCGATGACAGCGGCGAGGCCATTGGCCTGAAACGCCTGCTGATCAGCCCGACCACCAAGTACTGCATCGAAGCTCAAGAGCGTCACGAGCAGATCGACAAGCACCAGCGTCAGGCCTGATTTTCCGGCGCTGTGACCGCGGGCAAGTCCGCCCCACAAGGTTCAACACCGAACCTGTGGGAGCCGGGCTTGCCCGCGAAGCTTTTTATCGTCCGCAATATTTCCGCGCGATTCCATTGACCTGCCACAGACCCCACGACTAACGGACCATGGATAATGGCGTTGTAGTGGCGTTTAATGCAGTCACAACAATGAGAACAAGCGTGGGGTGTTGATATGACGAGAGATGGATCTCTGGTTGGGGCTTTGCCTGCACCAGTGCTTTTGCCGAAAAACCGCTGGATCACACCGACCCTGCAAAGCATCGCCCTGATGCTGTTGCTGGCCGGCATGACGCTGGGTGAATGGTCGCTGTACATTGGCATGCCGCTGGCGGTGCTGATTGTCTGGCTGCCGCGCCTGCGCGCCCGCGCCATCCCCGATACCCAGCCTGCCGATAGCGGCAGCGCAATGTCCGAACTGACCCGCGACCTTTCCTACACCACCAGTCATAACGCCTTGTCGGCGGCGGGTGTGGCGTTTTCGGTCAAGGAACTGGCGAGCAAACTCGAATCGCAACTGGATGCGGCGGCGCAAATCGTCAGCAATGCCGAGGTGATGATTGCGACCGAACACGCGACTTCGCAGCTCAGTCGCGAAGCCCTTGAGGCGGCGAGTCAGGCGCATCACAGCAGCGCGGCGGGGCGCACGGAACTGGTGGATTCGATCGCGCGCATGCATCAGCTCAGTCAGCGCGCGAATGCCAGCCGTGAATTGATCGAAGCGTTGAGCCTGCGCAGCGACGATATTCAGCGCGTGACGTTGGTGATTCAGTCGATTGCCAGCCAGACCAATCTGCTCGCATTGAACGCGGCGATCGAAGCGGCGCGGGCCGGTGAGCATGGTCGCGGTTTTGCGGTGGTGGCGGATGAAGTTCGCGGGTTGGCGGCGCGCACGGCGTCGGCCACCGGTGAAGTGGGTGAGATGGTCGCCGACATTCAGCAACGCACGGCGCAGGTGGTGGAGCAGATTCGTGAGTTGTCGAGTGATCTGCAGATCGGTGTCGAGCAGGTCGAGCACACCGGCCAGCATCTGGAGAACATCGCGCGACTGGCAGCCGGGGTGGAAAGTCAGGTCGGTGAAATCGCTCAGGGTGCAGAAACCAATCGCGAACAACTCGACAGTCTGTTCAAGGCCATCGAACAGATGCGCAGCGATTTGGCGATCAGCGATCAACAAACTCGCCGCCTCGCCGAAGCAGCGGTGCAGATGGAAGGGCAGGCGGAAAGCATCAGCGAGCGTCTGGCCGAAGTCGGGCTGGATGACTATCACCAGCGCATCTACGATCTGGCCCGCGAAGGGGCGAGCCAGATTGCCGCGCGGTTCGAAGCGGATGTCGAGCAGGGGCGGATCAGTCTCGAGGACTTGTTCGACCGTCAGTATCAGCCGATACCGAATACGCAGCCGGCGAAATTTCAAACCCGTTTCGACCGATACACCGATCAGGTGCTGCCGGCGATTCAGGAGCCACTGTTGCCGCGTCACGAGGGGTTGGTGTTCGCCATCGCCTGCACTCAACAGGGTTATGTGCCGACGCACAATCAGCTGTTCAGTCAGCCGTTGACCGGCGATGCGCAGGTCGATGCGGTCAACAATCGCACAAAGCGCAAATTTGCCGACCGCACCGGTATTCGCTGCGGCAGCCATCAGCAACCGGTGTTGTTGCAGACCTACACTCGCGACACCGGTGAGCTGATGCATGATCTGTCGGTGCCGATCATGATCAAGGGCCGGCACTGGGGTGGTTTGCGTCTGGGCTATAAGCCGGAAAGTCCGCGCTGAGGGATTGTTACGCCCGATGCAATGAATCTGTGCAGGGAGCTTGCTGTTTCCGTTCTAAAGAAACCATTAATCTGACCACTTAGTTAGGTTGCTAATGATTTCGGGAGGGCTGCATGCAGTGCAGAGTTGATGTTGCCGTGATGATCGGCAGTGGCGTGCCGTCCGGTTTGCGCGCAATGGGGCGTAGCGTTTGCTGGGTGGTGCTGCTCAATGGCGAGCGTCGCGGCACCGCTTTTGCCAGTCGCGACGAAGCGGAAGAGTGCAAGGCTGCGTGGCTAGCGCAGATGCACGCCGAGCCAACCGACAGCCTTCACTGCCCCGTGATTACTTGCCGCGATGCAAGCGTACATTCAGCTCATCGACCATGACCGCTTCTTCACCGTCGGCCCTTAGCCATTCCTTGAGTAACTGTGCTTGTTGCGGCGACCAAAAGTCGGCGTCGATAAGTTTGGTATTGGCGTCCAGCGGATGCGCCTCGATGAAATCGTCGATTGCGTTACCTTCTGAAGGCAGTCCCAGTTGATCGAACAGGGTTTTCAGATCGTATGCTGGCAGTTCCATCTTGTACTCCTTTGGTGGGCGCCGGTATGGCGCGTTCGATCGCTCTCTTTATCTGAGGCAGCTGTTCGCCAGGAGTTCGATCTTTGACTCAAGTGAGCGGGCAAGTGCGCAGGCTTCGTTGTGATCTTCGCGGAAACCTCTTACGCGTCCGGTCGATGTTTCCTTTATGTGAAAGAACGCGTTGCCGGCGGGCACGACCTGAAATCGGGGACAATGGTCGTTGATGTCAGTGGCACTCAGTATCAGTGGTGATTTGATCCGGTCGTCAGCAGTCATGGCAAAGTGAGTCAGAGTGCACATATGAAGTCCTTTTCATCAGTCGGCCGGGATTTAAAGGCCGTTGCGGGTAGTCGTAATGAGCATCGCTGCTCTAGAATCGCCAGTACCTGTTGACGACAGGGCTTATCTAAAGCAATTTTTCGCCAGCGATATGTCGGAAAAGTGCTTTTTTTCGTGAGAATTTTCCCTAAAGTTCGTAGTCAGACTGCTCTTGCCGACGCTGAGGATTTTTCCTTCAAGTTTTGGCGACATCGGGATGAGTTTCGCGAGTGACAATCCAGTAGTCTTAGCAACCTCGCGTTGAATGAGCACTCTGCTCGATTCGGGCTTTATCGATTTGTTTGCAGTGACATCGGCCTGGCCGTTTTTTTGCCGTGCGCGTTTTCCGTGTGCGGTTTTTTCAGATGTGGGGATGTTTCTTTGGCAGTCAGTAATCTCGATATGCATGCTTTGTTCGTGTTGGGTGATTTGCGTGCAAAGCTGGTCAAGCTGTTCCAGTCGCGTTTTGTTTACATCACCGAACAGAACGCTGAAGGCATTTACGTGGCCGAGATCGACACCGAAAGCGCCTTGGTGGTCGACGACAAACCGGGGCTCAAGCTCAAGGTCGGCGATCATTTCAGTGCATCGGTCTTGCCCAGCCGCGAAGGCGGCAAGATGGATATCCGTTTTCGCGAAATCAAACTCACGGTTTATGGACTGGGCGATTACGCCTTCGTTGAGACCGCTGACGGGCACGCGATTCTGTTCAAGGAAGGCCACAGCGTGGTGACTGTATTCGCCGCTCATCAGCAATTGCAGGAAGGCCTGACCAAAACGCTGAAAGCGGTGACCGCCAAGGCCGCCAAGTGGCGCAAGGGCGAGCTGGTGACGTTCAAGGCCAGCGAGTGAGCCGCGCGGATTTCCATGCGCAGAACCTCGACACTGCACGCGAGGAGGCTCGGCGTTTATTCGCCGCCAAGGCCGAACTGCAAGGCGCCTGGCTGAATTGGCTGGCTGCGCAGATCTACACTTTGCGTCCCGCGGAATACGCCAGCATGGTCAGACGCGAGCTGCAAAGCCTGCAGGAAAAGTCTGATTCATAACCTCGTCCGGAGCGCGGCCCGGAAAAAGCAGGAACCTCGGCTACAGTCAGTTGACTGAGTATTCAGAGGCTTGCGGTCTTCTGTCAGGCCAACCTGCCATTGCTGAGAACAGCACGAGGTGCAATGCATGAACGGATTTCGACGGTTATTGGTTGCCAGCGTGGCCACGTTCGGTTTGCTGACATCAGCGCCATCGGTGATGGCCGTCCAGGCGCCGATCCACTTTGCCGACCTGAACTGGGAAAGCGGCAGCCTGATCACGGATGTCCTGCGGATCATCGTCGAGAAGGGTTACGGCTTACCGACCGACACCTTGCCTGGCACCACCATCACGCTGGAAACCGCCCTGGCCAACAATGACATTCAGGTCATTGGCGAGGAGTGGGCCGGGCGCAGTCCGGTGTGGGTCAAGGCTGAGGCCGAAGGCAAGGTCGTCAGTCTCGGTGACACGGTCAAAGGCGCTACCGAGGGTTGGTGGGTGCCGGAGTACGTGATCAAGGGCGACCCGGCCAAAGGCATCAAGCCGCTGGCGCCGGATCTGCGCAGTGTCAGTGATCTTAAAAAGTACAAGGACGTGTTCAAGGACCCGGAAACACCGGGCAAGGGTCGGTTCCTCAACAGTCCGATCGGCTGGACGTCGGAAGTGGTCAACAAACAGAAGTTGACGGCTTATGGTCTGCAGGACGATTACACCAATTTCCGCAGTGGTTCGGGTGCGGCGCTGGACGCCGAGATCAGCTCTTCGATTCGTCGCGGTAAGCCGGTGCTGTTTTACTACTGGTCGCCGACGCCGCTGCTGGGCAAGTTCAAACTGGTGCAGTTGGAAGAACCACCGTTTGATGCCGAGGCTTGGAAGACCCTGACTGACGCCGATAATCCCAATCCGAAACCGACCCGTTCGCTAGCTTCGAAGCTGTCGATTGGCGTGTCTACGCCGTTTCAAAAGCAGTATCCGCAGATTGCCGAATTTTTCAGCAAAGTGGAGTTTCCCATCGAGCCGTTGAACAAGGCGTTGGCCGAGATGAGCGAGAAGCACACGGCGCCGCGTGATGCGGCGGTGGCGTTCATGAAGGCGCACCCGGATGTGTGGCAGGCCTGGTTGCCGAAGGATGTGGCGGAGAAGGTTTCGGCTGATCTGAAATAGGTGTTGATGCGGCTGGCCTCATCGCGAGCAGGCTCGCTCCTACAGAGGAACGCATTCCAAATGTAGGAGTGAGCCTGCTCGCGATGCTTTTAGAATCGGGTCTGCACCGCCAACTCAAAGGTGCGCGGTGTTCCGAGGTAATACGCCGGCGAAACATGCGCAAACTCGGCATACACCTCATTGGTCAGATTACGCACGCGCCCGGTCACGGTGGTGTGCGAATCAACCTTGTAGCTGAGGAAGCTGCCGAACAAGGTGTACGACGGCACCGTCATGGTGTTGGCCGTGTCCGCATACACCGACGCCACATATCGCGCATCAACCCCACCTTGCCATTGCGGCGAAAAATCATAAGTCAGCCACAGATTGCCGACCCGATCCGGCACGTTGGTCGGCGTGTTGCCCTTGCGTGACACGACCGCGCCGGCAGCATTCTTTTCGGTGAAATCACCGTACTGCGCATCGACCCAGGCGAAGTTGCCTTCGGCTAGCAACTTGTCAGTGATGCGCAACGAACTGGCGATTTCCACTCCTTTCGACGTCTGTTGACCGACCGGAATACTGCCGGCCGGATCCAGCGGATCCGTCACGGCGAAGTCCTTTCGCTCAATCGTGTACGCGGCAATCGTCGCCGAGCCACGTCCATTCAGATAATCGAATTTGCTGCCGATCTCCCATTGCTTGCCAGTCGAGACGTCGAAGTCCTGCGTACCATTCGGTTGCTCGGCGGCGGTGCTGTATTGCACGTAGACGTTTGCCGATGGAATGAATTGGTACGTCAGGCCGGCGCGACCGGTGACTGGCTCCCAACTGCGCTTGAGGTGCTTGGGGTTGGCGGCGGTCACGGTGCGATGGTTGGTCACGTCGAGGTCAATGTCGTCATAGCGCAGACCGGTGAGCAGCGACAGTTTGTCGGTCAACGCCAGACGGTTTTCCACGAACAGTGCCTTGGTGGTGACCTCGTTGGTTTTGTCGCTGATCAACTTGGGGTTGGTGCCGGGGATGTCGTAGAAGTGCCCCGGACGATAGTTGTTCGGATCTACCGTGCTGGAACCTTTAATATTCAGCGGCGAGTTGGTGGTCTGGTTGACCTTGTATTCGAAGCCCCCCGACCACGTCGTGTCGAGACCGAACAGCGTGTTGTCGTGGCGCAGTTCGAACTGGTTGCCGTTCTGCTCGCCCTGATGGCGCACCTGATACGCAGTGGAGCGATTCACCGCCGTGTTGTCGGCGTTGTACTGGTAGGTTTCGAGATTGCGGTAATCGCGCTGGCTGTCGAGGTGATACAGCGTGTTGCGCAGGGTGGTGCTGTCGTTGATCCGATAGTCGATGATCGAGCGCACCCAGATCGTTCGCTGTTCGTAACGACCGTCCTCGACGTTGTAGTTGTTGAAGCGGTTGTGTTTATCGATCTTCAGCTCGCCGGCCTTGGGGTTGAGCACGGGCGTGCCCCAGTACGGACTGTCTTCATGTTCATCCTGATATTCCAGGGCCAACGTGTGCGACAGGTCGGGCGTCAGGTCGCTGAGCAGCGAGAACGCCACGCTCCAGGCATCGCGCTCCTGGCGGTCGATGTAGCCGTTGCTGGTGTTGTGGCTGACGTCGAGTCGCGCGTAGTGCTGCACGTCGGCGCTGGGATCGGTCAGAGCATGGTTGAGGCCGAACGCGGTTTCGGTGGTGTCGTAGGTGCCGTAGCTGACCCGGCCTTCAATTGCCTGTTCACCGCGGGTGGCGAGTTTGGTCACGTAGTTCAGCGAACCGCCGACCGAGCCTGCGCCGTTGATCAGCGATGACGGGCCGCCGACCAATTCCACTCGGTCGTATATCCACGAATCGACCGGCCGCGCGAGGCCGCCGGATACGTTGATGCCGTTGAACATCTGGGTGATCTGGCTGCTGGTGAAACCACGGTAGGAAACGAATCCGCCGAACCCCGGCGGCGCGCTGGCGTTGACGCCGGGCAAGGTGTTGGCGGCGTCCTGGAAGTTCTGCGCGCCGTGACGTTCGATGTCGTTGCGATTGGCGATGGCTACCGACGCCGGCGTGTCACGCACGCTCAAACCGAGGCGCGAGGCCATGCCGCTGGACTGGTCGAGGCTCAAGCCCGGTTCTGCGCCGGACTCGCCGTCGATGGTGATCGGCGCCAGATCCACGGTGGATTGCGCCCAGACGTTGACGGACAGGCAGCCGCACAGGCTCGCCAGCAAAGTGAGTTGTTTCATCATTGAATCCTGAATGCTTGTCTAGGAGTCAGCGCACAGGCGAACGCCGCGCGTTGGCGCAGTGGGCTGACAAATCAAAAAGGCAGGGACATTCAGGCGATCGGAGGGGCGCGAGGGTTGGCCGAAGGCCAGGTGAAGCGGGCAGGGAGGTCGGCACTGACGATCGGTGCCAGCGGTGGGCTGTGTTGTTCCGGCAGGATCGCCAGGGTCAGGCTGGAGTTGAACGCCGGGCCCATGCCACCGCCGACCGAACACAGCGGGCAGCCGAATGCCTTGGACAGGGTCGGCAGTTGTTCTTCGGTGGGGTTGCTGGCGAGCGGCGCTTGAGTGGCCGGGTCGACCGTACAGAACTGGCCGCCGATACCGTTGAGCTGCATGCCGACCATTTGTCCGTGACCGATGCTGCAGGCGAACACGTTGAACAGGACGCAGCAATAGAGCATCCAGGCCAGCAGTGAACGATCGGAACGGGAGAATTTCATGGGGCGGCACTTTACCGTACCGCTGATCGGTCGTGCACTTGAAAAAAATCCGACTAGGATGATTTGTTCAAATCCCTTTCCAAGGATTTCAACCATGACCTTTGTGTTGGCTCAATGGCTGGTGACAACGTTTGCGGTGATCGCCTTGATGCACGTGTATTGGGCGTTGGGTGGGCAGTGGGCGGCGGCAGTAGTCGTGCCGCAGGTGCCGGTGCGCGGTTTTGTCGCAACGGTGCGACCGGCGTTCAAGCCTTCGGGCTGGCTCACGTTGATCGTGGCGGCCGCGTTGTTGGTGATTGCGGCATTGGTGTGCATGCGGGTGGGCTGGGGAATGCCGGCGGTGACGCACAAGGCGCTGCAATGGGTGATCAGCGCGATTGCGCTATTGATGTTTGCCCGGGCGATTGGTGATTCGAATCTGGTCGGGTTTTTCAAGGAAGTGACGGATTCGCGGTTTGCGCGGCTGGACACCTGGGTGTATTCGCCCTTGTGTGCGGTGTTGGGGGCGGGGTTGTTGGCGGTGGCTTGGGTTTGAGGTGAGTCGGATATCGCAATCGCGAGCAGGCTCACTCCTACATTTGGAATGCGTTCCCCTGTAGGAGTGAGCCTGCTCGCGATGGCGTCATATCAGCCCCTACCAATCTTCAGCTACCACTCTCGGTCCGGCGGCTACTGACCTCGGCCGGCACATCATCCCCAGCCATGCGCTTGCGGAACAGCGCCGCCCGCGCCAGCAGCAAAGTAGTCACCGGCACAGTGATCGCCAGCAAAATCGGGATCAGCCAAGCATGTATGACCGGCCCCGACTTCAGCGCCGAAAAGCAGATGATCGACGCCAGTGCCACGCACCATGCCCCGAGCGTCGAAGCCAGTGCCGGCGGGTGCATGCGCTGGAAATAATCCTTCATGCGCAATAACCCGATCGCGCCGATCAACGCAAACAGACCGCTGAGCACCAGCAGGATCGCCACCGGAATCTCGACCCACAGAGACAATTCAGCATTCATTCGATCACCTCGCCACGCAGCAGGAATTTCGCCAAGGCAAATGAGCCGACGAAGCCGAACAGCGCAATCAGCAGCGCCGCTTCGAAGTAAGTGTCACTGGAATAACGAATGCCCAGGGTCAGCATCATCAGCATGGCGACGATGTACAGGTAGTCCAGCGCCAGAACCCGATCCTGCGCCGATGGGCCTTTGAACAGGCGCACCAGGGTCAGCACCATTGCCAGCGAGAACAGGAACAGCGTCAGCAGAATCGCGTTCGACAGTAATGGGCTCATTCGAAAATCTCCATCAGCGGCCGCTCGTAGGTGCTCTTGAAGTGCTCGATGAATTGCGTTTCGTCATCCAGGTCCCAGACGTGCAACAACAGAATGCTGCGATCCAGCGACAGTTCCGACCATACCGTGCCGGGCACCACCGTGCAGATCATCGCCAGAGTCGCCAGTCCGTGGGCGTCGCGCAGGTCCAGCGGGACTTTGACAAAGCCAGAGCGGAGAGGTCGCCGACCGGCGTTGAGCACGCCCCACGCGACGATGAGGTTGGACATCACCACGTCACGGCCCACTAGCAGGAACAGGCGCAGAATCGTTCCCGGACGGCGAATGCGCACTTGTTTCGGGCGCAGTTTGCGCATCATCAACGGTGCAGCAAAACCCAGTATCGCGCCGAGCAGCAGATTGCCCGGGCTGATCGACAGGTTCAGGGTCAGCCACAAGACGCACAGCGCCAGCGACAACAACGGTGCAGGAAACACACGCTTCATGGCTGCACCTCCAGCATCGCCGATTTGGCTTCCGGGCTCGGTACGGCACGGGTGCCGAGCACCGCCATGACGTATTGCTGGGGGTTGTTCAGCGCTTCGGCGGTGGCTTGGGTGTAACGCAACAGGGGTTCAGCCTTAAAAGTCAGGACGATGCTCAGCCCCAGCAACAGGAAGATCGGCGCGCATTCGAGTTTGCGCAGCAGCGGCGAAGGGCGCTCCTCCGGCGTCCAGAAGCGCTGGATGCCGAGACGCGAGAACGCCATCAGCGATGCCAGCCCGGTGAGAATCAGCAGCGCCAGCAACGCCCAGGCCGCGTTGGAAATCGGCGCGCCAGTGCCCAGGCCCTGCGGATTGAGCAGCGCGCCGATCAGACTGAGTTTGCCGATGAACCCGGAGAGCGGCGGCATGCCGATGATCAGCAGCGCGCAAGCAATGAAGCTCAGGCCGAGAAACGCCATGGTCCACGGGATAACCTGGCCGACCACGGCTTTCTGTTCGTCATCGAGGTTGATGCCTTTGGGTGGCTGCAGGGACTCCTGCGGACGCGGCAGCAGTTCGCTTTCGTCTTCCAGCGGGATCTCGTTGGCCGAGCGCGAACGCTCGATCAACTCGGCCAGCAGGAACAGCGCGCTCAACGCCAGGGTCGAACTGACCAGATAGAACAGTGCCGAGCCGATCAGGTTCGGCTGGGCGAAACCGACGGCGGACAGCAGAATCCCCGCCGACACCAGAATGCTCAGGCTGGCCATGCGCTCCAGGCGTTGTGCAGCGAGAATCGCCAGCGCCGCGCAGGCCATCGTCGCCATGCCGCCGTAGATCAGCCAGTCGCCACCGAAGAATGCCGACGCACCGGCCTGCCCGGAAAACAACAGGGTCCACAGACGCAGCAAGGTGTAGACGCCAACCTTGGTCATGATCGCGAACATCGCCGCCACCGGCGCACTGGCCGATGAATAGGCCGGCACGAGCCAGAAGTTCAGCGGCCACATGCCGGCCTTGGCCAGGAACGCGACGGCGAGAATCCCCGCACCGGCATGCAGCAAGCCACGGTCGGCTTCCGGCACCAGCGGAATCTTCAGCGCCAGATCGGCCATGTTCAACGTGCCGGTGACGCCGTAAATCAGCGCCGCGCCAATCAGAAACAGCGACGAGGCCAGCAGGTTGATCGAGATGTAATGCAGCCCCGATGAGACCCGTGCCCGACCCGACCCATGCAACAACAAGCCATAAGAAGCCGCAAGCAGCACTTCGAAGAACACGAACAGGTTGAACAGGTCAGCGGTCAGGAACGCGCCGTACAGGCCCATCAACTGAATCTGGAACAGCGCGTGGAAGCTAGAACCGGCGCCATCCCAACGGGCCATGGCAAACAGCAAAGCGCTGACGCCGATGATCCCGGTCAGCACCAGCATCAACGCCGACAGGCGATCGACCACCAGCACAATGCCGAACGGCGCCTGCCAGTTGCCCGGCAGGTAAACGCCGATGGAACCGGGGACGCCAGTGGTTTGCGTCCATTGCAGCAACAGCACCGAAATGAACAGGCCGACGAGGCTGGAGAACAGGTTGATTTTCGCCTTCAGCGGTCGGTGCCGCTCGCCGAGCATCAGCATGATGGCCGCGGTCAGCAGCGGCAGCAGAATCGGTGCGGCGATCAGGTGAGTCATCGCCATCATTCTTTAGGCTCCCGGCCGTCGACGTGGTCAGTACCGGTCAGGCCGCGCGAGGCGAGCAGAACGACGAGGAACAGTGCGGTCATGGCGAAGCTGATGACGATCGCGGTGAGTACCAGCGCCTGTGGCAGCGGATCGGTGTAGTGCAGCAAATCCTGGGTGACGCCGTCCTTGATCACCGGCTCCTTGCCGATGAACAGGCTGCCCATGCTGAAGATGAACAGATTGACGCCATACGACAGCAGGCACAGGCCCATCACCACCTGGAACGTCCGTGGCCGCAGGATCAGCCAGACGCCGGAGGCGGCGAGTACGCCGATGGCGATTGCGATGACTTCTTCCATCAGACGGCTCCTTTGCTGGCGACGGACTTGGGCAGCGATGCGGTCTTGTGACCCCGCACCGATTGGTGGGCGAGGGCGGTGAGGATCAACAAGGTCGAACCGACCACCACGCCATACACTCCAATGTCGAAGAACAGCGCGCTGGCGATATGGATGTCACCCAGCAGCGGCAAGCTGAAATGCCAGGTGTGCGTGGTCAGGAACGGATAACCGACGACCATCGCCCCCAGCCCGGTGGCGGTGGCAAACAGCAATCCGGTACCCATCCAGCGCAATGGGCGTAGGCTCATCTGCGCCTCGACCCACTGTGTGCCGGCAACCATGTATTGCAGGATGAACGCCACCGACATCACCAGACCGGCGACGAAACCGCCGCCCGGTTGATTGTGCCCGCGCATGAACAGGTAGAACGACACCACCAGCGCAATCGGCAACAACAGACGCACCAGCACCGCCGGCACCATCATGAAGCCGAGTGCGGTGTCGCTGGCCGAACGCGGGTTGACCAGATCGGTGACCACGTCCGGCGCCAGCAAGCGTTGCTGAGCGGGCAGTTGCAGGCTTTCTTTCGGTGGGCGGAAACGCCGCAGCAGGGCGAACACGGTCAGCGCCACGGCGACCAGCACGGTGATTTCACCAAGGGTGTCGAAGCCACGGAAATCCACCAGCATCACGTTGACCACGTTGCTGCCGCCGCCCTCGGGCATGGCGCGGCTGAGGTAGAACGAGGAAATGTCATTTGGCGTCTGCCGCGTCAGCATGGCGTACGACAGCAATGCCATGCCGCCACCGACGGCAATCGACAGCAGCAAGTCGCGCAGACGACGAATCCGCGCCTTGCGCAGGCTGCTTGGCAGTGGCGAGACTTCTTCGATACGGCGTGGCAACCAGCGCAGGCCGAGCAGGATCAGCACGGTGGTGACCACTTCGACCGCCAGTTGCGTCAGGGCCAGGTCGGGCGCGGAGAACCAGACGAAGGTCACGCAGGTCATCAGCCCGCAAACGCTAACCATGGTCAGAGCGGCGAGACGGTGATACTTGGCCTGCCACGCGGCGCCGAGAGCGCAGGCAATTGCCAGCAGCCACAGGGTTACGAAAACGATCGAGCCGGGAATCTTCGGCCGGTCGCCCCAACTCAGGCTGCTGTGCAACATCGGAATCAGGCCGGCGAGCACGGCCGCCAACACCATCAGGAATAATTGCATCTGCAGACGCTTGGTGCCGAGTCGCCGCTCTGCGCGCCGGGCCATGCGCATCATCACCACCAGACTACGCTCGAACAAGCGCTTGCCGTTAAAGCGGCCAACCAGTGGCGGATACTTGAAGCGCCCGCGCTTGAGCTGATTGCGTAGCAACAGATAGACGATGATGCCGCCGGACATGGCGATCAGGCTCATGATCATCGGTGCGTTCAGGCCGTGCCAGATCGCCAGGCTGTATTCAGGCAGTTCACCGCCGACGACGGGCAATGCCGCTGCCGCGAGCAATGGACCGACGATCTGCGCCGGGAAAATCCCCACCAGCAAGCAAGTGAACACCAGCAACTCGACCGGCGCGCGCATCCAGCGCGGCGGCTCGTGCGGAGTGTGTGGCAGGTCAGTGGCCGGCGGGCCGAAGAACACATCGACGGTGAAACGCAGGGAATAGGCAACGCTGAATGTACCGGCGATGGTCGCGACAATGGGCAGCGCCGCTTCGACCCACGCCGTGGCGTTGATGAACACGGTTTCGGCGAAGAACATCTCTTTCGACAGGAAACCGTTGAGTAATGGCACGCCCGCCATCGAGGCGCTGGCAACCATGGCCAGCGCAGCGGTGAACGGAATCAGTTTGATCAGGCCGCTGAGTTTGCGGATATCGCGGGTGCCGCTTTCGTGATCGATGATGCCGGCGGCCATGAACAGCGAGGCTTTGAAGGTCGCGTGGTTGAGAATATGGAACACCGCTGCTACCGCCGCCAGCGGACTGTTCAGACCCAGCAACAGGGTGATCAGACCGAGGTGGCTGATGGTCGAGTAAGCGAGCAGACCTTTGAGATCGTTCTGGAACATCGCGCAATACGCGCCGAGCAACAGCGTACACGCGCCGGCGCCGCTGACGATGTAGAACCATTCTTCACTGCCGGACAGCGAAGGCCACAGCCGCGCAAGCAGGAAAACCCCGGCCTTGACCATGGTCGCCGAGTGCAGATAGGCAGAAACCGGTGTCGGCGCCGCCATTGCGTGCGGCAACCAGAAGTGAAAAGGAAACTGCGCACTTTTGCTGAGTGCGCCGATAAGAATGAGGGGTAAGAGAATAGGGTAGAGGGCGTGTGCACGAATCATGTCGCCGGCGGCCAGGACCTTGTCGAGGTCATAGCTGCCGACGACATGGCCGAGAATCATGACCCCCGCCAGCAGGCATAATCCGCCGGCACCGGTGACCATCAACGCCATGTAGGCACCGCGACGGGCGTCGGCGCGGTGGTGCCAGTAGCCGATCAGCAGGAACGAGAAGAGGCTGGTCAGCTCCCAGAAAAACACGATCTGAATCAGGTTGCCGGAGATCACCAGACCGAGCATGGCGCCCATGAACGCCAGGAAAAACGCGAAGAAACGCGGCACCGGATCGTCCGGCGACATGTAATAACGAGCGTACAAGGAGACCAGCGTGCCGATGCCGAGCACCAGCATCGAGAACAGCCAGGCGAAACCGTCCATGCGCAGAACGAAGTTCAGACCGAGGCTGGGCAGCCACATGAATTCTTCGCGGATCACGCCGCCGTGGGCAATTTGCGGATACAACAGCGCGACCTGGACGGTGCCGATCAAAGCGACCAGACCTGCCAACAGGGATTCGGTATTACGCGCGTTGTGCGGCAGCACCGCTGCCAGACAGCTGCCAATGAATGGCAGAAGCAGTAGAACTATCAGGGACATAGGCTTCTAATCTGCGGAAGTTTGTGAAGCATCATACGTGCCAGCTCCCCGATCACCAAACGCCAGGATGTCTCAGAATCCTACAAAGTAGTCTGGAATTTTCTGTTTGGCATTGTTTCAGGTAGATGGATATTGCTTGGGATGGCCTCATCGCGAGCAGGCTCACTCCTACAGGGGGAACGTATTTCAAGTGTAGGAGTGAGCCTGCTCGCGATAGCAATAATTCAGACTGTGAAGATTTCGGAGCTTTATCCCTGCGTTTCCCGCTCCAACTCAGCTTCGGCTTCCGCGACCTTACCCTTGGTCTTCAACTCACTGACAATCACCGCCGCAACAATCAACCCGGCGCCCACCAGCGCAATTGCCGGCAACCGTTCCCCGGCAATCCGCCCGACAATTCCGGCCCACACCGGCTCACCGGCATAGATCAACGTCGCCCGGGTTGGCGAGACACTTCTCTGCGCCCAGTTCATCGCCACTTGAATCGCTGCACTCGCTGCGCCCAACCCCAGCGCTGTCACCAGCAGGGTCCAGGAGAAATCCGGAATCAGTTCACCGGTCGGCACCACCAACAGGAACGACAACACTGACGTGGTTGCCAGTTGCACCACGGTCACCCGGCGCACATCCACCTGGCCGGCATAGGTGCTGATCAGAATGATCTCGGCCGCGATGGCGATCGCGCTGATCAATGTGGCAATTTCACCCGGACTGAAATTCAGCGCAGCCCCGGACGGACCCGACAGCAACATCAAACCGGTAAACGCCAGCATGATACCGATGCTCGGCATCAGTCCCGGCCGACGGCCGAGCACCAGCCATTGCAGCAACGGCACGAACGGCACGTACAGCGCGGTGATGAATGCCGATTGACTGCTCGGAATCGTTTGCAACCCGACCGTCTGCAAGCCGTAACCGAGCATGATCGCCACGCCGATGAAGGCACCGGCCCTGAGTTCAAACAGTGTCAGCTCACGTAGATGTCGCCAGGAAAACAACGCGACAATGCACGCCGCTGCGGCGAAGCGCAGGCCGACAAAAAACATCGGGCCGCTGACGGTCATCGCATGCTGAACCAGCAGGAAAGTACCGCCCCAGATCATGGTGATCAGCACCAGCACGAACTCGGCTTTGCTGAAACGGGAGAAACGGAGGGGGGTGGGGGAGCTGTTCTGCGACGTCATGACCTTGCGCACTATAAAAAGGAGGCCGCACAATGCGCCCAACGTTGCGCAGTATACTGCCCAACCTCACTGAGTGAGCAATATAGTGCACAAAGATTCAACGCAACGGGCGTCCGTCCTGCAACACGTCAGCCTGAATGTGCGGCGCCTACGGCATGCCGCCGACATGAGCCAGACCGCGCTGGCAGAAAAGTCCGGGGTCAGCCGGCGCATGCTGGTGGCGATCGAGGCGGGTGAAAAGAACGTCAGTCTGACTACGCTTGATCGCGTCGCCGAAGCGCTCGATGTGGCGTTCAGCGATCTGATCCAGGCGCCGGATGCCCGCGATCCAAGCCGCATCAACGAGGTGGCCTGGGCAGGCACCCACCCGGGCAGCAAAGCGGTGTTGCTCTCCAAAGCCACGGCGACTCGCGAAGTCGAGCAATGGGAATGGTGTCTGCAACCCGGCGAGGTCTATCCGTCGCAAGCGGATGCCGAGGGCTGGAGCGAGCAGATTTTCGTCTTCGAGGGTTGCCTGACGCTAATGCTCGGCGATCAGCCGCAGCACATCGGCACGGGTGAGTTTTTCATGTTTGCCAGCAATCAGCCGCATTCCTATCGCAACGATGGCGATGTCGCGGCGCGGTTTGTGCGCAATGTGGTGATTTGAATGAGTCAGAGCGCAGACATCCTGATTATCGGTGGTGGCCTCAGTGGCACGATGCTGGCGGTGCAATTATTGCGTCTGCCTGGCCGGCGCAAGGTCTTGATCGTTGAACCGCGTGCGGAACTGGGACGGGGCGAGGCGTACAGCGCGGTCGAGTTGGGTCACACACTCAATGGCAATGCGGCGCGAATGAGCGTCGATCCGGATAATCCGGATGACCTGACGCAATGGCTGACCGAGCACATTGCCGGTGGCGGCTGGCCGGAGTCTGCCGAGCAGAATGTGCCGGTCAGTGAGCTGTTTCCCCCGCGTGGATTGTTCGGTGTTTATGTGCAGCAACGCCTGGCCGAAGCGCGCATTGCCGGAATGCAAAATGGCTCGAGCGCTGAGCACATCCGTGCGGAGGTCGTCGATCTGCAAGTCGATACCGGTTCGGTGCAGCTCACACTGAGCGATGGGCAGTCATTGCACGGAGCCTGCGCGGTGCTGGCGACCGGTATGTTCCCCGCAGCACGAACCCCGCAGAAAGCTTCCAGTGGCCTCAACGCCGCCGCCCTTGATCCCTGGGATGTTGCGGCCATGCGCCAGCTCGATCCGCAATCCACCGTGCTGATCATCGGTTCCGGCCTGACCATGGTCGACGCCGTGGTATCGCTGGAGCAAGCCGGGCATCGTGGGCCGATCGAAGTGTTTTCCCGGCATGGCTTGTTGCCCCATGTGCGCCGACAACCACCGGCCTGGGTGGATTTTCTTGGCGCCAATCACAGTCTGCGCACACCACGGCAGTTGCTCCGTGAATTGCGTCGGCAATGCCGGGCAGCCATCGCGCAAGGTATTGATTGGCAGGCGCCACTGGACACGGTTCGGGTGCACATCGCCCGGTTATGGAGCCAGGCGACTGACGCGCAGCGTCGACAATTCGTACGGCATGTACGGCCGTGGTGGGAAAGTCATCATCACCGTTCGCCGCCGCTGAGTGCGGCGCTGGTTGAGCGTCTTTATAAAGAAGGGCGATTGCGTATTCAGGCAGCTTCGTTCAATGGGCTTGAGCCAAGTCCGGACGGTGGCGTCCGTATTCGCATTCGGCGGCGCGGAGAGTCTGAAACTTGCGTGGTGCAAGGTGCCGCATTGATCAATTCCAGTGGAATTGAATACGACTGGCGCCGGGTGGCGCGACCGTTGCCGCAGCAGGTGCTGGCGCGCGGTCTGGTGCAGCCAGGACCGTTGGCGTTGGGGATTGCGGCGGCGGTGGATGGCGCGGTGCTGGATGAAGAAGGGCGAGCGGCTGATCGGTTGTTTGCAATGGGACCACCATTGCGGGGGATGTGGTGGGAGAGTACGGCGGTGACGGATGTGGCGTTGCAGGCCAAGGCGCTGGCGGCGCGGTTGGCGGGATAAGGTTGATGGTGTTCTTTCGGGCCTCTTCGCGAGCAGGCTGGCTCCCACAGGGGGACTGTGGTTGTAAATACCCTTTGCGCCACACAACGGAATCTGTGGGAGCGAGCCTGCTCGCGAAAGCGGTGGGTCAGTCGACATCCACAGCGACTGACGTACCGCTATCGCGAGCAGGCTCGCTCCTACATGTGTTGCGTGGTAACCAAAAGAGTTACGCCACCACTCGATAACACGGCACATACGCCGCGCCGCCCGGCAGTTTCATTCGGTGTTGGGCGACGAAGGCTTTGAGCAGGGCATCGAGCGGTTGCATGATCGCCGCGTCACCACGGATCTGGTACGGCCCGTGTTCTTCGATCAGGCGAATGCCCTTGTCCTTGACGTTGCCAGCGACAATGCCGGAGAACGCCCGACGAAGATTGGCCGCCAGTTCGTGCGGTGGCTGGTCGCGGTGCAGTTTCAGGTTGGCCATATTTTCGTGGGTCGGATCGAACGGACGCTGGAAGCCTTCGTCGATTTTCAGCAGCCAGTTGAAGTGGAACGCGTCGTTGCGCTCGCGACGGAACTGCTTCACCGCCTTCAGGCCTTGGGTCATCTGCCGCGCCACTTCGGCCGGGTCGTCGATGATGATCTCGTAGTGCTGCTTGGCGGCTTCACCGAGGGTCGCGGTGACGAACGCGTCTAACTGTTCCAGATACGGCGCGGCATGTTTCGGCCCGGTGAGGATCACCGGGAACGGCAGCCCCTTGTTGTCCGGGTGCATCAGGATGCCCAGCAGGTAGAGGAACTCTTCAGCCGTACCGGCGCCGCCCGGGAAGATGATGATGCCGTGGCCAACGCGGACGAAGGCTTCCAGACGTTTTTCGATGTCCGGCAGGATCACCAGCTCGTTGACGATCGGGTTCGGCGCTTCGGCGGCGATGATGCCCGGCTCGGTCAAACCCAGATAACGCCCGCCGTGAATACGCTGTTTGGCGTGAGCGATGGTCGCGCCTTTCATCGGGCCTTTCATCACGCCCGGACCGCAACCGGTGCAGATGTCGAGACTGCGCAGGCCCAGTTCGTGGCCGACTTTCTTGGTGTATTTGTATTCTTCGGTGTTGATCGAGTGGCCGCCCCAGCACACGACGATCTTCGGCTCGACGCCCGGGCGCAGGGTGCGCGCGTTACGCAGCAGGTGGAAAACGTAGTCGCTGATGCCTTGCGAGGTGGTCAGGTCGATGCGTTGGCTGTCGAGTTCGTTTTCGGTGTAGACGATGTCGCGCAGGGCGCTGAACAGCATTTCGCGGGTGCTGGCGATCATTTCGCCATCGACGAAAGCGTCGGCCGGCGCGTTCAACAGCTCCAGGCGTACGCCGCGATCCTGCTGGTGAATGCGGATTTCGAAGTCTTTGTAGGCTTCGAGGATGGTCTTGGCGTTATCGACATGGGCGCCGGTGTTGAGGATGGCCAGGGCGCACTGGCGGAAGAGGGTGTAGGTGCTGCCGGATCCGGCTTCGCTCAGTTGCTGAACTTCACGTTGAGAAAGGGTTTCCAGGCTGCCTTTCGGGCTGACCGAGGCATTGATTACGTGTCGTTGGGTCATGCAATGATCCTTAAAACGATGTCATCTCAAGACTAGGCGATGGCATCCGAATAGTGTGTATCCATGAATGAAGTGAAGATGGCACGATCTGCGCTATACCGCCATGTCCCCGTTGGACGCTGAAAAGATGAAAAGGAGCCCCAGCATAGCTAAATCCGCGCTAGAGGCGATAATGCGCCGGCCGGTTTTTTCAGTTAGCCCTTTTGTCGCTCAAGGAAGTCATTTGTGATGTTCGAGATTCAGCCGATGGACGCCGCCACCTTTCGCCAGCAGACGCGCCGCAGCACGATCATCATCGCCGTGCTGTTCCTGGTGCTGGCGATGCTGTTTTCCAGCGTGGCAGTGGCGTTGTTCGGCGAGCCTGGCGGCGATAACCTGCGCTTCAATGTCGGCGGGGTGTTTGTCGCATTTCTGCTGACCGCTGCGTTATTGCGCGGGCGCTTCTGGAATCAGAGCTGGATGGCGCCAGCGGTGTACAGCTGGCGGCTCAAGCGCAATCTGATGAGCATCACCAATGTGATGCATCAGGTGACGGCGGCGGTGGAGCAGAACGATCCGACGGCGATGAAGGTTCTACGCTTCTACCATCTGGGATTGACGCAAATGCACGAACTGGACGGCAACTCCAGCGATCACGGGCAGCTGTGGCGGGAAGTTGAAATGCACAAGGAGGGGATGCAGGCGCTGGGACTCGATACCGAGCAGACGCGCCTGGATCCGGCCTGGCTGGAGGCGTTGAAGCCAACTTCGCGCTGAAACGTCCGCAGTATAAGTTTCAGCCAAAGATCAGTGAGCGATGAGTGCCTGCACCGGCGCGGGCCCCATCGCCAACTGCCAGCGCTACCGAACCGGCAGCCAATGCCGCATCTCCGCAGGCAAATACGCCGGCGACGCTGGTTTGTTGTGTCGCGTCAGTCTGAATAAACGGTCCCATCGGGCCATCCTCGAATGTACATCCCAATTGTTCAGCCAGCGGGCTGGCCATGCGTGTGCGTGGCATGGCGAACAGGCCTGCAACAGCGATGACTTGACCATCGCTGAGTACCACGTCCGCACGCTCGCCACGGATGTGACTGACCGGCCGGGTTTCCAGGGTTACGCCGCGGCGATCCAGTTCCGCCAATTGTTCGGCATCCGGCTCGAACACGCCGTTGGTGAAGAACGTGGTCGGGCCCCAATCCGGCAGTAGCAGGGCGTGAAGAATCGACATCGGTGACGTCGCCAATACGCCGATCGCGCCTTGATTCAGTTCATAACCGTGGCAGTAGGGGCAATGGAAAACACTTTGGCCCCAGCGTTGCCTGAGGCCGTCGATGTCCGGCAACTCGTCGATGACGCCCGAGGCCAGGATCAGTCGCTTGGCGCTGAACCATTGTCCGCTCTGGGTGCGCAAATCGAATCCGCTGTCAGTCCGAGTCGTTTCAACTGCGGTATCCGTTAGCCATTGCACGCTGGGGTAGGCCAGTAATTGTGCGCGTGCCTCGTCAGCAATTTGCCCCGGTGCACGTCCATCCTGGCCGAGGAAACCGTGGGATGTTTCGGCAAAACGGTTGCGTCGCAGCCCTGAATCCAGCACCAGCACATCGCGTCGGGCGCGGGCCAGTTGCAGGCCGGCGGACAGCCCGGCATAGCTGCCGCCGACGATGATGACGTCGTACACCATGAGCGAATCTCCTCTTGAGTTTTCAAGGCACACCGTAAGTTACGAGAAATATTGCTGTCAATAGTCTCGTAACTTCAGACCTTGCAAGCGATACTCGGCGCATCTTCGCAACGGCTTGAGAAAAGGTTCATCGATGAGAAACGACACGCGGTTATCGCGCATGCTCCATGTGTTGATTCACATGGCTCGCCATGAAAAGCGCGCGACCTCGGAAACCATCGCCGGCATGCTTGGCACCAACCCGGTGGTGGTGCGGCGCACCATGGGTTTGCTCAAGGAGCAGGGTTTTGTGACGTCAGAGAAGGGCCATCAGGGAGGCTGGGCGCTGGCCAAACCGCTGGCGCAGATCACCCTGCTGGATATCCACCAGGCGTTGGGCACGCAGTCGATTTTTTCCATCGGTTTGTCGACGGATCACCCGGAGTGTCTGGTCGAGCAAGCGGTGAACGCCGCACTGACACGCACCTTCGATGAGGCGCAGGCGCTGTTGCTATCGCGGTTGGGCGGCATCACCTTGGCGGACCTGGCAGCGGATTTCGAGGCCCGCTTCAAGTCAGTCGGCGAGGATAATTAAAGCGGCGAAGCGGCGCGACGATGTTTCCATGAGCGAATTGCCCGCCCATACACCAGCAGGTTGACCGCCAGCACCACGCTGCCGAGCGCCAGTTGAATCTGCGGGGTGAGCCCGGCCGGATAGATGATCGGCCAGATGTAATGCTCGATGAAGCCGCCGGCATATTCGGTCTGCCCGGCGGCGTGACGCATAAGGTTTTCCCAGTACGTCAGCGGGCAGGTCAGATGCAGCACCTCGACCGCCACGCCCCAGGAGGCGGCGGGCAAATGCAGCCACATCACCCGTGGCCATTTGAGGACCAGCAGCCCGCCAAACAGCACGAACAGAATGAATGACAAATGAAACAGCACCAGCCCGTCGGCTGCGATTCGGTACAGCATGTCGTCTCCCTGACGCGGTTGTGAATGGCGCTATGTTACGCCGCTCAGGGCATTAACAGTCAGTGCGAAAATCAGCGTATTGCGCGCTCATCCGGCCGATTTCCCACAAGTGCGCAAGATTGTTCAAGCCAGATAGGCGAAATGGCTGGCACAGTCTTCGACCGTTTTCCTGGTTGAAGAACGTTTATGTCTGATTCAGTTATGCCGCGCAGTGCGTTCCTTCGCGGCGCTGCGGCGATCATGCCGTTGTCTCTGGCCACCGCGCCTTGGGGGCTACTGGCCGGCTCCATGGCGATCGAGGCCAACCTCACGCCGCTGCAAGGGCAGGGCTTGTCGAGCATCGTGTTTGCCGGTGCGGCGCAATTGGTGGCGATCGGCATGCTCAAGGGCGGTGCGGGGATTTTCTCGATTCTGCTGACCACGTTGCTGCTGACCTCGCAGCACTTGCTCTATGGCATGAGCATGCGCTCGGTGATTTCGCCGCTGCCGGGGCGCTGGCGAGCAGGTCTGGGTTTTTTGCTTACCGATGAGTTGTTTGCACTGACCAGTCAACATGATCGCCAGCAGTTTAACCGCTGGTATGCGCTGGGCGTTGGCCTGACGTTCTACATCGCGTGGAATCTGTTCACTCTCGCCGGCATTGTCCTCGGCAGCAGCATTCCAGGGCTTGAGCACTTGGGGCTGGATTTCTCGATTGCCGCCACGTTTATCGCGTTGATCACGCCGGTGGTGCGTAACGTACCGACGCTGGTGTGTGTGGCGGTGTCGCTGTTTTGTTCGGTGCTGTTCAGTTACTGGCAATGGGGTTCGGCGCTGGTGTTGTCCGGACTGGCTGGAATGACCGCCGGGTTTATCTGCAACAAGCTGTATCGGGAGCGCACATGATGGTTTGGGCGGTGATTTTTGGCATGGGGCTTCTGGTGTTTCTCAACCGCTACGTGTTTCTCGAACCGCGTTTGCCGGTGCGTCTGAGCAGCAATGCGCGACAGTTTCTCGGGTTTGCGGTACCGGGGATGTTGACCGCTATCTGTGGGCCGATTGTCTTCATGCCCGACAAACAGCTGAATCTGCAGTGGGATAATCCCTACCTGCTCAGTTCGCTGGTGGCGATCGCTCTGGTGATCTACACGCGCAGTACTTTGCTCAGCATGTTGTTGAGCATGGCGTTCTTCTTTTTGCTGCGCTGGTGGCTGTAAGTTGTCTGTTCTACGCTTCAGGGATGAAAGGTTACTGATCACGGGAGGTGCACATGGCGACTGAGCAAAAGCATCCAGAGACGGATGACGAAGACACGGATGAACCGACGCAAGAAGAAATAGAGCGGGAGAAGCACAAGGAGCAGACCTGGAAGCACGATGATGGCCGAGAGCTTTCCGATCCTGACCGCAAGTTTTGAGTGACTTCTACGATAAAGCCCCACAAGTGTGGGGCTTTTTTACGGTTTCAAAGTTCGTCCAACTGCGTGAAATCGGGGTGTGTGGCCCGATATCCCAAGGTTCGATCAATCCACGCATTGAGCTCGTTGACCATCACCGGCGCGTGGCCCGGATACCCTTCAAGGGTGGTGCGCAGGATGCGTTCGATATCGGGTACGGCACGCAGGTTTCGGGTCTTGATGTAGTGGCCGATAAAACAGTCGAGTTCAAAGCGTTCTGTCATCGACAGATAAATACACTCCAGGCCGCTGACCTGTTTGATTGCAAAATCGTCGCGCAACTTATTTCTCTGCAAGGCTTGTAGACGTTAGGGGGTTCCTGGTTTGTTGACTCTTTGGTCAACTGGTATACCAAATGGAAATGCGGCGCGCATGCTAGCCGTAGTGCATCTAAATGTATGTATGACGGTTGAAATGTCAGACAGGCGGTTAGTTCATTCAAACGTGTGTTTTATGTGCGCCGTCTCAAAAATGAAACAGGGTTTGTAACGGCAGTGATTCGCTCTATGAGTTGGTAAAGTTTGCAATAGTTTTATTCCTTATAATGCTGCGTCAAAAGATCGCAGCCTTCGGCAGGTTCTACATTGATAGACGCGTGAAGTCGGCAAATGTTTAAGTCTGCTCAATAATCAAACTGGCGCCCTGATTGCGTGCGTTACCGACAGCTTTGCCGACTTTGTACCACTCGAACGCTTCGCTACCTTCGCCTTCGAACCGCAACATTTGCTCGGCGCGTTCAACCGGCGTCGCCGGATCGAGCCATTCGCGCGCCAACTCTGCGCGGAACACCACCGGTCGGCGATCATGGATATCGAGCATGCCGCCGACGGCATCGGCGGTGATAATCACGAAACCGTCGTCATCCCGAGCCGGCGTTTCGGCTGTCGGAAACTGCCCGATGGCTGCGCAGAAAACCGCTTCGTGATCCGCGCGACGGATCAGCCATGGTTGTCGTGTTTTGTCTCCGCTATCGACCCATTCAAACCAGTTGTCCACGGGCACGATCAAGCGATGTCGCCAGATCGCTCGGAAGAACGGGCCATGCGCAACTTTCTCGACCCGGGCATTGATCGGTGGTGGGCGATCCTTGGCCCAATGCGGGCGCCAGCCCCAGCGCAGATTGTCGGCACGCAGGTGCTGCCCTTGTTGATGCAGGACGGCTAGCGCGGTGGTCGGCGCCGCGTTATAGCGATCAAGCGGCGCATCGCCAACGTGGTTGATCAACGCGTCGGGAATGCTCAGCACCGCGACGAAGTCGTGAATGCCACGGTACTGCGAGAGTCTTCCGCATATGGGCCGATCTCCGGTTGGAGAGTTCAGCTTAGTCGCTGGCGCCCTGACCGGTGAATGTGTCGCGCCAGTTCAACCAGCGGCGTTCGAGCATCGCGAGCAGGCCGTCGCTGAATTTACCGAGCAAGGCGAGCACGATGATCGCAGCCAGTACGATGTCCGGCCGCGAGGTTTCCCGGCCGTCACTGAGCAGATAGCCCAAACCCTTGGTGGCCGCGATCAACTCTGCTGCCACGAGAAACATCCACGCCAGACTCATGCCGCTGCGCAACCCGGTGAACAGGCCAGGCAGGGCGGCGGGCAGCAATATTCGTCGCACCAGTTGCAAGCGGCTGAAGCCATAGATGCGGCCAACCTCCACCAGTTTGCGATCAATGTTGCGAATGGCCGCGACCACGTTGACGTACACCGGAAAAAACGCGCCGATGGCGATCAAGACGATTTTCGAGGTCTCGTCGATGCCCAGCCACAACAGCAGCAGCGGCACCCAGGCCAGGCTTGGAATGGAACGCAAGGCGGCGAAGGTCGGTTCCAGATAAGCCTCGGCTTCGCGACTCAAGCCGACCCAGGCAGCAAATACCAGCGCCAGGCTGGCACCGATGGCAAATCCGAGCAGCACGCGGATCAGGCTGGCGCCGATGTGTTTCCACAGCGCGCCTTCGGCGAGGTCAGTGAGGGTCAGGGCGATCTCGCTCGGCGCCGGCATCTGGTAGGACGGCAGCCAGCCGATGCGTACGATAATTTCCAGCGCGACGATGATCAGCAGCGGCAGGGCCAGGCCTTTGCAGCGGCGCTGCCATGTCGGATTCAAGCTCGCAGGACGCTGGCGCGGTACGGCAAGTGGCGCGGGCAAGTCTTTGCTGTGAGTGGTCATGGTTTTGGCTCCGCTCACGACAAATCCGCGACGGGCGCGGATTTGTCGTGAGGCTGATCGGTTACTGGTGGGCGACGGCTTGCTGCACACCGCTGTTGAGCAATTGATCGATGACTTGATCGACATTCACTCCACGGCGCACCAGTTCCTCGGAGACCAGAATCGGCGCCGCTGCCTTGGAGGCGCTGATGTCCTGCTGGGTGAGTTGCGGGCTGCTCAGGTCAGTGCGCGACAGTTGCAACCTGGCTACATCCAGCGACAATCCGGACTCCTTGGCGAGAAGGGCGGCGAACTCATCGGGATTTTTCAGCGCCCAGTCGCGGGCCTGTTCGTAGGTCTTGATCACGGTGTCGATGGTCTGCGGATGTTCTTTGGCGTATTGCTCGGTGACGCTGACCACGCCGTAACTGTTGAACGCCGGGTTGCGGTAGAGCAGGCGCGAACCGGCCTGGACCTGGCTGGCGGCCATGTGCGGATCGAGTCCGGCCCAGGCGTCGACATCACCCTTTTCCAGCGCGGTGCGGCCGTCCGGATGTTGCAGGTGAACCAGTTCCACGTCGTCTTTTTTCAGCCCGGCCTGTTGCAGGCTGCGCAGGGTGAACAGATACGGGTCGGTGCCCTTGGTGGCGGCGATCTTTTTGCCCTTGAGGTCGGCGACGGTCAGGTAAGGAGAATCCTTGCGCACCACCAGTGCAGTCCATTCGGCACGGCTGTAGACGTAGACCGATTTGATCGGGCTGCCGTTGGCGCGGCTTAGCACGGCGGCGAGGCTGGCGCTGGAAGCGAAATCCACGCCGCCGCTGTTGAGGTATTCCAGCGAGCGGTTGCTGCCCTGGCTCAGTACCCAACTGACCTTGGTCTGCGGCAAGGCTTTTTCGAGGAAGCCGAAATGCTTGAGCACCAGACTGACCGGCGAGTAATAGGCATAGTCGAGATGCACTTCCGCCGGTGCGTTTTCAGCCGCGTGGGCGAGTGGTTGCAGGCTCAGTGCCACTGCGCTGGCAGCCAGCAGGGTTTTGAGTCGAGGAAAGAACGATGTCATGGGGCGCTCCGGCAAAGGCACAGGTTTCTTATGTCCAAAAAGATATTTTCATCGAATGCTTCCTGCATGAATGGAATATTGCAGGCTCTGTGCCATGTGCTTGAGAGTGCCGGTTTATAAGGGTTTTAACGCCATGTGCAGGATTTCGGCTGTTGGCTAGGCAACACTGTGGTTGGGCACTGTTGCTGTAGAAACAGTAGAAATCGACAGTGATGGTCTTATGCATTAATCGAATTTCAAAACCAGGAATCAACAGCGTTATGGTCTATGCAATTTCCCTTTGCAGGACTCGCCATGAAGCTTTCTCGTTTCCTACGCGGTGCGCTGAGCGCTGCACTGTTTACGTCGCCCCTGTCCTACGCCGCCGAGCCATTGGTCCTGCATGTCGGCGATCAGAACTACTACAACATCCGTGCCTCGGTGGAGGCGTCCGGTGTATTGAAAGACGCGCCTTATACTGTCGACTGGAAACACTTCCAGGCCGCTGCACCCTTGGCGGAAGCCTTGCAAACCGGCTCTCTGGACCTTGGCTTTCTGGGCGATTCAGGTTTTCTGTTTCTGGCCGCCAAGCAGGCGCCGGTGAAACTGATCGGCGTATCGCGGCAGAATCCCGACACCATCGCGTTGCTGGTGCCCAAGGACTCGCCGGTGAAAACCATCGCCGATCTGAAGGGCAAGAAAGTCGCCTACTGGCCCGGCGCCTGGAGTCAGCAGTTGACCTTGCGCGCCCTGGAGCAGGGCGGTCTGCCGGAAAACTACGTCGAGTTCGTCAAGTTGATGCCGATCGATGCGGCCGCAGCCCTGCCACAGGGCAGCATCGACGCTTTCCCGGTGTGGGAACCGTACATTTCCCAGCAGATCGTGTTCTCCGGCGCGCGACCGATCCTGACCGCAAAAAATCTGATGCCGGGGCTCAGCGCAATCGCGGCGTCGACACCGTCCATCGACAGTAAGCGTGCAGCGATTGCGGATTTTCTCGGGCGTTTGAAGCAGGCGCGGGCCTGGGTCGACAGCCACACAGATGAATACGCCGATCTGTGGGCAAAGAAAGCCAATCTCGATCAGCAGGTGTCGCGCCACTGGTTGCGCCAGGCGCACATGACCGTCGGGCCAGTGGACACGCAAGCGGCGACGGATCTGCAAAGTACTGCCGACTTCCTGTTCAAAGTGAAAGCGCTGCCGGCTCCGTTGGCCACCGCCGGAAGTATCGACACGTCTTTTCAGCAGGCATTGGCTCACTGAGCGAGCGCCGGAACCAAACCCTGTGTACCTTATCCAACCTCCGCTCGCGGATCGGGGCGCAAGGATGGATAAGGGCGAGGGAGTTTTGCCAATCGACAACATGACGGCAGCCGCCGTGCTCAAGGCAAAACATGACATCCGGATTCAAACTTCTTTGTGCCGCGCTGATTGCTCTCGGGCTGGCCGGTTGTATCGCCGCCCCGATCGAAATGACCGCGCAAACCGAAACGCGCCTGAAAACCCAGGCACCGGTGCGCTTTCTGTTGACGTTTGACGATGGCCCCAGCGCTTCGAGTTTGTGGAATCCGTCGGCCACAGTGCTCGACAGTCTCAAGGACAATCCGCTGCAGCCAGACATCAAAGCGGTGTTCTTCGTGCAGACGCGTGCGCCACGAGCGGGCAACAGTGACATTGGTCGCAGCATCATGCGTCGTGAACATGATGAGGGGCACATTCTCGCGTTTCACACCGCGACCCACTGGCACACCAATCATCGTTTGCTCGACCCGCAAGAGCTTGAAGAGTCGCTGAGCAACGGCACGGCTGATATCGCCGCCATCACCGGCGCGCCACCGACACTGCTGCGCCCGCCGTTCTGGAATTACGACAAACGCACCTTTGCCGCCTATCAGCAGCACGGTTTGCACGTTTTGCTCACCGATTTAAGCGCCAACGACGGCAAGATCTGGGGCTTCAATGCCAGCCCGCGACGTCGGGCCAACATGCTGCGGCAATTATCGGAAGTCCGTGAACGTATCGCCCTTGGCGAATTGCCCACCGTGGACGGGGTCATCCCGGTCGTGGTGACGTTTCATGATCTCAACCGCTATACCGCGCGGCACACGCGCGAATACCTGCAGATTCTGCTGGAGAGCGCCGCTGCCACGGGCGTGAGGCTGGAGGACAAGCCTTTCTATGATGATCACGCTGAACTTGAGAAAGCCGCGTTGGCGCGTGCCGTGGAGAACAGTTCGGAGTCGGTGAACTTGCCGGGGATGTGGAACTGGATCTGGGATCATGACGCGCATTGACGGCGTGCTTGAAAGTTGTGATCGGGTTGGCATTTTTGTGTCGAGCGAGACACAAATTGCTCATCTATGCTCTACGAGTCGACCGACCCACCGCCTGCGAGGCGTCCACTCATGCTTGCCATTGACGATATCTGCCGGATTGTCGAATCCGGCTTTCCTGCGTTCAAGTGCGATTGCATCCCGAGCACGCAGGGGCTATTGCAAATCAAGGTGTATGAACCGGACAGCGGGCGAGTCGAGTTGCTGTTGAATGGCGTCTCTCCGGAACACCTCGTCACGATTCGTGACATTTCCAACTTCATCGGTGAATTACGCACCGAAATCAGCGCGGGCCGCCGAGCGTTCGCTGGTTAACGCGTCATAAACGCCGTTGAAACGCTTGAACGATGCGCAGCGTCGCTTCGCTGGTGTGCAGATTGCGCACTGAATCCAGCGGATGCCAGATGCAATCGATGATCTCGTTCTGCGGCCGCACTTGCTCAAAGTCCATCACGGACGCCTCGTAGACATGATGCCGCGTGCTGCCGCTCTGCAATTCCATTAAATACAACACATCGTCGGCGTCCAGGCCGGTTTCTTCTTGCAGTTCGCGCACGGCAGCCTCCGCTCGGG
The DNA here is from genome assembly GCF_900187515.1 of Pseudomonas sp. Irchel s3f10. NCBI lineage: Bacteria > Pseudomonadati > Pseudomonadota > Gammaproteobacteria > Pseudomonadales > Pseudomonadaceae > Pseudomonas > Pseudomonas sp. Irchel s3f10. The sequence continues at coordinate 287,895 of NZ_FYDZ01000005.1, forward strand.
TTTCCCCGTGCTCGACCTTGCCGCCGGGCAATGTCCAGCGGCAGTGGGGTTTGCGTACCAGGAGAATGTGGCGATCCTGCTCGCATATAACGGTTGCACGTACTTTCATCTGTTACCTGTTTTTACTGCTTGTCACAAAATAGAAATAAAACTGCAATATTTGAGCCGAAGCGTGCGACAAAGGTTTCATTGGAGTTTGGAGCGTTCGCTGTGTTGAAAAGTGCCAGACCCTTGACTGTTGCGGCTGGCGACACCCGGTCGGCATTTCGGGCGGGTCAGGGTGTAAGGTAAAAGCGTGAAGCTGGATCTGACCGTTAGCAAAAATGGAGGTATCCATGAGCATGCCGATGTTGAACAAGATGCACATGAACGGCTATGACGTGCTTAGCGTGAACAATGGCCCATGGCGGGTTTGCACTCAGGGCGATCGGCTGGCGTCGTTTGGTAGCCGGGAAGAGGCGCTGGCCTATGCCGCAGCGCTGCCTGGCTACAAAAAACGCACGACGCGCGCGCAAAGTCACAAAACCCACTGACAGGCTGGCTGTAATGAAAGAGCCCCGGCAATTGTCGGGGCTTCTGTTTTTGGGGAGGGTGGTCTCAGTGGACCTTGGTCCGGCTGATCGCGCGGGCTTTCACTTCCCTGGCATAGAGTTGCAGCCGTTCTTCATCGCTTTGCAGCACCTCGCAGGATCTCAGCACGGTTTGCGCATCCGCCTCGTTGCCGGATTTGCGCAATTGTTCCGCGATACGTTTCAGGTCGACCGCCGACCATCTCAAGTCCGATGCAACGCTTTGCAGATCGCGTTGAAGTTCGTGTTCGTATTCATTGAGCCGCATGATCACCTCCAGAACATTCTCGGTAGAAAAGAGTAGTCGCATTTTTCGTCGATGGGCAAAGCCTGTTCATCAGCACGCTGAACGGTTGTGAAAAGTTGTGCAGATTGCGCCAAGGGCGCGTTGCCACGATGGATGTAGTGCCGCTTACACGCTACATTCACTTTTTTCAGATCAGGAATACACCATGCGGGTATGGATCGGGAGTCTGGCGTTGGCCATGTTGGCGGGTTGCTCGTTGCCGGCCTCGTTGGTGCCGGGTGAGCCGAATATCAGCAAGACCAGCGCCAAGTCGCCCAAGGACTATGCGGCGTGTTTATTACCGTTGTGGCAGAAGGATGTGGCCAAGACTTCGCAGACATCGATTTCCAACGGCTATCGCATCACGGCGCCGAGCATCATCACTGCGGACGAGATCCTCGACATCGTCAAGTACAAGGACGGAAGCCGGGTTTCGTTGTATCAGGGGCCGCCATGGGCGAAGTCCGGTTCGTTGCGCCAATCGGTGCGTGATTGCCTGTAACGACGCCTGCAGAGACAAAAAAAGCAGAAGCCGCATCGACGGCTTCTGCTTTTTTTTGGCTGCCTGGAGGCTGAAAGGTGTGGATCTGATTCGCGAAATGAACGGTGACAGTTGCGCACGAAGGGTTTCCTCCGTGTGCACTAGGCTTTTGCGGGGCGGTCGATAGTCAGGTCGGCCGGTCTTTCAAGGAGCCTCGGATCATGGATGATCTGGTCAAAGAAGTTATTCCGCTGTTGCAGTATCTGATTCCCGGTTTTTTGTCAGCATGGATTTTTTACTCGCTGACGGCATTCAAGCGACCCGATACGTTCGGGCAGATTGTGCAGGCGCTGATTTTTACGTTTGTGATTCAGGGAGCGGTATTGGGGGTTGGGGCAATGTGTTTGTGGGTAGGCTCGAAAGGCTTTTCTGTCGGACGTTGGGATGCCAAGGCCGAAACAATATGGGCATTCGTTGTGTCGGTGACGCTCGGGTTGCTTTCCTGCTATCTGGCTACGAATGACAAATTGCATGGCTGGTTACGTAGTCGAAATGTCACGAAACAAACTTCCTATCCCAGCGAATGGTTCAGCATTTTTGCCCAACACCATCGTCTGGTCACACTGCATTTGAACGACGAAAGGCGCGTGTTTGGCTGGCCGGTGGAGTGGCCACCGGAATCCAGCAGTGGCCAGTTCGTGATGCAGAATCCCTGTTGGCTGGATGCCGAAGGGGCAGAGGTGCCTTTTGGCGCTGAGTTTTTGCTGATAGATTCCGGCAAGGTCAAGTGGGTCGAATTCGGCCCGAAATCGGAGGTTTCGTTATGACAGCCAGAGCACCGCAACCAATGCCGGAATGGGTAGCGCGTCGCTACACGAAAGATGGCAAGCCAGTGGCAAATGCGCAGCCCAAGGCGCCCAGTGCTCCACCACCGCTCAAGAGCTAGTATTTCTTCAGCCCCAACCCTCAGCCACCGCCCGGCGAATCGCTTCCAGCAACATCGCAAACGCCGGGTTGTCGTTGTTCTCCCGCCAGATCAGATGCAGCTCACTCTGCACCCCTTCGCCCAGATCGATATCGCGAAACACCACATTCTTGAACACCACACTGGTAGCGCAACGCGGCACCAGCGCCAGGCCCATGCCGGCGTTGACCAAGGCCAGAATCGTCAGAGAAGAACCCAGCCACTGCACATAATCCGGCGCGACTCGTGCTGAGCGCAGCATGCCGGTCAGCAATTCGTTGAACGGCGGATACGCGGCGTGGGAGTACATCAGGAACGGCTGTTTATCCAGGTCACTGACCGACACTTCAGCCGCCGTTGCCAATGGATGTCCACTCGGCACCGCCAATACAAACGGCTCGCGTACCAGGCATTCGGTGGCGTAGCCCGGCTCCAATAACGGCGCGCGGGCGATGCCCAGATCGATGCGGCGGGCGCGCAGGGCTTCGTGTTGCTGGTAAGTGTTCATTTCCGCCAGATCGATTTTCACCTGCGGCTGTTTGAGTCGTGCCTCGGCGATCACCTTGGGCAGAAACTCATACACCGCGCTGCCGACAAAACTGATGTTCACCGAACCGATATCGCCCTCGGCAAACCGCCGGGCGGTGACTGCCGCTTGTTGCGCGCGTTCCAGCAGGTTCTGTGCTTCGATGAAAAAGGCCCGGCCGGCGGCGGTTAACGCAACACTGCGGGTACTGCGAGTAAACAGTTCGACACCGAGGTGATGCTCGAGCAACTGAATCTGTCGGCTCAGCGGCGGCTGGGTCATGTTCAATCGTTCGGCGGCGCGGCGAAAGTTGAGTTCGGTGGCGACAGTGGTGAAGCAGCGCAGTTGGGTCAATTCGAACATTGATCTAATCCAGGTATCAATCGAATGCCAAGTTAGATTAGACGGGATCAATGATCGCCGTCCATGATCGGCCCATCGCTTTACGCCATCCCTAAAAAAACAAGATCGGGAGTCGCCCCTTGAAAACCCTCCAGAGTCCGCTGGACGTCACGGTTCTCGCCCGTGCCGCCGCCAAGGTCAAGCGCCACGTGCTGCCGCTGTTCGTGGTGATGTTCATCGTCAACTACATCGATCGGGTCAACATCGGTTTCGTGCGCAGCCACATGGAAACCGATCTGGGCATCGGCGCGGCGGCTTATGGCCTCGGCGCCGGTTTGTTCTTTGTGGGCTACGCACTGTTCGAAGTGCCGTCCAACATGCTTCTGCAGCGTTATGGCGCGCGGGTCTGGCTGACGCGGATCATGTTCACCTGGGGCGCAGCGGCCATGGCCATGGCGTTCGTCAGAGGTGAAACCAGTTTCTATGTGTTGCGCTTTATTCTCGGCGCGGCCGAGGCGGGGTTCTTTCCGGGGATCATTTACTACTTCACCCAATGGCTGCCGGCCTCCGAGCGTGGCAAGACCATGGCGGTGTTTCTCAGTGGCTCGGCGATTGCCTCGGTGATTTCCGGCCCGGTGTCCGGTGCGTTGCTGCATATCAGCGGTCTGGGCCTGCATGGCTGGCAGTGGATGTTCCTGATCGAAGGCGCGGCGTCGGTGGTGCTATGCGCATTCGTATGGTTCTGGCTGCAATCGCATCCGCGTCAGGCCAAGTGGTTGAGCGAAGAGGAACGCGAAGCGCTGGTGGCGGCGATTGCCGAGGAACAGCGCGCTCGTGAGGCGTCGCAGGTGGCCAAGTCGTCGATGTTCAAGCTATTGGCGGATCGGCAGATTGCGCTGTTCTGTTTCATCTATTTCTCCATCGCACTGACCATTTACGGCGCGACGTTCTGGCTGCCAAGCATGATCAAGAAGATGGGCAACCTCGGCGACTTCCAGGTTGGCCTGCTCAACTCGATCCCGTGGATCATTTCGATTGTCGCCATGTACGGTTTCGCGGCGATGGCCGGCAAGTGGAAATTCCAGCAAGCCTGGGTCGCGCTGACGCTGGTGATTGCGGCGATCGGCATGTTCATGTCAACCACCGGCGGGCCGATTTTTGCCTTCGTCGCCATCTGTTTCGCCGCCATCGGTTTCAAGGCTGCATCGGCACTGTTCTGGCCGATCCCGCAAAGCTATCTGGATGCGCGTATCGCCGCTGCAGTGATCGCGCTGATCAACTCCATCGGCAACCTCGGCGGTTTCGTTGCGCCGACGGCGTTCGGCATCCTCGAAGAAACCACCGGCTCCATCGAGGGCGGACTTTATGGCTTGGCGGCGACGTCGCTGATCGCTGCGGTGGTGATCTTTTTTGCCCGCACGGCGCCTGGCGCGAAAGGCAAAAACCTCGCAAAGCCGCATGAGGTCACCGCCGTTGTTGCGACGGCCAGCCCGGCCGCGAGCCATTGAATTGATTGTTGATCTGTCAGGAGCGTTATCTTGAAAATCACCCGTGTCACCGTGACCCCGATTGCTTTTCGCGATCCGCCGCTGCTCAACGCCAGCGGCATCCACGAACCCTTCGCCCTGCGCTCGATCATCGAGATCGAAAGCGACAACGGCTATATCGGCCTCGGCGAAAGCTATGGCGATGCCCCGGCGCTGGCGATTCAGCAGCAGTTGCAGGCGCAGCTGATCGGCCTCGATCCGTTCAACCTCAACCAGTTACGCGCGATCGTGCAGGCCACCGTTGCTGCGAACAAACCGGCCAGTCTTGCCGGTGCCGAACTGGCGCCCGGTTCCCACGCCAGCAAAGCGGTGAGCAATGCCTATTCGGCGTTCGAAGTGGCATTTCTCGATTTGCAGGCGCATTACCTGAATGTGCCGCTGGTGGATCTGCTCGGCGGCGCGATTCGCGATGAAGTGCCGTTCAGCGCCTACCTGTTCTTCAAGTACGCACAGCATGTCGATTCGCCGTACAAACCGGACAACTGGGGCGAAGCACTCAGCGAGCAGCAGATCGTTGCGCAGGCCGCGCGGATGATCGAGGCGTACGGTTTCAAGAGCATCAAGCTCAAGGCCGGTACGTTGCCGCCGGAGCATGAAGTGGCGTGCATCAAGGCGTTGAAAAAGGCCTTCCCCGGCTACCCGTTGCGCATCGATCCGAACGGCAACTGGTCACTGGAAACCTCGATTCGCATGGCCGAGTTGCTCGGCGCTGATCTGCAATATTACGAAGACCCGACCCCGGGCCTCGACGGCATGGCCGAACTGCACAAACGCACTGGTCTGCCGCTGGCGACCAATATGGTCGTTACCGATTTCGACGAATTCCGCCGCAGCATCGCGCAAAACAGCGTGCAGATTGTTCTCGCCGACCACCATTACTGGGGCGGCCTGCGCGACACGCAGACGCTGGCAAAGATGTGCGATGTGTTCGGCGTTGGTGTGTCGATGCATTCCAATTCGCACCTGGGCATCAGCCTGATGGCGATGGCGCATGTGGCGGCGGCGGTGCCGAATCTGGATTACGCCTGCGATACGCATTACCCGTGGCAGGAGCCGGATGAAGAAGTGATCAAGGGCGGCAAACTGCCGATTGTCGATGGCTGCGTGAAGATCACCCGAGCGCCGGGGCTTGGGCTGGAACTGGATCAGGATCAGTTGGGCAAGCTGCATGATCAGTACCTGACGTGCGGGATTCGTCAGCGTGATGATGTGCGGCAGATGCAGCGGTACAAGCCGGATTGGAAGGCAGTTAAACCGAGATTTTGAGGTGTCTGAGTTGACGCCATCGCGAGCAGGCTCACTCCTACAGGGAAACGCATTCCAATTGTAGGAGTGAGCCTGCTCGCGATTGGCGTCCTCACGGTTACAACGTTTCTACCAGCCAATCCCGAAACGCTTTCAGCGACGGCAAATTCTCATTGCGCGGCGGATACACCAGGTAATAGCTGCGGCGACTGGTAATCGGCTCGCCCAGTTGCAGCAGTTCACCCTTCAACAACTCATCCTCGACCAGAATCCGCGGCACCAAGCCCACGCCAATATTCGCCCGCACCGCTTGAATCAAGTGCGAAGTCATTTCAAAGCTCGGCCCGATACGCATGCTTCGGTGCGGCAGACCTTGATGGCTGAACCATTCTGCCCACGCCTGCGCATTGCTGCTGACATTGAGCAGCAGTTGCCCGGCGATGTGTTGTTCGGCGTCGTCGCGCTCAGCGTCAGACAGTTGCGCACTGGCAATCACCACCAGTTCCTCGGTGTGCAAGGGCAGGGCGGTCAATCCCGGCCAGTCACCGCCACCGACACAAATCGCCGCGTCAATTTCGCTGGTATCGAAGTCAATCGCTGCGATCCGCGAATGCAAATGCACGGTCATGCCCGGGTGTGCGGTGTAGAAATCCTTCAACCGTGGCAGCAACCATTTCGAGCCGAAGGTCGGCAGCGTCGCCAGGCGCAAGCTGTGAATGCCCGAGCCGAACGCCATGGCCTGCAAGGTCGCGCTGCGAATCTGCCCAAGCGCTTCGGCGAGTTCGCGCTGATACATGCGTCCGACATCGGTCAGCACCACTTGCCGGCCTTCGCGGCTGAACAAGCGCATGCCGAGCATCTTCTCGAGAGTCTGCACCTGACGGCTGACCGCACTCTGGGTCAGCGACAGTTCGTGGGCGGCGCGGGTGTAGCTTTCATGGCGCGCGGCGGCCTCGAAGGCCAGCAATAACGACATGGAGGGGGTGAGCGTGCGCGGATTCATTCGTAAAAGTCATCAATAACGGGTCGAATTTACGGTTGTCCCGGCGTTCGCCAGCAATGAACATGGGCACCATGAGATGGCGGAGCCTGACGCAATCATTCGTTGCGTACAACTGTTCACCGCCACGCGGCCCGATTTGACCGAGATAACCTGACCGATGATTGCCAAGCTGTCCCCCGCCAAAGCCCTGACCAGCGATTACCAGCAGTTCCTCCAAGCCCTGAAAGCCAGTGGCTTTCGCGGTGAGATCAGCGCCGACTACGTCAGCCGCGTGGTGCTGGCGACTGACAACTCGATCTATCAGCGGCTGCCGCAAGCAGTGGTGTTCCCGATGGACGCCGAGGACGTAGCGCGGGTAGCGCGGTTGATCGCCGAGCCGGCGTATCAGCAAGTGGTGATCACCCCGCGCGGTGGCGGCACCGGCACCAACGGCCAATCACTGACCGACGGCATCGTCGTCGATCTGTCGCGGCACATGAACCGCATCCTCGAAATCAACGTAGAGGAACGCTGGGTGCGCGTGCAGGCCGGGGTGGTCAAGGATCAGCTCAACGCCGCGCTGAAATCCGCTGGGCTGTTTTTCGCCCCGGAATTGTCGACATCCAACCGCGCCACCGTGGGCGGCATGATCAACACCGATGCCAGTGGTCAGGGCAGTTGCACTTACGGCAAGACCCGTGATCATGTGCTTGAGCTCGATATGGTCCTGCGCGGCGGTGAGCGTTTGCACGGGTTGCCCCTTGAGGAAAAACAACTTGAAGCACTGTGTGTCCGCGAAGATCGGGTCGGTGAAGTCTATCGCTGCGCGCGGCAGATCGTTGATGAGCAGGGTGAGCTGATCAAACAACGCTTCCCTGATCTCAACCGTTGCCTGACCGGTTATGACTTGGCGCATCTGCGTGAGGCGGACAACCGTTTCAACCTCAACAGCGTGCTGTGCGGCGCGGAAGGTTCGCTGGGATTTGTCGTCGAGGCCCGGCTGAACGTACTACCGATCCCCAAACACACGATGTTGGTGAACATCCGCTACGCCGGGTTCATGGACGCACTGCGCGATGCGCGGGCCTTGATGGCACTTAAGCCATTGTCGATCGAAACCGTCGACTCCAAAGTGCTGTTGCTGGCGATGCAGGACATCGTCTGGCACGGCGTCGCCGAGTATTTCCCGGAAAGCGCCGAGCGCCCGACGTTGGGCATCAATCTGGTGGAGTTCTGCGGTGACGATCCGGAGGATTTGCAGCGCCGGGTCGAAGCGTTCGTCGACCACTTGAGCTGCGACCGCACGGTTGAGCGTTTGGGCCACACGCTGGCGATCGGTCATGCGGCAGTGAACAAGGTCTACGGCATGCGTAAACGTGCGGTGGGCCTGCTCGGCAACGTCGCCGGTGAAGCGCGGCCGCAGCCGTTCGTTGAAGACACCGCAGTGCCGCCGCAGCACTTGGCCGAGTACATCGCCGAGTTGCGCGATTTGCTCGACAGCCACGGTTTGCAGTACGGCATGTTCGGTCACGTCGATGCAGGCGTGCTGCACGTGCGGCCGATTCTCGACATGAAAGACCCGCAACAAGCGGCGCTGGTGCGCCCGGTGTCCGATGGCGTCGCTGCGCTGACCCAGCGTTACGGTGGCCTGCTGTGGGGCGAGCACGGCAAAGGCTTGCGCTCGGAATACGCGCCGGCGTTTTTCGGTGAGCTGTATCCGGCCCTGCAAGCCTTGAAGGCCGCGTTCGACCCGTTCAACCAGTTCAACCCGGGCAAGATCGCCACAGCGGCGAACACCGGCGCCGCACTGCTGAAAATCGACGAAGTGACTCTGCGCGGCGAACTCGACCGGCAGATCGACGAAAAGGTCTGGCAAAGCTACGGCGCGGCCATGCATTGCAACGGCAACGGCGCCTGCTACAACTTCGATCCCGACGACGCGATGTGCCCGTCGTGGAAAGCCACCCGCGAACGTGCTCAGTCGCCCAAGGGCCGCGCCTCGTTGATCCGCGAGTGGCTGCGTTTGCAGGGCGAGGCGGGTGTCGACGTGTTGTCCGATGCGATTCGCAAGCCGGCGTTTTTCAGCACGTTGTGGCAGCGCTGGCGCAACAGCCGTACGCAGGCCGAAGACTTCTCCCATGAAGTTTATGACGCCATGGCCGGTTGCCTGGCGTGCAAGTCCTGCGCGGGGCAGTGCCCGGTGAAGGTCAATGTCCCGGAGTTTCGTTCGCGCTTTCTCGAGCTGTATCACAGCCGTTATCTGCGCCCGGCGCGGGATTACCTGATCGCCTCGCTGGAGTACAGCATCCCGTACATGGCGCGGATTCCGGCGCTGTACAACGGGTTGATGGGCGCCTCATTCGTTCGCAGTTTGCTGGAACGGGTCGGCGGCATGATCGACGTGCCGTTGCTCAGTCGTTTTGATTTCCATGCGGCGATGCGCCGTTGGCAGGTGCAACCGGCGAAGGTTTCGACGTTGTCGGCGCTGACCGAGGCGCAACGTGAACGCAGCGTGGTCATCGTGCAGGACGCGTTCACCCGCTACTTCGAGGCGCCGCTGTTGGCCGATCTGGTCGAATTGATTTCGCGCCTCGGCTATCAGGTGTATCTGGCACCGTTCAGTGCCAACGGCAAGCCGTTGCATGTGCAGGGCTTCCTCTCGGCGTTCAACCGCGTGGCGTTGCGCAATGCGCGGCAGTTGCGTGAATTGGCCGATGTGGGCGTGCCGTTGCTGGGCCTCGATCCGGCCATGACGCTGGTGTATCGCCAGGAATACCTGAAAGTGCCGGGCATGGAGCAATGCCCGGAAGTGGAGCTGGTGCAAGAGTGGTTGCTCAAGGTGATGCCGGAGCAGACGAAACAGGACAACCCCGTGTCGTTCCGATTGCTCGCCCATTGCACCGAGAAAACCAATGCCCCGGCCGCGACCCGGCAGTGGGAGCAAGTGTTCGAGCGTGCGGGTTTGAAGCTGGCCACGCAGGCCACCGGTTGCTGCGGCATGTCTGGGACTTATGGCCACGAGGCGCGCAATCGCCAAACCTCAGCGGTGATCTACGAGCAGTCGTGGGCACGTCAGGTAGACGCGCCGGCAGAGCAGGGCGAAGCGTTGGCCACGGGGTATTCCTGCCGCAGTCAGGTCAAGCGCCAGTCGGATCAGGCACTGCGCCATCCGTTGCAGGTGCTGCTTGAGGGTCAGCGTCGCTGAGGGATTCGTCCGTGTCCTTGTCCCAGATCAGGCGCGGATCGAAGCTCATCGCTGCGAGCATGGTGAACACCACGACCAGGCCGAAAAACAGAATGCCCGGTCGTGGCTCGATATCGCCCAGCGCCTGAAACTTCACGAGTGCTGCGACCAGCGCCACCACCAGCACGTCGAGCATCGACCAATAGCCGATCAGCTCGACGAAGCGGAACAGCTTCGAACGCTCCTTGCGCGCCCAGACGCTGTCGCGTTGCACGGTCATCAGCAGCAATGTCAGGGCGACGAACTTGACTCCCGGCACGGCGATGCTGGCGATGAAAATGATCAGCGCGATGTCCCACGCGCCGTGCTCCCAGAACTCCAGCACGCCACTCATGATCGTGCTGTCGGCGCCGCTGCCGAGCATGGTGGTGTTCATCACCGGCAGCAGATTGGCCGGCACGTAAAACGCCAGCGCCGCGAGCATGTAGGCCCAGGTGCGCGCCAGTGAATTGGTCTTGCGCCGGTGCAGCGGCGCGTCGCAACGCGGGCACTCGTGTGGCTCGTCAGTCATGTCGCAGGCCAGGCCGCAGCTGTGGCACAGGCACAGATTGAGTTCGCTGGCAATCGGTGGCCGTTTCATAGAATGTCCCAGAGGTCGCGGATATCGCGGCCGGCAATCCTGATCATCATCAGGCTCAGCACGGCCAGCGCGAACAGGCCAATGCCGGGCAACACGTCGAGTAGCCCCGCCAGTTTGAACACCGCCACCATCGCTCCCAGCAGACACACCTCAAGCATGCTCCACGGTCGCAGGGTTTCCAGCCAGCGCATGCACAGCTTGAAGCCCGGTGCCCGTCGCGATGACAGCGCGAAGCTGAGCACCCAGATCAGCAGCACCAGTTGAAACGCCGGGGCAATGATGATCGAAATCGCCGCGACCATCGCCATGAACGTGATCGGCCCCTGACTCAGCGCCAGCACCGAATCCCACAGCGTCGCGCTGTTTTTCAGGCCTTTGAGGCTGATGCTCATCACCGGGTAGAAGTTCGCAAACAACCACAGCATCGCCGCCGTGAACGTCAGGGCCAGACGCTGTTCGACGGTCAAACCGTTGAAGCGCTGGAGTACGCCGCCGCAGCGCACGCATGAGGTTTTCTGGTGTTTGGCCAGCACGGCTTTTTCGTACACACAATCGCAGTGCTCGCAAATGATCAGGTGTTCGGTGTTGACCATGGACAACGCTCGACAGCAAGCCGCAAGGGCAGGGGACTTGATCACTATAGAAGCCTGAGGCTATAGGGCAACTTGTGCGGCTGAGGTTTTCTGAGAATCACTATCGATTGAGCTTGGGTTTTTACTGTTTGTTGTTATAAGGTAACGCGAATTTTTAGCGGTGTTCCTGCTGGGCACCTGCTGTTAACCCTTCGATTGCGAAACGCTCATGACGATTGTGCTTCCTCGTTCTGCCCCGTTGGCCACTGGCCGGCTGCTGTCCATTGACGCCCTCAGAGGCCTGGTCATTCTGTTCATGCTGCTCGACCACGTGCGCGAAACCTTTTTGCTGCACCGCCAGGTCAGCGACCCGATGGACATTGCCAGCACCGAACCGGCGCTGTTTTTCAGCCGCACGTTGGCGCATCTGTGTGCGCCGGTGTTTGTGCTGCTGACCGGATTGTCGGCGTGGTTGTTCGGCGAAAAGTACGCGGGCAAGTCTGATGTCAGTGCGTTTCTGTTCAAGCGTGGTCTGTTTCTGGTGCTGCTGGAATTCACCCTGGTGAACTTCGCGTGGACCTTCCAGCTGCCACCGAGCGTGATTTATCTGCAAGTGATCTGGGCGATCGGTTTGAGCATGATCGCCTTGTCGTTGCTGGTCTGGCTGCCGCGCTGGCTGTTGCTGACGTTGAGCCTGATGATCATCGCCGGACACAACCTGCTCGACGCCGTGCATTTTCCAGTGGAGTCGGCGCTGCATGTGCCGTGGGCGATTTTGCATGATCGCGGCTGGATCGACGTCAGCGACACTCTGCGTCTGCGCACCTCCTATCCGTTGTTGCCATGGATCGGTGTGATTGGTCTGGGTTATGCGCTGGGGCCGTGGTTTGCTCGCGGCGTTGAAGCGGGTTTGCGTCACTGGCAACTGCTGATCGCGGGTAGCGCAGGACTGCTTGGCTTTGTCGGGCTGCGGCTGATCAATGGCTATGGCGAAAAACCGTGGGCCGTGGGCGACACGTCGGTGCAAACCTTGATGAGCTTTTTCAACATCACCAAGTACCCGCCGTCGTTGCTGTTTATCGCGCTGACCGTGAGCGTCGGGCTGTTGCTGCTACTGGCATTCGAACGCTTGCAGGATCGTCGCTGGATTCGCTGGTTGACCGTGTTCGGTTCGGCGCCGATGTTTTTCTACCTGCTGCACCTGTACGCGTTGAAGGTGTTGTACCTGATCGGCGTGGCCCTGTTCGGGCTGAATCAGGGCAGCTATTTCGGCTTCTCGTCAGTGGCGGCGATCTGGCTGGCGGCAGCGCTTCTGTCAATTGCGCTGTTCCCGGCCGTGCGCTGGTTCTCGGCATTGAAGGCCCGTCGCCGCGACATCGCCTGGTTGAAGTACCTGTAAGCGCTAGTGCCGGTTGCGCACGAAGTCGATAAACGCTTTGAGCGGTGCTGGCACATGACGCCGGCTCGGGTAGTACAGGTGCAGACCCGGATAGTACGGGCACCAGTCTGCCAGCACTTGCACAAGGCGCCCGCTGGCGAGGTGTTCGCTGACCATGTCTTCGAACACATAGGCCAGGCCCAGCCCTTGCAGCGCGGGGCCGACCATCAGGCTGACATCGCCGAGGGTCAGCGGGCCGTTGACCTCGATTTCCTGGGCGATGCCGCCGCGTTCGAGTTCCCAGCGGTACAGCGAGCCGCTGGGAAAGCGGTGGCGGATGCACGGCAGTGCGTGCAGGTCTTCGGGCTTTTGCGGTGCTGCGTGGCGTTCAAAAAACGCCGGTGAACCAACGACCACCGAGCGCATTGTCGGGCCGATCGGCAGCGACACCATGTCGGCTTCCAGGCGATCGCCGAAGCGCACCCCGGCATCGAATCCATTGGCGACGATATCCAGCAGCGCATCGCTCTCGACCACTTCCAGACGAATGTCCGGATACATCTGCAAAAACTCACTGGCAATCGGCAGCAACACCAGTTCGCAGGCTTGCCGCCCGCAGGTGATGCGCAAGTTGCCCGAGGGTTTATCGCGGAAATGGTTGAGGTCTTCCAGCGCATCGTCGATGTCACGAAAGGCTGGTTTCAATCGCGCGTACAGGCGCTCGCCAGCCTCGGTCAACGCCACGCTGCGAGTGGTGCGATTGAACAGGCGCACGCCTAGACGGTTTTCCAGCGCCTTCACCGAATGGCTCAGGGCGGAGGGCGTCAGACCGAGTTCGATGGCGGCTTTACTGAAGTTCAGGTACTGCGCGGTGCAGAGGAAAACGCTGAGATCCGCCGCCGAAGGTGATTTCATCTGTGAATGCCTTTCACAAAGTCATGCAAAATTGTTGGGATTATCACATCAGTAGCACGGCCTTAAAGTCGCATCAACTCATCAAGAAGACCTGGCACCCTCGCCAAAGGTCGCAGACAGGAGGAGTTGAAATGCGTACCTGGTTTATTACTGGCGCTTCCCGTGGTTTTGGCATCCTCATCGCAGAACGTGCCTTGCGTGCCGGTGACGCGGTGATCGCTACCGCGCGCAACCCGCAAGACATCACCGATCGTCTCGGCGATCAGCCGAACCTGCTGGCGGTGCGTCTCGACGTCACCCGCGAGGACGAAGCGCATCAAGCGGTCGCCGAAGGCATCAAACGTTTTGGCCGTATCGATGTGCTGATCAACAACGCCGGGTTTGGCGTCCTCGGCGCGGTGGAAGAAACCAGCGCCAGCGAGACCGAGCGCTTGTTCGCGACCAACGTGTTCGGCCTGCTCAACGTCACCCGCGCGGTGTTGCCGCATATGCGCGCGCAACGCAGTGGCCGGGTGATCAACATCTCGTCGATCGGCGGCTACCAGGCTTATATGGGCTGGGGTGTTTATGGCTCGACCAAGTTCGCCGTCGAAGGCATCACCGAAGCGTTGCATCAGGAACTGGCGCCGTTGGGCATTCAAGCCACGGTGGTCGAGCCGGGTTTCTTTCGCACCGATTTCCTTGATGAACAGTCGTTGATCAAAACGCAACTTGAGCTGCCGGACTACGACGAAACCGTGGGCAAGATGCGAGTGTTTGCCGAAGCGGCCAATCATGCGCAACCGGGTGATCCGCAGAAGTTCGCCGAGGCGATGCTGACGCTGGTCAATGCACCGAACCCACCGCTGCGCCTGGCGCTGGGAAGTGACACGGTGGCGCGGATCGAGGCGAAGAATCGGCTGGTGGCGCAAGAACTGGTCGAGTGGAATGAGCTGGCGCTGTCCACCGACTTCAACGACTGAACGCCAGAGCTGTGAGAGCTGGGCCGCTCGCTCTCATCTTTTTTGTGCGCAAACTTCAGTGGATTTTTCTGTGTATTTCGCGCCTTGTTCGCTGCGCAACGCAGCTTTGTGATTTCTCAAAGGATGGAACGAATGATTTCTATGACTCAGCCGCACGGAGCGCGCGACAAGTTGCTCATACTCGCGGCCGTGTGCCTCTCAGCACTGGTCTTGCCGTTAAGTTTTACCGGCGGCGCTGTAGCGACACCGGCCATCGGTCGTGACTTGGGCGGCAGTCCGGTGGCGCTGACCTGGATCACCAATGCGTTCATGTTGTCGTTCGGCAGTTTGCTGATGGCCGCCGGCGCGCTGGCTGACGTGTACGGACGCAAACGCCTGTTCACCTTCGGTATGTTGCTGTTTACCGCCGCGTCGTTTGCGCAGAGTCTGGCGCCGTCGGTGTTCTGGCTGGATGTGTTGCGCGCGGTTCAAGGAGTGGCGGGGGCGGCGGCGCTGGCCAGTGGTTCGGCGGCATTGGCGCAGGAGTTCGAAGGCCATGCCCGGACCCGCGCGTACAGCGTGCTCGGTACGACGTTCGGCATCGGTCTGGCGTTCGGACCCTTGGTGGCCGGGGCGTTGATTGAGGCTTTTAACTGGCGGGCGATTTTTGTCTTTACGGCGTTGATCGGTGTGATCGCGATGGTCTTCGGTCTGCCGCGCATGCGCGAAACCCGCGACCCGGATGCCAAAGGGCTGGACTGGCCGGGAACGCTGCTGTTCAGCGCAATGCTGGCGTTGTTCACGTTTGGCCTGATCCAGGCGCCGGACAGTGGTTGGGATAGTCCGCTGGTGATCGGCTTGCTGGGTGCGTCGGCAGTGTTGCTGGCGGCATTCGTACTCGTCGAAATGCGCGTCGAGCGGCCGATGCTCGATCTGACCCTGTTCCGTTATCCGCGATTCATTGGCGTGCAGGTGCTGCCGATCGGCACGTGTTTCTGCTACATCGTGCTGGTGGTGATGTTGCCGCTGCGCTTCATCGGCGTTGAGGGGCTGAGCGAGATCGACGCCGGTCTGCTGTTGCTGGCGTTGTCGGCGCCGATGTTGGTGGTGCCGATGCTGGCCGCGTCGCTGGCGCGCTTTGTATCCGCTGGCATTTTGTCCGGCGCCGGGTTCCTGATTGCCGCCGTGGGCCTGCATTGGCTGAGTCTGTACAACGTCGGTGACGCGAAATTTGCGCTGTTGGTGCCGATGCTGCTGATCGGCATTGGCGCCGGTTTGCCGTGGGGGCTGATGGATGGTTTGTCAGTCAGTGTCGTGCCGAAAGAACGCGCCGGCATGGCAGCGGGCATCTTCAGCACGGTGCGCGTGGCGGGTGAGGGGATTGCTCTGGCAATTGTCGCGGCAGTGCTGGCGACATTGCTGCACGCTGATCTGTCGAGTGCCATGCACGTGGTGGCGGGTAGCGCCGAGGCGTCGCTGATTGCCGAGACCGCGCACCGGGTGACCACGGGTGATATGGCCCATGCGATCAACACCGTTCCCGGGCTGGCCAACGAACGTCTGGTGCAAGGTTATGCGGCGGCGTTTCAGTATCTGCTGCACATCCTGACGGTGATCACCCTCGCATCGGCGGCGGTGGTGCTGGGATTGTTGAGCAAGGATCGCAGCGTCGCAGCACCACAACAGGCAGCCGCATAAACCCAATGTGGGAGCGAGCCTGCTCGCGAAAGCGGACTATCAGTTGGCATAAATGTCGACTGATGCACCGCTATCGCTGGCAAGCCAGCTCCCACAGGTCTTTGTGTCGGGCAGGAATGATGGGGATTACACCGATCAATGTAGGAGTGAGCCTGCTCGCGATGTCGGTGGTTCAGACAATGGAGATGTTGACTGGGCCGGCCTCATCGCGAGCAGGCTCACTCCTACAGGGATTTGTGTTGAGCGAAGAAGTGGAAGCATTGCTGAATATTGTGGGAGCAGGCCAGCTCCCACACTATTCTCCGGTGTCTGGATTATTTGCGATCCAGCCAAACGGTCTGGGCGTTGCAGAACTCGCGCACGCCGAAGTGCGACAGCTCGCGGCCGAAACCACTCTTCTTAACACCACCAAACGTCACACGTGGATCGCTGGCAGAGTAGCCGTTGATGAACACGCCGCCAGTGTCCAGTTCGCTGGTCAGTTGCTGGGCCAGTGCCACGTTGGCGGTGTAAATGGTCGCGGTCAGGCCGAACTCGCTGTCGTTGGCCAGTGCCACGGCATGCGCGCAATCGCGAGCGGTGATGATCGACGCGACCGGGCCGAACAGTTCCTGTTTGAACGAGGTCATGCGGTCCGTGACGTCGGCCAGCACGGTCGGCTCGTAGTAGTTGCCCGGGCCTTCGGACTTGCCGCCGCCAAGCAACAGCGTTGCGCCTTCTTCCAGAGTGTCGCGTACCTGCTGGTCGAGTTCATCGCGCAGGTCGAAGCGCGCCATCGGGCCAATGTAGGTGTCGGCGGACAACGGGTCACCGACCTTCAACTTACGCGTGGCTTCGACGAACTTACGGGTGAATTCTTCAACCACACCTTCTTCGATGATCAGGCGCTTGGCCGCCGCGCAGACCTGACCGGAGTTCTGGTAGCGACCGATGACTGCGGCTTGTACCGCTTCGTCCAGATTGGCGTCGTTGAGCACGATGAATGGATCGGAGCCGCCGAGTTCCAGCACGCATTTCTTCAGCGCGGCACCGGCCTGAGCGCCGATGGCCATGCCGGCACGCACGCTACCGGTCAGCGTTACAGCGGCGATGCGTGGATCGGCAATCGCGGTGGAAACGCCTTCCGGGGTGACGTTGATCACCTCAAAAACACCTTCGGCGAAACCGGCGCGGGTAAAGGCGTCGCGCAGCAGATAGGCGCTGCCCATCACGTTCGGCGCGTGCTTGAGCACGTAAGTGTTACCGGCAATCAGCGCCGGAACGGCACCGCGCAGTACTTGCCAGATCGGGAAGTTCCACGGCATCACCGCGAGAATCGGGCCGAGCGGACGGTACTCGATGCGCGCCTTGCCACCTTCAACCTGCGTCGGCTCAGCGTCGAGCATCGCCGGGCCGTGTTCGGCGTACCACTCGCAGAGCTTGGCGCATTTCTCGATTTCGCCACGGGCCTGAGCGATTGGCTTGCCCATTTCCTGGGTGATCATGGTTGCCATGGCTTCGCTGGTGTCGCGCAGAGCACCGGCGAGGGCGGTCAATAAACGCGAGCGATCCTGCAGCGGCTTGCGCTTCCACTTGCCAAACCCATACGCGGCGCGGGTCAGTGCGGCGTCGAGGGCAGTGGCGGATTCAAACGCGTAATGACCGATCTGCTCGCCGTTGGCGGGGTTGATCGAGATGGCGTGGGTCTGGCTGGAAATCTGGCTCATGACATCGTCCTGCAGGTTCGTCGGATGGGCCTAGAGTAGGGTGGTGTTTGTTTTCTGAAAACTGAATAATAAAGATCGTTTCTTTCACGATTGGAGAATGACTTTGGATCTGGTGCAGCTGGAAATCTTCAAAGCCGTTGCCGAACACGGCAGCATCAGCGCCGCCGCCGCGCAGATCCATCGCGTGCCGTCGAATCTGACCACGCGGATCAAGCAGCTTGAGCAGGATCTGGGTGTTGATCTGTTTATCCGCGAGAAAAGCCGTTTGCGCCTGTCGCCGGCGGGGTGGAGTTTTCTCGAATACGCGCGACGGATTCTCGATCTGGTGCAGGAGGCGCGGGCCACGGTGGCGGGGGAGGAACCGCAGGGCGCGTTTCCGTTAGGTTCGCTGGAAAGCACCGCGGCGGTGCGCATCCCCGAACTGCTGGCGGCGTACAACCAGTTGCATCCCAAAGTCGACCTCGACCTCTCGACCGGGCCCTCGGGGACGATGATCGACGGTGTGCTTTCCGGGCGCCTGGCTGCAGCGTTTGTCGATGGCCCTGTTTTGCATCCAACGCTGGAAGGCGTGCCGGCATTCGAAGAAGAGATGGTCATCATCGCGCCGCTCAATCACGCCCCCGTAAAACGTGCAGCGGATGTGAATGGCGAGAATATCTACGCCTTCCGCTCCAACTGTTCTTACCGTCACCACTTTGAAAAATGGTTCAGCACCGACGACGCTGTGCCGGGCAAGATCTTCGAAATGGAGTCCTACCACGGCATGCTCGCCTGTGTCAGCGCCGGTGCCGGTCTGGCGCTGATGCCGCGCAAAATGCTGCAGAGCATGCCCGGCAGCGCCACGGTCAGCGTCTGGCCATTGGCGGCGGATTTTCGCTATCTGACCACGTGGCTGGTGTGGCGGCGGGGCACGGTGTCGCGCAGTTTGAGCATGTTTGTGCGTTTGCTGGAACAGCGCGGGGTCGTGCGCGCAGACGCATGATCGCGTCTGCCGCGCACTGGATCGCCGTTATTGCCCGTCGACGCTGCGCGGCAGATTCTGCGGATTCCCCTCGCGCAACACCTCTGGCAGCAATTCATCGGGAAACCCCTGATAAGCCACGGGCCGCAAGAAGCGTTCGATCGAGGTCATGCCGACCGACGTGAAGCGGCTGTCCGATGTGGCCGGAAAAGGGCCGCCGTGCACCGTAGCAAAGGTCACTTCCTGTGGGTGGGCGAAGGCGTTGACCACGATGCGTCCGGTGCGCCGTTCGAGAATCGGCAGCAGGCGCCGCGCGAATTCCAGGTCCGTATTTTCAAGGTGGATGGCGGCGCTGAGCTGTCCCCTGAACGAGCGGGCGACCGCCAGCAGTTCCTCGGCATCACTGACCGCCACCAGCAGCGCCGAGGGGCCGAACACTTCTTGGGCCAGTGCCGGTTCGCTAAGTAATTGGTGCCCATCGACTTCCAGCAACGCAGCACGCCCGGCGAGCGGGGCATCGCCCGATGTGCCTGCCGCGATCACCTGCGCGCCGGCACTTTCCATTGCCACCAGACCCTCAACGTAGGCGCCATGAATACCCGGCGTCAGCATCGTTCGCGCCGGCGCCTCACTGACCCGTTTGCGCATGGCGTTGCGCAGCTCTTCAAACCCCGCACCGCGGATGGCGATCAGGATCGACGGACACAAACAGGCCTGCCCGACGTTGACCAGCATTCGTTCGATGAAGCCGTCACCGATTTTGGCGCCGCGTACCGCCAGCGCCTCGGGCAGGATGAAGGTCGGGTTGACGCTGGTCATTTCGGTGAACACCGGGATTGGCTCGGGGCGCAATTGCGCGCGGCGATAGAGCGCCATGCCACCCGGTTCGGAGCCGGTGAAGGTCACGGCTTTGATCAACGGATGATCGACTAGCGCTTCGCCAGTGGCATTGCCGCCGCCACGCACCATCGAGAAAACACCTTCGGGCAAGC
This sequence comes from Pseudomonas sp. Irchel s3f10, assembly GCF_900187515.1. Taxonomy (NCBI): domain Bacteria; kingdom Pseudomonadati; phylum Pseudomonadota; class Gammaproteobacteria; order Pseudomonadales; family Pseudomonadaceae; genus Pseudomonas; species Pseudomonas sp. Irchel s3f10. The sequence goes on from NZ_FYDZ01000005.1 coordinate 307,824, forward strand.
CATGCGCCTGCGCAGCTTTACGAATGGCCCGCGCCTGAATTTCCGAAGCGCCGGGATGCGCGTTGTGCGCCTTGAGAATCACCGGCGCCCCGGCCGCCAATGCCGACGCGGTATCGCCGCCCGCCACCGAATAGGCAATCGGAAAGTTGCTCGCGCCGAAAATCGCCACCGGGCCGATGGCGATTTTTTGCAGGCGATGATCCATCCGTGGGCGCGGCTGACGCTGGGGTTGCGCCGGGTCGATCGCCAGTTGCAGAAAGCGGCCCCGGCGCACCACGTCGGCGAACTGGCGGAACTGGGTCGCTGCTCGCAAAGCTTCGCCCTCAAGCTGAGCTTCGGGCAGTCCGGTTTCCAGTGCCGCGCGTGCCGCCAGTTCGCTGCGTACTGCGTCGAGGTTGTCAGCGATGCTCTCGAGGAACGCGGCACGCTCGGCCAGCGAGGTGTGGCTGTAGCGGTCGAACGCTGCGTCGGCGAGAGTTACTGCCTGATCAACCTGTGCCGCACCGCCGAAAGCAAAGTCCGGCTCGATCAATTGATCAGTGGCCGGGTTCAGCGCTTTCATCGTGCCTTCGGTGGCGGCGACATCCGCCGCGCCGATCAGCAAATGGCCGGTCAGATTCATTGCGCTTCACCCTGGGATTGGAGGTTGGCAATCAGTTCGTTCGTGCTGGCAATGACGTGAGCAAATGTCGGGCCGTTGAGTTCGTGGGCGGCGTGCATCATTTCCGCTTTGAAAGCTGCTGTCGCATCGCGGACCAGAGTGACGTGGTAGCCCAGTTCCGCGGCATAGCGCGCGGTGGCTTCGATGCAGGTGTTGGCCAACAGGCCGACGATGATCACGTGGGTGACGCCTTGCTGTTTCAGGCGAAAATCCAGGTCGGTGTTGGCGAAACCACTGGAGCCCCAGTGTTCCTGAACCACGATATCGCCGTCCTTCGGCGCAAAATCCGGGTGCCATTCACCGCCCCATTCGCCACGGGCAAAATGGTGCATGTGCATGATCTTGCATTGGGTCGGGGTCGGGTGATCCCAGGTTTCGTAGTCGCCTTTTTCCCAGCGGTGATGGGGTACGATGACCACCGGAATTTTCAGCTCGCGCACCGTGCGGTCGAGTTTGCGCAGGTTGTCGAGCAGGCCGTTCTGTTCAGCCATCGGTTTGATCAGCGGGAATATCTTGCCGCCATCCGAAAGAAAATCGTTGTATGGATCGACCAACAGATAGGCGGTTCTGTCCAGCGGGTAGGAGGTATTCGACATGGCAGCTTGCTCCGGCAATGGGATTATCGGTGCACAGGGCTTGTCCCGGCATCTTGTAGATATGATAATCATAGTAACTGTAAAAGAGGCAAGCCCTGATGGCAGTAAACGATAGTCTTCCTGACACGCTGTGCCCGATCTCCCGGGCCGAGACGATCGTCGGCGACCGCTGGACCGTGCTGGTTTTGCGCGAGTTGTTCATGGCCAATCATCGCTATGACGAGATCCAGGCGCAGACCGGCGGTACGCCGCAAATGGTCGCCGCGCGGCTGAAATGTCTGGAAGCGGATGGGCTGGTTGAGCGGCGCTTGTACAACGAGCGGCCGAAACGCTATGAGTACCACCTCACCGCGAAAGGCGAGGCGTTCTACCCGGTAATCATCGCGTTGCGGGCGTGGGGAGAAACCTGGTGCAAGGCACCGGAGGAGGGGGTGGCGGTGAACATGACCCACAAAAACTGCAACCACGACGCCGGCCTCGGGCCGCTGTGCGAGCACTGTGGCGAACCCTTGCGTCGGGAAGATCTGATCAGCCAGCCACAAGCAGCCTACGCCGCCGAACGGCAGGCGCGGCGTGAGGCGTTCAAAGGCAAATAACCTCGATCACGGCGTACCGTTGCGACCGTGCAGCACGTAGCCGGGACGCAGGCTCAGACGCTCGTAGTAGGCTTTCACCGCAGCAAAATCCGGGTGAGCCAGTGGCGTTTCGAACCAGCGATTCACAGACAGCCCGATGGGAATGTCCGCCAGGGAAAACTGTTCGCCGCTGACGTAGGCGCCGGTCTTTTCCAGTTGTCGGTCGAGGATGGCCATGGTCTTCGACCATTGCTCAATGCCGTTCGCCAGCGCGGCATTGTCCTGATAGTCGGGCGACTGGCGCACCAGCGACATGAAGGCGTACGACCACGAGCGATTCAGCTCCGACGCTTGCCAGTCGACCCACTGATCCACCCGCGCCCGTGTTTGCGTGTCAGTCGGATAAAGGTGCGAACCGTCAAAACGTGCGGCCAGATAACGAATGATCGTGTTCGACTCCCACAAGGTGAAATCACCGTCCTGAATCACCGGCACCATGGCACAGGGATTGAGCGCGAGAAACTCCGAATCGTTCGTCGATCTGAACCCCGATCCCCAGTCTTCACGCTCGAAAGGAATGTGCAATTCAGCGCAAGTCCACAGCACTTTGCGCACGTTGATCGATGAGGCTTTACCGAGTATTCGCAGCATTGGATGTCCCTTACCCAATCGTCGTCAGGCGTAAACAAATACCACACCGCAACGGAGAAGGCCCGCACAGTGCGGGCCTTCTTTTTCAGCGCATCAATCTCACAGATTGCCCGCCAGTTTTCCGCCCATCATCCGCCGACGGTAAGACGTGTCGCGATTGGCCAGCCAGAAATACAACGGCGAGGTCACCAACAGTCCAACCAGCCACGACAGATCCGCACCGTTGATGTGCGCCGACACCGGGCCGACGTACAGCGGCGTGTTCATGAACGGGATCTGCACGGCGATGCCGATCGCGTAGGCCAGCAAGGCCTGCGGGTTGTAGCGCCCGTAGATACCACCGTCGACCTGGAAGATCGACTGGATGTCGTACTGGCCTTTGTGGATCGCATAGAAGTCGATCAGGTTGATCGCCGTCCACGGCACCAACACCACCAGCAACACCAGCACCATGTCGACGAAGTGGCCGATGAAATCTTTCGAGGCACCCACGGCGGCAAAGCAACAGGCCAGCAACACGATGGTCGAGATGACCGCGCGGCTCTTGGCGGTGGGGATCCAGCGGTAGGCAAAGGTTTGCACCAGGGTGATCAGCGACAGCACCGCGCCGTACAGGTTGAGGGCGTTGTGGCTGATCACGCTGAGCAGAAACAGCACCAGCATCAGCGGGCCAATGGAACCGGTGGCGAGTTTCACTGCATCCATGGTGTCCATGCCGACGGGCGTCGCCAGCACCGCGACGGCGCCGAAAATAAACGCCAGACTCGAACCGAGCGCCGACCCCAAGTACGTGGTCCAGAAGGTCGACGAGACTTTGACGTCGGCCGGCAAGTACCGCGAATAATCGGACACGTAGGGCGCAAATGCGATCTGCCAAAGCGCGGCCAGCGACACGGTGGCCAGCCAACCGGAGAGGTTGAAGCTGCCCCGGGTGAGGAAGTCATCGGTTTGAATATGAGTGAAGATGTAGCCGAAACCGACAACGATGCCGATCCCCAACACCCAGGTGCCGATGCGGTTGAGTACATGGATAAAGCGGTAGCCAATGATGCCGATGATTCCCGAACCGACTGCCCCAATGACGATACCGACCGGCACCGGAACGCTGTCGACCACGCCATGCAACGACTTGCCGGCCAGCACGATGTTGGAAGCGAAAAAGCCGATGTACATGACGCCGGCAATCAACACCACCAGCAAGGCGCCGAGGGAGCCGAACTGCGCGCGGCTCTGGATCATCTGCGGAATGCCCATCTGCGGGCCTTGCGCCGAGTGCAGCGCCATCAGCACGCCACCGACCAGATGGCCGACCAGAATGGCGACGATGCCCCAGAGCAGATTCAAGTGAAACAACTGCACGCCCAGCGCACCGGTAACGATGGGCAACGGCGCGATGTTGCCGCCGAACCAGAGCGTGAACAGATCCCTGACCTTTCCGTGTCGATCTTCGGGGGGCACGTATCCTATCGTGTGTTTTTCAATCAGCGGAGCGGAGGTTGCTGCAGGGGTAGCCATGACGAACTCCAAGGCAAGGATGAGTACGTGGACGTACTTCGGCAAGCGCCGGCACGGGCGGCGCATTTCTTGTTGAAGCGATCATGTGCAAAGCACCGCGAGAGATAAATTAGTAAGTTTGTTGCTACAGACCTTAAAAAAAATATGCTCCGGGTGAGGCACAGCTCCGGTATGTTCAGGCTTCTCTCTTATCTGGATTCACAGCGCTTTGTGCAGGACCTGCCGAAGGCTGCGATCGTTTGATTTTCTGGAGATTCCCATGGCCGCCTACAACCTGCGCCAGCTCAAATACTTCGTCACCACCGCTGACTGCGGCAGCGTCGCCGAAGCGTCGCGCAAGCTCTACATCGCGCAGCCGTCGGTCTCCACGGCTATCAAGCATCTGGAAGAAAGTTTCGGCGTGCAACTGTTCATCCGCCATCACGCCCAGGGTGTATCGCTGACGCCCAGCGGCTCGCGCTTCTACCGCAAGGCGCTGGAGCTGTTACGCGTTGCCCACGAATTCGAGCAGAACGCTCTGGCCGACAACGACGTGGTGGCCGGACAAATCGATATCGGCTGTTTTGAAACTGTCGCGCCGCTGTACCTGCCGCGCCTGATCGCCGGTTTCAAGGAACGCTGGCCGGGCGTGGAAATCCGCATCCGCGACGGTGAGCAGCAAGAGCTGGTGCAGGCGCTGACCGCCGGCAGCATCGACCTGGCGATGCTGTTCGAGCACGATCTCGATAGCACGATTGAAACCACGCCGCTGATGCCCGCGCAGCAGCCTTACGCCTTGCTCCCGGCGGATCACCGCTTTGCGCAACAGGCGAAAGTCTCGCTGCATGATCTGGTGCTGGAGCCCATGATTCTGCTCGACGTGGTGCCGAGCCGAACCTACTTCGTGAGCATTTTCGAGGAGCGCGGGTTGACCCCGCACATTGTGTTCAGCTCCCCATCAATCGAGATGGTGCGCGGCATGGTCGGGCGCGGTTTCGGCTTTTCGATTCTGGTCACCAAACCGTTCAGCGACTACACCTACGACGGCCAGAAAGTCGTCTGCGTGCCGCTGGCGGAAACCGTGACCGGGTCGGGATTGTCGGCAGCCTGGCTGCGGCGGGTGCAACTGACCAAACCGGTGCAGTTGTTTGTCGACCATTGTCGTGAGGAACTGGCCCGACTGTACGCTTGAGAGCAGTCGAGCCACGGTTCAATCGCTGATGAATGTCAGCACCCGTTGGAGCATTTCGTCGCAGGCCTTCAGTTGATCGAGGCTGACAAACTCATCGGGTTTGTGGCCCTGATCCATGCTGCCGGGCCCGCAGACCACGGTTGGGATACCCGCCGCATCAAACAGTCCGCCTTCCGTGCCGAACGCCACCGTGGCGAAATCCGTTGAACCGCAGAACGCCGCAATCAGCTCGGCGGCCTGGCTCTGCGCATCGGTGACCAAACCCGGATAGGCTGATAATTCGCTGAAGCGGATCTCGCTTTGCGCACTGATCGCACGCATGCGCGGCAGCACTTCGCGTTCGGCGTAGGCTTTCAGTGCTTGGGCGACGAGGCCCGGATCCTGCGAGGGCAGGGCGCGAATTTCGAAATCGAAGCGGCAATCGGCAGGCACGATGTTCAAGGCTTTGCCGCCGCTGATCACACCGGTTTGCACCGTGCTGTAGGGCGGGTCGAAGCGCGCATCGTGATGCTCCGGCGCTTTCAGTTGCTGCCCGAGTCGGCCCAGCTCAGCGATCAGTTCGGCGGCGTATTCAATCGCATTGACGCCGAGCGGCGCGTAAGCCGAATGGCACGGATGGCCGTGGACGTCGCAGCGCATTGCCAGTTTGCCTTTGTGGCCGAGCACCGGTTTCAGCTCGGTCGGTTCGCCGATGATGCACAGCAACGGTTTGATCGGGCGTTGCTGCAAGACCTCGAGTAGCGAGCGTACGCCGAGGCAGCCAACCTCTTCGTCGTAAGACAGAGCGATGTGTACCGGCAGGCGCAACGACGCCTGCACGAGCGCCGGTACCAGCGCCAGCACACAGGCGATATAACCCTTCATGTCTGCCGTACCGCGCCCAAACACCTTGCCGTCGCGCTCGGTCAATTCGAACGGCGGCAGCGTCCACGGCTGACCATCGACCGGCACTACATCGGTGTGCCCGGACAGCACGATACCCGGTTGATCCACCGGGCCGATCGTGGCGAACAGGTTGGCTTTGCTGCGCTCATCGTTGTAGATCAGCGCGCATGGCACGTCGAAACCTTCGAGGTAATCGCGGACGAATTCGATCAACTGCAAGTTGGATTCACGGCTGGTGGTGTCGAACGCAACCAACGCTTTGAGCAACTCGACGCTGTTCATCGGTCATCCCCGGCCACGCCATAGCCCGGTGCTTTGGCCGGGTCGAGGGCGCGGTCGATGTAGTCCTGAAGCTGTGGCTCGTAAGCGTTCCAGAGTTTTTGCAACTGGCCGATCGGGTCTTCATCGGCCCAGTCGACGCGCAGGTTGACGATCGGCCAGGTCTGCTCGCCGACCACCACGACGGCGGCCGAATGCACCGGGCCGGCTTCGCCACCGAGCGCTTGCGCGGCGTGCAGGGCCTTGAGCAGGCGATCAGCGAGTTGACCTTCGCCGTCCTCGAAGGCGCTGACCATCGCTTCGATGACCGAACGCCCGGCGAGCATGTTACCGGCGGCGACGCACTGCTCGCCGGTGACAGCGTTGTGCACGCCGAGGGTTTGCGCACCGCTGAAATGTGCGGTCTGGCCAAGGTGGTTGATCGCCGTGATCTGGCGGTACTGGCTGTAGCCGTTACGCGTGAGCACCTTGTCCAGCGCATCGTCCGGCGCCAGACCTTGCTCCATCAGCGCGAGGACTTCCGGGCCGAGGGACGGCAGGGTGATGTTCTGGCTCGACACCGCGCCAACGCCGGGCAGCAGCCACGGGCAACGGGCGCCGACGGCGATGCTGGAGGAACTGATGGCGACACCGAACTGGCCGGTTTCGGCGCAGCGGGCTGTGATTGAAAAGGTCATCTAATGAACTCCTTGTGTGTCTGGACTGGCCTCTTCGCGAGCAGGCTCGCTCCCACAATGAAATGCATTCCAAATGTGGGAGCGAGCCTGCTCGCGAAGGCCGCGACTCGGTGTGATGCCTTACTCAGGAATCACCGCAATCACATCAATCTCCATCAGCCACTGCGGCTGCCCCAGCGCCGACACCACCAGTCCAGTGGAGATCGGGAACACGCCTTTAAGCCACTTGCCGACTTCGCCATACACCGCCTCGCGATAACGCGGGTCGATCAGGTAAGTCGTGGTCTTGACGATATGACTCATGTCACTGCCGGCTTCTTCCAGCAACTGTTTAACGTTGCGCATCGCTTGTTCGGCCTGCGCGCGTGGGTCACCCAGGCCCACCAGGTTGCCGTCGAAATCGGTGCCGACCTGGCCGCGCACATACACCGTGTTGCCGGCCCGAACGGCCTGGCACAAATCGTTGTCCAGCGTCTGGTTGGGGTAAGTGTCTTTGGTGTTGAACATGCGGATGCGAGTGTGGGTTGGCTGACTCATGTGAAACTCCTGAAGATGGTGCGCCCCGGCGCAATCGGCGCCGGCGCGAAAAGGGCTATCAAGCGTCGACGGTATCGGCGGCTTTGCTATGGGTGTTCTGGTGCAACTCGGCTTCACGCTGCTCGGCATCGCGATAGTCCAGATACTTGCGCTGGGTGGCGATGTGATCGGCGACGTGCTTGGCGTCGTGCCACACGCCCCAGATGAACGACGAACCGCGACGCGACTGCCATGGCAAACCAAGGAAATACACGCCCGGTTCACTCGACACACCACGTTGGTGCACAGGCTTGCCCTTGTCATCGAACGCCGCGACCTGCAGCCAGGAATAATCCACGGCAAACCCGGTGGCCCAGATGATCGCGGTGATGCCAGCCTTGGCCAGATCCAGATCGGCCAGCGGATTTTTCACGCACTCGGGGTCCGGATAGGTTTCGCGCGCTTCAGGTTCTTCCGGCAGATCGAGGCCGTTGCGCTCGATGTAGGCATCGGCGGCATCGAGCAACGCCAGGTAATTCTCGTCGCCGCGAGTGAGGTTGCCGACCAGGTCCTGCTTGAAAGTCACCACGCCGTTATTGAACGATTCGGTGACGCCAACCAGGGTCATGCCGCGATGGGCCAGACCACGAAAATCAATGGTGCGCCCGCCATGGGCACCGCTGACCGCGATGGTCACATGCTCACGACCGGGTTTCATCGCCGCTTGATCCCACTCGCCGAGCACGCCCAGCCACCAGCAGAAATCCCGGTTGCGATAAGCACGAGGCGGGCGATCGTGGGCGCCGACCGACAGGTAAACCTGCTTGCCGGAGCGTTGCAGCTCATCGGCGATCTGCACGCCGGAAGAGCCGGCACCGACCACCAGCACTGCGCCTGCCGGCAGTTGCTGCGGATTGCGGTAGTCAGCGGAATGGATCTGCAGCAGGCGCTCGTCCGTGGGGGCAATCGCCGGAATCACCGGTTTCTGAAACGGCCCGGTCGCAGCGACCACACGACTGGCTTCGATCACGCCTTCGGAGGTCTCGACGGTGAAACCCGGGCGGCCAACATTACGCACCACACTTTTCACTTCAACGCCGGTGCGGATCGGCGCATTGAATTTCTTTGCATAGGCTTCGAAGTAATCCGCCACGCGCTCTTTCGGGGCGAAGCCGTCGGGATCGACGTCATCGAATTCCAGGCCGGGGAAGCGGTCGTGCCACGCCGGGCCGTTGGCAACCAGCGAGTCCCAGCGCCCGGTGCGCCAGCGTTCGGCAATGCGATTGCGCTCCAGCACGAGGTGCGGCACACCGAGTTTGCTCAGGTGTTCGCTCATGGCGACGCCTGCCTGGCCAGCACCCACGATCAGCGTGTCTGTTTTTATTATTGCAGTGGTCATCTCTACATCCTTCCTAGCAAGGCAGTGGGATTCGGGCCGCTGTTGGCTTGTCCGTTTTGCTTGCGGTCAGACTAGGGAGGAGGGGGATATCGGTAAAATATTATTAAGCTGGGATGTGAAGATAAAAATCTGATGCAGCGCTTGGAAACCCTTGAAAAACAGGGGTTGCAGAGAATCGGCTGTGGGGTTGGGAGATAAAAGAAACGTTGGCGTAACGTGCAGTGGTGAGCAGAATCTTCCCCTCACCACTGCGCCGGTTTCAACGATTCAGAAACGCCAGCAAATCCTCATTCAGGGCCTGCGCGTGCGTCACCACAAACCCATGTGGCGCACCTGCATAAACCTTCAGTTCGGCGCCCTTGATCTGCGCCGCCGCCTGCTTGCCGGTGGTTTCAAACGGCACGATCTGGTCGCCGTCGCCATGGATCACCAGTGTCGGTACATCGATCTTGGCCATGTCCGGGCGGAAGTCGGTTTCCGAAAACGCGGTCACGCAATCCACGGTGCCCTTGAGCGAGGCCAGCAGCGCAATGTTGAGTGTTTGCGCGAGCACGCCGTCAGAGACTTTCTGGCCTTGATTGGTGCCATAGAACGGCGCGGCGAAATCGGCGATGAACTGCGCACGATCCTGCAACAAGCCAGCCTTGATGCCGTCGAACACCGAGGTGTCGACACCTTGCGGGAAATCGGCTTTCTTGCCGAACAACGGCGTCACCGCGCCCAGCAATACCACACCGGCAACGCGTTCGCTGCCATGACGAGCGATGTAACGGCTGACATCGCCGCCACCCATGGAAAAGCCCACCAGCGTCACGTCGCGCAGGTCCAGATGGTTGATCAGCTGCGCGATGTCGTCGGCAAACGTGTCGTAGTCATATCCGGTCCACGGCTGATCGGAACGCCCGAAACCACGGCGATCAAAGGCAATGGTGCGATAGCCACGGCTGCTCAGGTATTCCATCTGGTATTCCCACATGTCGGCATCCAGCGGCCAGCCGTGGCTGAACAGCACGGGTTTACCGCTGCCCCAATCCTTGTAGTAGATCTCGGTACCGTCTTGCGTGGTGAAGGTGCTCATGGAAACTCCTGCGTCAGGGATCGCACGTGATGCCGAAATGGCAACATTCACTATCAGCGTAAAGCGCGCCGGCTACTTGTATGCAGGTGCTGGTTTTGCGCCGGTTCAGCCATGGATCCGCTCCAGAGTTGTATGATGCAACCCAAAGCCGCACGGTCGGCCACTGATACGAGGGAGTACGTCTAAGTGAAACGCAAAAGTTTGCAGGGCAACGCCTGCCCCGTTGCCCGCACGCTGGACCTGATTGGTGACTGGTGGTCGTTGCTGATCATCCGTGACGCGCTGGACGGGATTCGCCGCTTCAATGATTTTCAGAAAAGTCTGGATATCGCCAAGAACATGCTCAGCGCACGCCTCAAAGGTCTGGTGGAGCAGGGAATCCTGCAAGCGCTGCCAGCGGCCGATGGCGGCGCTTATAAGGAGTACGTGCTGACCGAGCGCGGCAAAGCACTGCAGACCGTGATCGTCGCGCTGTCGCAATGGGGCGGCGAGTTCATGTACGCGCCGGGTGAGCCGGGTTCGGTGATGGTCGATGCGAAGGACCGTCAGCCGATTCGCAAGCTGGCATTGACGGCGGCTGATGGTCGCGTGCTGGCCCCGGAAGACGTCGCGACACGACTTGGCGTTGAACACTGAGGGGCGGCGCTGCTTGAGTTGAGGGGCCCGCTGTCGTCAGCTCAATGAGCCAGGGTCTGGCCAGCGAATCCATTTGTACATTCCTCGTTACAAAGTCGACAAACGGTCAAAACGATTGTTTGACGTCAAAATGATGGCCATCTAATATCGCGCCACTATTTTGATGTCACTTTTTGTCTCGAGGGATCGAACATGTCCTCACCCGCCCTCGTGGCGAGGTTGTGCGTAGCGCTGCTGTGCCTGTCTCCAGTCCAGATTGCCATTGCGGCCCCTACACCCGGCGACACCGACCTTATCCGTGATCGCCAGAATCGCTTGCTCGAAGAGCAGCAGCGGCGCCTCGAAGAGCTCAAGGATTTGCCCGGCAAAGACGCCAGGCCTGCGCAACCGGCAGCCCCCGCCGACACCCGTTGCTTCCCGATCAAAGACATCGAGCTCAAGGGCGCCGACAGTCTTTCCGAGCGTGATAAAACCCGCCTGCTCAAACCCTATATCGGCGAATGTCTGGGCGTACCTCAGCTCAACGAGCTGCTCAAAGTCATCACCGATCACTACATCGAGAAAGGCCTGGTCACCAGCCGCGCCTACTTGCCGCAGCAGGATCTGTCCACCGGGCACCTGCAAGTGCTGGTGGTCGAAGGCAAACTTGAAGGCATGAAGGGCGCGCAAAACAGCCAGCTCTCGGAGCGCGAACTGGCCATGGCCTTTCCCGGCAAAACCGGTGATTTGGTCAATCTGCGCGAGATCGAGCAAATGGTCGATCAGCTCAACCGCCTGCCATCGAATCAGGCAAAAATGGAGTTGGCGCCCGGCCAGAACGTCGGCGGCAGCGCAGTGCTGGTCACCAACACGCCGCAAAAACCATGGCGTGCCGGCCTGTCACGCAGTAACGACGGCCAGCGCAGCACCGGCGAGCAGCAGTGGGGCACCACGTTTGATTGGGACAGCCCGCTCGGCCTGGCCGATCAGTTGAGCCTGCGCGGCGGTCACGACGCGATGACCGATCACCAGCACACCTCCAACAATGCCATGCTCAATTACAGCTTGCCGTGGGGCTGGTGGACGTTCAGCTACACCTACAGCCAGAGCGAGTACCGCTCACAAATCGCCGCCAACGGCTACAACTTCAAACAGACCGGTGACAGCGAGAACCATCAGTTGCGCGCCGAGCGGGTGATCCACCGCGACGCCGTCAGCAAGACGTCGCTCAGCGCTGGCCTGTCGTACCTGCGCACCAACAACTTCATCGAAGACAGCAAACTCAAGCTGAGCAGCAACCGCATCAGCGAAGCGCAGTTCGGCTTCAACCACGGTCGCCGCGTCGGCAGTGCGTTCGTCAACTTTGACGCCGGCATGCAGGAAGGCATCGGCGCATTCGACGCACAGGGCAGCCATGATCCCGCCCCTGGTGAGCCGGACGCGCGCTACCGGAAATACACCGCGACCCTGAGCTACCTGCAACCGTTCAAGGTCTGGGGCGAATCCTTCAGTTTCAGCAGCCTGATGACCGGCCAGCACAGCGAAGACGTGTTGTTCAGCCCGCAACGCACCAGCCTTGGCGGCTCGTCGTCGATTCGTGGCTACAAGGATCAGTCGCTGTCCGGCGACAGCGGTGGTTACTGGCGCAATGACCTGCGCTGGAGTCGTCCGGTAACTGTCGAGTGGCTGCAACCGGTGTTCTCCGAATACGGCACCAGCCTCGGTTACGACCAGGGTGTGATCCAGAACGGTCGCTACAACGGCGATCAGCACGGGCGTATGTCGAGCAACTCGCTGGACCTGTTCGCCCGTGGCCAGCACGTCGCCGCCAGTGTGACCTTTGCCCATTCCCTGGAACGACCGGACGCGCTGACCGAGCGTGAAGCACCGATCTATTTCCGCCTCGACTTTTTTATCTAAAAACAACTTTTCGAGACCATCGACATGGATGTTCGTCAGTTCGCCTTCCTTGCAGAACAACCGTCTGCGGCCGTGAAAACACGTGAGTCCTTCTTGGGCATGCCCAAACGCGGGTTGGCGTTCCTGTTGGCGAACGTCATGTTCTGGCAACCGATGTGGGCGCAGGCCGACGGCATCGTTGTGGCCAACCCGAACACCTCGCTCGATCGCGCTGGCAATGGCGTGCCCATCATCAACATCGCCACGCCCAATGCCAGCGGCCTGTCGCATAACCAGTTCCACGATTACAACGTCGGTGCGCAGGGGCTGATCCTCAATAACGGCTCGACGCAGAATAATCTCACTCAACTGGGTGGGCACATTGTCGACAACCCGAACCTGAAGAACAGCGGCTCGGCGCAAGCGATTCTCAACGAAGTCATCAGCGGCAACCCGAGCCAGTTGCGTGGGTACACCGAAGTGGCGGGGCAGTCGGCGCGGGTGATTGTCGCCAACCCTTATGGCATTACTTGCAACGGTTGCGGTTTCATCAACTCGCCACGGGTGACGCTGACCACTGGCAAACCGGTGCTCGACAACGGCCGGCTGGATCGCTTTCAGGTTGATCAAGGTTCTGTGGCCATCGAGGGTGCAGGCCTCAACGCGACCAACGTCGACCGTTTTGAAATCATCACCCGCAGCGCAAAGATTAACGCGCAACTTCAGGCGCAGAGCCTGACGATTGTTGCCGGTCGCAACGACGTCAATGCACAAACCCTCAATGCCACCGCACGCGCCGAGGACGGCAGTGCGAAACCGCAATTGGCCATCGATTCTTCGGCACTCGGCGGCATGTACGCCGGGGCGATCAAACTGGTTGGCACCGAAGCAGGCGTCGGGGTGAAGCTCGACGGCAAGCTGATTGCCAGCGGCGGTGATATTCAACTCGATGCCAACGGCCAACTGAGTCTGGCCGACACCTCGGCCACCGGCGCGGTCAATGTCAAGGCTGCCAGCCTCGACGCACGCGGCCCGGTTTACGCCGGCACCAGCGCCAATGTGCAAACCCAGGGCAATCTGACCAACCGCCAGACCCTCGCGGCCCGCGACAGCATCAGCCTCAGCGCCGGCGGCCAACTGACCAACGCCGGCGCCATCGAAGCCGGCGTCAACGCCGATGGCAGCCGCAACAGCCACGGTGATCTGAGCCTGAGCGCGCAGACCCTCAACAACAGCGACAAAAGCCTGACCGCCAGCCGCAACCTGACAGTCAACGCCGCGCAAGCCCTGAACAATCAAAACGGGTTGCTCAGTGCACAGAACGTCGTCGTCAGCGGCGGCATGCTCGATAACCGCAGCGGCCAGATCCTAGGCGATCTGGGATTGAACATCGATCTCAGTGGTGCGCTGGACAACCGCGACGGCGTGCTCGGTTCGGGTCGTTCGCTGACTCTGAAAGCTGCCAGCCTGGACAACCGTGAAGCCGGTGCGCTGGTCAGCGATGGCAACCTCACTGCGCTCATCAGTGGCACGCTCGACAACCGCAATAAAGGCGAAATCTCGGCCAAAGGCGCCATCAATCTGCAGGCCGGCACGCTGCTCAACAGCGACGGTAAAGTCATTGGCAAAAGCACCCTGGCCGTGCGCGGCGACTTGGCTGACAACCGGGGCGGGGTGATTCAAGCCGACCAACAGTTGACCCTGAATGTCGTACAACTGGATAACCGCGAAAAAGGCGTGATCAGCGGCAAGCAGGGCCTTACCTATGTGGGTACTCGTCTGGATAACAGTGGCGGCCTGGTCAGTGCGGTCGGCCCCGTCAACCTTACGGCTGCGGAAATTCAAAACGCGGCCGGACGGATTTCCAGTCAGGGCGACCTGCTGGCAACCATCGGCCTGCTGCAACAACAGGGTGGTGCGCTGGTTGCCCAAGGCAATCTGAGCCTGACTGGCAAGACACTCGATAACCGCAATGGCGGGTTGGTCGGCACGACAAAAGCGCTGACACTCTCGGTCGACGATGTCGACAACCGCAGTGGTGAAATCTCCAGCAGCTTGCTGATGAACGTCAAAGGCCTGCGTCTGGATAACGGCGACGGCGGCAAAATTCTCTCCGGCAGTAACATTGGGCTGAGCGTCACCAAGCTGATCAACCAGAGCAAAGGCTTGATCGCCGCCACCAAGGGCGCGGTAACCGTTACCGGCACCACGCTGGACAACAGCGGCGGCAATCTCACCAGCCTCAACGATCTGGTGATTACCCTTGATGACGCGCTGACCAATTCGCTCGGCGCGATCAGCAGCGACGGCACGCTTACCGTCAATGCTGCGCGCATCGACAACAGCAACGGCAGCCTCGGCAGTGCCGGCCACCTGAAACTGACCAGCACTGGCGTTTTGCTTAATCAGGTCGGTTCGATCAACAGCGACAGCCTGCTGACCGTCAACAGCGGCAGTCTTGATAACAGCCGCAAAGGCGTGATCTACGGCCAAGGCAACAGCCGGGTCGAGACCGGCGGATTTGACAACAGCCAGGGTGGCAAACTCACCAGCGGCGCGGCACTGACGCTCAAGGCAGGGCAGGTCAACAACGCCACTGGCCGCATCGCCAGCCAGCAAGCACTGGATGTCTCGCTTACCGGGCTGGATCAACAGGGCGGTGAGCTGTTCAGCAAGACTGATCTGACCCTCGATCTGAATCACGGCCAGTTGAACAACCAGAACGGTTTGATCAATGCGCCCGGCACGCTGCTGTTGAAAAACCTCAACGGCGTAAGCAACCAGGGCGGGGAAATCTCCAGCCAGCAAGCCTTCACGCTCGCCGCGCATGACCTCGACAACAGCAACGGCAAACTGCTCAGTCAGCAGAGCCTGACGTTGCGCATTGCCGCAGCATTGAACAACCTCAAAGGCGTCATCTCCGCCGCCTCGCTGGACAGCCACAGCGGCAGTCTGGACAACCACGAAGGCTTGATCAGCAGCCGCGGCGAGTTGTTGCTCACCACCGACAAGACCCTGGATAACCAGTTCGGCACGGTCATCGCTGACGGCCAACTGACCGTCACCGCTGACGATCTGGATAACCGTGAAGGCAATATCGCCGGCAAGGCCGATGCCAATGTGCAGGCGAAAACCGTCAACAACCAGAAAGGTCAGTTGATCGCCACCGGCAACCTCCAACTGGAGGCCGATCAACTCGATAACCGGCAGAACGGTCTGCTGGGGTCGAGCCAAGACATGAGCCTGACCGTCGCTGATCTGGACAGCCGTGGCGGTGAGATCAGCAGCAACGGCGATTTGCGCGTTACCGGTAAAAAATTCGATAACAGCGACGGCGGCAAAATCTTCACCGGCAAGGCGCTGACCCTGACCGTCGACGAAGTGCTCAACCGCACCAAAGGTCTGATCGATGCCGGCACGCAGTTCACTCTGCAGGGGCGTTCGCTGGTGAACAACGGCGGCGAATTGCTCAGTCAGCAAGGCATGCTGTTGAACCTCACCGGCGCCCTTGATAACACCTCGGGCAAAGTCAGCAGCGAAGGCACGCTGACGGTCAACGCTGCGCAAGTGACCAATGCCGGTGGCAGCCTGTCCAGCGCGGCGGATCTGACGCTGGACAGCGGCGGCAGTGTCGACAACCAGGGCGGGCAAGTGGTTACCGATGGCGCGCTCGTCCTCGACAGTGCCAGCCTCGACAACCGTCAAAGGGGCACGCTCAGCGGTAAAGGCGCGGTCACCGTGACCACCGGCGCCTTCGATAACAGCAACGGTCAATTGAGCAGCGCCGACACCCTGAACCTCACTGCCGGCCAGGTCACCAACGGTGGCGACGGTAGTATCGGCAGTCAGAACGCGCTGACGGCTTCGGTCAGCGGCCTTGATCAACAGGGCGGCAAACTGTTCAGCAATACGCAACTGAGCCTGGACCTGAATCACGGTCAGTTGAACAACATTGGTGGTTTGATCAACGCTCCGGGCACGCTGCTGCTCAAGCAACTCAATGGCGTCAACAATCAGGGCGGCACGATTTCCAGCGCCGAGGCGTTGACCCTGACCGCGAAAAGTCTCGACAACAGCAACGGCAAACTTCTGAGCAATCAAGGTCTGACCCTGCGCATCGCGGCCGCACTGGACAACGTCAAAGGCATGATCGGCGCAGCCGCCATCGACACGCGCGCCGCGAGTCTGAACAACAGCGGTGGCAACATGGTTAGCCGTAGCGACCTCGACCTGACCGTGGACGGTCTGCTGCGTAACGACGGCCATGGGCTGATCAGTGCGGTGCAAACCCTTGATATCACCAGTGCCGATTTGAACAACCGCGAGAGTGGTTTGATCAACAGCCAAGGCAACCTGACGCTGACCGCCACCGGGCTGGACTCCAGCAACGGCGGCGAAGTCTCCGCCAGCGGTGACATCGACCTGAAGCTGACGTCCTTGACCCAGAACGGCGGACGCCTGATGGGTGACAAAGCCGTCTCCCTTGATCTGGCCAATGGCGATCTCGACAACCAGCGCGGCTTGCTCACGGCGCAAGGGCCATTGACACTCAAACGTCTGCGCGACGTGAACAACCAGAGCGGTGAGATTTCCAGCAACCTCGGTTTCGAGCTGCTCGCCCGTGCCGTGAACAACGGCGCCGGCAAAATCATCAGCGGTGAAAAACTGTTGTTGCGTGGCTCCAGCCTGATCAACCAGAAAGGCCTGATCTCCGGCTGGCAGGGACTCACCGTCAATGCCGACAGCCTCGACAACCGCAACAACGGCACGCTCTCCAGCAAATTCGCCGATGTCTTGGTCGACCTCAAGGATGCGCTGCTCAACAGCGGCAGTGGTGCGGTAGTTGCCCAAGGCAATCTGAATATCAAGGCGGGTAGCCTCGACAACAGCGACAAAGGCAATCTGAGCAGCGGTGCAGGGCAGACCCTGACCTTGAGCGGCGCACTCAATAACAACCAGGGCCTGATTTTCAGTGGTGCTGCACTGGATGTCGTCAGCACAGCGTTCAGCAATGCCGGCGGCTCAATCAATGTCGAACAGGCATTCACGGCCACGGCCACAGGTCTGGACAACAACGGTGGCCAGATCGCCAGCAACGCCGCGATCACCCTCAACCTGAGCGGAGAGCTGAACAACAACGCCGGCAAACTGGCGAGCAGCGGCGCGATGTTGATCAAGGGTGTGACCAATCTGCACAACCAGAACGGCCAGATCGTCAGCCAGAAAACACTGGAAGCGCACACCGATTCTCTGGACAACAGCAACAAGGGCACCGTCGCGGCGAATGACCAATTGCAGATCACCGCAACGGGCGCCGTCAACAACAGCGCCGACGGCCTGATCTACAGCCAGAATGCCGACGTCCAACTCAATGCAGCCAGCCTGCGCAACGGCAAAGGTTCGATCCAGAGCGAAGGCGCGTTGACCCTTGAGGTCAGCGGTGACTTCGACAACCAGAGCGGTAAGGTCATCGCGCAAAGCGGCAATGTCTTTGTCAAAGCGGCCAACATCGATAACCGTGGCGGCACGCTGTCCAGCATCAAAGGCGCACTGGAAGCTCGCACCGTGGGTGTGCTGCGCAACGGCTTCGACCTGAACAATAACCGTCAGAGCGGCATCATTCAGGCGCAGAGCCTGACGCTTACTGCATTGGCTGGCCTGAACAACAACGGCGGGCGCATTTCCGCGCAGTCGGCCGACAGCAGCATTACCACGGCGGCGCTGGATAACAGCAGTGGCGTGCTGTATTCGAAAGGACTGTTGGGCGTCACCGGCACAAGTCTGGAAAACGCTGGCGGGCAGATCGCTGCCAACCGCATCGACTTCGGTCTCAGTGGCGCGTTGCGTAACGGCACGGGTGTCATCGAAAGCGATACCCAACTGAGCGTAAAGGCTGCCAGCGTCGACAACCAGAACGGTCGTCTGCGTTCGCTGGGCAACACCGGCAAAACCCTGTTCCAGATCGGCGGTTTGCTCGACAACCGCAATGGCGTGCTGGAAACCGCCAACACCGACATGACCCTGGCAGTGGGAGGCCTCTTCAATGCCGGCGGGCAACTCAACCACGTCGGGCGCGGCAAGTTCGACATCTCCACCGCCAATGTCATCGGCGCCGGCGGCAGCATCGTCACCGGCGGGCTGCTGGAACTCAACGCCGACAGCTGGAGCAACTCCAACGTCATTCAGGCGGGTCGCCTGAACGTCAATGTCGGCCAATTCAGCCAGACCGCCAGCGGCAAATTGCTGGCTTCCGATTCCCTGCAGATCCGGGGCGGCAACTGGAGCAACGATGGCTTGATCGCCAGTGATGGCATCCTCGATATGCAAATCGGCGGAACCTACGCCGGCAGCGGCCGCTTGACCAGTCAGCGCGGCGCTTACCTTTCCGTCGCGCAGATGAACGTTGCGGCGGGCGGCAGCTTCGCGGTGGGTGCCACGTCGACCGTCAATGTCGGCGGGCAGCTCAGCAACGCCGGGCGCATGACCTCCAGTGAAGACCTGACGATCAACGCGGGCAGTGTTGCCAACTACGGCACCCTGGGTGCGGCGCAGAACCTCATCATCAACACGCCCTCGTTGCTCAACGATCGCGGGCTGATTTTCAGCGGCAACAACATGACCCTCGGCGTCAGCACGCTGACCAACCAGCACGGTGATTTCTACGGTCTGGGCGATGTGGTGATGGGCGGGTATGGCGGCGCAGCGCGGGCAGCGGGGGTGTACAACATTTCCGGCTCGATGGAGAGCGGACGCGGGTTCACGCTGAGCGCCGACGTGTTTGAAAACCGCACAGAAGGGCCGACGGCGTCGGTTGAACGCAAGCTCATTTCCGGGTTCATTGCAGCAACGTGCGGTGACTGCGTTGGCGGCACTTTCAACAACTTCCTTGCCAGCCGCGAGACCTACCAGTTCTTCGACACCGATACCAGCGCCTCGGCGATGTTCAACGTCGGCAAGGATTTTACGTTTACGGGTGGCACGTTCCTCAACAGCAAAAGCACGGTAGCGGCGGGCGGCAACATCACCATTACCGCGGACAGCCTGAAGAACATCGGCGCCAAGAGCGGGACTGTCGAAGTCACGCGTCAGTACAACTTCGAGATGGGCACAGGCACCACGGCGCAATTCATGGCCAACGTGATCATGCCGTACAACCAGCGCAACAACCCTGATTTCCCGTTTGTGTACTACGTCATCGCACCGGAAGGTCTGATCCGTAAAGCGATCGCCACAACCGTGGGCAATGGCATCGTCATCGTCGACGCCGAGACGGGCGAAAACGTCGGCAGTCGCAAATACGGCCGGGCCATGTCTGGATTCAGCGCCGGCTTTGAGACGTCAACGCCATCGATGTATGACCCGAATAATCTGCTGGCATTACCGAGCGAACTGGCGCCTTACGAAAGCCGTCTTGCGGTTGAAACCCCGGTGAACAGTACCGGTGCTGCTGATGCCAATAACTCGCGTAATGCAGTGATTCAGGCCGGCGGCAATGTCTCGATTACCGCGACCCGGGAAGTAGAAAACAGCGTTATCCATCAGGACTACAGCGCCACCGGGGGCACCAACAAGGTCGCCGATACCTCGGTCGGCAACAGCGGCACTGTCGTTGTGCGCATCAACAGCCAACTGCCGCCGGATCTTGCGCAACAGCAAGTCAATCCGCTGAGCTTGCCTGGCTTCTCGCTGCCGACAGGCGAGAACGGTTTGTTCCGTCTGAGCGGGCAGGGCACCAGTGGCGCCACAGCCGGCAACACCGGGCCAGCGCCAACGTGGACAGTCGCCAGTGAGTCGGTGAATGCCCAGGACCACACGGTCGCCGACAGCAGCGGCGGGCCCCGCAACCTGTTTATCGATGCGCCGGCGCCGGTGTCCGACAGCACACGCGCCGTGGATACATTCCACCGTACGCCAAGCATGGTGCAGACAGTCGCCAGTACGGTCGACGTCAAAGTGCCGGAGAGTTCTGCAGGCACGGGCAACCCGGGCCGCGGTAACGACATGAAAGAGTCGATCGACACTCGTCCGGTCACGCGTGTCACTGGCCTGCCGGACACCACGGCGCCCTCGAACCCGCACAAATACCTGATCGAAACCAACCCGGTGCTCACCGACCTCAAGTCGTTCATGAGCTCGGATTATCTGCTGGAGAAGCTCGGCTACAACCCCGACCAGAGCGCCAAACGTCTGGGCGACGGCCTCTACGAACAACGCCTGATCCAGCAAGCCGTCACCGCACGCACCGGCCAGGCTTTCATCGACGGCCAGACCTCCAACGAGGGCATGTTCAAGTACCTGATGAACAACGCCATCGCCAGCAAGGACGCACTCAACCTGTCGGTCGGCGTCGGCCTCACCTCGCAGCAAGTCGCGGCACTGACCCACGACATTGTCTGGCTCGAAGAGCACGAAGTGAATGGTGAAAAAGTGCTGGTGCCGGTGGTGTATCTGGCGCAGGCCAGCGGCCGTCTCGGCCCGACCGGGGCATTGATTGCCGGTAACGATGTGACGCTTATTGCGGGGGAAAACCTCGACAACGTCGGCACGCTCAAAGCCACCAACAACCTCTCCGCCACGGCGGGCAAGGACCTGGTCAACAGTGGTTCGATCGAGGCAGGCAATCGTCTCGATCTGCTGGCAACCAATAACATCGTCAACAAGTCCGGCGGCATCATTGCCGGCAAGGACGTCAGCCTGACTACCCGCACGGGCGATGTGATCAACGAACGGACCATCACTTCGATGGACAACCAATACGGCTCCGTCACCCGGCATCAGGACTTTGCCGATAACGCAGCGCGGATTGAAGCCGCCAACGACCTGACCGTCAAAGCGGCCAAGGACATCAACGTCATCGGCGGCGTGATGAAAAGCGGTCAGGACATGGCGTTGAATGCCGGGCGTGATGTCAATGTGGTCTCTGTGCAGGTTAACGACAGCGCGTCGCTGGGTTGGAGGGGAGCTGTTAGCAGCGTCACGCAACTGGGCGCCGATATTGATGCCGGGCGTGATTTCAAGGCGGATGCCAAGCGTGACATCAATGTCATTGCCAGTGACATAGAAGCCAAGCGTGATGTCTCGATGAAAGCCACCGAGAACCTGGTCATCACCTCGGCGGCGGATGAAGAGCACTCGCTCTCAAAAAACAAGCACATGACCCGTCAGGAAGACCATGTCACTCAGGTCATGTCCGGCATCACGGCGGGCGGCGACGTCAAACTGGATGCGGGCAAAGACCTCAGTGTGATTTCCAGCCGCGTTACTGCGGGTGATGAAGCCTACCTGGTTGCGGGAGACCGCCTAGAACTCCTGGCCGCGCAAGATACGGATTACTCACTGTATGACATGAAGAAAAAAGGCAGCTTTGGCAAGCTGAAGATGCAGCACGACGAGGTGACCGACATTAAGCACGTCGGCTCCGAAATCAAGGCCGGTGGCAACCTGACGCTGTCGAGCAAGGGTGATCAGTTGTATCAGGTCGCCAAACTGGAAAGTGGCAACAACATCACGCTGGACAGTGGCGGGGCGATTACTTTTCAGGGGGTCAAGGACCTCCATGACGAAAACCATACCAAGACCAACAACAGCGCTGGCTGGGTGTCCTCCAAAGGTCGCGGCAATACCGACGAGACCTTGCGCCAAACCCAGATGATCGCCAAGGGCAATATCGTTATCAAGGCGGTCGATGGCCTGAAAATCGACATCAAAGATGTGAATCAGCAGTCCGTCAGCCAGACCATCGACGCTATGGTCAAGGCGGATCCGCAGTTGGCATGGTTGAAAGATGCTGAGGCCCGGGGGGACGTGGATTGGCAGCGGGTGAAGGAGATTCACGAGTCTTTCAAATACGAAAACTCGGGACTGGGTCCGGCAGCACAAATCGCAATCGCCATCATGATGTCCTTCGTGATGGGACCGGCAGGGCTGGGCCTGGTCGGCGGTGGCTTCGGTGGGGCAGTCGCCACAAGTCTGGCAACCACGGGCGTTACCAGCACCATTAATAACAAGGGTGATCTCGGGGCCGCATTCAAGGAGACCTTCAGTGCCGGAAGCTTGAAAAATGCGGCTATCGCCGGTTTTACGGCGGGCATGCTCGACTATGCAGACACCAACTGGTTTGCGGCTGGGGGCAGTAAAACTGCAAATATCCTGACCACCAGCAATATTACTGATGTCGCTATCCGCACGACGGGGCGCGCGATTATCTCCAGCGGTATTTCGACCACTATTGGCGGCGGTAGCTTTGGTGACAATTTCGGAGCGGCGTTGCTGGGTGAGGCGAGCAGTGTCGCCATGGCGACCGGGTTCAACTGGGTTGGTGACAAGACGATCAAGTTTCCGGATGGCAGCGTTGAAAAGGTCGTAGCACATGCGTTGATGGGTGGTTTGATCTCCCAAGTCATGGGTGGAGATTTTGCTACAGGCGCGGCCGCCGCAGGGCTGAACGAAGCGGCGATGAATGCGCTGCTTTTCATGGCTGACGGCAATCAAGAGCTTCAAAAGTCTCTCTCTCAACTTACCGGATTGATTGGTGCTGCAGCTGTGGGTGGAGATCTCTCATTAGGTTCGGAAATTGCGAAAAACGCAACGGTATACAACCAACAGGGTCATTCACACATAGACCAAATGCAGGGTCACAATTCTGTACAGGAAGTGGATGAAGAGTTAAGGCACACGCTCAGAGAGCATATTCCGCTGCAAGAGCAGGAAGCGATGGGTGACTTCACGATCCCGATTGATCCGGGTTTAAGTCCGATCATCGCGGGGCCTATACTTGGCATTAAAATCCCCGGTGGCGGTACGAAGTCGAGCACTAGCTGGGCCGGGTCAGGACCAATACCCGGGGTTTTAGGTTTGCAGCCAAACTCATCTTCCTCCAAGGCTATAACTAACTATTATCCGTCAACCAGAAGTGGAGCGATTGAATTTGTTTTTGACCCTAAAACAAATTATTTCGCTGTTGGTAAGCCGAGTACAAATCTGGGGGGTTCTCCTCATGAGCAGCTAGGCGCTACCATAGGTGCTAATCCAGCGACTTTGGTGGGCGGGATGTTTAAGCGAGGTCCAAGCGGAGAGATTCTAACCAATGAGCATAGTGGGCATTATTGGAAAAACTGGACTCCAGAGGTTCGTTTTAATTTTGAGGAATCAATGAAGCAGTATGGAATCAATGTGAAGCATAATCCGGGGATTTGAAGTATGAGTACCTCGTCAGGAAAAAAAATTCTAGGTGGCGATTTCTTCATTTGTCAGGATGAATTTGGAGGTTGGCGACTTGATGGAGCCTCGGCTTCCTTTAATTTGGCGGATGACTCAGACTTTAAACGCGTGATTTCATTACTTGAACTTCCTTTTAGTGAAGTAAAGTTGGAATTGGGGTCCGACTTTCCTTATTTTGCACTGATAGGCGTGGGGTTGAAGCACGAGTCTGATTATTGGATTGATCTCGCCCTGAATTGGGTGAGTCAATTAAATTCTAAAGAGGCTCTTGAGTTTTTCGAAGAGTTGAAGTTTATATCCGCGGACAAAAAAGTTTCTCAAAGAAACAGAGGCTTGGCTAAGAAAGAGATTAAAAGGTTGCGGGGACTTACTAGTTGAATGGAAATGGGGACAGACCACATTTAGACAGGGGTAAAGGGGGGCAGACCACGTTTAACGTAATTGACTGAAGGATAAATGGGAACAGACCACGTTTAGAAAGTACTCCGAAAACATGGTCTGTCCCCGTTTTCCCGCTTGTGGAAATACTATAGGTCGTTGCGCTGAGTTTAGAGCTGCAAATGAGTTGCTTCTAAAAAAACCAGGATTGAAGCTTAGCGATATAAAATTCACTCCCGCGATCCGCCCAAGGACGGGGCAGGTAGTTCCTAGGTGTGATAACTGCACTAATGTTTTCGGAGCCGAGTAATGGAAATGAATGACGAATTTCTGGAAATCAATGATCTTGATTGGTTTGCCTCATGTCGTGGTGGGGTCATCGCTCATTTCGCTACAGGTGGAAATGGGGTTGTGCCTGACGATGTCCGTCAGTCAATTTCCAGATATGAGGAAATTTATGACTACTTCTATTCAAGGCCTGGAGGCGTGGACGTTGAGATAGTAGAAGCCAATTTGGTTGAGTTTGCCGATGAAGCTCAGCGTGCGCGCTATTTAAAATCTTTTGTTGAAATGGCCGGCAGAGGGTTGTTCAGTCATGACGCTTCCGAGCAGGGTGGTTATAAATTAATTGCCAAACCAAAATCGGCACTAAAGTTAGTGGATCTCCCGAAGTTGATGCAGACTTCTATTTGTAAGCTACCATTGGAGCTCACTGACTGGATACGTTGCGACGACTTCACTAAAGATTAAATGTAGAAGGATAAATGGGGGCAGACCACGTTTAGAAAGTACTCCGAAAACATGGTCTGTCCCCGTTTTCCCTATCGCGTTTCCACTGTGAGGTTGTAATCATGAATGAGTTGTTTCAACGTTTTTTAAGTGAGGAGCTTAATGAAGGTGCTCGTGAGCTATTACGCACTGGGGTTTTAAGTGCGCAAGAGCCCGGTGCTGTTACGTGCATCCGTGAGTTCAACTTCAATTTGTTTGATGTTTTGATTGATTTTGAGACGCGGGTTGTAGTTGTTCAAGATGTACTGCTACCAGAAACTGACCCGGGTTCAGTAATGTCACTGGATGAGTTCAGAAGTTTGTGTGGGATTTGAAGAAGGGGGAACAAATGGGAACAGACCTGAGGGATCCCCACAAATCTACTCCAGGCACTGCGCCTGATGATGCACCTCATCACGCAGAGCTTTCTCCAATGTTTCCCGGTCTCCGTTGCCTCCGAACTCTGTGCGTCTGTCCCCGTTTTCCCCCCAACCAAGGAGGAACTCGACTGGTTCAACAGTATAAAATGGGATTGAAACTATGATTGATTCAGTAACTGGCAAACGTGTTGTGGTATGTATTGACAATATTTATGGACCCTACATTCGGGTGTCGTCATTTCAGGACGGAGGGGCTATGGAAGATTTGCTGGATGAAAAATTCTTCGTCCTCTACTGGAAGGAAACCCCGGACGATTTGAAGGATTTGGGCGGGAATGAATACTATTTTGGTGGTGCAGCTGATCCCGTCCAGCTGCAAACAATTCTCGACTCCATCGAATTTGAATAATCGCTGTAATAAAGGGGGACAGACGGTCTTTCCCAGTTTTACCAGTTTTATCGGAGCCTGAGCCATTTGAAATTGAACATTCATTTCCCTGACAACCTCATCTCCGATGATTTGCTCAGACAGCAACGGATTCCCTGCCTTTGCAAGGTTTCAACGCAGTTCGAAATTTCCTTCTCGGATACAGTCCCTGAATCATCCGGGATCGTATCTGGCTGGAGTCGTGACGAGTTGGAGCGACGTGCGGTCGCCGGGGCGGGTGGTCAATACACCCACTATGCCAATGGTCTGATTACCTTAAGTAAAATTAGCGAAGGCCTTTACCAGATCGTTGATCTTGAAATGTTCTACCGAAGTTTTGGTTGGTGCGCTGTTTTCCGAGATGGACAATACGCACCCGCAGGATATTTCTGGGACGATGAGCCCACGTAAAACCAAACGCCCCGAACTCTATCGGGGCGTTTTCATTTACCGGGCCGAGCCAGCAAAGTGTTTACCGAAACGCCGGCACCACATGCTTGATAAACAGCTCCAGCGACTTCTTCTTCTCCTCATGCGGCAAGCTGTTGTCACACCAGAAACTGAACTCATCCACCCCCAGTTCCTGGTAGTACTTGATCCGCGGAATGATCTCCTCCGGCGTACCAATCATCGCCGTTTTGTGCAAACTCTCCAGCTCAAACTCCGGGCGCCCGGCAAACTTCTCTTCCGGGCTCGGTGCGAGGAAACCGTTGACCGGCGTTTCCTTGTTGCCAAACCACGCATCGAAGGTGCGGTAGAAACGCGAAATGGCTTTCGCACCGACTTTCCAGCCGTCCGGATTATCGGCAGTGTGCACGTGAGTGTGGCGCAGCACCATCAATTGCGGACGCGGCACATCCGGGTTGTTGTCCAGCGCAGTCTGGAACTTGTTCTTCAGGTCGAGGACTTCTTCGTCGCCCTTCATCAGCGGCGTGACCATCACGTTGCAGCCGTTGGCCACGGCGAAGTTATGCGAATCCGGGTCGCGGGCGGCGATCCACATTGGCGGGTTCGGTTGCTGGATCGGCTTCGGTACGCTGGTCGAGGTCGGGAATTTCCAGATGTCACCGTCGTGGGCGTAGTCGCCTTGCCACAGGGCGCGGACCACCGGGACCATTTCGCGCAATGCCTGGCCGCCGCTGGAGGCAGGCATGCCGCCGGCCATGCGATCGAATTCAACCTGATAAGCGCCACGGGCCAGGCCGACTTCCATGCGGCCGTTGCTGATCACGTCGAGCAACGCGCATTCACCGGCGACCCGCAGCGGGTGCCAGAACGGCGCGATGATGGTGCCGGCGCCGAGGTGGATGGTCGTGGTTTTCGCGGCGAGGTAGGCGAGCAGCGGCATCGGGCTTGGCGAGATGGTGTATTCCATGGCGTGGTGTTCGCCGATCCACACGGTGCTGAAACCACCGGCCTCGGCCATCAGGGTCAGTTCGGTGAGGTCTTCGAACAGTTGGCGGTGGCTGACGCTTTCGTCCCAGCGTTCCATGTGGATGAACAGGGAAAATTTCATGACGCTTCCTCGGATCTTTTGTTGTTGAGGCTACATGTGGGAGCGGGCTTGCTCGCGATTGCGGTGTGTCAGAAAAGACATCGACATCGGATAAATCGCTATCGCGAGCAGGCTCACTCCTACAGTTGATTGGTGCGGATCTGACGATCAGGCCAGGACGGGCAGGGCGCCCATTTTGCCGTGGCAGTACACCAGCGGTCCGCTGTGCTGTTCGGGGACGATCAGGTTCTTCACCGCGCCGACCATGATGGCGTGGTCGCCGCCTTCGTATTCGCGCCACAGCTCACATTCGATGATAGCTGTCGCGTTGGCCAGGATCGGGTTACCCAGTTCGCTCAAGGTCCATTCGATGCCTTGCGCCTTGTCCTTGCCTTTGCGGGCGAAGGCGTAGGCTTCGCTTTGCTGGCCGCCGGACAGAACGTGGATGGCAAAGCGTTTGTTCTTGATCAGTACCGGGTACGAATCGGAGCTGTAGTTGGGGCAGAACAGCACCAGCGCCGGGTCCATCGACAGCGAGCTGAATGCACTGGCAGTCAGGCCGACGATCTGACCGTCATCGTCCAGGGTGGTGATAACGGTTACGCCGGACGGGAACGAGCCCATGACTTGTTTGTAGATGGCGGCATCGATCATTGGTCGGTCCTCGGGTGTTGTGACGCTGTTTTTATGTGTTTGTTGGTCTGATGGTATACCAGTATTCAATCTTTGCAAGGGCTTTTAAGCTGAACCGATAAACGTGCCGCGTTCGTCGGAAACTCAGCGTTTACGGGGCTTTCGGCTGGTCTGCAGGTCACGGTTTCAGCGAGGATGGCGTATCAGTTGGCGCCGCAAACTACGGATCAGTCTTGTGAATTGTTTGGAATACCATAATATGGTCTGCATATGAGGGGCGGCCAAAGAGTCCCCCCGGTTTGGCTTCATACAACGATAAGAACAGACAAACTCGAGTTCATGCATATGTCCCAGATGTCCCGGCAAGATCCGTTGATCGAGAACCATACGGTCGACTACGTCCCACTCGCGGAACGCCACGGGAAGGCCCGCGACCTATTCACCCTTTGGTTCAGCACCAACATTGCGCCACTGCCCATCGTCACCGGCGCCATGGTGGTTCAAGTGTTCCATCTCGATTTGCTCTGGGGGCTGCTGGCGATTGCGCTCGGGCACATGATCGGCGGCGTGGTGATCGCGCTGGCGTCGGCCCAAGGCCCGCGCATGGGCATTCCGCAGATGGTTCAGAGTCGCGGCCAGTTCGGCCGTTACGGCGCGCTGCTGATCGTGTTCTTTGCCGCGCTGATCTACATCGGTTTCTTTATTTCCAAC
Organism: Pseudomonas sp. Irchel s3f10; assembly: GCF_900187515.1. NCBI lineage: Bacteria > Pseudomonadati > Pseudomonadota > Gammaproteobacteria > Pseudomonadales > Pseudomonadaceae > Pseudomonas > Pseudomonas sp. Irchel s3f10. Next base: position 336,353 of record NZ_FYDZ01000005.1, read on the forward strand.
ATCGTCCTGGCGGGTAAATCCATCGTCGGCATCGCGCCATCGGTGCCGGCGCCGCTGAGCATTCTGATCGGTGCACTGGCGGCCACGGCGATTGGCGTGATCGGCTACAACTTCATTCACACGCTGAACCGCATTGGCACCTGGGTGATGGGCAGCGCGTTGCTGGCCGGGTTCATCTATATCTTTGCCCATGACTTGCCGGCGGACTTCCTCACTCGCGGCAGTTTCAACCTGTCCGGCTGGCTGGCGACGGTGTCGTTGGGGATTATCTGGCAGATCAGTTTCTCGCCGTACGTGTCCGATTACTCGCGATACTTGCCGGCGGATATCGGCATTGCCAAGCCGTTCTGGGCGACCTATCTGGGCGCGACGCTGGGCACGATTCTGTCGTTCAGCTTTGGCGCCGTTGCGGTGCTGGCGAACCCGGAAGGCACTGAAGCGATGGTCGCGGTCAAGCAATCGACCGGGTGGCTCGGGCCGATTCTGATGGTGCTGTTTCTGCTCAATATCATCAGCCACAACGCGCTGAATTTGTATGGTGCGGTGCTCTCGATCATCACATCGATCCAGACTTTCGCCAGCCAATGGACGCCGAGCATCAAGGTGCGCATAGTGTTGTCGAGCGTAGTGTTGGCGGGTTGCTGCGTGGTTGCGCTGGGCGCGTCGGCGGATTTCATTTCCGAGTTCATTGGTTTGATTCTGGCGCTGTTGCTGGTGCTGGTGCCATGGGCGTCGATCAACCTGATCGACTTCTACCTGATCAAGCGCGGCTGCTACGACATCACCTCGATCTTCCGGGCCGATGGCGGGGTTTACGGGCGCTTTAACCTGCACGCGATCATTGCTTACTTCATCGGCATCATCGTGCAACTGCCGTTCGCCAATACCTCGCTGTACGTCGGGCCTTACGCCAATCTGGTCGAGGGCGCGGACTTGTCCTGGCTGGTCGGCCTGGTGGTCACCGTGCCGTTGTATTACTGCCTGGCGACACGCGGCCAGACTCAGCAGAGCAGGGCGGCCAGGTTGGGTTATACCGACTGAGCTGATCCGCTACCCGACAATGCCCGGCCAAGTGCCGGGCATTGTTGTTTCCGCATTCCGGCGGTCAATCAAATTGGCCACATCGATCCCCTTTTGGCCCATCCCCCACTGTGATCCGTCTACGCTGTCAGCAAGAATCAAAACCATAACCAGACGCTCAACCTTTTTTACCCTTGGCTACCTTTACAGCCGCTGCCGTGTACAGAACATAAAAACCATCGAACTCACGCTGCCTTTTGGGGAACAACCATGGTCACGATGAAACGCATTCTGGGTGCCACTGTGTGTGGGCTGACGCTGTTGGCCGGCGCCGTCCAGGCTGAGCAACGCGAACTGCGCGTGTACAACTGGGCGGACTACATCCTGCCGTCGGTGCCCAAGGATTTCGCCGCAAAAAGCGGCATCAAAGTGATCTGGGACACCTTCGACACCAACGAATCCCTGGAAGCCAAACTGCTCACCGGCAACTCCGGTTACGACCTGGTAGTGCCGTCGAACCAGTTCCTTGAAACGCAGATCAAGGCTGGCGTGTTTCAGAAGCTGGATAAATCGAAACTGCCGAACTGGAGCCACCAGGACCCGGAACTGTTGAAACTGCTGGGCAAGAACGATCCGGGCAACCAGTACGGCGTGCCCTACATGGTCGGCACCGTGCTGATCGGCTTCAACCCGGCCAAGGTCAAAGCGGCACTGGGCGACAACGCGCCGGTCGACAGTTGGGATCTGGTGTTCAAACCGGAGAACATGGAAAAACTCAAATCCTGCGGCGTGGCGATGCTTGATTCGCCGACGGAAATCCTGCCGCTGGCCCTGCATTATCTGGGCCTCGACCCGAACAGCCAGAACCCCGCCGATTATGAAAAAGCCAAGGAGTTGATGCTCAAGGTTCGCCCGTACGTGACCTATTTCAACTCGGCCAAATACATGACTGACATCGCCAACGGCGACATCTGCGTGGCCATCGGTTACTCCGGCAGCTTCTACCAGTTCGGCAATCGCGCCAAAGAAGCAAAAAACGGCGTGGTGGTCGACTGGCGCTTGCCTAAGGAGGGCGCACCGATCTGGTTCGACACCTTCGCCATTCCGAAGAGCGCGAAGAACGTCGCCGAGGCGCATGAATTCCTCAACAACCTGCTCGACCCGAAGGTGATCGCGCCGATCAGCGACTTCCTCGGTTACCCGAATGCGAACAAGGATTCGATACCGCTGATCAACAAGGAAATCACCGACAACCCGAACCTGACACCGACCCCGGAAGCGCTGAAAAACCTTTACGTCGTGCAGCCGTTGCCGCAGAAACTTGAGCGTGTGCGTACACGGGTGTGGACCAGTATCAAATCCGACAAGTAACACCGCTCTCCTGTAGGAGTGAGCCTGCTCGCGATAGCGCCAGATCAGTCAACATCGCGTCGTTTGACAGACCGCTATCGCGAGCAGGCTCACTCCTACAAGGTTTTGTGGTGTGTCATTCCGTGCTGCGTTCGCTTTCTCTGGTCATCACCAGGCTCAGCAGAACCGCCCCCAGAATCACCCCACCCACCACCGCCAACGACCACTCCACTGGCATGTGCAACCACGGCATCAACACCATTTTGCCGCCGATAAACACCAGCACAATCGCCAGTCCATACTTGAGCAAGTGAAAGCGGTCGGCCATGTCCGCCAGCAGGAAGTACAGCGCGCGCAGACCCATGATTGCGAAGATATTCGAAGTGAAAACAATGAACGGGTCAGTCGTCACGGCGAAAATTGCCGGGATGCTGTCGACCGCAAACATCAGGTCACTGGCCTCGATCAGCACCAGCACCAGAAACATCGGAGTAGCCCAGCGCACGCCGTTCTGCAGGACGAAAAACCGTTCGCCATGAAAGCTACTGGTGATGCGCATATGCCCGCGCACCCAGCGCAGCAACGGATTCTTGTCCAGGTCCGGCTGGTGGTCGGCAAACACCAGCATCTTGATCCCGGTGAAGATCAGGAAAACGCCGAACGCATACAGCAGCCATTCAAACTGCGACACCAGCCAGACACCGGCGAAAATCATCACCGCGCGCATCACGATCGCCCCGAGCACGCCGTACAGCAGCACCCGTCGCTGCAATTCGGGCGGCACGGCGAAGTAGCTGAAGATCATCACGAAAACGAACATGTTGTCGATCGACAGCGATTGCTCGATCAAATAACCGGTGAGGAATTCGAGGGTTTTTTCCCGGGCGATCTCGGCGCCGAACGCACCGTGCAAATACCACCAGAGCAGTGCGGCGAAACTCAGTGCCAGCAAGCACCAGGCGATGACCCAGGACAAGGCTTCGCGCACTGACACCCGATGCGCCTTGCGTCCACCGAAGACGAACAGGTCCAATGCCAGCATGGCAAGTACGAAGACGATGAAGGCGGCCCACATCCACGGTTCGCCGATATTGATGTTTGTGGCTGGCATGTCACGCTCCCTGTCTATTCTTGGATTGGGGTCAGACGGGGCCATGCTAGCGACGACTTTGCGGTAAAGAAAAATCGTTTATTTCTGCGCAACAGTTCGATAAAAACGAATTATCCGCCCCCGTTAACAGCTCGGGCACTTTTTACGGAGCAATGTTTTCAACGATGAATACCGACATTCTCGAACCTCAAGCGGTGTGCAGTCCGATCACCAGCAGCGCGATTTTCATCGTCGCGACGCTGAATGCCGGGCCGGAAGCCGCGCAAACCGTGAAAGACTGGTGCGGCGATGTCGCCGGCCTGGTGCGTTCGGTCGGCAAGCGCGTACCGACCGGCAATCTGACCTGCATCTGCGGCTTTTCCTCGAACGCTTGGGATCGCCTGTTCGGCCATCCACGACCAGCGTCGCTGCACGGTTTTCGCGAATTTGGCGGGGAAGGTCGCCACGCTCCGGCAACCCCGGGTGATCTCCTGCTGCACATTCGCGCCGATCAAATGGACCTGTGTTTCGAACTGGCCACGCAAATCATGGCGGTTCTCGGCGATGCGGTGACCGTGGTCGACGAAGTGCAAGGTTTCCGCTATTTCGATATGCGCAGCATCATCGGTTTTGTCGACGGCACGGAAAACCCGGTCGGGCGCAAAGCGGTGAATTTCACCATCGTCGGTGACGAAGACCCCGAGTTCAGCGGTGGCAGTTACGTGCTGGTGCAGAAGTACCTGCACAACATGACTGCCTGGAACGGCTTGAGCGTCGAAGCTCAAGAGCGTGTTATCGGCCGCACTAAACTCTCCGATATCGAACTGGATGACGCGGTCAAACCGAGCAACTCGCACAGCGCGCTGACCACCATCACCAACGCAGCCGGGGAGGAAGTGAAGATCCTGCGTGACAACATGCCATTCGGCCGACCGGGCGCAGGGGAGTTCGGCACGTTCTTTATCGGTTACGCGCGCTCGCCCGAGCCGATGGAGCAAATGCTGGAAAACATGTTCGTCGGCAAACCGCCGGGCAACTACGACAAGTTGCTGGACTTCAGTACGGCGGTTACCGGGAGCCTGTATTTCGTGCCGTCGGCGGATTTGCTGGAAGAGCTGGCGGATCGCTGATCAACGAAAGAACTCCCCCGGCGTTTCCCCGAACTGCTGACGAAACGCCGCGATAAACGCCGACGTCGAGTCGTAACCACAGGCCAGCGCGACGTCGGTGACGCGTTCACCTTTCTCCAGCGGTGTCAGCGCACCGAGCAGGCGCAGGCGCTGGCGCCAGGCGCGGAAGGTCAGGCCGGTGTCGCGCAGAAACAGGCGGGTGATGGTTTTTTCGGTGACGCCGAACTTCTCACTCCAGTGGCTCAGTGTGGTCTGCTGTTCCGGGTGTTGTTCAAGGCTCTGATAGATCTGCTTTAAGCGAGCGTCTTGCGGCAACGGCAACATCAGGTCGATCTGCGGCGCCTCGGCCAGTTGATCGAGGATCACTTGAGCGAGGCGTCCATGCGGGCCGCTTTGGTCGTATTCCACCGGAACCTGGCTGAACGCGCGGATCAGTTCCCTGAGCAGATCGCTGACGCCGAGTACATGGCAGCGCTCGAGCGCCCACCCGGCGACGCTGCAATCGATGTAGAGGCTGCGCATTTCCGTGTGCGGCGAGCTGAATACCCGATGCGGCACGCCCGCCGGGATCCACACGGCGCGCTCCGGCGGGGCGACGAAGCGCCCGGCACTGGTCTGGATTTCCAGCACACCTTGAATCGCGTAGGACAACTGCACCCACGGGTGACTGTGACGCCGGGTCAGGGCGCGATTGGGCAGCGATTCGGTGCGCCCGTAGAGTGGGCGCGGCAGGCTGGGCAGCCCGGGAATGCTGCGCCGCACGCTTTTGTCATGTCCTTTAGGCGGCATCTTGTGGCCCTTCGGCGTTAGTCGGTAATTGGCAGTCACGTTAGAGTCGTCGGCACGCACTGGCAACCCCCGGATGAACCGACCATGACTCGCCCCCGCTTTTTACCCGATAACTTCACCCTGACACTGATTGGCGTCGTGCTGCTGGCCAGTTTTCTACCGGCCAGCGGTCAGGTCGCCGTCGGCTTCGGCTGGCTGACCAACATCGCCATCGCGCTGCTGTTTTTCCTGCATGGCGCCAAACTGTCCCGCGAATCGATCATTGCCGGTGCCGGCCACTGGCGCCTGCATCTGCTGGTGTTCGGCCTGACGTTTGTCCTTTTCCCGTTACTGGGCCTGGCGCTGAAACCGCTGCTGTCACCGCTGATCGGCGACAAGCTGTACATGGGCATGCTTTATCTGTGCGCACTGCCGGCCACGGTGCAGTCGGCGATCGCATTCACCTCGCTGGCGCGGGGCAATATTCCGGCGGCGATTTGTAGTGCGGCGGCATCGAGCCTGTTCGGGATTTTCCTCACGCCGTTGTTGGTGACGCTATTGCTCGACGTTCACGGTGATGGCGGTTCGACGCTGGATGCGATCCTGAAAATCAGCGTGCAATTGCTGCTGCCATTCATTGCCGGGCAGATCGCCCGGCGCTGGATCGGCGCGTGGGTCGGGCGCAACAAGAACTGGCTGAAGTTCGTTGATCAAGGGTCGATTCTGTTGGTGGTTTACGGCGCGTTCAGCGAGGCGGTCAACGAAGGTATCTGGCATCAGATTCCGCTCATCGAGCTGCTGGGATTGGTGGTGGTCTGCTGCATTCTGCTGGCGCTGGTGCTGTTGGCGTCGACGTTGCTCGGGAAGGCATTCGGCTTCAGCCAGGAAGACCGCATCACCATTTTGTTCTGCGGTTCGAAAAAAAGCCTGGCCACCGGCGTGCCGATGGCGCAGGTGTTGTTTGCCGGCAGCACGATTGGCGTGCTGATCCTGCCATTGATGCTTTTCCATCAGATTCAACTCATGGTCTGTGCGGTGCTGGCTCAGCGCTACGCCAAGCGCCCGGAATCGGTGCCAGAGCTGATGGCGCAAGTCGATCCGTGATCACCGCAGATCAGACGATGTCGTCGATCAGGATATGCGACAGCCCTTTGCTGCACCGCTCGATGCGCGCCTCAACCTTGTAGACATCGCGCAGCATCTGTTCGGTGATCACCTCATTGCTCGGGCCGCTGCCCTGACTGGTGCCGTCGGCAATCACCAGCACCTGATCGGCGAAACGTAACGCCTGATTCAGATCATGGATGGCGATAAACACAATCACCTCGCGTTTGCGTGCGAGGCTGCGCATGAAGTTCAGCACTTGCACTTGTCGATGCATGTCGAGGGCGCTGGTCGGTTCGTCCATCAGCAGGATTTCCGGTTCGCGCACCAGCGTCTGGGCGATGGAGACCAACTGCTGCTGACCGCCGCTGAGTTCACCAAGGTTACGAAACGACAGCCCGGTGATGCCCAGCGCGGCGAGAATCTCGTCGACCAGTTTCAGCTCATCATCGTGGACCACCCAGCCCGGGGTCAGTTGCTTGCGCGCCAGCAGCACGGATTCGTACACCGTCAAACGCGCACTGGCGTTCAGGCCCTGCGGCATATAACTGATACCCGTCGGGCCTTTTTTCGATTCTTTCAGGATGACCTGACCCGGCCCTTCGATCAGCCCGGCCATGCGTTTGAATAACGTCGATTTGCCGGCCGCATTGGGCCCGACCACGGCAACCACCTGACCGCCAAAAAACGTCGCCGTCGAGACACCACGAATGATCTCGCGCTGGCCATAGCGGGCGCCCAGATTGTCCAGTTGCAGCGTCACCATGAGTTTTTCTTCCCGCCGAGAATCAGTGAAATGAAGAACGGCACGCCGATCAGTGAGGTGACCACGCCGATAGGGAAAATCGCGCCGGGGATCAGGGTCTTGCTGACCACCGAACTGGCCGAGAGAATCAACGAGCCGGTGAGCAAGGAGGCCGGCAAAAAGAAGCGCTGATCTTCACCGATCAGCATGCGCGCGATGTGCGGCCCGACCAGTCCGATAAAGCCGATGGTGCCGACGAAGGCCACGGGGAACGAGGCGAGCAGGCTGACCATGATCAGCGTCTGAAAGCGCAGGCTGCGCACGTTGATGCCGAAACTGGCAGCCTTGTCGTCGCCCAGGCGCAGGGCGGTCAGGGCCCACGCGCGTTTGGCGAAGATCGGCAGGGTGATCAGGATCACCAGGCAGATCACCCCGAGTTTCGGCCAGGTGGCTTTGGTCAGGCTGCCCATGGTCCAGAACACCACGGCGGCAACGGCTTGTTCGGTGGCGAAGAACTGCACCAGCGCCAGCAGCGCATTGAAGGTGAACACCAATGCGATGCCGAGTAGCACGATGGTTTCAGCAGTGACGCCACGACGCATGCTCAGAAAGTGAATCAACAGCGCCGAGAGCATGGCCATGATAAAGGCGTTGAGCGGCACCATGAACTGCGCGGCCAGCGGGAACAACGCCACACCGAAGGCCAGGCCCAGCGCCGCGCCGAAACTGGCGGCGGCGGAAATACCCAAGGTGAACGGACTGGCCAACGGGTTGTTGAGGATGGTCTGCATCTGCGCGCCGGCCAGCGATAACGCCGCGCCAACGGCCACCGCCATCAGCGCTACCGGCAAACGAATATCCCACATCACCACGCGCACTTGTGGCGAAGCACTGTCCGGCGAAAACAGGGCGCCGAGCACTTCGCTGAAACTGTAACTCGCTGGCCCCAAAGCAAGGTCGAGCAGCACGCTGCACAACAGCAGAATCACCAGCCCGGCGAGGATCAGGCGTTTACGCAGCACCAGTCGCCGATAGGTTTCGCGCTGCACCTCGACGGTGTCGGTCAATGAACTCATGGTTTGGCCTCAGGATTGCGCAGGCTGACGAAGTAGCCCGACTCATACGGCACGGGCAGAAAACGCTCGTGCAGTTCACGGAATGAGGCGTCCGGGTCGAGATCGGCAAACAGCTCCGGGTGAAACCATTTGGCCAATTGCTGAATGGCCACGAACTGGTAAGGGCTGTTGTAGAACTGATGCCAGATGGCGTGGAAGGCTTGTGTCTCCTGAGCCTTGATCCCAGCGTAGGCCGGACGCTGCGTATACCACGCGAGTTTTTTCCGTGCCTGGTTCATGTCGGCGCCGGGCCCGACACCGACCCAATGGCCACCGGGTGCAAAGGCTTCCCAGTTGGCCGTGGTGACCACCACGTGCGCCGGATTGGCGACGATGACCTGCTCGGGATTCAACTGGCCGAACGTGGTCGGGATGATCCCCCGGGCGATGTTGTTGCCGCCGGCCATATTAACAAACAGGCCAAAATTCTCGTTGCCGAAACTCAGGCAGCAATCGTCGGTGTAGCCGCCGATGCGCTCAATGAACACGCTTGGACGCGGTGGGTGCTGTTTCTCGATGACGTCGGTGACGCGGTGAATCTGCTGGTTGCGAAAATCAATGAAGGCTTCGGCGCGTTGCTCTTTACCGAACAGTTTGCCGAACAGGCGCATGGTCGGTTCGGTGTTCTGCATCGGGTTGTTGCGAAAATCGACGTACACCACCGGGATGCCCAATGCGTCGAGCTTCTCGATATAGCGCGCATCTTCGGTGGCGTGCTGCGCTTCGATATTGAGGATGATCACGTCCGGGCGCTGCGAGATCGCTTGTTCGATATCAAAGGTGCCGTCTTCAAAGCCGCCGAAGGTGGGGATCTTGGCAATGCCGGGGAATTTGCGCAGGTAGGCATTGTAGGTGTCCGGGTCGGACTGGATCAGGTCCTTGCGCCAGCCGACGATGCGTTCGATCGGGTTTTGTGTGTCCAGTGCGGCGAGCAGATACAACTGCCGGCCTTCACCGAGGATGACCCGTCTGACCGGCAGATGCACCTTGACCTTGCGCCCGAGCAGATCGGTCACTTCGGTGCGCGCCGAATCCGCTTCGCTGGCGTTTGCGTTGCGCGGCGCCAGCGCAGACAGGCTCAGCAGTCCTGCCAGTAACAGCGCAGCCAGCGCGAGGCTGCGTCGATCGAAAATCACCATGGTCAAAGCCTTTGCAAAGGTCAGTTCGGCCAACGGCTCACACCGCTGTCCGGCTGAACGTTTCAGAAATCGACAGTCGCCGACAGTAATAAGGTGCGCGGTGAGCCTTGGGAGAACGCGCCATAAGAGGCGACGCCCGACCAGTACTCGTGGTCGAACACGTTCTGCACGGTGGCGCGAAACGTGGTCGGGCGATCATCGATGCGCGTGCTATAGCGGGCGCCGACATCGAGGCGGGTCCAGTCATCGAGTTTTTGTGTGTTGGCCTGGTTCACATACTGGCTGCCGGTGTGGATCGCGCCTCCGGTCAGCGTCAGGCCTTCGACCCATGAGGTGTCCCATTCGGCCCAGAGGTTGGCCTGAACCTCGGGCACGCCGACCGGTTTGTTGCCGCGGTTGGCGGCCACGCCGGTTTTCGTCAGTTCGGCATTGAGCAGGGTCACGCCGCCGAGCAGGCGAGTGCCCGGCGTGACTTCGCCGAACACGTTCAGCTCCAGCCCGCGATTGCGTTGTTCGCCCTGCACCGAGAACACCCCCGAGGCCAGTTCGCCGCTGGGTTTGGTGATTTGAAACAGGCTGATGGTGGAGGTAAACGTGCCGTAGTCGGCTTTGACTCCGAGTTCGTGCTGGCGGGAAACATAAGGGGCAAAGATCTCGCCAGCGTTGGACGCGGTGGAAGGCGCGATGTCGCCCTTGCTCAGCCCTTCGAGGTAGTTGTAGTAGAACGAAACGTGGTCCCAAGGCTTGATCACCGCGCCGAACAACGGTGTCGTCCGGCCGTCGTCGTAGGACGTGGTCACCACGCCGGCGGCGTTGTAGTTGTCGGATTTGATGTTCTGTTTGCGCAAGCCCAGGGTTACCTGCGCGCGGTCATCGAGAATCGACAGCGTGTCGGCAAGCGCCACGCCAGTCAGTTCGCTCTGCGAGACCTTCGGCGTATCCGGCTTGGGGATGTAAGGTTGCGGGCGATCCACCGGGTGATAAATGTTCGACAGAATCGGTGCGCCGGAAATGATCCCGCGCGACAACACATCGCGATAGCGACTGACCTGCACGGTGGTGCGGTGACTGATCGGCCCGGTATCGAAGCGCAGCCGCGCACCGGCATCAACGGTGTAACGCTCGACTTCGAACTTGTAATAACCGGGGATCGACGAGGTGTCGCCAGCGGCATTGATAATGGTCGGCGTCTGGTCGGACATTCGCGCCACATCCGATTTGCCGCCGCCGGCATGGGCGAACACCGTCAATGCGTCGCTGAGGTCATATTCGCCGCTGAGCAGCGCCGATTTGTCACGGGTTTTCGACCAGCCCCAATCCTGACTGACGTTGCTGCGGCCATTGGCGGCGGAAGGAATGTCCACGCCCGAAGCAATGAGAAATGGCCGCGAGGCAGCGTCGAAGCTTTCTTTTTGGCTAAGCCAGTCGAAAGTTGTGCGCAGGCGTTCGCCCTGATAATCGAGAGAGATCGCACCAATATCGACATGCCGCGATTGATCGTCGATCGCCGTGTTGCCCAGTTGCGTACTGCCGTTGAAGCGCACACCGAAGCGGCGTTCTTCGCCGAAACGTCGACTGACGTCGAGATGGCCACCGGCCTGAGCATCCATGGCGTAACTGGCGGTGAAACGGGTCAGGTCTTCATCGAGAGAGCGCTTGGGCACTACGTTGATCACGCCGCCCACCGCGTTGTTGGGTGACATGCCATAGAGCAGGGCGCCGGGGCCTTTGACCAGTTCGATGCGCTCGGCGTATTCGGTGAACACCCGGTAATTGGGCGCCACGCCGTACACGCCGTCGAAGGCCAGTTCACCGAGGTTGCCTTCGCCGACGGGAAAGCCACGGATGAAGAACGAGTCGACAATCCCCCCGGTCTGGCCAGTGGAGCGCACCGAGGAGTCACGTTCCAGCACATCGCCGACGGTGACGGCCTGTTGATCCTTGATCAGCGCCGAGGTGTAGGTGCTGATGCTGAACGGCGCGTCCATCACGTCAGTGTTGCCGAGCAAGCCCAGACGTCCGCCGTTGGCGACCTGGCCACCTGCATACACCTGCGGCAGGGCATCGCTGCGCTTGTCGGTGCCGATCACGGCGGTTTCATCAAGCGTCACCCGGCGCTGCACCAATGTGTAGCTGCCGTCGCTGCGCAACACCATGTCCAGGCCACTGCCGGCCAGCAAGCGATTGACCGCCTCCTGCGTCGAGTAATGACCGATCAACGCAGGGTTGGTCAGGCCTTCGGCCAGCGAGGGCTGGAACGACAGGGCAATGTTGGCGTCCACGGCGAAGCTCGACAGAGTCGCACCCAGCGGCCCGGCGGGAATGTTGTAGGCACGAACCGCGACAGCGTCCAGTTGCACCGGCACGGCGGCCAAGACAAACGGGCAAACGGCACCGATCAGAACAAGGCTTAGCAACGCACTGCGAACAACGGGTTTGAGCTGACGTTCCGGGCGCAGATGGCGTGCGGCAAGCATGGATGAATGAGCCTATAAACAGGACGAAAAGGTGCTTCTCCCCAATAGCCAGTCGAGATCGGAAAAAGTATCAGCCTAAGGCAAATATTTTTTCACTCAGGCCGGAGAGAGCATGACCCAGTAGCCATTCAAATGGCCGCTGACGAGGATCGGGTAGGTTTGCGCCAGCATGTTCAGGGTGCGCTGGCTGTCGCTGATCGGGTAGGCGCCGGAAATGCGCAGATCGGCGATTGCCGGATCGAGGCGCACGAAGCCACGGCGATAGCGCGTCAGTTCTTCGACGAAGTCGGCCAGGCGCATCTTGTCAGCCATCAGCATGCCTTGCGCCCAGGCACCGACATAACGGTCGGCAACGCTGAGCTGGCCGAAGGTGTAGGAAGAGAAGTCGGTGCGTTGACCGGCGTTGACGATCAGCGGCGTGGTCTGGCGATTGTCCGCGAGCTCGACTTTGACCGCGCCTTCCAGTACCGCGAGGTGGGTGCGCGGTTGCAGTTCGCGCACGGTGAAACGCGTACCCAGCGCCTGCATGCGGCCCTGACGGGTGCTGACCAGAAACGGTCGCGCCAGCGGTGAAATGTCCGGTGCGGTCTGCACCAGTATTTCGCCTTCGCGCAGGTGGATGAGGCGTTGATTGGCGTCGAACCGCACGTCGATGGCGGTGTCGGTGTTCAGGGTGACTTTCGAGCCGTCGGCCAGGGTCAGCTCGCGTTGCTGACCAACGGCCGTGCGATAGTCGGCCGACCATTGCTGCGACTCTGCCAGCTTCCAGCTGCCCCAACCGGCCGGCAGGATCGCCAGAATCATCGCCAGTTTGCCCAGCGCCGCACGTCGGTCCGGGCTGCTCGGGCGATCGAGCGCCGACATTGCCAGTGAGGGTGGCAGGCCGCCGAGTTTGGTCTGCAGCAACTGCGCGCGGGCCCAGGCACGACTGCGCTCGGGAGTGCTGGCTTTCCAGTATTCCCATTCGCCGCGTTCGCTGTCGCTGAGTTCGCCTTCACTCATGCGGATCAACCAGTCGGCGGCTTCTTCCAAGGCCTGGTGATCGAGATGCGGCTCATGGCGGCGGCTGAGCATTCACTCCACCAGCAACAGGCACTGCACGAAGGCTTGCTTCATGTAGCGTTTGACGGTGATCAGCGATACGCCCAACTGCTCGGCGATGTCGTCGTATTTCAGCCCGCTGATCTGCGACAACAGAAAGGCGCGTTTGACCAGCGGCGGCAGGGCGTCGAGCATCGCGTCGATTTCGTGCAGGGTCTCCAGCACCATGAAACGCAATTCCGGCGAAGGCACTTCCGGCGCCGGCACATGGGCGAGGGCGTCCAGGTAGGCACGTTCCAGCGCCTTGCGCTGATACCAGTTGACCAGAATGCCCTTGGCCACGCAGCTCAGATAGGCGCGCGGCTGCTCGATGACGGTGACTTGCGAGGCGAGGATGCGCGTGAAGGTGTCCTGCGCCAGATCCGCCGCATCCATGGCGTTTCCCAGTTTTTTTCTCAGCGTCGCGTACAGCCAGCCATGATGGCCGCTGTACAGGGCTTCGATCGCGCGCAGGTGGTTGGCATTATTCGCGGGAAGGGTTTCGCTCATGGCTGCAGATTTTCATGCAATTGAGAAGTATTCCCAATGCTAGTTTACAAAGCCGCTGGGACGCAAGCGCCGATTGGTGTCCGCTTCAGACTCGTGGCAGACGGCTCAGCGCAGCAATCATCGCGTCGATTTCCGCCTCGGTGTTGTACGCATGCACCGAGGCACGGCTGACCTCCAGCAAGTCCCTGTGCTGCATGTCGAGCAGGGTCGAGCGGGACGTCGAGGTGCTGACGTTGATGCGCTTTTCCTGGCCGGCCAGCCACTGCTGAACGTGCGCGGCGCTGCTGTCGCGATGAGTAAACGTGACGATGCCGGACTTCTGCACCCCAAGGTCTCGCGGCGTGATACCAGGAATATCTGCCAGTTGTCGGCGCAGGTGATCTGCCAGTTGCTGAATCCGCAGCCACATCGGTTCGATGCCTTGCGCCAGCGCGTATTCCACTGCCGCACCGAGGCCCAGCTTGGCGGCGACGTTGCATTCCCAATTTTCGAAACGTCGGGCATCGGCGCGGATGGTAAACGTGTCGGCGCTCTGCAAGGCGGCAGCATGCAAGTCGAGAAATGCCGGCTCGAGGTTCTGGCACAGGGACTTTTCGACATACAAGAAGCCCATTCCGCGCGGCCCGCGCAGGTATTTGCGACTGGTGGCCGCGAGCATGTGGCAGCCGATTTTCTGCACGTCGATCGGCATCTGCCCGACACCCTGACAGGCATCGAGCAGAAACAGCACGCCAGCCGAACGGGCGAGGGCGCCGATCTGCTCGATGGGTTGCACCGGGCCGCCATTGGTGGCGATCACCGGCAGCGAGATCAGCGCGACCCGTTCATCGTCGAGTAGCTCTTCAAGCGCCGATAACGAGACCTGGCCGTGTTCATCATTGGGGATGACCCGAATCTCGATGCCACGCCGCTGCTTCATTTGCAGATAGGGAATGTAGTTGCCGGCGTATTCGGTGGTCGACGTCAGCACCACATCGCCGGGTTGCAATGGCAAGGAGTAGAACGCCATATCCCATGCGCGGGTCGCGTTCTCGATCACCGCAATTTCATCAGGTTGGGCGTTGATCAAACGGCCGATGGCGCCATACACGTTTTCCAGGTCGGCCGATTGCCGTCCGGCAGCTTCATAGCCGCCGAGACACGCTTCGAGCTGAATATGACGGGTCATCGTCTCGATCACCGGCGCGGGCATCAGCGCCGCGCCGGCATTGTTGAAGTGGATCAGTTGCGCGACGGCGGGGGTGTCGGCGCGCAGTTGTTCAATGTTCAAAAGCAGACTCCTTGATCATTCCCCATCCGGGGCTGGGCTCGGTTGCATCACCGCCGGCCAGTAGCGCAACGCGACGATCGGGATCAGTGCGACGACGTAAGCCAGGCAAACAAACAGATAGGTGTACTGCAAACCGTAGACCTGACTGAGCAGGCCGCCGGCGGAAATCCCCGCAATCGAAGCGAATTGCGCAGTGCCCTGAGCGATGCCCAAAACATGACCCTGTTGCGAGCTGTCGGCGGTCTTCGAGATCAGCGCCATCAACACCGGTGTGGTTGCACCGAGCAGCACGCCCCAAATGAAGTAGGCAATGACGAACACCACCGGGTTGTGAGTGATTCCCGCCACCGCAGTGAGGACGATGCAGCCGATGACCACGTAAGTCATGCGCTGCAAGGTGTCCTGCTGACCACGGTGTTCGAAATAACGCGACCACGCCGTGGCCGACAGAATGAAGCCCATCGCCAGCAAGCCGTAGCACAGACCGACCACCGAATTGCTGACCTCGAACACCGAGCTGACATACAGCGAAAACGAAGTCTGCGGCAGCATCCGCGCCAGCAACAGAATGCCCATCACACCGAGCAGCGACAGCAATGGTGAGCCTTGCCAGAGGCTGCCGGAACGAACCGGCGCAGTTTTGTCGACGACCACGGCTTTCTTCACCGGCGGCACATCCGGCAAGGTCACGGCGGCGATCACGGTACACACCGCACACAGCGCCGAAGCGATGATGTTGATCCAGAAGAACGTCGCGTAATCGAGGATCAAGCCGCCGACCACCGCACCCAGCAGCGAGCCGACATTGGTCGAGATTTGCAGAATGGCGAACAGCCGAGCGCGCCGCGACGGCGCTTCAATGCTCACGCCGTAGGCCTGTGCCGGGGCGATATAGCCGGCAAACGCGCCTTGCAGAAAGCGCAGGATCAGAATCACCCAGATATCACTGAACAGGGCCAGCCCCAACTGGGTCAACGACAAACCGGCGAGGGCGCGGATCATCATCAACTTGTGGCCGTAGCGATCACCGATCCGGCCCCAGAATGCACTGGTGAGAATAATGCCCAGCATCGGCCCGACGTACACGGCGATGCTGGCGAAGCTGAAAAGCGACTCTGACGTCGTCAGCCCACGCAGGTGGACAGGCCAGAACGGCCCGCTCATTTCCATCGCGCCCATCGATACCAGCTGGATCGCAAATAGAAGATAAATCAGGATTCTTACTCTCGAACCCTGGATGGCACCTGCTTGGGACATGAGTCAGCCTCGGTTAAACGCTAGCGAGCGGGTTGGTCAGGGTGTGTTGCAAACGATAGTTGCTGTACTGCATCAAGTGCATGCGCAACAACGAACGGGTTGGCCATGGCTCTTCGACGAACGCCTTGTGCTCGGTTTCCCACACGTCTGCCGCGACGCGGTCACGCACGGCTTCGAAGGCGAGGTCGGTTTCTTCGCGCAACACCTGCCAGAGCCGCGTGTTGTTGAAAGCGTATTCCTTGGTCAGCCACAGGGCCATTTCATGCAGGTGCGTGAGGAACGCCGCGTCGAGCACAAACATGCGCACCGGCTCGATATCACCGCAGAACACTGTCGGCAGAATACCCGGCTGCACATGCGGTTGCAGGCTGTAACCACGGCCCTCGAGCAACGGCGCGTAAGTGCGGCCATCACCGAAATCGCGGATCAGCAGACTACGTGCTTTGCCATCCGGGGAGAACAGCACCATGGTGTTTTGCTGGTGCGCCTCAAGGCCGATGCCGTACATCAAGTAGATCGCCACCACCGGGTGAGTCACCACTTTCGCGTACTCGCGGAACCAGCTCTCGACCTGCGCAGCATTGGCGCGTACACCGTCGCGTTCGATCAGGTCGGTAAATAGCGGACGACCGCTGCCGGGCAAACGGGTGAACAGTGAAGCCACGGTTATCGGCAGGCATTCATCGTTGCGTTCGAATGCCGGTGCGCTGGCGCGATACACCACGGACAGATGACGGCCCGGGTGATCGTCCTGCGTCATCGCGTTTTTATAACGCACACCGATTTCTTCCGGGAAGATTTCCAGGCGCTGATCGAAGCCGTTTTCCGTCTCGAGAATCTTGCTGATCACCGTGCTGATGCGCGGCCCCATGTGAATCGACTTGGCTTGCAGGCTGCGCAGTTCGCTGGTCATCCACACCGCGATCGGCAGCTTGATCAGCGGCGCGGATTCGTCCAGCACCGGCATCATCGTGCGATAGGACATGGTCGGCAGGGTTGGCAGGTCCGGGCCATCGGTGATCAGGATGCCGTCGGCGATTTCCTGCGCGAAGGTTTCCAGCACGTAGGCCTGCAAATGCCAGCCGTGAATCGGTAACGGCAGCCACTGGTTTTCGTCCAGCCCCTTGCTGTTGAGCGAGGCTTTCCATTGCGCCCATTGCGTCGGGAAGTGCTCGGCAAACCAGGCGCGGTAATCGATCACGTGCGGCATGCTTTCGCTTTTCGCGTTGTCGGCGCGCAATGCGGCGATGCGCAGCGGCACCTGTGCGTTGAACTCGGGCGACAGTTGCTCGACCTCTTCATCGGTCAGTCCCGGGCGGGCTTTCCAGGTCGGGTAATACGGGTGACCTTCCAGTGAACCCCACTGGTCGAGAAGAATGGCGACGTCCTTGGTTTTGGCGTGCTGGCGCAGGTAGTCGGTGAAGCTGTCGAGCCCGGCATCCTTGGTGGCCTGCTGCAGTCGGGCGTTCCAGTGCTGGCGATGCTGACGGGCGTGGGCGTCGTTGCTCAGGCTGTTTTCCATGTCGGACTTGAGCCCGGCCACGCCTTCGTCGGTCGGGGCGAAGTCGAAACTGTCGCGCAGCACATCGAGCATGTCCTGGTGGCTGGTGATCACCTGGCGAACGCCTTCATCGGTGACCAACACCACGTCACCGTCGTTGACTACGGTATCGGCCGGGCCTTTGGCGATGTCGGAAAAAGCCAGGTGGGCGCGGCCGCCCTTGAGCGGATACGTGGCCTGGTTGCCCTCGACGGAAAAGCTCAGGGCCGAACGGTCGAGGATGTTTTCCGCAAACAGGCAGCGCACCAGACGGCGCATGGCGTTTTTGCGGGAGTAGGCGATCAGTGTCTTGAGGTCATCCATATCAGCGGTCTGCTCGTCGAAAATTGAGTAAGAAGATCAAGCGGCGGCGCTTGTCGTGTGCGGCCATTGGCGCGGGAAATAGTCGAGTGCCGAGCCGCGCAGGCCTTCCATGTAGGCCACGCTCCACTGCAGGACTTCCTCGATGTAAGGCACCTTGAGGTCGAAGCGTTTGGCCATTTCCACCAGCAGCACCAGGCCGTAGGCGACGTCTTCGTTGAAGGCACGGCTCTCGCGCTCGATCACGTAACCGGCGCGGTTGTCGGCAGCTGGCACCATCGGTGCGAGGATGTCGTTGTAGGCCTGATTGGTGCGCAGGATCGACAGCATGCTGCTCGGGTCGCGGATCTGCTCGCCGTAGGCCTCGACGATTTCCTGTTTCAGCGATTTCACCGAAGACAGGTCGATGCCCAGGCGCTGGCTGATCACCGCGCACAGTTGCTGGCTTTCCTGATCCATGCGTTCAAGGAAATACGCGCCGAGTTCCGGGCATTCGGTCCACCAGCACATGCGTTGCGGGAAGATCTTGCGGTGCCACTGACCGTATGGGCCGATGAGGCCGTAGATCACCGAGCTGTGCATGATCGGGTTGCCCGGCGTCAGGGTGATTTCCAGAAAATGCTCGAGCATCGTCACGCACGGGCCGTACAGCCGCGTGAGTATTTTCTCGAGCTGGCGGCGCGCGGTTTGTGGCTCCCGGGCGTGTGTCGCCACATACAACTGGCTTTTGCCGCCGCCCATTTTGATCGAACGTCCCGGGGTCAATTCGAACGCCGTGTGCGGCACATCTTTCATGCCCCAGATCACCACATTCGGTCGGTCGGGCAGGGTCGCTTCGGCCAGCCAGTCGAAACCGCAGAAGCCGGGAATGGCGCCGATGAACACCGGTTTGCTGGTGGTCAGATGTGGCGCGATGTCTTTCAACGTTTGCGGACGGGCGTGGGCCGGCACGGTGATGATGACAATGTCGGCATCTTCCACCGCGGCTTTCGCGTCGCTGGTCACCCGATCGAGCCGGGCGCTCAGGGTCGAGCCGTCCGGCAACAAGGCCTGCATCGGCGTCTGGCGAGCGTGTTGTTCGATGACCTCCTGATTATGGGTGTGCATCGAAACCTGAACATTGGGTAGCTGCTTGAACAGGATGGCGTTGAGATGGCCGGTCCTGCCGCCACCACAGATGGCGACTTTCAACAGATTCATCGAGAGGCGTTCCTGTGTGAAGGGTGGGTCATGCGACGCTCAGTTGCAGCGGCGCGGAAACGCTGTCCAGCCAGTGGGTCTTGCCCAGCCAGGCGTCCAGTTGCGGGGCGATGCTCGGGTCGATCAGGTCGCGCTCCTGCAGCCACTTGTCGTCGAACACGGTGTGCAGGTATTTCTCGCCGCCGTCGGCAATCGGCACCACGACGTTGCCGCTCAGCACGCCTTTGTGGATCAGCTCCAGTGCCTTGAAAATCGCACCGCCAGTGGAGCCGCCGACCAGCAGGGCGAAGTTGCGCGCGATGTAGCGGGCGGTTTCGAACGCCTGCGAATCGGTGACTTGCACGCCCAGATCGATGCAGCTGTAGTCGAGCACCAGACCCACGGTGTCGCCGGCCGGCGTACCGGTGCCGGATTGGTAGTACGGGTAGCCGGGGTGGCCGAAGACAATCGAACCGGCCGGTTCCACCGCGACGGTGACGGTGTCCGGGTTGTGCACTTTCAAGCCGCGTGCGATGCCGGTCATCGAACCGCCGGTGCCGACGCAACCGACGTAAGCGCCGATCACGCCTTCAGCCTGCACGATGGTTTCGCGGACGAAATCGCTGTAGCCGCCGGCATTGGCCGCATTGTCGGACTGGTTCATGAATACCGCGCCGGGGATCTCGCTCGCCAGTTCGGCGGCCATCTGTTGCCGCTCGACCACCGCGACTTCGTCTTCGCGATAAGTGCCTTTGACGAAACGAATGTCGGCGCCGAGGGCCTTCATCACGGCGATCTTGTCTTGCGCGGCGTGGTGATCGACCACGGCGATGAAATGCAGACCAAACTCGACCGCCGCCATGGCCAGGCCAATCCCGGTATTGCCCGACGATGACTCAACCACCACGCCGCCGGGTTTCAGGCGACCGGACTTGAGCGCCGCCAGCACCATGTTGCGCGCCATGCGGTCTTTGATACTGCCGCCGGGATTGTTCTTTTCAATCTTCAACAACAATCGCGCGTTGGTATCCGGAACATCGATGCCCAACATCGGTGTATTACCAATAAGGTCAGAGACTTTATTCAAGATCATTGCAATTGTTCCCTTTAGTAGTCAGGTGAAAACGCATAGTTACCTTCCGTACAACAGGTCGCCGTCAACCGCCGGGGCAGGGGATGGCGATGAAACTCGTTTTCCAGCAAGTCCATCTGGTAACCGGCGGTGTTGATATAAATCAATAAGTCACCGGATTGTGGTGCCGTCGCAAAGTTGATCAGGCGATGGGTGATGACGTCATCGTCCAGGCAACTATGGCCGGCGATATAAGCCTGGATCGGGGCGTGTGGCTGTTGTTTGGTACTGACAAGTATCGGATCTAGCAGATATTCCGAGGCAAACCAGGTTTCGCAAGCGCTGAAACTGCTGCCCTCCACGAAGATCACGGTTTTATTGTCAGCCAATTGTTTGCTGCGCGTGACGCGAAATATTGAAATGGCGGCTTGATCGACCAGGCTTCGGCCGGGTTCGAGTGCGAGGGTTATATTCTGCGTCTGCAAGTAATTGGCAATCGACAAGCCCGGCGAATGCTCGGCTTCGAGCAATAACGTCAGCCATTGTGTCGCGGTCAGTTCACTGCCGTAAGGATAATAAGTGGCGGGAACTTTCCGGTTGTAATAGTGGCTCGGGTTATTGTCATTTTGCAGGAACTGAGCGTAGGTCTCAGGCTCGACATAACGAATCGGCAAGCCGCCACCGATGTCGATCATCTGCGGATTCAAGCCCATTTCCCTGGCCGCCTGGATAAATCCGCTGACCTCACGAAAGGCTTGTGCGCGGGATTCGAATCCATAGCCGCCGAGGTGAAAATGGAAACCTTCAAAATGAAAAAGCTCAGGTTGTTCTGTCAACCGTTGCAGGCATTGCAGCAGGTCTTGCGAGCCCATCCCGAATCGGCTGTTCTGAGTGCTTTTAGGTCTGTAACGCAGTAGCACTCTGGTTTTCGTCGGACCTGGTTGTGTGGGGATCACGCTATGCAGGTGATCGAATTCCTCCAGCGAATCCACACAAATCAATGAACCGGCGCTGATCAGCGCTTGATGGAAAACGGCTGTTTTGGCCGGTCCTGTGGCGCAGATTTTGGCGCCCCGCACACCTGCGCGCAGGGCAGCATTCAACTCGTGAATGCTCGACACATCGACGCCGATCCCCGAATTCGCTGCAGCGCCGAGCATGCTTTGCGACTTGTTGGCCTTGGCCCCGTAGAACAGGGCATGGGGAACCTGGTATTGCTTCAACACGTTCAGCAGCACTTGCGTGTTCAATTCAAACGCATGGGGCCAGACCAGATTTAACGGTGAGCCCTGTTGTTCCACCAAGTCTGCAAGTTTGTTCGGGAACTTGTTGATAAGCGTGGAAATAACCGGGTCGATCAGCGGCGTTAACATCTCCGGGTGATGAACTTTATATGGCTGCTCAACAGCAGATTTATTTGTTGTAGGCATAGTTAACCCCTGGCGTCGAAAGTTACGTCGCCATTGATAGTTCGATCACCGATTGTTATCGATGCAGGTCGTCTTTTTTGCTCGTTAGCGTCGAGCCTTTAAACAACTGGGAGGCGGATGCCAAGTGAAGTCCGCTATTGGATCTGTAGCCCTGATCGTAATAAATGGTTCACAGAACAATTGCATGAGAACCCCATTCCATAAGGTTTGTGCGGATGTAATGAATGGCCGTTAGTTGCTGGCCATTGCCCTGTAGCAGCCTGTAGCTGATGTTTAAGTGACATCACTGACAGGTACTTTTGCAGATACCGATGACTTGCTTTGAAACGAGAATAGTTCCTCTTGGCGGCGTGAACAATATTGCGAACAGGAACGATTATCAAGTAAGGTTTTCAAATATTTTTCAATAACGACCTGCTCAAGGCGAATCCATGAACGTGTATTTACACGCTCAAGGACTCGTTCGTCCCGAGATTAAAAAGTCTCTTAATTGCTTGATCAATAAGGCGTTAAGGGCAGTTGCGACAAGCCCCGCAACAGCAGGCAAATCTGCCGTTGATGGGGCCTGAAAATGTTTAGAAACCACGACTGGTTCACGCCAAGGAGCAACGCCATGCAATCCGATCGACTCAGCCGCAAAGCGCCACTCGCGATCAGCTACCTGTTCGTGCCGGGCAACCGTCCCGAGCGTTTTTCCAAAGCCTGCGAAGCAGGGCCGGATGCGATCATTCTCGACCTCGAGGACGCCGTCCATCCGGACAGCAAAGTCGCCGCCCGTGACGCCATCCAGGCGTGGCAGGAGAAAACGCCGAGCGTTGCTTGTGAGCGTTACATCCGCCTGAACAGCGTCAGCAGTTCGCTGTTTCGCCAGGACCTGAGCTGGCTCAGCGACCTGCGCTACCCCGAGCGTTGCGAGGGGATTTTCCTGCCCAAAGCCGAATGTCCCGAGACGCTGGCGCGGGCGGTCGAGCGCTTGCTGGAGTGGCAACCGAGGCTGGCGATCGTCGCGATCATCGAGACCGCCAAAGGCCTGCAGCAGGTCGAGTCGATCGCTGCGATTGCGGGCGTGGCGCGGCTGGCGTTTGGCTCGCTGGATTTCTCGCTCGATATCAACTGCAGCCAGGTGCCCGAGGCGTTTCTGTTTGCCCGCAACCGCATCGTACTGGCGTCGCGCACGGCGGATCTGCCGTCGCCAATCGATGGCGTGACGCCTGCGATCAGCGACCTGGCGGTGGTCGCCAAGGACTCGCATTACGCGCGTTCGCTGGGCTTCGGCGCCAAGCTGTGTATCCATCCCGGGCAACTGGCGACGGTGCAGCGCGCCTTCCTGCCGGACTCGCGTCAATTGGCCTGGGCTGACCGCGTAATGCGGGCGGTGGCCACGGGCAGTCACGCGGTGCAAGTGGACGGCGAAATGGTCGACTTGCCGCTGATCGAACACGCCCAACGCCTGCTCGATGTAGCCAGCCAGCATGCGCCGGTTGCCCGCGCCGATGCCTGCTGAATCCCCGGCGAATCAGGAGGTCACCATGGACCACGGTTATCAGATTGCGCTGCGGCCACTGTGCGACGTGTTGCAATCGGAGCAGGTCGACCCGGCCAACGTGGCGCTGTTGCGCGAGTCGATTGTCCGCGCCGGGCATTGGCTGGAACCGATCATCGTCGAGCGTTCGCGCGGCATCGTGATGGACGGCAATCACCGTTTCACCGCGGCGTTGCAGTTGGGCTTGAGACGGGTGCCGTGCATCCAGCTCGACTACTCCGATCCGCGCGTCTGTGTGCGGCATTGGCAAACCGGACAAGCGTTCGAGGTGGCGCGAATTTTCACCACCATCGCTCGCGGCGAGATTTTTCCGTACAAGACCACCCGGCACGCGTTTGACCCTGCGCTGCCGCTGGTCGCGATTCCTCTGGAGCGCCTCTACGCCTGACCCTGATCGGGCGACGCAAAAAAACTTTACTGCGGGTGATACTTTTTCGCAGATCGACTGGCAATAGGAGTGATTACCATTTTCCCTCGATGAAAAGGATCCTCACGTCATGCCTGTTGTCAGTCGTCCTTGCGGTGAGCGGGTGTTAGCACTCGCCGTGCGTACCGCCATGCTGAATTTCGTTTTGGTCGCAGGAAGCGCCAACGCTTGGGCCGCCAGCCCCGAGCAACCAGGCGTTGCCGCCGACCCGACTGCGAACGCCGCGCCGGACGCGCTGACCCTCGACACCACCAACGTCAACGCCCGTTACAACGGCGCGACTGCGTTACCGGAAACCCTCGCCGGCGGCCAGGTGGCGCGCGGTGCCCGGCTGGGCATGATGGGCAACAAAGACGTGATGGACACGCCGTTCAGCGTCACCAGTTACACCGCCAAGACCCTCGCCGATCTGCAGACCGTGACCGTCGCCGACGCCTTGGAGCGCGACCCTTCGGTGCGCTCGACCGGGCAGACTGGCGGTATCGTCGATTCGTTTTTCATCCGTGGCTTTCCGATTGGCGAAGGCAACCTTGGTGAGTTGGCGTTCGACGGCGTCTACGGTGTCGCGCCGAATTATCGGGTGTTCACCGACTACGCCGAGCGCGTCGAAGTGCTCAAGGGGCCGGGCGCGCTGATGTACGGCATCTCGCCGAACAGCGGCGTCGGCGGCGTGATCAACATCGTGCCCAAGCGGCCGCTGGATGAAGACCTGACCCGGTTCACCGGCAGCTATGCCTCGGATTCTCAAGTGGGTGGGCATCTGGATCTGAGCCGGCGCTTCGGTTCGGAAAACCAGTTCGGCGTGCGTTTCAACGGCAACCTGCAGGGTGGCGATACCGCCGTCGATGATCAGCATCGCGACCTCGGTGTCGGCGCGATCGCCCTGGATTATCGCGGCGAGCGTCTGCGCCTGAACCTCGATTACATCAGCCAGAAAGAAAGCTGGGAGGGCGCTTCGCGGCCCTTCACCATTGCGCCGGGCGTTGATGTGCCGTCTGCGCCGAACGGCCGCACCAATCACTCGCAGGACTGGGGCTGGTCGGACACCAAAGAGCAGTCGGCCTTGCTCGGTGGCGAATATGACCTGACCGACAACGTCACCGTGTTCGCTCATGCCGGTGGTGGCAAGTCCGACGTCAAGCGCCTGTCCGATCAGGTGCCGAGAATCCTTAACGACGCCGGCGATACCAGCAACATCCCGGGTTACTACAAATTCAACGTTGATCGCTCGACGGCTGACGTCGGTATGCGTGGCATGTTTGCCACTGGTCCTATCACTCACACCACCACGGTGATGGCGACCCGGTATCAGGATGAGCTGTCGCGCGGTATCAACAACGGCACGGCCATCCTGTCGAATATCTATCACCCGATCGACAGGCCGCAGCAGTACATCAACTCGCCAAAAGTGTTGCGCGTTTCCGAGTCGGAGCTGTCCGGCGTGGCGTTGACCGACACGATGTCGATGCTCGATGAC
This sequence comes from Pseudomonas sp. Irchel s3f10, assembly GCF_900187515.1. Classification (NCBI taxonomy): domain Bacteria; kingdom Pseudomonadati; phylum Pseudomonadota; class Gammaproteobacteria; order Pseudomonadales; family Pseudomonadaceae; genus Pseudomonas; species Pseudomonas sp. Irchel s3f10. The sequence goes on from NZ_FYDZ01000005.1 coordinate 361,397, forward strand.
CGCTTCCAGTTGACTCTCGGGGTACGTCGTCAGGACATCGAATCGCGTAACTACAACGCGGCCGGTGCGGTCAGTTCGAAATACAAGGACAACGCCACGAGCCCGCTGGTTGGCGTGGTGGTCAAGCCTTGGCAAGACGTTTCGCTCTACTACAATTATGTCGAAGGCTTGAGCAAGGGCGACATCGCCCCGGGCACGGCGTCCAACGCCGGCGAAACCTTTGCCCCGTACGAATCCAAGCAGCATGAGATTGGCGTCAAGTACGAGCACGGCACGTTCATGACCACGTTGGCGTTGTTCCAGATCGAGAAACCGAGTGGTGAAGTCGGTGCCGACAACGTGTTCTCGGTGCAGGCCGAGCAACGTAACCGTGGTATCGAGTTGAGCATGTTCGGCGAAGTGGCACCGGGCACTCGCCTGATGGGCGGCGTGACCGTGCTCGACGGCGAACTGACCGATTCGGCGACCAAGGCCAATCGCGGCAACAAACCGGTTGGCGTGCCGGATGTGCAAGCCAACCTCTGGGCCGAATGGGACACGCCATGGCTTGAAGGCTTCACCCTCACCGGCGGGGCGATTTACACCGACAGCCAGTACGTCAACCAGGCCAACACTCAGGAACTGGATGCCTGGACCCGCTTCGACGCCGGCGCGCGTTATGCGACCAAGATCGAAGGTCGGCCAACGACGTTCCGCGCCACGGTGCAGAATGTGTTCGATCGTGAGTACTGGTCGGGCGTGGCGTCCTACGGCGCGTTCTCTCCGGGTTACCCGCGGACCTTGCAGCTGTCGGCCACGGTCGATTTCTGACGGGGCGGGAAGGGCGGCGCTGTCGTCACCTTCTATATAGAAAGTCACGATCACGTTGCCTGTCCGACACGTGGTCGGCAGGCGGGAAGCAGCTGCAATCCGCCTGAACATTTCAGAAAGGGAGTATTCGCCATGTTTAACCACCCAGGCGTTGGCGCTGTAAACGCACCTTCAGCGTTTCGGGCAGCGAACAACCCATTGGCCTTTGAGTTTGATCGCAGCGCCAATACGCATATTCGCGAACTGCTGCGCCACTTCGGACTGCGCACCAGCCTGATCCGCTTCAAAGTCATCAATGCACTGGTGGTGGCCGGCCGCGACGGGCATGGGATTGGAGTGAATGGCGTGCATACGTTTGTCGAGTCTTCATCGCCCGAGCTGTCGTTCGTCAGCGTGCGTGAAGTGCTCAAGCGTCTGGGTGAAGAGGGGCTGATCGTGCTTGGGAGTGACAAGACCTACCGATTTTCCTCTGAGGCCATGGAATTGCTGCAGCAACACACCGATCATCTGTAGGCGCTGCCGAGCGCCTACAGAGTCCCCGTGTATTTCACGGCGGCGGCTGCTCGCGAGGGCACGTTCAGCGTGCGTAATAAAGAAGACACATGAATGCGCACCGTGAACGGTGAGATATCCAGTTCACGGGCGATTTCCTTGTTGGTTTTGCCTTGGACAATCAAGCGCAGCACGTCTTGCTGACGGGGTGTGAGGGCGGTGCCGGTTTCCAGCGGCAGCAGCCCTGACGGCGCGAACTTCACCAGCACTTCACCTTCACGAATCGCCAGAATCGCCTGACCGATTTCATCGGGGGAGATGTTCTTGCCGATAAAACCGTCGATACCGGCGGCCATGACTTCGCTGATCAAGGCCTCATCATCGATCATCGACACCACAATCAGCGTGGTGCGTGGCAGGCGCCGACGCAGTTCGCCGAGCTGGCTGACACAGGTGAGTCCGGGGAAACGCAGGTCGAGAATCAATGTGTCCGGCTCATCCCCCAAAGGCAGCAGCGCCAGCACGGCGTCGAGATCGCCGGCTTCGTCGATAAGGGCGTCGGGAAGCAAACGTTGAACCGTGCGCAGCATCGCTTCGCGAAACAGTGGGTGATCGTCGGCTATGATAATTCGGCATGTCATGGCATGACCCTCCCTGGGTCAGGCGTTGCTCAAGGTCTGCACATTAGCACCGAGCGCAAGGGTTGCCTGTAGGCTGCTTCTGAATCTGACGATTGCCGCACAAGGACGTTTCCCGTGAAGTTCGAGAAAAACACCGAACTCGACCAGGCCAATCTGCGCATCATCATCGCCAGTATTGCCGTGGTTTATATGCTGATACTGGGCTTTTTGCCGGGCCAGCGCTTCGATACCTATCTGCCGGTTGTCACCTACATCATTCTGTTTTTGCTGGCCTCGATCGGCTTGCGTCAGGCGATTGCACGTTGGCCGGGGCATTACCCGGCGCGGCGGATTTTTTCCATGGTTCACGATTACACCGGCACCTGTTTTGGCCTTGTGGTCGGTGGCGAGGCAGCGTTGCCACTGTATGCGGTGATTATCTGGGTCAATCTGGGTAATGGCATGCGTTACGGCTCGCGTTATCTGGCGATTGCCACGGTGCTGGCCTTGGTGGCATTGCTGTGTGTTTATCGCCTGACCCCGGTGTGGCAGGCACAACCGTTCATGGTGTTGATGCTGATGATTACCAGCACGGTGATCCCGTTTTACGCGCATTTGTTGCTGGAGCGTACGCGCAAGGCCTCCGAAGAAGCGGTGGCGGCGAATCTGGAAAAATCGCGGTTTCTCGCCCAGGCCAGTCATGACCTGCGCCAGCCGATTCATTCGATTGGGCTGTTTACCGCGTGCCTGCGGGAATCGCGGTTGGGCGATGAGGAGCGACGTCTGGTCGACAACATCGACCGTTCGTTGCTCAACGTCTCGCAGCTGTTCCGCTCGATTCTCGATCTGTACACCCTCGACAACGGTCGGGTTCTGCCCAAACTGCAAACTTTCAATTTAGGTGAATGGCTCGCGGATCTGATTCGTCAGAACGCCGAAGCGGCGCGTTGGGCTGGCGTGGAGCTGCGGTTTCGCCCCTGCGAATATTGGGTGTGCAGCGATCCGGCGTTGCTCGCGACCATGGTGCAGAACGTGCTTTCCAACTGCTTCAAATACGGTGCGCATCGGCCGGTTTTGATCGGCGTGCGTCGGCGCGGGGCAGGGCTGGCCATTGTGATTTATGACCAAGGCAACGGAATTGCCGAAGAGCATCTGGCCAAGGTGTTCGAAGAGTTTTATCGGGTGCGGCAAGTGCGTGACAAAGACGTCGAAGGCGTGGGGTTGGGGCTGTCGATCGTCAAGCGTCTGGGGGAGTTGATTGGCGTGGGCGCTACTCTGCGCTCGCGGCTCGGGCGGGGAACAGCGGTGACTCTGTACGGCTTGCCGATCACCGCGCCGCCGCAGGTAACGGTCAATCGGGATGAAACACGTCAGGTCGGTTTACTGACCGGGTTGAAGGTGTGTCTGGTGGAGGATGATCGCAACGTATTGCTCGCGACTTCGGCGCTATTGGAACGTTGGGGCTGTGTGGTTCAAGCTGAACTGAGCGGGCGGGATTTGATGACCGACTGCGACATCATCGTCGCCGATTATGACCTCGGCACCCACGCCACTGGCATCGAATGCATCGACGATGTGCGTAAACAACGGGGCTGGGCAGTACCGGCAATGATCATCACCGGACACGACGTCGAAAAAATCCAGGCTGCGCTACATGACCGCCAGATTGCCATTTTGTCCAAACCGGTGCGCCCGGCCGAACTGCGCGCAACGTTGCGAGCCTTGCGCGATCATCAACCGCAAACCCAAGCCTTGTAGGAGCTTCGGCACGTTCAGGATCAGGATCAAAAGATCGCAGCCTCGTTGCACTCGACAGCTCCTACAGGGTCAAGCGTCTAGCGCTTGCACAGGTAATCCTGGGTGATAGTGGTTTGCAGGCAGTTGTACTGGCCCATGGTGCGGCAGATGTTTTTCTCGGAACCGGTGACCTCGGCGTTTTTGTAGCCCCAGGTCTTGCAGCGTTGCGCGGCCACGGTCAGGCCTTGTTCGGCGCTGGTCTGGCCGCTTTCGAACTGGCCCAGTTCATAGGAGACCTGGACGACGCCATCGTTTTTGCTGCCGCCAGTGGCTTCCCATTGTTTCGGTGTGGCGCAGCCAGTGAGGAACAGGGCGCTGAGGGTGAGTGTTGCGATCAGGGTTTTCATGGGCAAACGGTGTCCTTTACCGACGTGATGGAATTACTGGAATGGAATCGGCGAGGCGCCTTTCGGCAGGCACGACAGTGGCGGCGACATGATGCCCATGCTGGCCACGGCGATGATGACGCCGCTGGGCAATTCACAGTTGTATTCCCCGGCCGGGGTGTACGCGGTGTAGTAGGTGAGGGTGCTGTCGTTGCGGACGTTGTCGATTTTCGACACCGGTTTACCGATCACCGTTTGCGCGCGTTCTTTCATGCTCGCTTCAGTGGGTTTGATGGTCTGGCAGCCGGCCACGCCGAGCAGCACGGCACCGAATACGGCGATTTTGGTGAGGTTTGCATGCAGTTTCATGGTGTGTCTTCCTTGGTGTTGTTCTGATTTCCAGGCACAACGATCCCGCACGCTGCGAACAGGCAACGTTGAGGAACATCGAGGGGTGCGGGGGAATATAACGCCAGCTGACAGGGCGGTCGATTAGCACAAATGTGCTAGTGCAGTAGGGGGATCGACGGCCGTTAGGCGCTTCTCTTCCTGCCCGATTCGGGCAAAGCTCGAATCAGTCTAAAAACACTGAGTCATGCTGACGAGCCTTTGCTAGGCTCAAAGATGTAGGCGAAGACGCAGACTGATGCGCAATCGGATAGCAAGGGGGCGTGGGGCGCGCTCCGAAAGGTACACGGTTAGAAAGATCTCCGCGCTGAGATCCAGCCCTTATGCCGTGTGAAGCAGCCGAGGCCGTACCTTTTCAATTTGGCCCGGTACTGTGGGAAGCCCGATAAACCTTGTAAGCCAGAGACCAGCACTGGCCGCCTGCTCGAACACCAAAGCCCGCCTCGTGCGGGCTTTGTCGTTCCTGCCAGGTCAGATCGATTGCAGCGCCTGCGCCAGATCGGCGCGCAGGTCTTCGACGTCTTCAACGCCCACCGACAGCCGCACCAGACCATCGCCAATGCCCAGTTTTGCGCGGGTATCAGCCGGAATGGTCGCATGGGTCATGATTGCCGGATGCTCGATCAGGCTCTCCACGCCGCCGAGACTTTCCGCCAATGCGAAGATCTTCACGTTCTCAAGGAAGCGCCGCGCGCCCGCCAGATCGCTGTTCAGATCAACCGAAATCATCCCGCCAAAACCACGCATCTGGCGCTTGGCCAACTCATGCTGTGGATGCGACGGCAGCCCTGGATAGTAGACGCGTTTGACCTGCGGCTGCTGTTCGAGCCACTGCGCCAGATCCAGTGCGTTGCTGCAATGACGCTCCATGCGCAGCGCCAGGGTTTTCACCCCGCGCAGGGTCAGAAACGCATCGAACGGCCCGGCAATCGCGCCGACCGCGTTCTGCAAAAAGCCCAGCTTCTCGGCCAGTTCTTGGTTCTGGCCGACCACGGCGATTCCGCCGATCACATCGGAGTGACCGTTCAGGTACTTGGTGGTCGAGTGCAGCACGATGTCGAAACCCAACTCCAGCGGCCGCTGGATATACGGGCTGGCAAAGGTGTTGTCGGCCACGCTGATGATCCCGCGTGCACGGCAGATACGGGCGATAGCGGCGAGGTCCGACAGGCTAAGCAGCGGGTTGGTCGGTGACTCGACAATCACCAGGCGTGTGTCGTCCTGTAGCGCCGCTTCGAACGCCGCCAGGTCAGTCAGATCGACGTAGCTGAAACGGTGTCCGGCACTGCGCTGACGGACCTTGTCGAACAAGCGGAACGTGCCGCCGTACAAGTCATTGCCGGAGATGACGTGTGAACCGGCATCGATCAGTTCGAGCACTGTGGAAATCGTTGCCAGCCCGGAAGCAAAGGCAAACGCCTGGGTGCCGCCTTCCAGGTCCGCCACGCAGCGTTCCAGGGCAAAACGCGTCGGGTTGTGCGAGCGGCCGTAGTCGAAACCCTTGTGCACACCGGGGCTGTCTTGCAGGTACGTGGAGTTGGCGTAAATCGGCGGCATCAGCGCGCCGGTGGTCGGGTCAGGCGCCTGCCCGGCGTGGATCACCCGGGTCGCGAAGCCTTGGGATTTATCGTCGTGCTGACTCATGCGAGGGATCTCCGTAATTGGTTGAGCATGTCGGTGCGGGTGATCAGGCCATGGAAACCCGATGCATCGGCAATGATCGCGACGAGACCACGGCTGAGCACCGCTTCCAGCTCGGAAAGGCTGGCACCGGGGGCAAGGGTTTGCAGCTTGTCGGTCATCACGCTGGACACCGATTGGCTGAAGCGCGCGGCGTCTTCGTGCACCGCCAGCAGGATGTCCGACTCGTCGATCACGCCAACCAATTGCTTGCCTTCCACCAGCACCGGCAACTGCGAAACATCGGCCAGGCGCATGCGCTGGAACGCAGTCAGCAGGGTGTCGCCTGGGCCGACACTGATCACGCGGCCATCCTCGAAGCGCCGGGCGATCAGATCACGCAGGTCACCGTAACCCTTGCGCTGCAACAGGCCCTGATCGGTCATCCACTGGTCGTTATAGACCTTCGACAGATAGCGCGTACCGGTGTCGCAGACAAAACTCACCACGCGTTTCGGCTCGGTCTGTTCACGGCAATAACGCAGCGCCGCCGCGAGCAGGGTGCCGGTCGACGAGCCGCCGAGAATACCCTCGGCCTTGAGCAACTGGCGGGCGTGATCGAAGCTTTCTTCATCGCTGATCGAGTAGGCGTGGCGCACGCTGGAGAGGTCGGTAATCGATGGAATAAAGTCTTCACCAATGCCTTCCACCGCCCATGAACCGGGCGTCGGCAGGGAGCCGTCGCGGCTGTATTGCGCCATCACCGAACCGACCGGGTCAGCGAGGACCATTTCCAGATCCGGTTGCACGCGCTTGAAGAAGCGGCTCAGGCCGGTCAGCGTACCGGCCGAACCGACACCGACGACGATCGCGTCCAGGTCATGTTCGGTCTGCGCCCAGATCTCCGGCGCGGTGCTGCATTCGTGGGCCAGCGGGTTGGCCGGGTTGTTGAACTGGTCGGCGAAAAATGCGCCGGGAATGTCTTTCGCCAAACGCGCGGCGACGTCCTGGTAGTACTCGGGATGACCCTTGCCGACGTCGGAGCGGGTGATGTGCACCTCGGCACCCATGGCCTTCAAGTGCAGGACTTTCTCGGTGGACATTTTGTCCGGCACCACCAGCACCACACGATAGCCTTTGGCGCGGCCAACCAGTGCCAGACCCAGGCCGGTGTTGCCGGCGGTGGCTTCAACGATGGTGCCGCCGGGTTGCAGACGACCATCACGCTCGGCGGCGTCGATCATCGCCAGACCGATGCGGTCCTTGATCGAGCCACCGGGGTTCTGCGATTCGAGTTTGAGAAACAGCGTGCAAGGCCCGGTGTCGAAGCGGGTGACTTGAACCAGCGGAGTGTTGCCTATCAGCCCAAGTACGGCAGGGCGTGATTCCTTTGACATTTCTTCACCTCTTGGTGGTGTTGATCGCGTTCCAATCGCGGGGAAAAGACTCGCGTGCAACATAGGCTCAGACATCGGCTGTCGCAACCTTTAGTCAGTCGCAAATACAGCCATTTCGATCTAACGATAGATCGAAATCAAAGACTTGCCGGGACGGGCTTGAGTGCGTTTACACAGAGGCGTCATTGAGTTTTCAAAGGGCGTCTTCCCGGCGGCGAGTGGCTTGATTTGCGAAGCAATATCCTGCAGCGAAAACCGTCCGGAAGATTTCACATCGCGCAGTTATCGGCTGCCGGAGATGGCGGCGGGCAGCCAATGAAGGTGTTGACCCTGCCGGCGCATGACATTCAGGTTCGGGGAATTTCCATGGCAGCACAGGGTAGGGGGTTGTTACTCTGAGCGGCCGCAGTCGAGGCGTTTGCACTACATGAGTCATCAACCGATCATTCAGGCCGTGTCTGAAGCAGACATTAGCGAGGTGCTGAACTTTGTTCTGGCGGCCCGTGCCGAGCTTTTCCCCAAGCTCAGCGCAACGGGTATGCCAGACGATCTGGCGCGTTTCGCCGAGGTTTATCTGGGTGGGAAAGGGCGTTTTCTGATTGCTCGCCAGCAAGGGCAGATCGTCGCGTCCATCGGTTATCTGCCTTACGACCGACGCTTCGCGCGCCTTGCCTGGCCTGACCGTAACGTGGTGGAAATCGTCCGCCTGTTCGTCCTGCCCTCGCAGCGACGCTCAGGGCTGGCCGGCGCGCTGTATCGAACACTCAAGGAAATGGCGCTCGCCGACGGGGTCGAGCTGATCTACCTGCACACTCATCCGTTTCTGCCGGGAGCCATCGAGTTCTGGCAACGGCAGGGCTTCGAGATTATCGAGGTCGACGCTGACCCGGTCTGGCAGACGACGCACATGCAGGATTTCATGAGTGGAATCGAAGAATCTGCGCCCCATCGAACGGGTCCGTCAGATAGTGCGCCCTGACCCCGAAAGTGTCCTGTAACCGCTGCGGTGTCAGCACTTCCAACGGCGCGCCCAACGCCACCAGTCGACCCCGTTCCAACACCGCCAGACGATCGCATTTCAACGCCTGATTGAGATCATGCAGTGCGATCAGCGTGGTCACCGGCAAGGCCTGCACCACGTTGAGAATGGTCAGTTGATGCTGGATGTCGAGGTGGTTGGCCGGTTCGTCCAGCAATAGAATCTGCGGTCGTTGCGCCAATGCCCGAGCGATGTGTACCCGTTGCCGTTCACCCCCCGACAAGCTGCGCCACAGGCGTGTGCGCAGGTGCATCGCATCAACGTCAGTCAACGCCTGCTCGACGATGGCGTCGTCCACCTGCGACCACGGTTGCAGCGCCGACAGCCAGGGCGTGCGCCCCAGCGCCACGGCATCAAACACGCGAATGCCGTCATCGGTGTCGGCCTGTTGTTCGACCACTGCCAGTTTTTGCGCAATGCTGCGTCGGGCCATTTTGCCCAGGCGCTGACCTTCGAGCAGCACCTCGCCGGCGCTCGGCTCGCGCAACCCGGCCAGCAGTTTGAGCAGGGTGGATTTTCCCGAACCGTTCGGCCCGACGATGCCCAGTGTCTCGCCGCGCTGAACCTCAAGGCTGACACCGTTGAGCAACTCGGCGCCGCGCACTCTGAAGCTCAGACCAGAACAACTCAAAACACTGTTCATCGTGCGGACCTGCGGCCAACCAGAATCAAGGCAAACACCGGTGCACCGACCAGCGCGGTAATCACCCCGACCGGAATCACCTGACCTTTGATCAGCGTGCGCGACAGCACATCGGCAGCAATCAGAAACACCGCGCCACCCAACGCACTGGCCGGCAGCAATCGCGCATGACCAGTGCCAAGCAACAGACGCGCGGCGTGGGGAATCACCAGGCCGACAAAACCGATCGAACCGACAATCGAGACCATCACCGCCGTCACCAGCGCCGCGCAGCCAATCAATAGAATCTGCACGCGTCGCACCGGAATACCGAGGGATGCCGCCGAATCCGCCCCAAAGGTAAACGCATCCAGCGCCCGCCGATGCCACAGACACACGACCAACCCCAACACGGCCACCGGCACCGCCAGCCACACCGACGGCCAACGCACGCCGCCGAGATTGCCCAACAGCCAGAACATGATGCCGCGTGCCTGTTCGGAGCTTGCCGAGCGGGTAATCAGAAACGCCGTCAGCGCATTGAACAGTTGCGAACCGGCGATCCCTGCAAGAATGATTTGCCCGGTGCCGCTGGCGGAGCCGCTGACGCGCGCCAGCAAAATCACCAGCACGAACGCGGTGACTGCACCGGCGAAAGCTCCGACTGACAGCGAGATGAGCCCGGCACCAACACCTAGCAACGCCACCATCACCGCACCGGTCGAAGCCCCGGCAGAAATCCCCAGCAGATACGGATCGGCCAAAGGGTTACGCAACAACGACTGCAAAATCACTCCGCACGTGGCCAACCCGGCACCGCACGCCGCCGCGACCAGTGCGCGGGTCAGGCGGTAGTTCCAGACGATGCCTTCATCGATAGGATCCAGCGCGTATCCGGCGCCCCACAATTTGTTCGCCAGCACTTGCACGACCACGCCCGGTTCAATCGAGGTCTCACCAATGGCCACGCCAGCAACCACTGCAATCAACAGCGTCGCCAAGGCCAATAACGTACGGATCAGGCTGGCACTCATTGCGACAGGTCATAGCCGTTGATGGCCGTGGCCAGCTGCTCGATGCCGTCGAACATGCGCAGGCTCGCCTGCATGGCCATGGCGTCAAGAATGATGATGCGGTTGTGTTTCACCGCGTCCATGTTGCGCGTCACCGGGTCGCTGCGCAGAAAGGCGAGTTTCTTTTCATAGTCGTCAGCGGGGAAGCGGCGACGGTCCATGCGCGCGATGACGAGGAAGGTCGGATTGGCCTTGGCGATGGTTTCCCAGCCGACCGTTGGCCACTCTTCATCGGACTCCACCACGTTGCGCACGCCGAGGGTGCTGAGTATAAAGTCGGGAATGCCTTTGTGCCCGGCCACAAACGGCTCGATGTCCATTTCGGCGCTGGAGAACCAGACCAGCGCGCTGGAGTCTTTGAGCTGTTTGCCTTGGGCGGTGGCAATCGAACGGGCGAGGCTGGCCTTGAGTTCATCATTGAGCTGCTGGCCACGCTCCTGCACATCAAAGATCTGCGCCAGTTGGCTCACGCTCTTGTAAATAGAATCGATGCGAAACGGTGCGCGCCGCGTGCCGTCGGCGCCGACGAGGTTGTCCTTGGCTTCGCAATCGGAGGGCAGCAGATAGGTCGGAATCTTCAGCTCATGAAACTGCTCGCGGGTGCCGACCGCGCCTTGCGGGCCGACCATCCATTCCAGCTCCACGGCGACCAGTTCCGGGCGCTTGCCGATCACCGATTCGAAACTCGGTTCGTTGTCGGCCAGGCGCTGGATCTTGTCGTCCTGCGCTTTGTACTTCGTCAGCACATTGTTGAACCACAACGAGGTGCCGACGACTTTGTCGCCCAGGCCCATGGCGTAGAGCATTTCCGTCCCGGCCTGGCCGATGGTCACGGTGCGTGTCGGTGCGTGCTGGAAGGTCAGGGTGCTGCCGCAGTTTTCGATCGTCAGCGGATAGACCGTCGGTGCCGCATGCGCCATGGCGCCAAGGCTCAGGCCGGTGATGAGGGTGGCGATGCGGGGCAGCAGCATGGGGCAGTCTCCGAGGGAACCGTACGGGGAGCGGGAGAGTACGGTCTGGAAACACACCATCGAACGCAGTCAGGAAAACAGCGCAAGGCCGGGCAGCCAACGAAGACGCGCACGGCACGATGTCCTTCCCGGACACCCCGCCGGTTAGTAATCACTGTGTCGGCAGGTCTCCTGACTGATGCGTCATCGCCTTGCTCCAGCCTTCCCGGGGTTCACCCAGTGGCAGTCGTGGAGCAGGCTCGGCACCTACAGTTGCGGGGGCAGTTCCGATCAATGCTGTGCAAGCACCTCGGATTCCCTGTTAGTCCCCTTCGGGAACCGACGGCGGCATGGTAGTCGATCGAGCCGCTGAAGGGGAGACGAATCTGTCGTGGCGAGGATCAGTGCTGGCTCATCAAACCGTGCAATACGCCCAGACGCAGACCCGGTTCGGACGGCACCATTTGTGCGATGCCGAACACTTTGAAGGCGGCCAGCATCAACACCAGACCGCCGGGCAGAATGCTTTGACGATGCGGTTGCAGCCCGGCCAATTTCAGTTGCTGGACGTTGTTCACCTTCAGCAGAAGCAACGACAGGCGCAGCAGTCCGCCGTAGGTGATGCCGTCCTGACCGTAGTCGTTGAGGCGATTGGCCTTGAGCACTTTGGCGAGCATGCGCGCAGTGCCGGACGAACCGATGGTTTGCTGCCAGCCCTGAGCACGATAGCGTCGGGCAACCTTTTCAAACTGCAGGATGGCGAAGCGTTCGGCCTCCTGTAGGGCACCGGCGGACACGTCACCGCCGCGAAAGAAGCGCGTGCTCAAGGTGCCGCTGCCGATGGCGATGCTTTCGGTGAGCAATGGTTGTGAGCCTTGGCCGAGGATCAGCTCGGTGGAACCGCCGCCGATGTCGACCACCAGGCGCATATCTGCGGCGCTCGGCAAGGCATGGGTCACGCCGGCGTAGACCAGCCGCGCCTCTTCATGGCCGCAAATGACGTCGATGGGAAAGCCCAGATGCCGCTCGGCACTGGCGAGAAACAGTTGCGCGTTGTCCGCCTCACGCACCGCGCTGGTCGCCACCGCACGGACTCGGCCGGCCTCGAAGCCGCGCAGCTTCTTGCCGAACCGGGCCAATGCCTGCCAGCCGCGATCCAGTGCCAACGCATCCAGCGCGCCACCGTCAAAACCTTCAGCGAGGCGCACCGGTTCACGCAGGGTTTTCACTTCCTGAATCTGCAAACCCTTTCGGCTGCGCACCGACTGGCCGATCATCAGGCGAAAGGCATTCGAACCCAGGTCGATGGCGGCAAACAGCGAGGCGTCGTCTTTCATGGGAATCCTTGCAGAGCATCCGTCGCGAGGCTCAAGACGGTTTGCGAGGATTCTGCCGTGATCTTGATGACATCCTGATGACGGGGCAGGGGCGGTTCAATGAATTTGCGGCTGTCATGACACTGTCATTATCCGGCGTCTATGCTGAGGCCAATACATCGCGTGTTCTTAAAGTTTTTGCTGCCAGTTTTGGCAGCTTTTTTTTGCCTGCGATTTGGCTGTTGATCGTTCCCACGCTCCGCGTCACTAGTGTCCGGTAAAAACTGAAGGGGGAGCTTGCTCCCCCTTGCTGTGCCTGCTTCCTGAGCAATAATCAGGTTTTTCAGACTCGATTTTCGACTATGTTCAGCAGCACCCGATTTGCGCA
>NZ_FYDZ01000015.1:0-158138 GCF_900187515.1 Pseudomonas sp. Irchel s3f10
ATCCAAAACCAGGCAAGCCGCATCCCGTTTGAAATCTGTCGAAAAATATCGTCTGGTCAAATCACACCTCGTCGTTGGGCGTAGATTAACGCCCTTTAGGGGTGTCCAGAATCATTAAGCCAGATCAGTTTCGGGAGGGCTGGGGTGAGGGGGCAAAGATCTAACGTCGAACGCAAGATCCGAAATATCCACAATCCCCCGCGCCTTAGATTTTTCCGCTCATAAGCTCATTCTAAAAAGTTATTTATTTACCGATTCTTAGATCATTTAGTCTCCTTTCACGCCGACGCTCGGTCGCCTGATATGGAGCTCTTCAATGAAACTGAATTTCCCGCTTCGCCTGCTCGCCGTGGCCTCCCTGGCTGCCGCGAGTTTTCTGGCTCAGGCCGCCGACCTCACCGTCGCCTACCAAACCACCGTTGACCCAGCGAAAGTCGCTCAGGCCGACGGCGCTTATGAAAAAGCCACCAAGGCCGACATCAACTGGCGCAAATTCGACAACGGCGCCGACATCATCGCCGCCATCGCCTCCGGTGATGTGCAGATCGGCTACCTCGGTTCGAGCCCGCTGACCGCCGCGATCACCCGCAAAGTCCCGGTCGAAACTTTCCTCATCGCCACGCAGATCGGCGCCGCTGAAGCACTGGTCGCCCGTGACGGTTCCGGCATCAAGACCCCGCAGGATCTGATCGGCAAGAAAATCGCCGTGCCGTTCGTATCGACCGGTCACTACAGCCTGCTCGCGGCGCTGAAGCACTGGAACATCGCCCCATCGAAAGTCACCGTGCTCAACCTCGCGCCGCCAGCGATCATCGCCGCGTGGAAACGCGGTGACATCGACGCCACTTACGTGTGGGATCCGGCACTCGGTGTCGCCAAAGAAAACGGCAAAGTGCTGATCACTTCCGGCGAGCTGGCCAAGTTCGGCGCGCCGACCTTCGATGCGTGGATCGTGCGCAAAGACTTCGCCGAGAAGCACCCGGAAATCGTCACCGCGTTCGCCAAGGTCACCCTCGACGCCTACGCCGATTACCGCAAAGACCCGAAAGCCTGGCTCGCCGATCAGTCCAACGTCGACAAGCTGGTGAAACTCTCCGGTGCCAAGGCCAGCGACATCCCATTGCTGCTGCAGGGCAACGTCTACCCGCTGGCGGCTGATCAGGTCGTCAGCCTCGGCGCGCCGACCACCAAAGCCATCACCGACACCGCCGCGTTCCTCAAGGAGCAAGGCAAGGTCGAAGCCGTTCTGCCGGACTACGCGCCGTACGTCAGCGCCAAATTCATCACCAACTGATCGGGAGTTAACTGCGATGGCCTTGCTACAGCTGGAGCGCATCAGCGCACAGTACCCGGGCAGCCCGGAACCGGTGCTGGCGGATATTTCTCTGACCCTGGGGCCTCAGCAATTGCTGGTCGCCCTCGGCCCGTCCGGCAGTGGCAAGACTTCGCTGTTGAACCTGATTGCCGGTTTCGTCGAACCGAGCGCCGGGCGCATCACCCTCGACGGCGTGCCGGTCAAAGGCCCGAGCGCCGAACGTGGCGTGGTGTTCCAGGATGACGCGTTACTGCCTTGGCAGGATGTGTTGGCCAACGTCGGTTTCGGTCTCGAACTGGCCGGGGTCGCCAAGGACAAACGCGAAAAAATCGCCCGTGAAATGCTCGCGCTGGTCGATCTTTCCGGTTTCGAAAGCCGTCGTATCTGGCAACTCTCCGGTGGTCAGAAGCAGCGTGTCGGCCTCGCCCGCGCCCTCGCCGCTGATCCGCGTGTATTGCTGATGGACGAGCCCTTCGGCGCGCTCGACGCGTTCACCCGCGAACAGATGCAGGAGCTGTTGCTGCAAGTCTGGCAGCGCACGGCCAAGCCGGTTTTCCTGATTACCCACGACATTGAAGAAGCGGTGTTCCTCGCCACTGACCTGATTCTGCTCGCGCCGAATCCGGGGCAGATCGTTGAGCGCCTGCATCTGGACTTCGGTCAGCGTTACGCCGCCGGTGAGTCCGCCCGCGCGATCAAATCCGATCCGCGTTTTATCGAAACCCGCGAACACGTGCTGAGCAAAGTGTTCTCGCAACGCGGTGCAATTCAACGGCAGGAGCGCGCATGAGTAGTTACGACGTTTCTTCGGCTGCGGTAAAACCGGTCAGCGCTTCGGCGGCGATTCCCGTACGCCGCAGCCTCAGCACACGCTGGATCAGCTTGCTGACGCTGCTTGCCTTGTTGGCGATCTGGTGGGCAGTGACCGCCACCGGTTTGATCGAACCGCTGTTCCTGCCGCCACCGTCCGCCGTGCTGCAAAAGGGCTGGTTGCTGGCGACTACCGGGTACATGGATTCGACGCTGTGGCAGCACCTCGGCGCAAGCCTTAGCCGCATCGGTCTGGGCCTCGGTTTTGCGATTCTGACCGCCGTACCGGTGGGCATTGCCATCGGCGCCAACCGCATCGCCCGTGGCGTGCTCGATCCGCTGATCGAGTTCTACCGCCCGATTCCACCGCTGGCTTATCTGCCGTTGATCGTGATCTGGTGCGGCATCGGTGAGTTGTCGAAAGTGCTGCTGATTTATCTGGCGATTTTCGCGCCGATTGCCATCGCTACCGCCACCGGTGTGCGCACGGTTGATCCTGCGAAATTGCGTGCCGCGCAGTCGCTCGGCGCGACTCGCGTGCAGCTGATTCGTCATGTGATTTTGCCGAGCGCGTTGCCGGACATTTTGACGGGCGTGCGCATTGGTCTGGGGGTTGGCTGGTCGACGCTGGTTGCGGCCGAACTGATTGCTGCCACCAGTGGCTTGGGCTTCATGGTGCAGTCGGCCGCGCAATTCCTGGTCACCGATGTGGTGGTGCTGGGGATTCTGGTCATCGCCCTGATCGCCTTCGCCATGGAAATGGGCCTGCGCGCCCTGCAACGCAAACTGGTGCCATGGCACGGCCAGGCCCACTAAAGCATTTTTTGAATCCCCCTGTAGGAGCTGCCGAAGGCTGCGATCTTTTGATCTTGTTTTTAAAAAGATCAAGATCAAAAGATCGCAGCCTTCGGCAGCTCCTACATAGGGTGATGACCGCAATTGAAGAGAAAGACCATGAGCAGCCTCAACATCACCCCATTAAGCTCGGCCCTCGGCGCGCAGATCAGCGGCGTCGACATCAGTCAGCCGCTGAGCCTGGAACACCGCGACGCCATCGAACAGGCGCTGCTCAAGTATCAAGTACTGTTCTTCCGCAACCAGCCAATCGAGCCGTCACAACAGGCACGTTTCGCTGCGTATTTCGGTGATCTGCACATCCACCCGATCTACCCGAACGTACCGGAACAACCGGAAGTGCTGATCCTCGACACCGCCGTCACCGACGTGCGTGACAACGCGATCTGGCACACCGACGTGACCTTCCTGCCGACCCCTGCGATGGGCGCGGTGCTCAGCGCCAAGTTGCTGCCGGAGTTTGGTGGCGACACGCTGTGGGCCAGCGGCATTGCCGCGTATGAAGCGCTGTCGGCGCCGCTGAAAGGTTTGCTTGAAGGGCTGACTGCGACCCACGATTTCACTCGCTCGTTTCCGCTGGAGCGCTATGGCAACACGCCTGAAGCATTGGCGCAGTGGGAAGAGGCACGACGCAAGAATCCACCGCTGTCGCACCCGGTGATTCGTACGCACCCGGTCAGCGGGCGGCGGTCGTTGTTCGTCAATGAAGGCTTCACGTCGAAGATCAATGAGCTGTCGGAAACCGAGAGCGAGGCGATTCTGAAGTTTCTCTTCGCTCATGCGACGCGGCCGGAATTCACCATTCGCTGGCGCTGGCAGCCGGACGATATTGCGTTCTGGGATAACCGCGTGACACAGCATTACGCAGTGGATGATTACCGCCCGGCGCGACGGGTGATGCAGCGGGCGACGGTGTTGGGGGATGTGCCGTTTTTTCGTTGAGCCTTGAACAGCAAAAGCCCCTCACCCTAACCCTCTCCCCGAGGGAGAGGGGACTGACCGAGGTGTTTGTACGAGCTACATCGACCTGAAATGTCGGGTTGAATTCAAGTTTTGAAAAGCATGAAGATCTGCTCCCTTTCCCCCTCGCCCCCCTGGGGGAGAGGGCTGGGGTGAGGGGGTTGGATCTTGCTGACCCAACCCAATCTTCATCACTCCGCCGTCGAGGGCTTCTCCCAAAGATTGATCCCGCCCTCTTGGGCAAACCGGTCAATCTCCGCCAGCTCTTCCGCGCTGAAACTCAAATTTTTCAACGCCCCTACGTTCTCGATAATCTGCTCCGGCCGGCTCGCACCAATCAGCGCCGAAGTCACCCGCGGATCGCGCAGCGTCCACGCCAGCGCCAGTTGCGCCAGGCTCTGACCGCGACGCTTGGCAATTTCATTCAACGCCCGCACATGAGCAATGTTGGCCTCGGACAAGTGCGAAGCCTGCAACGAACCACCGCCAGGACGATTGACCCGCGCATCCGCCGGCACGCCGTTGAGGTATTTGTCGGTGAGCAGACCTTGCGCCAGCGGCGTGAAAGCGATCACGCCAGTACCGAGTTCATCGGTGGTATCGAGCAGGTCTTTTTCCACCCAGCGATTGAGCAAGTTGTAGGCCGGCTGATGAATCAGCAACGGCACTTTCCACTCTTTGAGCAGCGCAGCGATCTCGCGGGTTTTCACCCCGGAATACGACGAGATACCGATGTACAACGCCTTGCCCTGTTGCACCGCAGTGGCGAGGGCGCTGGCGGTTTCTTCCAATGGGGTGTCCGGGTCGAAGCGGTGCGAATAGAAGATATCCACATAGTCGAGACCCAGGCGTTGCAGGCTCTGGTCGAGGCTGGCCAACACGTATTTGCGCGAGCCGCCGCCCTGACCGTAAGGGCCGGGCCACATGTCCCAACCGGCCTTGCTGGAGATGATCAGCTCATCGCGGTATTGCTTGAAGTCTTCGCGCAGCAGACGGCCGAAATTGATCTCGGCACTGCCGTACGGCGGGCCGTAGTTGTTGGCCAGGTCGAAGTGGTTGATGCCCAGATCGAACGCGGTGCGCAGCAAGGCGCGCTGGGTGTCGATCGGCGTGCTGTCGCCGAAGTTGTGCCACAGGCCCAGCGACAGCGCCGGCAGCACCAGACCGCTGCGCCCGACGCGGCGGTAAGGGATGGAGTCGTAGCGGTTTTCGGCAGCGGTGTAAGTCATCGAATCCTCTCTTGTCTGTCTTGAAATGGGTGTCGACTGCTTCGCGAGCAAGCTCGCTCCCACATTGGAATGCAGCCTCCTGTGGGAGCGAGCTTGCTCGCGAAGGGTGTTACGCAAATCGATTGCCGGGTCGAGCCAGGCCCAGGTTCTCACGCAAGGTACGGCCCTCATACTCCGTTCTGAACAACCCACGCCGTTGCAGTTCCGGGACCACGCCATTGGCGAAGTCTTCGAGCCCGCCCGGCAGGTGCGGCACCAGCACGTTGAAGCCGTCAGCCGCGCCCTGTTCGAACCATTCCTGCAAGCGATCAGTGATCTGCTCCGGTGTACCGACCAGGCTGTAATGCCCGCGTCCACCAGCAATCTTGCGACCCAATTGCGCAAGGCTCAGGTTTTCCCGGCCTGCCAATTCAGTCAGCAGTTTCTGCCGGCTCTGCTGGCCGCTTTCGGTTAGCGGCAACTCCGGCAACGGCCCGTCCAGCGGGTACTTCGACAAATCGAAGTTGCCCAGCATACGCCCAAGCAAGGCGACGCCAACCTCGGGTTCGACTAATTGCTGAAACGTTTCATACTTTTCCTGCGCTTCAGCTTCGGTGCCGCCGACGACGACAAAAACCCCGGGCATGATTTTCAACGAATCGGCGCTGCGACCGTGCTGGGGCAAACGCCCTTTGAGGTCGGCGTAAAACGCCTGGGCATTGGCTAAGGAGGTCTGAGCGGTGAACACCACTTCAGCCGTCTGCGCCGCCAACTCACGCCCGGTTTCCGAAGAACCAGCCTGAACGATCACCGGTTGTCCCTGCGGCGAGCGCGCAACGTTCAGCGGGCCTTTGATCCGGAAGTGTTCGCCGACGTGATCCAGCACGTGCAGTTTCGCAGGGTCGTAATACACCCCACTGGCCTTGTCGCGCGCAAACGCATCATCCTCCCAACTGTCCCAAAGCCCGGTGACCACCTGATGAAACTCGCGGGCGCGGCTATAGCGTTCGGCATGGCCAATGTGTTCATCACGACCGAAATTCAGCGCTTCGGCAGCATTGTCCGAGGTCACCAGATTCCACCCCGCACGGCCACCTGACAGGTGATCGAGCGAAGCGAATTTGCGCGCCACGTGATACGGCTCGTTGTAACTGGTGGTCGCCGTGACGATCAGGCCGATGTGCTCGGTCACCGCACTCAGCGCCGAGAGCAGTGTCAGCGGTTCGAAGTGATCAGAGCGCGCCATGCGGCTGGCGATGTCCTGAGTCGGCGCGGCAACACTGTCAGCAACAAACAAGGCATCGAACTTCGCCGCCTCGGCAATCTGCGCCAGCTGTTTGTAATGGGCGAAATCCAGACCCGCATTGGCCGGCACATCAGGATGGCGCCACGCCGCCACGTGGTGCCCGGTGGCCATGAGGAATGCGCCGAGTTTCAACTGTCTGCTCATCTCAGAAGTCCTTGCGCAGTTGCACGCCGAAGTAGCGCTCGTCATCCCGTGGCACGGCGCGATAAATGTAGTTGCCGCCGCTGGCGAGCAATGGCGAATAGGATTTGTCGGTGAGATTCTTGCCCAGCAGCGCCACACGCCAGCCATTGCTGTAATCGGCCAGGGCGACACTGGCGTTCCACAGGCCGTAAGCACCTTGTTTGGTGTCGGGGTTCTGGCTGATGTCGTACTGCACTTCGCTCTGCCAGCTGTAATCGGTGCCCAGTTCGATATCCAGACCGTTATCCAGCGGGATGCTGTAGTCGGCGCGCACGTAGCTTTTCCAGTCAGGGCTGAACGGCAGCGGTTTGCCGTTGACGTTGCACGACGCCGCCGCACCCGCCGGGCAGGCGAATTCGTCGATGCGCGCGCGGGTATAGGCCAGTGCGCCGGACAGTTTCAATTGCTGGGTGGCCTGCAAGGCGTAATCGAGCTCGACACCTTCGGTGCTGACGCTGCCAGCGTTGATCAAACGTGTCACAACCTGGCCGGCGACGGTGTCGAAGAAGTTCGCCTGATAGTTGTCGTACTCGCTGTGGAACACCGCGAGGTTGGTGGTCAGGCGATTGTTCCAGCTCGTCGCTTTGATCCCCGCCTCCCAGGTGTTGGAAGTTTCCGGCTTGAGTGCTTCGGTGTCGCGCGGCTGCATGTTGAAGAACACGTTGTAGGCCGGGCCTTTGTAGCCGCGCGAGTAGGTCAGGTAAGTGGTGACCGTATCACTCAGGTCGTACTGCACGCCGAGGCGACCGGACCAACCGTCTTCGTCCACCGAACCGGAGCTGCTGGTGGCCGGTTGAATGCCGCTGACCGTGGTCGCCGAGGTCGAGACGCGGCGATGATCGTATTCGAGATCATCGTGGGTGTAGCGCAGGCCGGCGATGCCGCGAAAGTCCGAGGTGAAGTTGAGCGTGCTCTCACCGAACACCGCATAGCTGTCGCTGGTGGTGCTGTAATCGGCGACGCCACGGTCGGTGCGCGTGGTGGTGGTCAGCGTGCGCTGATAGGTCTCGTCGTCCTTGCCGTGCATGTAGAACAGGCCGCCGACGTACTCGAGAAATTCACCCTTCGGCGAAGCCAGACGCAGCTCTTGCGAGTATTGATCGAAAGCCAGATCGCCCTTGTCCGCCGTGCCGGGAAACGCTGCGGTCACTGTGCCGAGACGGTCGCCGTCCTGATATTGGGTGTTGTCCCAGCCGCGCCATGCGGTGATCGACGTCAGGGTGTAATCGCCCAGTTGCCAATCGAGTTGGCCGGACAGACCTTTGTTGATGTCCTCGACATGGCTGCGGGTGTCGGTGTTGATATCGCGGTTGTGGCTGCTTGCATTGACCGGACTCAGCGCATTGGTGAAGGCCGGCGTCAGCGACTTGCTGACCACGCCATTGGGGCCGTCGTCGTGGGACTGCATGTAGTCGGCAATCAGGGTGAAAGTGACGTCGTCATTCGGGGTGAATTCGAGTTTGCCGCGCACGCCGCGATGGTTGTAGCCGTTGACCTCCTGACCGTTGTGTTTGTTGTCGACATTGCCGTCGTAGCTGCCGAACAGCGTGCTGATCGAGCCTTTCAACGTGTCCGGAATCAGGCTGCCGCCGATGCCGAATCGGGTGCGACTTTCGTTGCCGCTGTAGTACGACTGATCGATGTAACCGTGGGTCTCGGCGGTGGGTGCCTTGCTGGTGATGTTGAGCACGCCGGCCGAGGCGTTCTTGCCAAACAGCGTGCCTTGCGGCCCGCGCAATACTTCGACGCGTTCCAGATCCAGTAAGTCGAGAGTGGATTGGCCGGGACGCGCGTAGACCACACCATCGATCACCGTCGCCACGGTCGGTTCGACGCCCGGCGAGGTGGAAATCGTGCCGACGCCGCGCACGAACAACGAGGTGTCCTTGTTCGACGCGCCGGTACGGAAATTCAGCGACGGCACTTGCTGCACGATACTGGCCACGCCGTTGCGGTTGTCACGCTCGAGCTGCTCGCCATCGATCACCGAGACCGCCACCGGCACTTTTTGCAGGGACTCTTCGCGGCGTGTGGCAGTGACGGTCACGGATTTGAGTGTTGGCTCCTGATCACTGCTCTCGGCTGCGAATGCGTTAGGCAGCGGCAGTGCCGCCAACCCTGTGAATAACCAGCCCGCCGCACGGATCGATTGCGTCAGTTTGTGTGTCGCCCCAGGAATGTTGTGCATGTTTGCCCGCTCGAAATTGGCCCTTAACCGCTGCCGTTCTGCGACGACAGCGCCTGAATCGGTGTCTTGGGCATTCGCTCGAGCGAGTAGCAGACAGCGCGCTTTGTTAGCGCTACCATCGACAATATTGGCAAGCCGCACATAGAGCGTCCAATACTGAAAAATTACTTTTATATGCGATTTGGTTTTTAAGAAGGATCGAGCCTTGAGCGAAGAAAAACCCCGCAAGCGTCGTGGCGCCGGCCGTGTGACCCTGAATGCCGTGGCGCGTGAGGCCGGGGTTTCGGCGATTACCGTGTCGCGCTATTTCAATCAGCCCGAGCAAGTTTCACCCGAACGCCGCGAGCGGATTGCGGCGGTGGTAGCTGAGTTGGGTTACGTACCGAATCTGGTGGCCGGCGGGCTGGCCTCGGCACGGGGGAAAATCGTCGGGATGGTGATCCCGAACATCTCCGGGCCGATCTTCGCCAATACCATTCAAGGCTTCAGCGACACGCTCAGCCGTCACGGTTATCAACTGTTGCTGGCGTCGAGTTACTTCAGCACCGAGCAGGAAGAAAACGCCGTGCGCGCGTTTCTTGGCTGGTCGCCCGCGGCGCTGGTGCTCACCAGTCACTTTCACAGTGCCGGCACGGAAAAGATGATCGCCGAGGCGGATATTCCAGTGATTGAGACCTGGGATTACCAACCGGATCGTGAGCCGATGCAGATCGGTTTTTCGCATTTTGAAGTGGGCGTGACGGCGGCAAAACATCTGCTGGGAAAAGGCTACCGACGTATCGCCTTCGTGCAGAACAGCGCGCCGGGGGACTTCAGCGCACTGGAGCGCCGCGACGGTTACGCGGCGACCTTGCGCGAATCCGGCCTGGATCCTTGGGTCTATGCCCCTGACGCTGATCGCGCACCATTCGAGGCCGGCAAACAGGCGATGGACGCCCTGATGAACACCACACCGCGCCCCGACGCGATCATCTTCGCCAACGACAACCTCGCCGCCGGCGGCCTGCTCGCCGGGCAACGCGCGGGTTTGAAAATCCCCGAAGACTGCGCCGTTATCGGCTTCGGCGATTACCCGTTCGCCGAGATGCTCCTGCCGAGCCTCAGCACCATCAAACCACCGGCGCTGGAGATCGGTGTACTCGCCGCAACACGCGTGCTGGAAAGCCTTGGCGTGTTGCCGAGCGACGAGGTGCAGCGGCTGAACCTGCTGCAGTGCCAAGTCATCGAACGGGAAAGTACCTGATAAATATGGCGGGGGCTGGATTGGCTATGCTCTAAAGAACACCGAGGTGGCCCCTTCGCGAGCAGGCTCGCTCCCACAAGGATTTCCTGTGTACATGAAATTTATGTCCAGCCGGGATCCATTGTGGGAGCGAGCCTGCTCGCGAAAGCGATCCTTCAGGCAATGCACCTCCACCAGGCAGAACCCGCCATGCACACCGCCATCATCATTTTCTTCGGTCTGATCCTGCTCGCCCTGATGCTCTACATCGGCGAGCGCATCGGCTTTAGCCGCCAGACCATGGCCTACGGCTTCGCCGCGCTGTGGTTGGCGTTAACGGTGATCAATGGTGCGGTGGGGGTGGTGCATGCCGGCCAGTCCGTGGGATCGGAAATAGCCATTGGCAGTGCAGTGTTCGGGGTGCCGGTGGCGGCGATGGTGTTGTTCATGGTGCTGAGCGCCGAGTCGTAAAACGTCCCGGCGCTCAACTGCCAATCAACGCACCAGATGCAGGAACTGCATGTGGCGTTCGTACTGGTCGAGGATGTCGTTGATGATCTGCTCTTTGGTGTAGCCGACCAGATCGTAGTCCTGACTGCCCTCGCTCAGGTGCACTTCGGCGCGGTAGTAGCGACGATTGTTGAGCTGCTTGGAACCCATGCCGCCACGCGCAAACGACGGCGTGAAGTAGCCGCGCATCTGCACCTGATAGATGAACGGATGCGCATCACCATGGCCGATTTCGAGGCTGACGCTGTCATTCGCCGGATCCGGCTGCGTGACCACGTTGAGGCCTTTTTCAACGAACACCGCCGTCACTTCTTCAATTGCCGGGCGTACCGTGGTGTCCATGAAGCGGTACACCTCGTCCCGCGACGGGAAATGCACAGCCTGACTCAAGCGCTGTCGCCAGCCGCCCGTGCCACGCCGCGAACCGGAGACTGGTGCCAGCGAGTGCAGTTGCGCGATCTGCTTCTGCGACTCCAGATAGAACGCCTTGTGCAGGCCCCACATCATCAGCAACAGAATCAGCGAGAACGGCAACGACGTCAGCACCACCGCCGATTTCAGCGCATCAATGCTGCCGGAGAACAACAGCGCACTGGTAATCAGCGCGGTCATCGCGCCCCAGAACACCCGCAGCCATTTCGGCCCGTCTTCGTCCGGGCTACCGCCCTTGGCCGACAACGTCGAGAGCACCACGGTGCCGGAGTCGGCAGACGTGACGAAGAACACAAAGCTGATAAACACCGTCACAGCGATGACGGTTTTGCTCCATGGGTAGGTTTCCAGCAGCAGGTAAATACTCATCGACGGATTGTCGATGGCCGACATGCCCAGCGCGCTCATGCCGTGGTTGAGCACTTGATCGATTGCGCTGTTGCCGAAAATCGACATCCACGCGAGGGTGAAACCGAGCGGAATCAGCAGCACGCCGAAGACGAATTCACGGATGGTCCTGCCACGGGAAATCCGTGCGATGAACAGGCCCACAAACGGCGACCATGCGATCCACCAAGCCCAGTAGAACACTGTCCAGCCACCGAGCCAGTCGCTCGGTTTGTCGTAGGCGTAGAGGTCAAAACTCTTCATCGGCAGGGCGCCGAGGTAGTCGCCAAGGTTCTGGATCAGGGTGTTGAGCAGGTGCTGGGTGGGACCGGCGAACAACACGAACAGCAGCAGCGCACAGGCCAGCAGCATGTTGATGTCGGACATCACCCGCACGCCTTTATCGACGCCGGAGACGGCCACGATGATCGCCGCGCCCATCATCAGCGTAATCAGGCCGACCTGAATCCACTGGGTGTGAGCGATGCCGAACAGGTAGTCGAGACCGGAGTTGAGGTGCAGCACCCCAAAGCCCATGTCGGCACCCAGACCGAACACCGTGGCGATGATCCCGAAGCCGTCCACCGCGTAACCGATCGGGCCGTTGATGCGTTTGCCGATCAGCGGGTACAGCGCCGAGCGCAGGGCCAGTGGCAGATTGTGACGGTAGGCAAAATACGCCAGCGCCATGCCGACGAAAGCGAACACGCCCCAGCCATGCAGGCCCCAGTGCAGAAACAGAATCTGCATCGCCTGACGTGCCGCATCCGCGGTGCCGGCCTCGCCTTGCGGCGGCTGGAGCATATGGGTCAGCGGTTCAGAGACGCAGAAGAAAAACAGCGTGATGCTGATCCCGGCGGCGAACAGCATGCCGGCCCAGGACAGGTAACTGAATTCGGGCTCGTCGTGGTCGGCACCGAGTTTTATCTTGCCGTAGCCGGATAAGGCGGTGACCACCACGAAGACCAGATACAGGGTCATCGCGAGCATGTAGTACCAGCCGACCGTATTGGCCGCCCAGTTTTGCGCTTCCAGCAGCCAGGCACCTGCCTGCTCCGGCATGGCGATGACAACGAGACCAAACAGCAGAATGACCGTCGCGGCGAAGTAGAACACCGGCGGATTCATGCGTACCAGACCGCTGGCGGGGGTAGACGATGCACTCATGAAACGTGCACCTCGAGGGGTTGAAACGTGGCTGAAATGATCGGACTCAGCAAAGGCAAGCCTCCTGTTGTGAGCGGGCAGCGAACCACCGGTTTAACTTGAATGAACGTTCAAGTTAAACATGGATGGGGTGGTAAGGACTAATCGTACGGCTAGGCGGTAGTTTTCCTACGCTAGCTCAAGGATGGGTATGACGCGGGTTTGGGGGGATTCGTTCAACATCCCCTCACCCTAACCCTCTCCCAAAGGGAGAGGGGACTGATTGGGGGATATTTGAGAACTACGCCGACGTGACCCTGCTGTACCGAATCCAGAATCGCCCCGGTGTTTCAGGTCGATGGATAACCCAAAACACCTCGGTCGGCCCCCTCTCCCTCGGGGAGAGGGCTGGGCGGGCGGCGTTCCGATGAGGGTCAGCTTTTAAAGCCCTACTTCTGCGTCCCGTCATCATGCTGCAAATTCGCCTGGGTCAAATTGCACCCCGCCGGCACGCTGCGCGTCAGCCACACATTGCCGCCAATGGTCGAACCCTTGCCAATGGTGATCCGCCCGAGAATCGTCGCCCCGGCATAAATCACCACGTCATCTTCAACGATCGGATGACGCGGATGGCCCTTCTGCAACTGCCCGTCCTCATCCGCCGGGAAGCGTTTGGCACCCAACGTCACCGCCTGATAAATCCGCACGCGCTCACCAATGATCGCGGTCTCGCCGATCACCACGCCCGTGCCGTGATCGATAAAGAAGCTACGGCCGATCTGCGCACCCGGATGGATATCGATACCGGTCGCCGAATGAGCGATTTCCGCGCTGATCCGCGCCAACAACGGCAGCCCGGCGCGATACAAATGGTGCGCCAGGCGATGGTGAATCACCGCCAGAATCCCCGGATAGCACAACAGCACTTCATCAACACTGCGGGCCGCCGGATCACCGTGATAAGCGGCCAGCACATCGGTGTCGAGCAGCGTGCGCAGGCCCGGCAAGGCCAGGGCAAAGTCCTGAATAATCTGAATCGCACGGGCCTCGACTTCGGTGTCAGCCGAAGCGCTGTGGCGGGCGACGTAACGCAGCTCCAGGCGGGTCTGCGCCAACAAGGCATTCAGTGCGACATCAAGGGTATGACCAACGTAGAAATCTTCACTCTCTTCACGCAGATCGACCGGCCCCAAACGCATTGGAAACAGCGCGCCACACAACGCTTCAAGAATCTCCGCCATCGCCGCCCGCGACGGCAACTCGCGACCACCCTGCTCGCCGGACGCCCGGCCGTTCTGTGCCCGCCACTGATCCCGCGCGCTGCGCAGTTGACTGACGATGGTCTGCAATTGCCAATGGCTGGAACGCTCGCTCACGGTAAAGACTCCTCACGGGCGGCCGGACTGTCTGGCCGCGTCAACGGCGACTACTTTACGGCATGGTCACGAGAGCGAATTAAGAACCGATAGTGCTGGCGTCAGTTCATTTGGCTATAAGCGATTGGCGGTTGCCCCTGTAAAAGCGCGTGCCTATAGTCCTTTCATCTTCCTCCGCCAGTACGGACTCATGATCAAACAACAGCTGGACCGCTTTAACCGTCTCGACCTGCTCGGCCACCCGACGCCACTGGAAAAACTCGAACGCCTGTCCGCATGGCTCGGCCGCGAGGTGTACATCAAGCGCGATGACCTGACGCCGCTGGCCATGGGCGGCAACAAACTGCGCAAACTCGAATACCTCGCTGCCGACGCCTTGGCGCAAGGCGCCGACACGCTGATCACCGCCGGTGCGCTGCAGTCGAACCACGTTCGCCAGACCGCCGCACTCGCCGCCAAATTGGGCCTGGGTTGCGTGGCGCTGCTGGAAAACCCATTGGGCACCGACAACAGCAACTACACCGGCAACGGCAACCGCCTGCTGCTGGATCTGTTCGACACCAAAGTCGAACTGGTCGACAACCTCGACAACGCCGACGACCAATTGGCCGCCCTCGCCACACGCCTGCGCAGCAACGGCAAGAAGCCGTATCTGGTGCCGATCGGTGGCTCCAATGCGCTCGGTGCGTTGGGTTATGTGCGCGCCGGTCTGGAGCTGGCCGAGCAGATCAAGGACACCGGCCTGAATTTCGCCGCTGTAGTGTTGGCCTCGGGCAGTGCCGGAACGCACAGCGGTCTGGCATTGGCGTTGAGCGAAGTGTTGCCGCAATTGCCGGTGATTGGCGTGACCGTTTCGCGCAGTGAAGAAGACCAGCGGCCGAAGGTTCAGGGACTTGCCGAGCGTACGGCGGACCTGCTCGGCGTCGAGCTCCCGACCAGTTTCAAGGTTGAGCTGTGGGATGAATATTTTGGCCCGCGTTATGGCGAGCCGAATGCCGGGACGTTGGCGGCAGTGAAATTGCTGGCGAGCCAGGAAGCGCTGTTGCTGGATCCGGTGTACACCGGCAAGGCCATGGCGGGCCTGCTCGATGGCATCGGCCGTCAGCGCTTCAATGAAGGCCCGATCATCTTCCTGCACACCGGTGGGGCGCCAGCGTTGTTCGCCTACAAGGATTTCCTGTAACAGAAGATCAAAAGATCGCAGCCTTCGGCAGCTCCTACAAGTGATCACATGTAGGAGCTGCCGAAGGCTGCGATCTTTTTCCACAGACAATTCATATTCCAATAAAGAATAACATTTCACTTATTAAGTATTTTCAAGTCTAACGCAGACACCTTATAGTCTCGCCGCAGGCGAATTTCGCGAGAGACGCATAAGCTGCTTTAAGGCAGGATAGCGCTGTCGTCGAAATCATAAATTCGCCAACTTTCCTTAAGCGTCTTCCATAAGAAAACACAGGGGCTTGTCATGAATTTTTCCGCACTACGTCGCAATCTGCTGGTGGGTTCGCTGGGCCTGGCGCTGAGCGCCGGTCTGATCGGCCAGGCAGTGGCCGGTGAGCAGTTGCAACAGATCAAGGACAAAGGCGTTATCAACGTCGGCCTGGAAGGCACTTATCCACCGTTCAGCTTCGTCGATGCCGACGGCAAACTGTCCGGTTTCGAAGTCGAGCTTTCCGAAGCCCTGGCACAAAAACTCGGCGTCAAAGCCAAGGTTCAGCCAACCAAGTGGGACGGTATCCTCGCCGCGCTGGAATCCAAGCGTCTGGACGTTGTAGTCAACCAGGTGACCATCTCCGACGAGCGCAAGAAGAAGTATGACTTCTCCGAGCCGTACACCGTTTCCGGGATTCAGGCACTGGTGCTGAAGAGCAAGGAAGCCGCGCTGAACATCAAGACCGCCGCAGACCTGTCCGGCAAGAAAGTCGGCGTAGGCCTGGGCACCAACTACGAACAATGGGTCCGCGCCAACGTGCCGGGTGCCGACGTACGTACTTATGACGATGATCCGACCAAGTTCGCCGACCTGAACAACGGCCGCACCGACGCCATTCTGATCGACCGTCTGGCCGCTCTGGAATACGCCAAGAAAGCGCCGAAAACCGTGGCCGCCGGCGAAGCCTTCTCCCGTCAGGAAGCCGGTATCGCCCTGCGCAAAGGCGAGCCTGAACTGCTGGCTGCCGTGAACAAGGCCCTCGACGAACTGCGTGCCGACGGCACCCTGAAGAAGCTGTCCGAGAAGTACTTCAACGCTGACGTCACTCAATAATGGAAGAAGCTTTCCAACTCGCACTGGACTCCGCGCCCTTCCTGCTCAAGGGCGCGTACTACACGGTAGTCCTCAGCCTCGGCGGCATGTTCTTCGGCTTGCTGCTGGGCTTCGGCCTGGCATTGATGCGCCTGTCGCGTTTCAAATCGGTCAGTTGGCTGGCACGCATCTACGTGTCGTTCTTTCGCGGCACGCCGCTGCTGGTGCAACTGTTCGTGATCTATTACGGCTTGCCGCAATTGGGTCTCGAACTGGATCCGCTGCCAGCGGCGCTGATCGGCTTCTCGCTGAACATGGCTGCTTACGCCTGTGAAATCCTCCGCGCCGCGATCGGCTCGATCGAGCGTGGTCAGTGGGAAGCGGCTGCGAGCATTGGCATGACCCGCGCGCAAACCCTGCGCCGGGCCATCCTGCCGCAAGCGATGCGCACGGCATTGCCGCCGCTGGGCAACAGCTTCATTTCACTGGTCAAAGACACCGCTCTGGCAGCCACCATTCAAGTACCGGAACTGTTCCGTCAGGCGCAGTTGATTACCGCCCGGACTTTCGAAGTCTTCACCATGTATCTTGCCGCCGCGCTGATCTACTGGATTCTGGCCACAGTGCTTTCGCACTTCCAGAACAAGTTGGAAGAGCGGGTCAATCGGCATGACCAGGAGTCCTGACCTGATGATTGTCGTGGAAAAACTGACCAAGCAATTCAAGGGTCAAGTCGTGCTCAACGGCATCGACCTCGAGGTCAAGGAAGGCGAGGTGGTCGCGATCATCGGCCCCAGCGGCTCGGGGAAAACGACGTTCCTGCGTTGCCTGAATTTCCTTGAACAACCCACCAGCGGCCGGATCAAGGTCGGCGATATCGAAATCGATACCAGCCGCCCGCTGAACCAGCAGCAAAGCCTGGTGCGCAATCTGCGCCAGCACGTGGGTTTCGTGTTTCAGAACTTCAACCTGTTCCCGCATCGCACCGCTTTGGAGAACGTCATCGAAGGCCCGATCGTGGTCAAGAAGATGCCGCGCGACGAGGCTGTTGGCCTGGGCAAGAAGCTGCTGGCCAAGGTCGGTCTTGCCGGTAAGGAGGACGCCTATCCGCGTCGCCTGTCCGGAGGTCAGCAACAGCGCGTAGCGATTGCCCGAGCGCTGGCGATGGAGCCGGAAGTGATCCTGTTCGACGAGCCGACTTCGGCTCTCGATCCGGAACTGGTCGGTGAAGTGCTGGCGACCATTCGAGGCCTGGCGGAAGAGAAACGCACCATGGTGATTGTCACTCACGAAATGGGTTTTGCTCGCGATGTGGCCAACCGTGTAGTGTT
Source organism: Pseudomonas sp. Irchel s3f10 (assembly GCF_900187515.1). Lineage (NCBI taxonomy): Bacteria > Pseudomonadati > Pseudomonadota > Gammaproteobacteria > Pseudomonadales > Pseudomonadaceae > Pseudomonas > Pseudomonas sp. Irchel s3f10. Next base: position 17,478 of record NZ_FYDZ01000015.1, read on the forward strand.
CTTTGACAAAGGTGTGATCGTCGAACAAGGCGACGCCAAGGCATTGTTTGCCAATCCGAAAGAACAACGCACTAAACAGTTTCTCAGCAAGTTTCTGAATCACGCCTGAAAACTTTCATTGCACCATCGAAAACTTCCACGGATGGAAGTTATCCCTATACAACTTCAGCATCAACCAACACCCTACCTGAACAAAACTTATCAGAAGCGCTACATATATATGTTCTGCAACAGATAATACCCGCCTGTCTTCCTCTCCGACCGACCTGCCCGTGCTCGAATAAACCTTGCGCAAAAACCGGCAAAAAGCCCGAGGCACCGTGGCTTATTTCACTTATAGGTCTAGGCAAGAAGTCATAGTTACGTAGGAAACTTCTGATTAATTCGTAATCCACGAATTAACTAATATCGTCTATTGACAGCTTATCCCGCGCACTCTTATCTAGTCGGCAACCGGCACCACTTAGTTCAAACAACCCGTATTCAACTTGAATAAAAGTTCAAAGCTTTATTGCCAGTTTATTCATGTCTTTTGTTCTTCCAGAAACGGACTTCGCTGCAAGGCTTCAAGGAGAGAAATCGATGACCCGCACTTCGCATACCCCCGAACTGGCAGCGCCGATCCTGGCGCCTGCGCAAAAAACCGGCATCAATCTGAGCGCCGCCGCACATTTTCTGGTCGAGGTCTCGCCCTACCCCGATATGGACAGCGGAGACCTCATCGAGCTGTTCTGGAACAAATGCTATGTCGCCTCCAGGGTGCTGACGGCCGATGACGTCGGCACAGCGGTACGCCTGCGGGTGCCGGAGAGTTTCATCGTCAGCGGCACCGCGCGCATTCACTATCGGGTGATGCAGGTCGGTCAGGGTCCGGCGCTGTCGGCAGCGACGCGCGTGCAGGTCAAACTGGACTGCCCCGGAGGGCAACCCTCGGCGCTGAGCGCAGACGAAAACCAGCAATTGGCCCCCGTGACCATTCCCGACGCTATTCGCCGCCAGGGCGTGAATCCGAACCAGATCAAACGCGGCGTGCCGCTGACTATCGAGCCGTACCTGAACATGGCTGAAGACGACGCCATCACCTTGCGCTGGGGTGATGTGCGCATGGATCTGGCGCCGATCACTGTCGCGGATATCGGCTTGCCGATTCAGGTCTGGGTACCGCCAGCGGTGATTGTCGAAGCGGGTGAGGATCTGCGGCTGGACGTGACTTATTGCGTCATTGACCGAGTCGGCAATAACTCGCGTTGGGCACCGCCCCGCACCTTGAAGATCGGCTGTGTAAATCCTTATCTGAAGGTCCCTCTGAGGCAGGATCTCAAGGCGGCCGAATCGCGCAAAGTCTGATGCGCTTTGGTGGTGGCGGGGGCTCAGCCCCCTCTCCTGAAAATTCTTAACCAGCCCGACCATCACCCCTTCTATACATATTCCTAAAAGTTAGTTTATTTAATATTTATACACGCTTAGGGTATATGAACCGGACCACCGGACATTCTTTCGTTCGCCGCACTCTTGCGGCGTTTTTCATGAGATGTGAGGTAGGTAGTATGGTCCGGAACACAATCACCCCAGTGCAGATCGCCAGGGCATTGCGTGCAGCCAAGGAGCGGCACTGATGTCCAGTCTGGCAGACGCAAACGTCCAGTCGGATCTGGACATCGCCCCACTGTTGTTGCCCGCGCAGGTCTTGCGCAACGACGCCCAAGCCATCAAGGCTGCCCATGAGCTGGCGCAAGTCGCCCGCGTGCAGGCCGCCAAACGCGACCGCCAGCGCAAGTTGCCGTGGTCGGAAATCGAGCAGTTCACCCGCAGCGGATTAGGCAGCATCGCCATCCCGCGCGAATACGGTGGCCCGCAGGTTTCCTTTGTCACTTTGGCCGAAGTGTTCGCGATCATTTCCGCCGCCGACCCGGCGCTGGGGCAGATCCCGCAGAACCAGTTCGGCATCATCAATCTGGTGCTCGGTAGCGCCACCGAGGAGCAGAAAAAGCAGCTGTTCCAAAGTGTTCTGGAAGGCTGGCGCATCGGCAATGCCGGCCCGGAACGTGGCACCAAAAACACGTTGGAGCTGAAAGCGCGAATCACCGCCGACGGCGACGATTACGTGATCAATGGCCAGAAGTTCTACTCCACCGGCGCGCTGTTTGCGCACTGGGTCGCGGTCAAGGCACTCAACGATGACGGCAAGCAAGTGCTGGCCTTCGTTCGTCGCGGCACGCCGGGCCTGCGCATCGTTGATGACTGGTCAGGCTTCGGTCAGCGCACCACCGCCAGCGGCACGATTCTGCTGAACAACGTGCGCGTCGAGTCGAGCCTGGTCGTCGACAACTGGAAGATCAACGAAACCCCGAACACCCAAGGCGCGGTGTCGCAGCTGATTCAAGCCGCGATCGACGCTGGTATCGCCCGTGGCGCCATTGACGACGCCATCGAGTTCGTCAAAACCCGCGCACGGCCATGGATCGACGCCAAGGTTGATCGCGCCAGCGATGACCTCTATGTGATCGCTGACATCGGCAAACTGAAAATCGAACTGCACGCCGCCGAAGCACTGTTGCGCAAGGCCGGCAAGGTGCTCGATCAAGTGCACGCCGCGCCGCTCACCGCCGAGTCCGCCGCCCGCGCTTCGATCGCCGTGGCCGAGGCGAAAGTGCTGACCACCGAGATCTCGCTGCTGGCCAGCGAAAAGCTTTTCGAACTGGCCGGCAGCCGCGCGACCCTCGCCGAATTCAACCTCGACCGTCACTGGCGCAACGCCCGGGTGCATACCCTGCACGACCCGGTGCGCTGGAAGTATCACGCGGTCGGCGCCTATCGCCTCAACGGCACTTTACCTGCTCGCCATTCCTGGATCTGACGACCAGACATCTGGAGAAACCTATGACTTTTTCCCATCACGTCGCGGTCATCACCAGCGATGAGCAAGCGCTGATCGTCGCCAGCGATCTGGCCGAAGATTTCAAACGCGACAGCGCCCTGCGCGACCGTGAACGTCGCTTGCCACTGCCGGAACTCGATGTATTTTCCCGCTCCGGCCTATGGGGCATCAGCGTGCCCAAGGAATACGGCGGCGCTGGCGTGTCCAACGTCACCCTGGCCAAAGTCATTGCGCTGATCGCCCAGGCTGACGGCTCGCTCGGGCAGATTCCGCAGAACCATTTCTACGCACTGGAAGTGCTGCGGGTGAATGGCAGCCAAGCGCAGAAACAACGGCTCTACGCCGAGGTTCTCGCCGGCCAACGGTTCGGCAATGCCTTGGCAGAACTGGGCACCAAAACCGCCCACGACCGCGTCACCAGCCTCAAGCGCGAAGGTGATGGGTATCGCATCAACGGCCGCAAGTTTTATTCAACCGGTGCGATCTACGCGCAACGCATTCCGACTTCGGTTGTCGATGAAAACGGTGTGCAGCAACTGGCCTTCGTCCCGCGTGACAGCAAAGGCCTGACGGTGATCGACGACTGGAGCGGCTTCGGTCAGCGCACCACCGGCAGCGGCTCCGTAGTGTTCGAAGACGTGTATGTAGCCACCGAAGACGTTTTGCCGTTTCAAAGCGCTTTCGAACGCCCGACCACTGTCGGCCCGTTGGCGCAGATACTTCACGCCGCCATCGACACCGGCATCGCCCGCGCCGCCTACGAAGATGCCCTGCACTTTGTGCGCAGCAAGACCCGGCCATGGATCGATTCCGGCAACGACAAAGCCACCGAAGATCCACTGACACTGAAAAGCTTCGGCCACTTGAGTATCCGCCTGCATGCCACCGAAGCCTTGCTTGAACGGGCCGGCGAATTCCTTGATGCCGCGCAGGCTGAAACCAACGCTGACACGGTTGCGGCGGCCTCGATTGCCGTAGCCGAAGCACGGGCGATCAGCACTGAAATTTCCCTCGCCGCCGGTAGCACCTTGTTCGAACTGGCTGGCAGCCAGGCCACGCTGATTGAACATGGCCTCGACCGTCACTGGCGCAACGCGCGCGTGCACACCCTGCACGACCCGGTGCGCTGGAAGTATCACGCGGTGGGCAATTACTACCTCAATGATGAAAACCCTCCGTTGCGAGGGACGATCTGATGAGCGCCGCGAAAAAGAAGATCCTGCTCAACGCGTTCAACATGAACTGCATCGGCCACATCAACCATGGCCTGTGGACGCATCCGCGTGACACCTCGACGCGCTACAACACCCTCGAATACTGGACGGAACTGGCGCAATTGCTGGAGCGCGGGCTGTTCGACGGCTTGTTCATCGCCGACATCGTTGGTGTGTACGACGTCTATCAGAACTCAGTCGACGTCCCGCTGAAAGAGTCGATCCAGTTGCCGGTCAACGATCCGCTGCTGCTGGTTTCAGCGATGGCTGCCGTGACCAAAAATCTTGGTTTCGGTCTGACCGCGAATCTCACTTATGAGCCGCCGTATCTGTTCGCCCGGCGCATGTCCACGCTCGATCATCTGAGCCGTGGTCGCGTCGGCTGGAACATCGTCACTGGTTACCTCGACAGCGCCGCCAAAGCCATGGGCCTGCGCGAACAAGTCGAGCATGACCGTCGTTACGATCAGGCCGATGAATACCTCGAAGTGCTCTACAAACTCTGGGAAGGCAGTTGGGAAAACGGCGCAGTGCTCAATGACCGCGAGCAGCGCATCTACGCCCAACCGGAAAAGGTCCACAAGGTCGAGCACAAAGGCGAGTTCTATCAGGTCGAGGGTTATCACCTCTGCGAGCCGTCGCCGCAGCGCACGCCTGTGCTGTTTCAGGCCGGCAGCTCCGATCGCGGTTTGCTCTTCGCCGGTCGTCATGCCGAGTGTGTGTTCATCAGCGGCCAGAACAAACCGTCGACCAAGGTTCAAGTCGACAAGGTCCGCGCCAGTGCCGTCGAAGCGGGACGCAACCCTGAAGACATCAAGGTGTTCATGGGCCTGAATGTGATTGTCGGCCCGACCGAAGAGGCTGCATGGGCCAAGCACGCCGAATACCTGAGCTACGCCAGCGCCGAAGCCGGTGTGGCGCATTTTTCCGCCTCCACCGGCATCGATTTTTCCCAGTACGAGATCGACGAACCGATCCAGTACGTGAAGAGCAACGCGATTCAGTCAGCGACGAAAAATCTGCAGAACAACGACTGGACCCGACGCAAGTTGCTTGATCAGCACGCCCTCGGTGGTCGCTACATCACTGTGGTCGGCTCACCTGAGCAAGTCGCGGATGAGCTGGAATCATGGATCGCCGAGACCGGTCTTGATGGGTTCAATTTGACGCGGATTGTTACGCCGGAAAGCTATGTCGATTTCATTGAACTGGTGATTCCCGAGTTGCAGCGGCGCGGGTCGTACAAGACCGCGTACGACAGTGGCAGCCTGCGCGAGAAGCTGTTTCACGGTGCGGCGCAATTGCCCGAGCAACACACAGGCTCCGCGTTTCGCCGCTAAAAGCATCGCGAGCAGGCTCACTCCTACAGGGGAACGCATTCCAAATGTAGGAGTGAGCCTGCTCGCGATGAGGCCATAACAAACACCACAAATTTCATGCACTGACTGGAAAAACCCATCATGACCCAGAAAATCCTGTCCCACCCAGTCAAAGCACTGGCCCTGGCCCTCGGCCTGTTCAGCTCGGCCATCTTCGCCGCCGACGCCCCGTTGAAAATCGGCACCACCGCCGCCTTCGCCATCCCGCTGGAAGCTGCTGTCGAAGAAGCCTCCAAACAGGGCCTCAAAGTTGAGTTAGTGGAGTTCACTGACTGGATCGCACCGAACGTCAGCCTCGCCGCCGGCGACATCGACGTGAACTACTTCCAGCACATTCCGTTCCTCGAAAACGCCAAAGCCGCCGCGGGTTTTGATCTGGTGCCGTTCGCCCCGGGGATCATCAACAACGTCGGCCTCTACTCGAAAAAATACAAAAGCTTCGACGAGTTGCCCGAAGGCGCCAGCGTCGCCATCGCCAACGATCCGATCAACAGCGGTCGCGGCCTGCAACTGCTGGCCAAGGCCGGCTTGATCACACTGAAACCGGGCGTCGGCTACAAAGCCACCGAAGATGACATTGTCGCCAACCCGAAGAAGATCAAAATCCTCCAGGTCGAAGCCGTGCAATTGGTACGCGCCTATGACGACGCCGATCTGGTCCAGGGCTACCCGGCCTACATTCGTCTGGCGAAGACTTTCGATGCCGGTTCGGCGCTGCTGTTCGACGGCCTCGACCACAAGGAATACGTGATCCAGTTCGTCATCCAGCCGAAGAGCAAAACCGATCCGCGCCTGGTCAAGTTCGTCGACATCTACCAGCACTCACCAGCCGTTCGCGCGGCACTGGATAAGGCCCACGGCAAGCTGTATCAAGCCGGGTGGGAAAGCTGAGCATGACGGCCGCGATCCAACGGCGACTGGAAATTCCAGAGCCACACAATGCTGAAAAAACCGAGCTGCACCCGGAGCTGAATCGCGCCCACGTACGCTTCATCGGTCTGGGCAAAACCTACAACGGCCGGCAAGGCCCGGTCGCGGCTTTGCAGGGCATTGATCTGGCGATTCAGCGTGGCGAAGTGTTCGGCATCATCGGCCGCAGCGGTGCCGGCAAGTCGTCGCTGATCCGCACGATCAATCGTCTGGAACAACCGACCTCGGGGCGGGTGTTGATCGATCAGGTCGACATTGGCGAGTTCGATGAAGACCGTCTCGTCGCTTTGCGCCGACGCATCGGCATGATCTTTCAGCACTTCAATCTGATGTCGGCCAAGACCGTGTGGCAGAACGTCGAACTGCCGCTGAAAGTCGCCGGCGTGCCGAAAGAACAACGCGAAAAAAAGGTGCGCGAACTGCTCGAACTGGTTGGCCTGCAGGAAAAGCACAAAGCCTATCCGGCGCAACTTTCCGGTGGGCAGAAACAGCGTGTCGGCATCGCCCGCGCGCTGGTGCATGACCCGGATATTCTGCTCTGCGACGAAGCCACTTCGGCGCTCGATCCAGAGACCACCCAATCGATCCTCGGCCTGCTGCGCGAAATCAATAAACGCCTGGGCCTGACCATCGTTCTGATCACTCACGAGATGGCAGTGATCCGCGAAATCTGCGACCGCGTTGTCGTGCTTGAGCACGGGCGGGTTGTCGAACAAGGCCCGGTATGGGAAGTGTTCGGTAATCCGCAGCACGAAGTCAGCCAAACCTTGCTGGCGCCGCTGCAACACGCGTTGCCGGAAGAATTGCAAAGCCGTTTGCAGACGCAGCCGCCCTCCTCCGACGCCGCTGTGGTGCTGCGCTTGCAGTTCACCGGCAGCGCCAGTGATGAACCGGATCTGGCCGCGCTGTTCACAGCGCTCGGCGGTCGGGTGAAGTTGCTTCAGGGCGGCGTTGAGCGGATTCAGGGGCATGCGCTGGGGCAACTGTTGTTGGCCGTCAGCGGTACATCGTTCAGCGCCGAGCAATTGTGTGAGCGCGCCGCGCAATGGGCGCAACGCGTGGAGGTAGTGGGTTATGTGGTTTGATCGCTTGTTGCAGGGTTTTATCGACACCTTCCTGATGGTCGGTGTGTCATCACTGATCGCGCTGCTGGTGGGGATTCCCATGGCGGTGATTCTGGTCACCAGCGACAAGGGCGGGATCTACGAAGCGCCAGTGTTGAACCGTGCGTTGGGGGCGTTCGTGAACCTGTTCCGCTCGATCCCGTTTCTGATTCTGATGGTCGCGCTGATTCCGTTTACCCGCTTGATTGTCGGCACTACGTACGGTGTCTGGGCTGCCGTGGTGCCACTGACGATTGCCGCTACGCCATTCTTTGCGCGGATTGCCGAAGTGAGTTTGCGTGAGGTTGATCATGGCTTGATCGAAGCGGCGCAGGCGATGGGTTGCCGGCGCTGGCACATTGTCTGGCATGTGTTGCTGCCAGAGGCGCTGCCGGGGATTGTCGGCGGTTTCACCATTACGCTGGTGACGATGATCAACTCGTCGGCCATGGCCGGGGCGATTGGCGCGGGCGGGTTGGGGGATATCGCCTATCGCTATGGGTATCAGCGCTTTGACAGCCAGATCATGCTGACGGTGATTGTGTTGCTGGTGGCTCTGGTGGCGGTGATTCAGTTGGGTGGGGACCGGTTGGCGCGGGGTCTCAACAAGCGCTGAAAAAAAGAAGGTTGGTTTTTTGGGAATCGGGATAAATCTGACCGACTGCGGCGGCGCTATTTCTTCAATCAGAGCATCGACATCACTGCGGATCATCAGCGAACGTGGCTCAATGATCCGACAGTGGCGGCGGCATGGTGAACATTCATGGTCACAAGCGTCCTTTCTCACCTTAGCGTGGAGAATGAGCGCTTTGACGGTGTTCCGAAACTGTAAGAACTAGCAGGTACACACTCAAACAACTGAATTGAAGGGGCGCCGGTCTTAATCTTCAATCAGGCTGTCCAGCCACGAATATTCACTTTTGTTTTGATGCAGCACTTGCAGAGCTTTTGCCGCACAAATCAGGCTGTCAGCGTTGTTCACCGCCAACTGCGCACGCAACGGCGGACTGGCGTTGAACGCGTCAACCGCCGCCTGAAGTTGCAGATCGTCGCCGATACCCAGGTAATCACTGACAGCGAACAGGAAGGCATCGTGATCGTGTGAAAACGCGTTCAGATAGTCGACCGTCAAACCGCCACGCATGATTGCCTCGGAGACGCCGCGCTCGGGAACGTCGTACATGGCTAGCGAATCCCAGATCAGCAAACGACCCAGTCGGCCGTCCAGATAGAAATAGTCTGCGGCGTTGGGCCCGATGGCCTGGAACCGGTCGATTCTGTTGGTGTGCAACATTTCATGGCCCAACGACAGGCTCAATGTACCGCGCTGCATGTACTTGCGATTGATGAACAGCCGGCCGTGGAAATCGCTTTTGTACATCCACGCCGCGCTATTGCTGTGCGCATCGACGCCGAGGATTTTCTCGGCGCCCCAAACCCCCTGGTATTCCCTGGAAACCGCCAGACCGCGCGCGACAGAATCGGAGAATCGCTGCGCAACATTGAGGTGCCCGGTGCCGAAGAAGCTGTCGTAAACGGCATCCGCCTCCCGGTATTTCAGACCAATGGCGTGGCTGGCATCAGCGAAGATGTTCTCAACCGCTTTCAGTTCTGAGCGAATGATCGCCACCTGTTCCGGCGAGAACTGCTTCAAGCCGCGGGCGACCAGCGCGCCCTCCTGTGCCGCCGTGTACTCAAACGAGTCATCGCTACCGGTATGAACCCGGTTTTTTTGCGCATGCTCCCTTCTGACCTCGCCAATGAGCTCATCAATGTCGATGTCAATCACTTTGCCTGGACCGGTTAACGGTTGAGGCCGTTCGAGTGTCCAGATCTTGCTGCGCGGATCAAGAAACAAGGCCGGGCCCAACGCCGCCGATTCAGAGACCAGCGATGCCCGATATTCACCGACTGTGCCGGTTTCCCGAACCAGGACGATCTCGCCGGGGGCGATATCAACATATTTTCGGTTCTTGTACACGCGCAGGCCTTGAGCATTGGCGGCAGGCAAGTTGGCTGGCGCGCGCAAGCTGTAGCGTTCAAGGGTTTTGACTTGCGCAGACACCGGCCGGATCTGGGCAGAGTGCAACGGCGCAATCGTAACGGCGGGGAAATGCACCCCCGCCTCCTGGTTAGCTGGATCCGTATCAGAACGGTAAATCTTCACGGGAGTCCCGTCGCCGGATGGCGAACTGCCGGATCTTTTCCGCAGTGGTGTGGCGTTCACCGGGTTACGGTTGGTTGGCGAGGTAGTGCCAGGTTTGCGAACAATGCTCATGAACATCCTTTTCCTGAGTGATTCCCCCCGATAAAAAAACAGGGCAGACATCGCGACAGTGGTCTATCGCGCAGGCGTCATTACATTCCGCAGCGCGCTACTGCGTGCGGTACATATGTATTGCACAGGCGCCGGGGTTTTGTGCTTTCTGGAGAATGAAGATCCAAGGCCCGCAGGCTGCGATCTTTTAAAGCGCGAAAGCGCTTATAGTCTGCCCATCGTCCTTGCCACCACGAACCGACCATGAAGCAGACTCCGACCGACCTGGAACAGATCACCGCCACCACCCTTGGCCACTACAACTCAGTGGCCGAAGACTTCCGTGAGGGCACCCGCGATCACGATGTCAGCCAGAACATCGAGGCGCTGTTGCGGCACATTCAGGGCGTAGCGCCGTTAGCGATTCTTGATTTTGGCTGTGGACCGGGACGGGATCTGCAGACGTTTACACGCATGGGGCACGTCGCGGTCGGTCTCGACGGCTCACCCGAGTTTGCGCGGATGGCCCGTGAGGACAGTGGCTGTGAAGTGTGGTGCCAGGATTTCCTCAAGCTTGATTTACCCGCCGAACGCTTCGACGGAATCTTCGCCAACGCGGTGCTGTTTCATGTGCCATTGCAGGAATTGCCACGGGTTTTGCAAGAGCTGCGCGATACCTTGAAACCGGGCGGTGTGCTGTTCAGCTCTAACCCGCGCGGGGATAACCGCGAGGGCTGGAACGGGCCGCGCTATGGCTCGTATCACGATCTGGAGGCTTGGCGCGGGCTGCTTGCCCGCGCCGGATTCGTCGAACTGGAACACTACTTCCGTCCCGCCGGCCTGCCGCGCGAGCAGCAGCCGTGGTTGGCCAGCGTCTGGCGCAAAGGCTGAGTCAGGGAGTTGCCTGCACCCGGTAGTGGCTGACGGTACCTTCCGGCAGCAGCAGCGTGACGCTCTCGCCGGGCAGGGTCCGACCGTCCACTTCACGCGGGGCTGGAGCGAAGTTGGCCAGCAGCCGAGTGCCGTCTTCAAATGAAGTCTGCTGCACCTGCCGATCTTCGCTCAGCCATTGGAAACCAGTCAGCGCCTGCGTCGCCAGGCGCTCATGCAGCGGACGGAAGAATGCATCCTGGCGGGCCATCAGCGGCAATCGCTGCGCCAGCGTCGCCGCACTCAGGTGGTACAGCGGCGGCACGTTGTAAAGCAATTGCGTCAGTTCGTTTTCCACCCTTGCGTTGCTCAATTTAAGGCTGTCGAACAACCAGTGATGGGTGGTGATGAGCGAGCCGTGGAACACCGCTTGATACAGCGGCAAACGGCTGGCCGGGTCAAAGTGAATGCGCCGCAACGGATCCTTTATTGGCACGGATTTGAAAAACACGGCCGGTTGCTCCGGCGGAAACCACTTACCGACAAAGTATTCGGAATCCGGGTTTTTACTCATGTCGGCATCACCCCAACCGATCACCGGTGTCTGCATGCCATGGGCGAACAGCACGCCTTGAGCCGTGGTCGCATTGCCATCCTCGGAGCCGCTGGGCAATTGCAGCGTTTCGTTGATCCAGCGCGACGCCGCGACGTTGCCCTCGGCATTCTGCGCCTGCGTCATGGGGGCGTCCGCGCGGTAGCTATCGAACAACATGCCAGTGGCGTAGGCATCGAGAAACCAGCTGTTGAAACCGGCGGCGACGCTGACCGCTTTGACTCGTTTCTCCAGCAAAGGGCGCACGCAACGTGGGTCGGTGTAGTGACCTGATTGCTGAAAGCCGCTTTTCAGCGTGCGATTTTCCAGCACGATGGCGCACTCGCGGTAAGCCGTGTCACCCAGATGCGCGGTGGTCCAGTCCGGGTTCTCATCCCGACTCAGCGCCGTCTCGTAAGAATCATACGGTGCCAGCAGATACCCGGCCTGCACGCCTGCTCGAACCGCCTCGGGATGCCAGAGCCCGCCCTCCCAGCCCTCGCCAAGACCCAGCCACAAGCGCGACAGCCCGGCGTTTTGCAATTGCTCAATGGAGTCCAGCGACAGGGTGCTGCCCCATTGCTCGGGCCTGGCTGTCACGGCACCGGCGAATTCGCGGGCCAGTTGGCCACGCAGGGCAGCGTAACCGTTGACCAGTGCTTGCATGTCCGGCACCGCGCGGGCCTGCCAGGTTTTGCGCGCCTGAGTGTTCAGCGCCCGATTGAGGCTGCGCAGCAGAATGCTTTGCTGATAACGATTGAGCACGGTCTGCGTGGCGAGCAGCTGCAAGGCTTCAGTATCCATGCCGTCGCGCAACGCACCGGCAAGGTAGGTCTGGCCGCGCAACTTGCCAAGCAACGCCGGCCAGTCACGCACATCCTTTTGCCCCAGCAGATCGTTACCCCACAGGTAGACATGACTGGCGCCCAACAGCTTTCGCGATGTCGGTGTTTTCTCAAGCTTGCTGCTCAGGCTTTCGTGACGGCCGGTGTCGATCCGCCATTGTCGGTAGCGCTTGGCACCGGCCAGCGGCTCGGCGTCACCCAGAAACAGGCTGAACGTCAGCGCTGTCGACGGTTTGAGTGAGGTGAATTGATGCCGCACCGACAACGCGAGCGCATCGCCCTCAGCGCTGAACAGCAGTTGCTTGTTGTAGGGGTTGGTCAGCAACCAGTTGAGACTGAATCCCTCATGCTCGACGCCCCAGATCGGCAGACTCATATCCTGAGTGGCATTGAGCACCCCTTGACTCACCAGAAACGCCTGCCACACCGGATCGCCGCGCGGCACATAATGGCCCTCGGCCAAGGGCCAGATCAGGCCCTTGCCCATGGCATTGCCGGGCTGGCGCAAGAACTCAAGTTCAGCCGGGGCGCGTGCGGTGATCGAGAAGTTCAGGTCACGTTGATCGAGATCAACGCTGATTGACCAGGCGCCATCGTCCCATTGCCAGTCGACACGATTGTCACGTTGCACCAGGTTGCTGATCCTGTGCGCAGCGACGCCCGTCGATGCCTGCACAGTCGCGCCGTTGGCCGGGGTGACTCGCACGGCGAGGGTTGCGGGGTCGAGCTGTACGCGCCACAGCGGGTTCACCAAAAGGATGTCGGCCAGCGATGAGGGCGACAGGCACAGGCCGGCCACTAACAGCAGTTGGCGCAACCAGCAAGTGACAGTCGACATCAGGCGTCCCTCCTCCAAATGGAGGAAGGACGGTAACGCAAGGCATCACAGTTGTAAGTCAGACCTTTCCCAAAGGTGTAACAAACACACTCAGTGGGTCGATGACGAAGCGTCCTTCTTCGGTTCGCGAATCTTGTACCAGGCCACATACAGCGCCGGCAGGAACAGCAGCGTCAGCAACGTCGCGACCACAATCCCGCCAATCATCGCGTACGCCATCGGCCCCCAGAACACTTCGCGGGCAATCGGGATCATGCCCATGCTTGCCGCAGCGGCGGTCAGCAGGATCGGTCGGCGCCGATGCTCAGTCGCCTCGACTACCGCATCCCACGGCGCATAGCCCTTCTTCTCGAACTCATCGATCTGCGTCACCAGAATCACCGAGTTACGAATGATGATGCCGATCAGCGCCAGAATCCCCAGAATCGCCACGAAGCCCATCGGTGTGCCGGTCGGCACCAGCGCCAGCACCACGCCGATCAGTCCCAGCGGCGCGACACTGGCGACGAGGAACATCTTCTGCACGCTGTGCAACTGGATCATCAGGAAGGTCGCCATCAAAAACAGCATCAACGGCAAGACCTTGGCGATCGGTCCCTGGGCCTTGCCGCTTTCCTCGACCGTACCGCCGGTGGCGACCTTGTAGCCCACTGGCAGTTTGTCAGCGAAGGCGTCAATCGACGGCTTGAGCAGTTTCACCAGATCGGTCGGCTGGATCTCGTCGCGCACCGAGGCCTTGATGGTGATGGTCGGCAAGCGGTCGCGACGCCACACCAGCGGCTGTTCCAGCTCATAGCGCACAGTGGCGAACGCCAGTAACGGAATCGATGTGCCGTTGGGCGTAACGATCTGCAGATTCTGCAGGGTTTCCGGCGTACCACGCTCCGAACTCACCGCCCGGCCGACCACATTGATCAGGTAGATGTCGTCGTTGACCTGGGTCAGAGGCGCGCCGCTGACGATGCTGTTCATCAGGTTCGCCACGTCTTCGGACGACAGCCCGAGCTGCCGCGCCTTGTCTTGGGCGATGTCGATGCGCAGGACTTTGCCCGGCTCGTTCCAGTCGTAAATGATCTCGCCGATGTGCGAGTTCTTGTCCAGTTCGGTGGCCAGATCGATGGCGTGCTTGCGCACCTGATCAATGTCCTTGCCGCTAATCCGGTACTGAATCGGACGCCCGACCGGCGGGCCCATTTCCAGCGCCTGGACGTAACTGCCGATGCCGACGAAGTCCTTGTGCAAGCGCTCGCGCAGACGCTGACTCAATGCCTCGCGGGCCTCGAAGTCTTTGCTGACGATCACCAGTTGTGCGTAGTACGGGTTTTGCAATTGCTGGTCGAGGGGCAGATAGAAACGGATCGCGCCCTGACCGATGTAGGTGCTCCAGCGCACAATGTCCGGGTCGCCTTTAAGGGTTTCTTCCAGCTTGTCGACGGCCTTGCGTGTTTCGTCGATGGAGGCGTTCTGCGGCAGGTTAAGGTCGACGAGAATTTCCGGGCGGTCCGACGCCGGAAAGAACTGGTTCTGCACAAAGCGCATGCAAAAAATCGACAGGACAAACAGCAGCACGGTGATGCCGATCGCCCACCAGCGATTGCGCATCGCCCACAACAGACCGCCATTGAACGCACGCCCGACGCGGCCCGGCTCGGCGTCATGGGGCTTCACGTTGGCGCTGAGAATGTGCACGCCGATCACCGGAGCGAAGAACACCGCGACAATCCACGACACAATCATGGCCACGGCAATCACCGCAAACAGCGTGTAGGTGTACTCACCGGCGGAACTGGCGTTGAGGCCGATGGGCACGAAACCGGCGACCGTCACCAGCGTCCCGGTGAGCATCGGGAACGCCGTCGAGGTGTAGGCGTACGTCGCGGCCTCCTCCTTGCTCTCGCCCATTTCCAGGCGCGTGACCATCATCTCCACGGTGATCATCGCGTCGTCCACCAACAGGCCGAGGGCGATGATCAGTGCACCGAGAGAAATCCGCTGCATGGTGATGCCACTGTATTCCATGAACACAAACACCATCGCCAGCACCAGCGGAATCGAGCACGCCACCACCAGGCCGGCGCGCACGCCGAGGCTGATGAAACTGACCACCAGCACGATGATCACCGCCTCGAACAGGGCACTGGTAAAGCCACCGACCGCTTCTTCCACCACCACCGCCTGATCGGACACAGTGTGCACACCCACGCCAACCGGCAAGTCTGCGGTCAGTTCATCGATGCGCTGGTGCAACGCCTTGCCGAACTCCTGAACGTTGCCGCCCTTCTGCATGGCAATCGCCAGACCGATGGCCGGTTTGCCGTCGAAGCGGAATTCCGGGGTAGCCGGATCGGTGTAACCGCGAGTGATGTCGGCGATGTCAGCCAAACGATAGAAACGGTCGTTGAGCTTGAGATTGACCTCGGCGAGATCTTTTTCCGAGGCGAACTGCCCCGAAGTGCGCACGGAAATCCGCTCGGGGCCGGCCTCGATCACACCGGCCGGGGTTACGGCGTTCTGCGATTGCAGGCTCTGCACAACCTGACGCTGATCGATCCCCAACGCCGCCAGTTTGCGGGTAGAGAAGTTCAGATAAATCACTTCGTCCTGCTGGCCGATCATTTCGATCTTGCCCAGCCCCGGTACATTGCGGATCTCGGCCCGCGCCTGTTCCACGTAATCGCGCAACTGGCGCATGGTCAAGCCGTCGGCGGTGAAGGCGTAGACCGAGCCGAACACATCACCGAACTCGTCGTTGAACCCGGGGCCTTGAATACCTTGGGGGAACTGCCCGCGAATGTCGTCGATCTTCTTGCGCACCTGGTACCAGATTTCCGGGATGTCCTTGGCGCTGGTGGTGTCGCGCAGGTACACGTACACCGTCGATTCGCCGGGGCGCGTGTAGCTTTTCACGTAGTCGAGAGAATCGAGTTCTTCGAGTTTTTTCTCGATGCGGTCGGTGACCTGCGCGAGGGTTTCTTCCTGGGTCGCGCCCGGCCATTTGGTCTGGATCACCATGGTTTTGATGGTGAACGACGGGTCTTCTTCGCGGCCCAGATTGAAATATGAGAACACGCCCATCAGCAACGCGACGAACATCAGGTACCAGACGAATGACTGATGCTTGAGGGCCCATTCGGAGAGGTTGAAAGAGCCTTTCATTGACTGTCCTCGTCAAGTTTTACCGATTGTCCGGGTTTGAGGCTGTTGACGCCGGCGCTGACCACGCGCTCGCCATTCTTCACGCCGCCCGCGAGCACCACGCTGCTGTCGGTGCGGCTGATCACGCTGACGTCGCGGGGGCTGACGGTTTTGCTCTGGGTGTCGATGACCCAGATCCGTGGTTTGCCGTCGACCTCCTGCACAGCGGTAGCCGGCAATTCGATGCGCGGTTTGATCGCCGAACTGAGGGTCACGCTGATCGCCGTGCCGAGGCGGAACCCGTCCGGTGTCTCGGCCAGCGTCAGGCGTGCGCGACGAGTACGCGTGGCGCTTTGCGCCTGCGGTTCGATCTCGCGAAGGGTCGCCGTGGTGTTGATGCTCGGGTCGAGTTGCCCAGCTACCAGAAACACCACGTCGGAGGGAATCTGATCGACCAGGGTGTCCGGCAGATCGATCACCGCTTCCTTGATGTCCGGTTGCGCCAGGGTCACGACCTGCTGGCCCGCCGTCACCACTTGCCCGGCTTCGGCGTTCCACGCGGTGACCACGGCTTTATGATCGGAACGCAGTTCGGTGTAGCCGAGCTGGTCCTTGCTTTGATTGACCGCCGCCCGTGCCTGGTCCAGCGAGGCCTGGGTGGTTTTCAAGTCCGTGGTGGCGATGTCCAGTTGTGCCTGCGCTCCTACGCCACGATCGAACAGCGCCTGCTGACGGCGGGCATTGGCCTGGGCATTGATCAGTTGCGCCTGAACCTTGGCCAGGTCGCCCTGGGCCGAACGCAATTGGTTCTGCTGATCAGACGGATCGAGGGTGGCGAGCAGCGTGCCCTTTTGCACTTCGGTTCCGACATCGACGTTGCGGCTGGCGATGCGGCCACCGACGCGGAAACCGGTGTTGCTTTCATAACGCGCCTGGATGCTGCCGGCGAAACGCCCGAGGCTTTCCTCGCTCAATGTTTGAACCTTGACCGATAACACCGGACGTACCGGCTCCGGAGGTGGCTCGCTTTTCGAGCAGGCCGCCAGCAACACACCCACGGATAACAGCCCCAGACGCTTCATGGCTGTGCTCCCGGTTGCAGACCCTTGTAGGTGTTTTCAGCGATTTCGACTTTCATGCCGGGATGCAGCAACTGCCCACCGGCGACAATGACTTTCTCCCCGCCCTTGAGGCCTTCGCTGATGATGACCTTGCCGATCAGGTAGCGGCCGACGGTCACGTTGTGCAGCTGCGCTTCACCTTTATCGTCGACCATCCACACCGCCGGATCACTGATGTTTTTCGTCAGCGCTGACCATGGCAATTCGACTGCCGACTTGCCGCTGCCCTTGGCGGTGGCGCTGACCACCGAGCCCAGCTGCATCCCTTGTGGCAGGCTGTCGAGACTGACTTTGACTTGCACCGTGCCGGACTGCGCCGACACCGCCGGGGTGATTTCACGCACCGTACCGGTGGTTTTGATGGCAGGGTTATCGAGCAGGCTGACGACGATCGACGGATCCGCAGGACGCTCGGCCAGCAGCGATTCGTAGACGTTGAACACCGCGTCACGGTCGCCGTCGCGGGCCAACGAAAAAATCGGCGCCGTGGCCTGCACGACCTGGCCGACTTCGGCCTGGCGCTCGGTGATCACCCCCGGTGCATCGGCAATCAGCGCGGTGTAGCTGAGCTGGTCCTTGGCGTTGGCCAATTGCGCCTGCGCCGCGCTCAAGGCGCTCTGGCTGCTGCGCAACGCGGCTTGGGCGGAATCGTATTCGCTTTGGCTGGTGTAGCCCTTGGGCAGGAGTTTTTGCTGGCGCACGAACGCCGCGGCACTCTGTTTCACCCGGGCTTGTTCAGCAACGACCTGGGCTTGAGCCGAATCGACGTTGGTCTGCAAATCCTTGGGGTCGAGTTTGGCCAGCACTTGTTTGGCGGTGACGCGATCGCCGACATCGACCATGCGCTGGATGATCTTGCCGCCGACGCGGAACGACAGTTCGGTCTGCACGCGCGCCTGCACGTCCCCGGTCAATGTCACCGAAGCCGCGTAATCCGTGGGCTTGACCTCTTGTACAAAAACCCGTGGCAGGTACTCAGCGGGGGCTTTTTTCTCGCCGCAAGCGGTCACCAAGGTGAGCAGACTCAGCACGACCGCTGTTTTCAAACCGGGACTCGCCATGCAGACTCCTTCCTGTGTACGAACGTGCAAGTGACGATACGACTGTGAGCTTAGAACAGGGTTCAACGTTCGCCCGTTCGTCCCCCATATTTCCTCTAGGAGTTGCCGGAGGCTGCGATCTTTTGATCTTTTAAAAACAACATCAAAAGATCGCAATCTTCGGCAGCTCCTACAATAGGCGCCTGAAGAGAAGGAATTCCATGCTCAACACTCTGGCAGTGGCCAATTACCGCTCAATCAATAAACTGGTGATCCCGCTCGGCCGGCTGAACCTGATCACCGGCCCCAACGGCAGCGGCAAGTCCAACCTCTACCGGGCCTTGCGCCTGCTGGCGGAAACCGCTCAGGGCGGCGTGGTCAATGCGCTGGCCCTTGAGGGTGGGCTGGAGTCGACCTTCTGGGCCGGGCCGGAAACCATCAGCCGGCGTATGCGCAACGGCGAAGTGCCCATTCAGTCGACGGTGCGTCAGGGTGTGAAGCGATTGCGTCTGGGGTTCGCCGGGGAAGATTTCAGTTATTCGATCAGCCTCGGGCTGCCCGATTCCAACGGGCACTTCATGTTGCCCGAACATTCACGGCCGATCCCCTCGCGTTTCAGCCTCGACCCGCAGATCAAGCGCGAATGCATCTGGGCCGGCACGCTTTACCGCCCCGCCAGCCTGCTGGTGGATCGCGACGGCCCGATGATTCGCGCACGCGCCGAGCGCCAATGGGATGTGCTGGCACAGCACACGCCGAACTTTGACAGCCTGTTCGATCAGGTCGGCAGCCTGCGCAGCTCACCGGAAGTGTTCCAGATACGAGAGTTCATTCGTCGCTGGCGCTTTTACGATCACTTTCGCAGCGATGCCGATGCACCGGTGCGCCAACCACAATTGGGCACACGCACGCCGGTGCTGCATCACGACGGCCGGGATCTGGCGGCGGCGTTGCAGACCATCATCGAGATTGGTGACGGCGACGCCATGCGTGCGGCGATTACCGATGCGTTTCCGGGCGCACGGGTGCATATCGAAGCGCAGGCCGGTGGACGGTTTGCCATCGAGTTTTATCAGGAAGGTTTATTGCGGCCGTTGTCGGCGGCGGAACTGTCGGACGGGACGTTGCGCTATCTGCTGCTGGTCGCAGCGCTGCTGACGCCGCGACCGCCGTCGCTGATGGTGCTGAACGAACCGGAAACCAGTCTGCACCCGGATCTGTTGCCGGCGTTGGCGCGGTTGATTATCCGTGCGTCCGAGCAGTGTCAGGTGTGGGTGGTGTCGCATGCGCGGCGGTTGATTTCGGCGTTGCAGGAGGATCCGGAATGCAATTGCATCGTGCTGGAGAAAACCCTGGGGCAGACCGGGATTGTCGGGCAGGGGGTGCTGGATGAGCCGGCGTGGAATTGGCCGGATTGAGTGATTCAGGCAAAAAGCCCCTCACCCTAGCCCTCTCCCAGAGGGAGAGGGGACTGACCGAGTTGTTCTTTCGAACTACGCCGACATGAAAGTCTCGAGTTGAACTCAGGTTTTGAAAAGCCCAGAGATCGGCTCCCTCTCTACGGGGAGAGGGGCCTGACCGCGGATGTTCGGGAATCACGCCGACCTGAAAATGCTGTTGTGAATCCATAATCGACTCGGTTTTTCAGGTCGATGTATGACGCAGGACACCTCGGTCGGCTCCCTCTCCTTCGGGAGAGGGCTGGGGTGAGGGGCAGGCCTCACCACCGATTCAACAGGCAATCACCCCTGCCACTTGCCACCCTCGACAATCACGCTCTCAGGCTTGGTGTCATCGCTCAGCTCTTTACGCACATATTGGTCGTACAGCTTGAGCAGATACTTCTCCTCACCCAGCTTGGCCAGTTCTGTATTCACCCAGTCACGCAGCTCGATATTGCCCTTCTTCACCGCCGGCGCAATCGGCGCTTCGGCACCGAGCTTTTCATCCAGCACGCGATAGCCCGGGTTCTGCTTGGCCCAGCTGAACAGCACCAGGTTGTCCTGCGCATAGGCATCGCCACGGCCATTGGCCAAGGCTTGCAGTGATTCGGAGTTTTTCTCGAACTTGAGCAGTTTCCAGTCCGGATGATTCTTGGTCAGCCAGATATCCGCAGTGGTACCGGTGGTGACGATAGTGGTGCGGGTCGCCAGATCATCAAGGTTTTTCACTGAGCTGCTTTGCGGCACCAACGCCTGCACCGCAACCTTGAGGTTCGGGTTGGTGAATTCCACTGCTTCCTTGCGCTCCGGGGTGACGGTCATGTTGGCGAGGATCAGGTCGACCTTGTCGCTTTGCAGAAATGGAATACGGCTTGCCGGCTCGACGGCAACGAATTCGACCTTGTTTTCATCGCCGAGCAGATCCTTGGCGAAACGCCGGCCGATATCAGTATCGAAGCCGACGTAGCGCCCCGCTTCATCGACAAAACCGAACGGCGGTTTATCGGTAAATACGCCGACGATCAGTTTGTCGCGAGCCTTGATCTTGTCCAGATAACCAGCCGGCGCAGTGCTTTCGCTGGCGACTTTCGGCTTCGGCGGTTCTTCGGTCTTGCTGCAACCGGCAAGCAACGCGAGGCTGAGCAGGGGCAGTAAAAAAGCGGCAGTTTTCATAACAGTTCCAGTTCCTTTGTCGGATTCGTTTTTGGCAGTGTTGCAACGAAGGAGAACTTCTCCAGAAACTGCTGCGCGCGTGCGGTTTGCGGGTTCGTAAAGAAAATCTCGGGCGGGTTCTGTTCAAGGATGCGCCCGGCATCCATGAACACGATGCGGTCGGCCACCGCACGGGCGAAGGCCATTTCGTGGGTGACGATCAGCAGGGTCATGCCTTCGCGGGCGAGGCCCTGAATGACCTGCAAAACTTCCTTGACCATCTCCGGGTCGAGGGCGGCGGTGACTTCGTCGAAGAGCATGACCCGTGGGTTCATGCACAACGAGCGGACGATGGCGATGCGTTGCTGCTGGCCGCCGGAGAGCTGACGCGGGAAGGCGTCGCGCTTGTCGGCCAAGCCAACGCGTTCGAGCAGCGCTTCGGCTTGCTGCTGCGCCTCGCGGTGCTGACGTTTTTGCACCTTCAGCGGCCCAAGCAGCAGGTTGTCGAGCACGCTCATGTGCGGAAACAGGTGATAACTCTGGAACACCATACCGATCTGCTGACGGATCTCGCGCCAGTCAGTGGCCTTGTCCAGCAGCTCACGGCCGACAAATTTCAGGCTGCCGCTGTGGGCTTCTTCCAGGCCATTGAGGCAACGCAACAAGGTGCTTTTGCCGCAGCCGCTGGGGCCGAGGATGACGATCACTTCGCCGCTCTGCACCTGCAGATCGATGCCGTTAAGCACCTGCTGCTCACCATAGAATTTGTTGAAGCCGTGAAACTCGATCAATGCACTCATGCTTGCGTCCAGCGCCGCTCCAGCACGCGCGAAGCGGCCGACAGCGGGTAGCAGATGAAAAAGAAAAACAGAAACAGCGCGCCGTAGATCAGCACCGATTCGTAAGTACGCTCGATGATTTGCTGGCCGACTTTAATCACGTCGACCACACCGATGAGCACCGCCAGCGAGCTGGTCTTGATGATCCGCGTGTAGACGTTGATGGTCGGCGGCGTCATGCGTTTCAGCGCTTGCGGCAGCAGCACGTAGCCGTAGAGTTGCGCGGCGTTCAGACCGATCGACAGCCCCGCTTCACGCTGCCCGCGTGGCAACGAATGCAGCGCACCGCGCGCCACCTCGCCGACCTCGCTGGCGCCCCACAGCGACAGCACCAGCACCGCGCACCAAAAGCTGGGAATGCTCAGGCCGAAGAAAATCGGCAGACCGAAGAACAACAGATACAACCAGACCAGCACCGGGATCGCCCGGAACAGCTCCAGATAGACCCGCAAAATCGCGTTCAGCCACGTCACGTTGAGCGTGCGCAACACGCCGTAAAGCACGCCGCCGACAGTGCTGATGGCAATGCTCAGAAAAGATATCGACAGGGTTTGTCCGGCGCCTTTGGCCAATTGCGGCAACGACACCCAGAGCAGTTCAAGACCCGAACTGGCCATGCTGGAGCCTCCTTTCCAGTCGGCTGAGCAATAGCGACAGCGGCAAGAACAGCAGCACGCAGATCAGCGTCAGCACGGCGAGCATTTCGTAGGTTTTGTAATAGAGCGCGATGTAGCTCTTGGTGGTGTAGAGGATTTCCGGCACCGCCACCGCCGAGACCACGGTGGTTTCCTTGAGCAGGAAAATGAAATTGGCGAACAGCGACGGCAGGCTGAGAATCCCCGCTTGCGGCAGGATCACGTAGCGCAGCAACTGGCCATGGGACAGGCCGATTGAGCGCCCTGATTCCAGTTGCGCCTGCGGTACGGCATCGACGCCGGCACGCAGCACTTCGGTGAGATAGGCGCCGCCGAGGAAGGTCATGGTGATGATCGCGGCGGTGAAACCGGAAACCTGAATCCCCACAGCTGGCAAGGCGAAGTAGACGAAGAACAACTGGATCAGCAGCGGCGTGTTGCGCGCCAGTTCCACGTACAGGCCGACCAGTTTTTGCAGGTACGGCGTGCGGAACACCAGAATCGTCGCGTTGAGCAGCGCCACCAGCAATGAGGTGCCAATGGCGATAAAACCGACCTGCAGCGTCACGCCCACGGCTTTGAGAAACGCCGGCAGGGTGCTGAGGATAAATGCGTAATCAAAGGTCATGAAGCGTCCTGGACGCCGCTCGGTAAGCGACGGTGGTGCAGTCCATGGGCAGCGGATGGCTGTCCGGCAAGCACCGACTTTATAGGTATAAAAACAAGAATTTAAATACCGTTAAAGCATATTGATATCACCCAAAAAACTATCTTGTGGGTTTGCCGGGAAGGAATAAGAAGGCTATTTTCCTTTGCGCTGTAGGACGGATCTTTTTTTCACGAAAGCCCTCCAAGGATGAACAGCTTTTGGCCAGACTCCCCCCGGCCAATTACATAACAAGGAAGAGAACATGGACGTAAAAGTGCCGCAGCGACTGGATCCGCAGGAGATTGTGAAATTGCTAATGGCGCTACGCCGAGCGCTGAAGGCCCAGGTTGCCTGAGAATCAAGAGCACCCTCACCCCAGCCCTCTCCCCGAGGGAGAGGGAGCCTACCGAGGTGTCTTACGTCAAACATCGACCTGAAAGACCGAGTCGATTATGGATTCGGCGGAGATATTTCACATCGGCGTACCTCTACAGCATCCCCCAATCAGTCCCCGCTCCCTCTGGGAGAGGGAGCCTACCGAGGTGTCTTACGTCAAACATCGACCTGAAAGATCGAGTCGATTATGGATTCAGCAGAAATCTTTCAAGTCGGTGTACTTCTACAGCGTCCCCCAATCAGTCCCCCTCTCCCTCCGGGAGAGGGAGCCGACCGAGGTGTCTTGCGTCAAACATCGACCTGAAAGATCGAGTCGATTATGGATTCGGCAGAAATCTTTCACGTCGGCGTACCTCTACAGCATCCCCCAATCAGTCCCCGCTCCCTCTGGGAGAGGGAGCCGACCGAGGTGTCTTGCGTCAAACATCGACCTGAAAGACCGAGTCGATTATGGATTCGGCGGAGATCTTTCACATCGGCGTACCTCTACAGCATCCCCCAATCAGTCCCCTCTCCCTCTGGGAGAGGGAGCCTACCGAGGTGTCTTACGTCAAACATCGACCTGAAAGACCGAGTCGATTATGGATTCGGCAGAAATCTTTCAAGTCGGTGTACCTCTACAGCATCCCCCAATCAGTCCCCCTCTCCCTCCGGGAGAGGGAGCCGACCGAGGTGTCTTGCGTCAAACATCGACCTGAAAGACCGAGTCGATTATGGATTCGGCGGAGATCTTTCACATCGGCGTACCTCTACAGCATCCCCCAATCAGTCCCCGCTCCCTCTGGGAGAGGGAGCCTACCGAGGTGTCTTACGTCAAACATCGACCTGAAAGATCGAGTCGATTATGGATTCAGCAGAAATCTTTCAAGTCGGTGTACTTCTACAGCGTCCCCCAATCAGTCCCCTCTCCCTCCGGGAGAGGGCTAGGGTGAGGGGCTTTTCAACGCACACAAAAACGCCGATGACCATCGCTGGCCATCGGCGTTTTCATACCTTGAAGGGGTTCACTCAAGCGTCAGATCAGAACGCCGGCAGTACCGCGCCGTTGTACTTTTTCTCGATGAACGCTTTGACTTCCGGGCTGGTCAGGGCTTTGGCCAGTTTCTGGATCGCGTCGCTGTTCTTGTTGTCCTCACGGGCCACCAGGAAGTTCACGTACGGCGAGTCAGCGCCTTCAATCACCAGCGCATCTTTCTGCGGGTTCAGCTTGGCTTCCAGGGCGTAGTTAGTGTTGATCATGTCCAGATCAACTTCTTTCAGAACGCGTGGCAGCAGGGCCGATTCCAGTTCCTTGAACTTGAAGTTGTGCGGGTTCTTGGCGATGTCTTTTGGCGTTGCCAGAGCGTTTTTCGGGTCTTTCAGCTCGATCAGGCCAGCCTTCTGCAGCAGGATCAGTGCGCGGCCGCTGTTGCTGCCTTCGTTCGGGATCGCGATGGTCGCGCCGTCCGGCAGTTCAGCCAGGGTTTTGTACTTGCTCGAGTAGCCACCGAACGGTTCAACGTGCACGCCCTGCACGGTCACCAGGTACTTGGACTTGTCGTCCTTGTATTTGCCCTTGTTGAAGCTGTTCAGGTACGGCAGGGTCTGGAAGTAGTTGGCGTCCAGACGCTTCTCGCCAACCTGTACGTTCGGCTGAACGTAGTCGGTGAAGACTTTGATTTCCAGATCCACGCCTTCTTTGGCGAGGGTCGGTTTGATCAGCTCAAGGATTTCAGCGTGCGGCACCGGGGTCGCAGCAACCACCAGTTTCTCCCCGGCGTTGGCCAGGGAAGCAGTCAAAGCAGCCGCCAATGCGGTAAACAACAGAACCTTTTTCATGCAGTGTCCTTATCGAAAATCACGGTCGTCATCGACGACGGCATTAATACGTGTGCCAGTGAAGTGATATCGCTGGCGTGGGGCGGACAATACCGGGATTTTTTATTCCCGGACAATAACGTTTATTCAGCTTCATATTCCATTTTGTTCATGTTGAACGAAACGGTTACAACGCCTCACCCAAACGAATCAGCAAATCTTTCAAGGCCTTACGCTCATCGACGCTGCCGCCGATGTTGATTTGTGCAACCAGCCGTTCGATCTGAAGCTGCGGCCCAGACACCTCGGGCAGATTCAGGTGCTCCGGCAGAATCTCGTCGCCAGTACTCACCAGCAAGGCAAAATGAATGACGTTTTCCAGCTCTCGAGTGTTACCCGGCCAGCTGTGTTGTTCGAGCACGTGTTGCGCTGCTTCGCTGATCAGCGGCACGGGCAGGTCGAGGCGCTGGCTATAGATGCCAAGGAAGTACTCGGCCAGCGAAAGAATGTCGCCGATGCGTGCGCGCAAGGCGGGCAGTTCCAGTTGCCCTTCGCTGAGGTAGTGATAAAGCCGCTCGTGGAATTTCCCGGCGTCCACTGCTTGCGCCAGATCGATGCTGGTCGCCGCGACCAGGCGCACATCCACCGGACTCGGCTGATGCGCACCGACACGGGTGACTTCGTGGTTCTCCAGGGCGGCGAGCAGTTTGATCTGGATTGGCAGCGGCAAGTCGCCGATTTCATCCAGATACAAGGTGCCGCCATTCGCCGAACCGAACCATCCGGCACGGCTGCTGGCCGAGCCGCTGTAACTGCCGGCGGCATAGCCGAACAGTTCGGCATCGGCGTAGGTCGGGCTGATCGCACCGCAATTGACCGAAACGAACAGACCGCTGCGGTCACTGGCGCGATGGATGTGCCGGGCGAGCAATTCTTTACCCGTACCAGTCTCGCCACGGATCAATACCGAGGTCGAGCGCGGCGCCAATTGCTCGAGCTCTTCGCGCAATTGACGCGAGCGCGGATCGACGAACACCAGCGCCTTGGCGCGAATGCTCAGGGGGCTTTTTTCCGCGTCAGGAAAGGTCAGCAATGGCTGACCGAAGGTTTCGAAACTCATGGCAGACTCCCGCCCAAAACCGCCGGGAGACGGGGGCGTTGAAAGAAATAAAAATCAGGCGCGGCGGCGAGCGTGGTGTTCCATGCGGTTTTGCAGGCGATAGAGATAAGCAAAACCCTGCTCCCAACGCTGATGCCCGGACTTGACGTTGATGTGCCCGGCACCGGCGAGAATCCCCGCCTCGGCGCCCCAGTTGCGCGCCAGCTCAAGCGCTCGCGGTGCACTGACGGCAGCATCGTTATCGGAGCTGACCACCTGGCTCGGAAACGGCAGCAGGTCAGTCGGAATCGGGGCGAAGTTACGCAGCGCCGGCGCGCAGGCCGGGCGCTCGACATCGGCCGGTGCGACCAGCAAGGCGCCGCGCACCTGACGCAGGTATTGCAGCGGCGCAGTGGCTGCCCAATGGGCAACCGTGACGCAGCCCAGGCTGTGGGCGATAAGGATCACCGGCGTGCTGTCGGCGGCAATCGCCTCGGCCAGTGCCGCGACCCAGTCTTCACGACGCGGCGTCAGCCAATCGGCCTGCTCGACCCGCGCGCTATTCGGCAGGCTGTTCTGCCAGTGGCTTTGCCAATGATCTTCTGGCGATCCTTGCCAGCCCGGCACAATCAGGTAGCGGATTGATTCGTTGCGCATGGGGAGCTCTCCTGCGTCGTGTCTGTTCCTGAACGAGTATAGGGAGGGGATTTATATTCGTTAAGGAATAAGAAGCTATTTATTAAGATCTGAATTGAATATGAGATTTATGCATGGCTTGAAATCTTTTTCCCCCTCACCCCAGCCCTCTCCCCCAAGGGGGTGAGGGGGAAAGGGAGCCGATCACCTAGCCTTTCCAATCCGGAGTTCGACTGGATATTTCAGGTCGGCGTACCTTGAAAAATCACCACGGTCGGTCCCCTCTCCCTCTGGGAGAGGGCTAGGGTGAGGACTTTGCTTCTAATGCCAGAAATAAAAAAAGGGCCGCACCCTGCCAAGGAGACGGCCCCGGAAAAACGTTGAATCTGTTACCGCGCAGTAATCACCGACAACTTGGTAATCCCCGCCCGTTCAATCGAAGCCATCGCCCGCGCCACTTCGCCGTAATTCACCCCGTCATCGGCCTGCAATTGCACGCGCACTTCCGGGTCCTTGGCCTTGGCCGACTTCAGGTTGAATTCCAGCAAGTCCGGCTGAATCTCATCCTTGTTGATAAACAGTTTGCCCGCACCATCGATGCTCACCACCAGCGGGTCCTTCTGCTCGACCGGCGCCACCGCTTCGGTCTTCGGCAGGTTGATCGGGATCGCATTGGTCAGCAGCGGCGCGGTGACGATAAACACCACCAGCAGCACCAGCATCACATCCACCAGCGGCGTCACGTTGATCTCGCTGAGTACCTCGTCACTGTCTTGCGTGGAGAAGGCCATATCAGGACGCCTCCTTCACTTTTGCCGAATTGCCGGTTGCTGCAACCTTGTGCGCGGTCGGATGAATCAGCACACGGAACGCACTCTTCTGCGCCAGGCTGTAGAAGTCGTGGGCGAAGTCATCGAGATCCGCCGCCGTCAGTTTCAACCGACGCAAAAAGTAGTTGTAAACCAGCACTGCCGGCACCGCGACGGCGATCCCCACACCCGTGGCGACCAGTGCCGCACCGATCGGCCCGGCCACCGTTTCCAGGCTCGCCGAACCGGCCGCGCTGATGCCTTTCAACGCTTCCATGATTCCCCACACCGTGCCGAACAAACCAATGAACGGCGAGGTGCTGCCAATACTGGCGACCACTGCCAGGCCTGTTTCCAGCGAACGGCGTTCGCGGACAATTTGCTGACGCAAGGCGCGCTCCAGTCGATCCTGATGGTTGATCGCCTGGCTCAAATCATTGGCCTGTGGCGCCTCGCCCACTTGAATCGCTGCGTAACCGGCCTGCGCTACTCGTGCGGCGGCGCCGGGTTGGGTTTCGCTCAATTCAGCGGCGGAATCGAGACTAGACGCCGCCCAGAAACGTTTATGAAAGCGCCGATCCTGCGCCTTCAGACGCCCGAACTGCACAGCCTTGAGCAATGCCAGGCCCCAAGTGGCGACGGAAAAAACCACCAACAGCCAGATCACCGCGCTTTCGATGGATTCCAGTGGAGATGCCAGTAACGTCATGATGTATTCCCTCGTGTAAACGTTTCGCGCGAATTTGGTTTCGGTTTAATGAATCTTGAAATCGATGGGCACGCTGACCCAACCGTTCTGGGCGACATCACCCTGCTTGGCCGGGACGAAACTCCAACGTTTGACGGCGTTCAGCGCCGCGTCGTCGAGCTGTTGCCGGCCGCTGCTTTTGGCTATCTGGATCTCACCCGGTTTGCCGCTGGCCAACACATGCACGCGCAGCAACACCGTGCCTTCCCAACCGCGACGCTGAGCCAGCGACGGGTATTCCGGCGCCGGGTTTTTCAGGTACGCGGCATTCGCTGAGGCCGGGGTTACCGGTGCCGGCGCGGGAGGCGCAGGTGGCGCTGGCGCTGCAACCGGGGCAGCCGGTTGTGGCGGCGCCGGTGGTTGCTCGACCGCTTTCGGTGCTGGTTTGGGTGCCTGTTTAACCACCGGTTTGGGTTTCGGAACCGGTTTGGGCGGCGGCGGTTTTACCGCCAGTTCGTCTTCCACCGGCGGTGGTGGTTCTACCACTGGTGCAGGTGGCGGCGGCTCGACAACCGGTGGCGCTGGTGGCGCCGGGCGCGAGAATTCGATAGTCATCGGCGGAATTTCCGGCGGCACGATCGGCAGCACCGGCGTCGGCTTCTGGCTGATCCAATAGATCACCGCGCCATGCACCACCAGCGCGAGCACGCCGAGCAGAATTGTTTCGCGCCGACTCAGAATGCCCTTGGGCGCACGCTGCAAACGCAACTGCCCCAACGGCACACGATGCGGCCGGCCGAGATCGACCAACTCGCCACCCGGCGTCTGACGCCACAGCAATTCCTCTGCGCTGGCGGCGGTCTGGACATTGCCCATTGATTCACTCCCTGCGGTCTTTTTGCGTTCTCTACAAAAACTGCCGATCAACCGTTTTGTTGAATCCCCCACGGTGGATCGATGGGTGAATCATTGGGCTTGAGACTTATCTCCGAAAGTAATCTTTCAAGTTATGGATAGAACATTTGGATATATTAAAACTGATCACTTCTCGCAAAGCCACGCCAATCAAGGGCCGCAGCCCAGCGTCCAAAACGCCATGCTTTTCAAGCATTAAAAGTATTCGCTGAAGGTATGGGGCAGCCCTACATTCCTGCTTACAACAATCGAGTTGATTGACATGCCGTGGGGGCATTAGATGTCAGCGCATTTTAAAATCGACTCAGGAAGAGTAATGATGCAATTAACCAAACGGACAATGATTTACATGGCGCTACTACTGGCGCCCTTATCGGTGGCATCGGCCGCGACGAAGATCACACTGCCTGCGCAACTGGAGATCAGCAACAAAACCAGCTTCCCCCTTTATGTATTTCAAAACGAGTGGCGCAAAGTTGTGTTGCCGGGCGAACGTATTCAGACCAAGGACTACAAAGAGTCAGCTGTGACAGTCGCGACATCGACACCCGAGGCGGCGATCAAATTTGTGACGCTTAGTCACGCAAAAGGCTGCAAAGCGCAAACCTGTGTATTAATTACGGGCAATTAATTAATCGCCGTTATCGTAGCCGCGATTTTCTCGAGGGGTATAAAAAAGCCGCCACGCCCGATAAAGGCATGGCGGCTTCTTTAGCCACTGTTACTGTTTGACGAACTCCCCTGCCACGCCAACAACATCACCATCAAAGTTTGTGCGCGAACCAACCGCACGAACTTTTGAATAATTGTGATCCGGCGAGAACAATGTCCAGGACTGATAACCAGTGCCGTCATTCAGAGCCGTGAACGTGATGATCGTAGGCTGCCCGGTGCTGTTCTGGAAATGGTAGTGCCCGTAAGCAATGTCGTAATTCACGCCGTTCTGACTGAATTTACCACTGAAGGTGCCGTTGGAATCGTTGCCATCGGTAATCGTCAGTTTGGCGCCAGCGTTAGCGTTTACATAATTGCCATTAATGCTCGACATAACGAGATTTCCTTTATCGTTGGATAAGTGTCTTCCGATGAGAGCAAGTTTCCTCCTGGAAACTCACGACAGTCAGGATGGTTGGACATTCAATTATTGTCCACGCGAGTTACTAACGAAATTGCAATAAGCACTGTTCAACCCGGTCATAACTTATCGCGGTTCGTTCGAGCACTAATTCCATTTCAACTAACGACTGGCATTGGTTTGCTGCACACCGACAACTGGAGCATTAACCGCTGTCTCGGAGCGCGGCGTGCCCGTTGGCACCCAGTCATAACTCACAGGCAGCGCCCGATACACCCAGTTGCTGATCGCGTCGCTGCCCGGCGCCTTGCCGAGATAGGGACTGACGTATTCCCAGACGTTTTCACCGCTGGCTGTCACTTGGAAAAACCGTCCGTTCATGCCTTCGTCGATCAGCGTGTTGCCGTTGGGCAAGCGTCGCGCACTGCTGATAAACGAGCTGTAGAACGCCCACCCCGGCTGCTTCGAATTCGCCGCGCTGTACTGCCAGACGATTTCGTTTTTCACCGGGTCGATTTCCAATACCCGCGAACCGGAAATCAGCCCAAGGGTGACGTTCGGGTAACCCGCCGAACCCTGGTTATCGAACACCAGCACGTTGCCGGCTCCAGGCAACCCGGCCGGAATGATGTGCGCATCATGCTGACCGACAAACTGATCCACCGGACGCGGCAATTTCTGCGCGGTTTTCGGGTTGATCAGTGGCAAATTCGGACCCAGACGCCAGACCACTTTGCCGCTGTTCTTGTCGATGATCGCGATGAAGTTGGCGTTGCGTGAATCGATCAGCAGATTGTCCGGATTGAAGCGCTTGTCACCGGCATCGAACCACTTGTTCGGCCCTACCAGGCTGAGGTTGTTGATGTGCAGGTAGTCCGGATTCTCACTGGCACGGACCAGCTTCAACTGCTCGGCGGTGAAGCCGAACTCATTCAGATGCTCCGAGGCCAACCACTGCCATTTCACCGCGCCGTCGGGGCTGACTTCATAGATCGCATCGTCGATCACCTCGGGCACTTTGAAGCCTTTGACCGTGTGCACCTTGTTCGCCAGCACCACGGTGTTGCCGTTGCTCAAACGGCGCTGATCATGGTGCTGTTGCGCGGCGCCACCGGGCGCCTTGTCGCCCCACTGCCAGACGACTTTGCCGCTCCAGTCCAGCTCGCCGACGCTCTGATTGCCCAGACCGTTGCCGGCCGAACCGAGTTTGCCGGGATCCTTTTCACTCAGTTGCAGCAACACATGCCCGCGCTCGCCGCCGACCAGTTTTGGATCGATGATCGCCGACGGGAAACCTGCCTGTGGCCAGGTTTTCACCTCGTTGCCGTTCATGTCGATCAGGTGCGTCTGCTTGTCGGCGCCGCTGAAAATCACGTACTGATTGAAAGCCTTGTTCGGGTCATAACGGGTCACGCCGGTCGGGTAAACACTCAGTGCGGCGAATGCGCCGGCACTGAGCACTGCGCCGGACAGCAACACCGGCAAAGCGGTTTTGATACGCAACATGATGCAGCTCCTTGAGTGACGAATCAGAAGTCGTAGCGACCGGTGACGCCTAGCGTGCGCGGTGTGCCGAGCAGGCCTTCATAGCCGCCGTTGCCGCCCGTCCACAGGGTTGTGTAGTAGGTTTTGTCGAAGGCGTTTTTCAGCCACAGCGACACGTCCCACTGACCTTGGTTGAAGTCGCCGCGCAGGCCGGTGGAGAAGTTGACCACGGCGTAACTCGGGATCTGGCCGTAGTCGGAATCCTCGACCGTGCCGACGGCTTTCGAACGGAATGCATAGCTCGCGGTGACGTAAGGTTCGAAGCCGTTATCCAGATTCCATTTGTATTCGCCGTTGGCGTTGCCGATCCACTTCGAGGCGCCGACCACTTGATGGCCGCTGAGGTCGCAAGACGCTGGAGCACCCGGCGCCTGGCTGACTTCCGGCGGGCATGGGGCGTCTTTGTACGACAGGTAGCTGACGTCGTTGTAGGAGCCGTTGATGTTCAGGGTCAGGCCGCGCAACGGGATCACCGTACTTTCGAACTCGACGCCGCGCGAACGCACGGAACCGGCGTTGGTCAGGTACTGCACGCGATTTTCCGCGTCGTAGGCGTTGGTCTGGTAAGCGTTGACCTGGGTCCAGAACACGTTGGCATTGAGTTGCAGACGGTGATCCCACAGCGTGCTCTTAAAGCCGAGTTCGGCGTTGTTCGCGCGTTCGGTGCCGATCAGTAGCGAATCGGCGCCGGCCACCGGCGCAGAACCGACGGCGAGGTTAACCCCGCCGGATTTCTCGCCGTGGGACAACGTGGCGTAGCCCAGAACATCATCGGTGATGCGATAGCTGAGATTGAGCAGCCCGGAGGGACTGGAGCTGTACTGATTCAAGTCGCCGGAATCGTAAGCGCCGGTACGACCACGCCGTGCGGTGGCCGCCGCGCCTGTTACAGCAGCGCCACCAATCGGCGCATCCCTCGTGACCCAAGCGGATTTTTCTTCATAAGTGCCACGCACCCCGGCGGTGAAATCCAGTCGCTCGCTGAGGTGCCAGGTGCCTTGGGCGAACAGCGCAAAGCTGTCGGTCTTGATATGGCCGTTACCAACACTGGTGACGTTGGCCAGCGCACCGCGCGCGGTGCCGTTCCAGATATCGGCTTGTGGGCCGTAATAAGCGAAGGATTTATTGTCCAGATCCGAACCGAAGTAGTAGGCGCCGACCACGTAATCGAAGAACTCACCCTTGGGCGAGGCCAGGCGAAATTCCTGCGAATACTGTTTGTCTTCCACCGACACCCCGGCGTTGTAACTCGCCGGCACGTTGAGGCCGTCGTCGTTGCGCGGGGTGAAATTCCAGAAGCGATAGGAACTGATCGAGGTCAGCGTGAAATCGCTCGGCAGCGTCCAGTTGGCCTCCACCGAGGTGCCGCCCTGATGCACGGTGACATGTTGGTCGTTGTCCAGATTGACCTTGCGGTGCGAACCGTTAACCAGGGTTGCGCCGGCCGCGTTGGCGCGCGATTGGTACAGGTTGACGCCGTTGATGGTCGGCCCAGTGTTGTACAGCACGCGGGTGCCGGCGCTGGAGTCCTCTTCGTTGTAGTCGCCGATCCAGCGCAGGTTGAAATCTTCGTTGGGCTTGAACAGCAGTTGCGCGCGGAAGCCCTCGCGCGAGCCGCCGTTGAGATCATGGCCGTCGTATTCGTTTTTGATGTCACCGTCGCTGCGAGTGCGGTACGCCGAAAATCGTCCGGCCAGTTGATCGTTGAGCGGGCCGGAAATAGTGCCCTTGGTCTGGAAATAACCGTCCTCGCCGACCGAAGTTTCGATGCTGCGCTCAGGGGTGAACGTCGGAGCACGGGTACTGATGTTGATCACCCCGGCGGTGGTGTTTTTGCCGAACAGCGTGCCCTGCGGCCCACGCAAGACTTCGAGCTGTTCGATGTCCATCAAATCAAACACCGCCATCCCCGGACGACCCAGGTAGACGTTGTCGATGTACAGACCAACGCTGCCTTCAAGACCATCGCTCGCAGGGTTGTTGCCAAGGCCGCGGATCGACACGCTGGACTGGCGTGCGTGCATGTAGGCGACGTTGACGCTGGGCACCAATTGCTGCAAATCCTGAATCCGGTAGACCCGCTGCGTCTCCAGATTCTGCCCGCTGACCACGCTCATTGGCGTCGGTACATCCTGCGAACTTTCCTCGCGGCGGCGGGTGGTGACGGTCACGGTTTCCAGTTGCGAACTGTTGGCGGCAGGCTTGCCAGCCGGTGCCGGTGCTGGGGTTTCAGAATCGGCGGCATAGCCGTGAGTCCAGCTCGCGCTCCCTGCCAGCAACAGGGCCAGAGGCAGGCGTTTGAGCCGTCGTGGCGTTAGGGGTGAGGCAAGGTTCAACGGACTCATGGCGCGGCTCCTGGTCAAAAAACACACAGACATCTTTAGCGCTGCATATTCTTTTAAGTTATTTATTTATGGATTTACAAATATTTACTGCATAAGAGATTGCCTTTATAAGGAGTCGACCTAATGCATATCCAATGCATTTCCCGGATATTTTTTATGTGAAAAATGCATATCGACTTGCGTCAACTTCGTCACTTCATCGCCTTGGCTGAACAACGCAGCTTCGTCGCCGGCGCGCAGGCGGTGAACCTGTCGCAGTCAGCGTTCAGCCGCAGCATTCAGGCGCTCGAGCACAGCGTCGGCTGTCAGTTGGTTGATCGCGGGCGCAAGGAATTACCGCCGACCAAACAAGGCCAGGTGCTGCTCGAGCACGCGCGGCGACTGGTCAGTGGCGCGCAGCAGATGGCCAACGAGATCAGCCAGTTCAACGGGCTTGAGGCTGGGGAATTGCGCTTCGGTTGTGGGCCAGCGCCGGCGGCGGGTTTGATTCCTCGGGCGATTGGCAGCTTCATCGGCCGCTATCCGAAAGCGCGGGTGCAGTTTCAGGTCGATGACTGGCAGAGCCTGAGCAAGCGACTGATGAGCGAGGAATTCGAATTCTTTGTCGCCGATACACGCTACTTCGAGGCGGATCCGGATTATCTGACGCACCGGTTGCGGCCGCGTAAATGGCATTTCTGTTGCCGCGCAGGGCATCCGCTGGCGGCTTTCGATAAGGTCAGCGCCGAGCAATTGATGAGCTATCCACTGGCGGTAAGCATTCGTCCGCCGAACTTGCGAAAAGTCATTGTCGATCTCAGTGGGCGGCCGGATTTCACCCCGAATGTGGAATGTGAAAACAGCTCGAGTCTGCTCAGTGTGGTGCTGCGCTCGGATGCGATCGGGATTGTCGGGGCGTATTCGGATGCGCTGCACCAGGCCAAGGGTGAATTGGTGTGTTTGCGGATTGAAGGGTTGGCCGATGATCTTGAGGAGCTGTATACGCGTTATGGGATTGTCAGCCGGGCGGGGTATCGGTTGTCGCCGTTGGCGGAGGCGATGATTGAGCAGATCAAGGCGATTGATGCGGTGGATGAGGAGGTGTGTTCGCTGGATAGACTTGCCGTCTGATCGACCACTATCGCGAGCAGGCTCACTCCTACATTTGAAATGCATTCCCCTATAGGAGTGAGCCTGCTCGCGATAGCGCCAGTACAGGCACCCATGCATTTCCTGCATAAAACCCATTCCCCAAATGCACTTGCCGAACACCCCCACTGAAAGCGAAATACCTCGCCTGTCCCATTGACCGGTGAACCCCATGCCCACCCCGCCAAACCCCGTGCGCAACGTGCTGTACATCATGTGCGATCAACTGCGCCGCGATTACCTGTCCTGCTACGGCCACCCGCACCTGCACACACCCAACATCGATCGACTCGCTGCGGCCGGTGTGCGTTTCAGCCGCGCCTACACCCAAGGCACGATCTGCGGGCCGTCGCGGATGTCGGCCTACACCGGACGCTATGTCAGCAGCCATCAAGTGGCGTGGAACGCCGTGCCATTGCCGCTGGAAGAACTGACTATCGGCGACTATCTGCGACCCCACGGCATCCGTACCGCCTTGGTCGGCAAGACCCACGCGACGGCGAATATCGATGCCTTGCAACGCCTGGCGATCAATCCCGATAGCGAACAAGCCGAAATCCTCAACGAAGTCGGCTTTGAACCCTACATGCGCCACGACGGCATCTATCCCGACGATCCGCTGTTCGACGACAAGCGCGAATCCGCACCCTATAACCATTACCTGCGTGAACACGGCTTCGACGGCAAAAACCCCTGGCACGACTGGGCCAACGCCGCCGAAGGCGAGAACGGTGAAATCCTCAGCGGCTGGCAAATGCGTCATGCGAATTTGCCAGCACGAATTCCCGAGCAACACTCAGAGACTGTCTACACTACAAATCGAGCCATCGACTTCATCACCGAGCAAGGCGAGAAATCGTGGTGTTTACACCTTTCCTATATCAAACCGCACTGGCCCTACATCGTACCAGCGCCGTACCACGCCTTGTACAGTACGAAATCGATTCTCGAAGCGGTCCGCGCGACGCCCTCCGAAGCCAGCAAACACCCCGTATACACTGCCTTTCGCCAGCATGAGGAAAGCCTCAACTTTTCCCGCGATTCAGTACGACTGACTGTAATCCCTACGTACATGGGTCTGATCAAGCAGGTGGATGATCAACTCGGACGGCTGTTCGATTTTTTACAGAGCAACGGTCGCTGGGATGACACATTGATCGTGTTCACCAGCGATCACGGCGACTTTCTGGGCGATCACTGGCTCGGTGAGAAGGAGTTTTTGCTGGAGCAGGCGGTGGGGGTGCCGTTGATCGTGCGCGATCCTCGGGCGGCGGCGGATGTCACGCGCGGAACGGTGGATGATCGACTGGCGGAAACCATCGATGCGTTGCCGACGTTTCTTCAGGCATTGGGATTGCCGGGGGCAGAGCATCGGCTTGAAGGGCGTTCGTTGATCCCGCTACTGCACGGTGAAAATCCGGACTGGCGCCGCTATGCAATCAGCGAATACGACTACGCCTTCCAGGCGCCGGCGCGGGAGCGTCTGGGCCAGCCGATTGATCGTTGCCGGATGACCATGGTGCGCAGCGAGCGCTGGAAATACCTGGCGTACGACGGCTTTCGGCCGCAGTTGTTTGATCTGCTCAATGATCCGCAGGAGCTGCGCGACCTGGGGGATGACCCGGCGTATGCGGCGGTGCGCGAGGAGCATGTGGGGTATTTGTTTGAGTGGGTGCGGGGGTTGAAGCGGCGTACGACCATCAGTCATCAGGAGATAGATTTGCGCGGGCAGCGGTTTCGTTATGGTGAGCCGGAAGCCGAGAAGGTTGTGCAGATTGGGGTTTGGTAGCTTTAAGAGCCCCTCACCCTAACCCTCTCCCAGAGGGAGAGGGGACTGAATGGGGGATATTTCAGAGGTACACCAACCTGATCGTGCTTCACCGAATCCATAATCGATAAAGATCTTTCAGGCCTATGCATAACGGGAGACAACTCGGTCGGCTCCCTCTCCCTCTGGGAGAGGGCTGGGGTGAGGGGATGTTGATCTTCAGTCACGACCTTTGATGGTCTGACTACGCTGCCCATTCGCGCCCACCGGCACTTCCCCCTTGAGCGTCACCCGACGCACCACCCGATCCTGAGTCCCGTAATCATCAATCGCATAGTGCTGCGTCGAGCGGTTATCCCAGATCGCCACATCACCGGCCTGCCAGCGCCAGCGCACGGTGTTTTCCTGACGAATCACATGGCTCTGCAACAGCCCGAACAAATGCGCCGAATCCGCCTGCGAATAACCCTTGATGCGTTTGACGAAATGCCCCAGCAGCAAGCTCTTCTCGCCGCTGATGGGGTGTACGCGCACCACCGGGTGCTCGGTCTCGTAAACGGTGGAGGTGAAGACCTTGCGATAGCGCTCCAGCTTCTCCGCGGAGACGTCCGGCTTGGCGCTGGCATAGTCGTATTCGTTGCTGTGCACGGCGACCAGTTTATCGGCCAGCTCACGCAGCTCGGTCGGCAAGCCGTTGTACGCGGTGGCGGTGTTGGCCCACAGGGTATCGCCACCGAATGCCGGAGCTACCACCGAACGCAGGATCGACGCTTTCGGGTAGGCGTCAACGAAGGTCACGTCGGTGTGCCAGGAGTTGGCGCGCTGGCCTTCAGCGCCGTCCAGTTCGAGCAGATAACGCGTGCCTTCACGCGACGGCACGGTCGGGTGAGCGACAGGCTCGCCGAGCAAATGAGCAAAGGCTTCCTGACGCTGATCGTCGAGCTGAGTCTGCTCACGGAAGAATACGACTTTGTACTGAACCAGTGCCTGTTGAATCGCTTCAATCGTGGCGGTGTCCAGCTCACCGGACAAATGCACACCACGAATCTCGGCGCCAATACGACCGGCCACCGGATGAATTTCCAGCGCGTGGACAGCGGGTTTTACGGCGAGTGCGGCATTGCTCATGGGTAGACCCTCATCAACTGCTTACGGTTGGCGGCAGCGAAACAACGCTCTATCTATATTCCATTTACATCTAATAGATATTCACATGCTTCGTTGACGGAATAAGAGCTTGCATTTAAAACCTCTAGCAACCCTCGTCGCAAATGCCTTCGAGCTATTTTTAGGATGCCGGAAAAGCATATGGATCTTCGCCAGTTGCGTTACTTCATCGCCCTCAACGAACACCGCAGTTTTGTCCGTGCGGCGGACGCGATGGGCATCACTCAACCGGCGTTCAGCCGCAGCATTCAGGGGCTTGAGCAAGAGTTCGGCTGCGTGCTGGTGGATCGCGGCAACAAGGATTTGCGCCCCACGCCCGAAGGCCAGGTGGTGCTGCAACACGCCCTGAGCCTGGTGCAAGGCGCCGCGCTGCTCAGCGCCGAAGTGACGCAGATGACCAAGCTCGATGCCGGCGAAGTGCACTTCGGTTGCGGCCCGGCGCCGGCGGTGAAACTGGTCCCGGACGCGGTGGCGCAATTCATCAATGCGCACCCGAAAGTGCGCACCTGTTTTCAGGTGGATAACTGGGAAAAGCTCAGCCGCGCGCTGAGCCGTGAAGAGATCGAATTCTTCATCGCCGACATCCGTCATTTCGAGTCCGATCCGAACTTCCAGACCCAGGCACTGACACCCAAACGCGGGGTGTTTTTCTGCCGGCCGGGGCATCCGTTGCTGGCCAAGGAAAGCCTGTCGACCAACGACATGTTCGACTACCCGTTGGCGACCACGCTGATCCCGCCGGGCATTCGCAAATTGTTGGCGAACCTCAGCGGCCGCATCGATTTTTCCCCGACCATCGAGACCGAGCACTTTCCGGCGCTGGTGAAAGTGGTGCTGCAATCGAATGCGATTGGCGTGGGCACGGAAGAAGCGTTTGTCGAGGACATTGCCAAGGGGTCGCTGGTGTTGCTGCACTGGCGCAATCTGCCGCAGAACCTGGAGAGCATGAATGCGCGCTGCGGGATTGTCAGTCGCACCGGGTTTCGCCTGTCGCCGGCGGCGCGGGCGCTGATCGAGACGTTGGTGGCGGTGGATCGGCAGGAAGTCAGCGTCGCTGTTTAGGGCCCTTTCGCGAGCAGGCTCGCTCCCACAGTGGTTCAGTGGCGAATGCAGAATCTGTGTTCACCTAAGAACCCTGTGGGAGCGAGCCTGCTCGCGAAGAGGCCAGAGCAGGCGCTAAAGATTCAGAGTTTGGCCGCCGCCAACTCAGGCGCCACCCAATCATTGACCTTGAACGGCTTGCGAATCAGCTTCTGCTGCGCCGCCAGATCCACTTTTTCCTGCAAGCTGCCGAGGAACACCGGATCCAGCGTTGAAGGGAATACTTCGCTCAACTTCTGATCCTGCAGATCCTGCGTCAGGATCACCGGTGGATAACTGGCCAAACCCGAGACCAGTTGCACGTAAGCCGCCTTGTTGCTGTCCTCGGTCAGCCACTCAACCGCCTGCTGCTGCGCCTTGAGCAATTTCGCCACCGCTTCCGGGTGCGCGTCGACAAATTTGCCCGTGCCGACCAATACCGACTGCACACTACCCGCACCGCCGAGATCCTTGGTGTTGAGCGGCAGTTCGGCCAGCCCTTTGGCCTGCAATGCGGTCAACCCGGAACTGCCCCAGGACGCATCGATCTGCTTGGCTGCCAACGCCGCGACCGCTGCGTTGAAGTCCAGATTGATGACCTTCAGATCCTTCTCACTCAAGCCCTGACTGGCCAGCGCCGCATCAAACGACAACTGCGTCGCGGTACCGCGGAAAATCGCCACACGCTTGCCTTTGAGATCCTGGAGCGTCTTGATCCCCGACCCCGGCACGACGCCCAGATACTGCTTAACCCCACGGGCACTGGCGCTGAGCAACCGCGTATCGAGGCCATTGGACTTGCCGATGATTGCCGCCAGATCGCCCAGATACGCCAGATCAACCTGACCATTGGCAAATGCCTCGTTGATCACCGGCCCCGCACCTTTGAAGAAACTCCACTGAATCTTGATGCCCTGATCAGCGAAGGCCTTTTCGAAGATCTGCTGATCGCGCAGCACATCAACCACGCCACCGCCGCTGTGCTGGGTGCCGGCACTCAGGTCAGGCACGGCGATTCTGATTTCCTTGAGTTCGTCGGCATGCGCGGTGAACGCCAGCAGGCCCGCCAGAGCAGGAACGGCAAACAGACTGAAAACGCGTTTAAAGGGAAGGTTCATGAGTGCAGCTCCTTGATCACGACGGGCGTTGAGGAGTCGAAAGTAGGCCGAATGAACACCTTCGCTTAAATACTATAAACGCACATTTTTATAGCTTTTAACGCTAAGCAAGCAATAACGGGGCTTGCAGCGGCGTATGCATTAACAGCATCGAAAATATTCTTCGAATGCATTGGATGCGTGTGGGCTGGAAGCCTTAAATGGCGCTGCTTATCTCTAAAAATAACTTATTAAAAATTATTTATAACCATTTGATCTTAGTTAATACCGCTAGAGATCGCAGCCTTCGGCAGCTCCTACAGGGGTCAATTCAAGGACGCATTCCCCCGTAGGAGCTGCCGAAGGCTGCGATCTTTTGATCTTGATCTTGAGCCAACCCGACAACGGAGGTCATCCATGGCCCGCCCATCCTTGCTCAGTCTCCCACTGCCCGCGCCGCCGCTGAAAAGCCGCCGTACCTGGCCAAGCCTGAACCAACGCCTGTTGCCGTGGCTGTTGCCCCTCAGCCTGTTCGCCCTGTGGTGGCTGGCCGCCCGCAACGAATGGATGAGCGAACAGATCCTGCCTGCGCCGTCACTGGTGTGGAACAGCGCTGTCGAGTTATCGCAGGGCGAGTTATGGGGCCACTTGTGGATCAGTCTGCAGCGTTTGTTCTGGGGACTGCTCGCGGGGGTTTCTGCGGGTGCATTGCTCGGCGCAGCACTGGGATTCAGTCGTCGCCTTGAACGCTTGATCTTCCCGACCTTCGCCGGACTTTCACAAATACCGACGCTGGCGTGGATTCCCTTGTTCATGGTGTTTTTCGGCATCGGCGAAGTGCTGAAACTGGTGGTGCTGATCAAAGCCATCGTGGTTCCGGTAACCCTGCACACACTGGTCGGCGTAAGAGATGCACAACCAAAACTGCGCGAAGCTGCCGCTGTTTTACGCTTGCCGCCACACCTGCTGATCCGTCGCCTGGTGCTGCCCGCCACCCTCCCCGCGTTCATGGCTGGCGTACGTCTGGCGCTGGCCGCCGGATGGACTTCGTTGCTGGCGGTCGAACTGTTGGCCTCCAGTGAAGGCATCGGTTACCTGATGGTCTGGGCGCGGCAGTTGTTCATGCTCGACATCGTGTTCGTGTGCATCGTGGTCATCGGATTGATCGGTGTGGCGATGGATCGCGGCATCGGTCTGCTGGACAAGAAACTGGTGCACTGGCCGCATCCGGCCACCGCTGAAATTCGCCGCGGCCCGCGCTATGAAGGCTGGCAGCGTCTGCAGCCATGGCTGCTGCCGCTGAGCTTGCTGGCGTTGTGGCAACTGGCGAACGAACTGCAGTGGGTCGACGCCAACATTCTGGTCAGCCCGCTGGCCGTTTTAAGCACGGCATGGGATGGTCTGCTCGACGGCACGTTGATCAGCGGTATGGCCCTCAGTCTTGGTCGTACACTCGGTGGTCTGCTGCTTGGCGGCGGCCTCGGATTTGCCTTGGGCCTGCTGCTGGGTTTGTCGAACATCAGTGAACGCCTGCTCGGCCCGACCCTCGCCGCCCTACGCCAGATCGCCATCTTCGCCTGGGTGCCGCTGCTCACCGCGTGGTTCGGTCTCGGCGAACTGGCCAAGTGGGTGTTCGTCGCCCTCGCCGCCTTCTTTCCGCTGTTTATCGCCACGCAACGCAGCGTCGCCAACCTCTCACCACAACTCAACGAAGCCGCACAAGTTTTGCGCCTGAGCCTCAGCCAACGCCTGCGCCGACTGGTGTTGCCGGGCGCTGCGCCGGGGATTTTCGCAGGCCTCAGATTGAGCCTGATCTACGCCTGGCTCGGCACCATTGGCGCCGAATATTTCATGCCGTCCAACGGCGGCATCGGCAGCCAGATGATCGGCGCACAACAGTTGTTGCGCATGGATCTGATCATGGCCGGCATGCTTTTCGTCGGTCTCACCGGCGCCCTGCTCAACCTCATTGGCCAACGCCTGGAAATTCGCGC
Organism: Pseudomonas sp. Irchel s3f10; assembly: GCF_900187515.1. Classification (NCBI taxonomy): domain Bacteria; kingdom Pseudomonadati; phylum Pseudomonadota; class Gammaproteobacteria; order Pseudomonadales; family Pseudomonadaceae; genus Pseudomonas; species Pseudomonas sp. Irchel s3f10. The sequence goes on from NZ_FYDZ01000015.1 coordinate 59,936, forward strand.
GACCCGCTGGAGACACGCATGAACGCACCGATTGTCAGCTTCAACCACGTAGGCAAATCCTTTGACGTCGACGGTTTCGAACTGGAGGCAATTCGCGAATTCAACCTGGACATTGCCGAGGGCGAGTTTGTCGCCATTGTCGGCTCCAGCGGTTGCGGAAAATCTACCTTGCTGCGTTTGCTGGTGGGTCTTGATACGCAGTTTCGCGGGCAGATTACCGTGGATGGCAAAGCCGTCAGCGGCATCGGTGGCGAGCGTGGCATCGTCTTTCAGGAACACCGTTTATTCCCTTGGCTGACCGTCGCCGACAACATCGGTCTGGGTCTGGTCAACGAGCCGCTGAGCGCTGCGCAGAAGCAACAACGGATCAACGACTTCATCGAGCTGGTCGGCCTGCGCGACTTCACCCGCGCCTATCCGCACCAGCTCTCCGGCGGCATGGCGCAGCGTGTGGCGATTGCTCGCGGCCTGGTTGCCAGTCCAAGAATTCTGCTGCTCGACGAACCGTTCGGCGCGCTCGATGCGCTGACTCGCCAGCAGATGCAGGACGAGCTGCTGGCGATCCGCGAGCGCGCAAAAATCACCACGATTCTCGTCACCCATGACGTCGAAGAAGCGATCTTCCTCGCCGACCGCGTGGTGGTGATGGAGCCGCGTCCGGGGCGGATCAAACAAGTGGTCGACATCGCCCTGCCGCACCCGCGCCAGCGCAGCAGTTTCGACTTCCATCAGTTGCGTGAAGAACTGCTGCACGAACTGACCAGTGACGACCATTACCAACCGAGCGTGCCGGTGCAGATCCGCGATCTGCCGCTGACGTTCATTGCCTGCTGAACAGGAGTTTTGCGATGCCGCAACGTCCCAATTTTCTGGTGATTCTGGCTGACGATCTAGGCTTCTCCGACATCGGTGCGTTCGGCGGCGAAATCGCCACGCCGCACCTCGATGCCCTGGCCAACAATGGCCTGCGCCTCACCGATTTTCATACCGCACCAACCTGCTCGCCGACCCGCTCGATGCTGCTGACCGGCACCGACCACCACATCGCCGGCATTGGCACCATGGCCGAAACGCTGACGCCGGAACTGATCGGCAAACCGGGTTATGAGGGCTATCTCAATGATCGCGTGGTGGCACTGCCGGAGTTGCTGCGCGAGGCCGGTTATCAAACGTTGATGAGCGGCAAATGGCACCTCGGTTTGAAGGCTGAACTGGCGCCCCATGCGCGGGGTTTCGAGCGTTCGTTTTCGCTGCTGCCGGGCGCGGCCAACCACTACGGTTTCGAGCCGACCTACGATGAGCAAACGCCCGGTCTGCTGAAATCCACTCCGGCGCTGTACATTGAGGACGATACTTTCCTCGACGAATTGCCCAAGGATTTCTATTCCTCCGATGCCTTTGGCGACAAGTTGCTGCAGTACCTCAAGGAACGTGACCAGACCCGGCCGTTCTTCGCCTATTTGCCGTTCTCTGCGCCGCACTGGCCGTTGCAGGCGCCGGCCGAGATCGTCGAGAAATACCGTGGCCGCTATGACGCCGGCCCCGAAGTACTGCGCCTGGAGCGACTGGAAAAACTCAAAGCCCTCGGCCTGATTGAGCCAGACGTCGAGCCGCATCCTTTGATTCAGTTGACCCAGCAGTGGGACGCATTAAGCGAGGAACAAAAACAGATTTCCGCGCGGGCCATGGAGGTCTACGCGGCGATGGTCGAGCGCATGGACTGGAACATTGGCCGGGTTGTCGATTATCTGCGCCAGCAAGGGCAGCTCGACAATACGTTCATCCTGTTCATGTCCGACAACGGGGCCGAAGGCGCGCTGCTTGAAGCGTTCCCCAAGTTCGGCCCGGAACTGGTGACGTACCTCAGCCAGCACTACGACAACAGCCTCGACAACATTGGTCGGGCTAATTCCTATGTCTGGTACGGGCCGAACTGGGCACAAGTAGCGACCGCGCCGTCACGCTTGTTCAAGGCGTTCACCACCGAGGGCGGGATTCGTGTGCCGGCGCTGTTGCACTATCCGCAGTTGGCGATCAAAGGGCAGATCAGCCATGGCTTCGGCACGGTGATGGACATCACGCCGACGATTCTCGATCTGGCGGGTGTGCGTCATCCGGGCAAATTATGGCACGGCAAACCGGTGGCGCCGTTGCGTGGTAAATCGTGGTTGGGATTCTTGTCCGGCGAGACTGCGCAGGTGCATGACGAGCACACGGTCACGGGTTGGGAATTGTTCGGGCGCCGAGCGATTCGGCAGGGGTCGTGGAAAGCGGTTTGGATTCCCGGTCCTGTGGGGCCGGCGACCTGGCAGCTGTATGATTTGAGCAGTGATCCGGGGGAGATTCATGATCTGGCGGTGAGTCAGCCGCAGAAGCTCAGCGCGTTGATCGGGCATTGGCAGCAGTATGTCGAGGAGACTGGGGTGATTCTCAGTGAGTCGCCGTTTCAGCCGGATTGAGGGGAAGATCAAAAGCCCCTCACCCCAGCCCTCTCCCGGAGGGAGAGGGGGCTGACCGAGGTGTCTTTCGTTAAACATCGACCTGAAAAATCGGGTCGATTATGGATTCGACAAAGCTATTTCACGTCGGCGTAACTCTTCAATATCCCCCGATCAGTCCCCTCTCCCTCTGGGAGAGGGCTAGGGTGAGGGCAGTTTGTCAGGCCTCCACCGCCTCCCCAGACACCGCAACTTCATCCCGACGAACAAACCGGTTCGCCCGCCCAAACGTGCCGAAATCATTAAACCGCACCCCCATCTCACGCATCACCTTATGCGCCACCGGCACGGTCATCTGGCGGATGTAAAACGGCTCCTTCACGACAAAATGATGGATCCCGTGACTGCTGCCAAAGTTGAAGCAAAACGCCTGCAACGGCCACAGCCACCAAGGGTTGAGCACCTGACACTGCTGCAGCACATTGCCCAGTTCGACATCGCCGTAGTAATGCATGTTCGAACTGATGAAGTGCAGACAAAACGTGCGCAACACGTTCGGGCCGATGATCACCACGGCGGCGATATCGATCACCTGCATCACCGACAACGTCGTCGCTGACCATTCGATCGGCGCGCCCAGCAGATAGGCGATGCCATTGGCCGCGTGAAAACCGAGAAACACATACCACGCGCCCCAATGCACCAGCGCCAGCGGCGCATACACCTTCAACGTGCGCTTGATGATGCTGAACTTGTGCGCCCAGGTCTTGGCCCGCAGCATGCGGATGAACGCTGACATGACGTTGTCGCCAACCATCAGCAAGCGCGCGAAGCCCCACGGCTCGCCGTTGGTGATCGCGCGTTCTTCCATGTCGGTTTCTGTGCCAGAAACCTTGTGATGATTGAGGTGCAGATGCCGGCGAATCCACGGGTTGATCGTGCTCGGCCGCGCCAGCCAGACCAAGGCCATCATCAAATTGTGCGGCACACGCTGCTTGCGAAAATACATGCTGTGGATCAGATCGTGCTCAAGCTCATGGGTCAGCGAAGCGAAAAACGCGTTGAGCAACAGGCACGCCCACCACGCCATGTGGCCGGTGATGTACAGCGCCGCCGAGCCGATCATCCCGATCAGCGCAAAGGCCAGAATCCCCGCCCCCAGCGCATCCTGATGCTTGAGAATCGGGTAGCGCTCGCGCAGTTCGACGCCTTTGGCCAGCACCACTTGGCGAATATGCGCTGATCGCTGGGCCGCATTGTGTCGCTGGGGACTTGCAGAAGTACCGTCCATGCTTCCATCCTCTGTTTATGGATGTTCGCATCGTGCCTCGCCAAGGCCTGGATTGCGGTAGCCGAGAACGCCAACCTGTTGACCGGAAGCGCCAATCAGCATGAAGGAACCGACCTCCCTCGCCAGCTGGACCCGTGCCTTGCGCAAACAACTCGATGCGCTGGGGCTGGACAGCATTGCCTTGTGCCAACAGGCCGGGCTCGACCCGAATTTGATGGACGACCCCAACGCGCGCTATCCGCTGTCCGGCACTACGCGCCTGTGGGAAATCGCCGTGCAGGTCAGCGGCGACCCGGCGCTTGGTCTGCGCGTGTCGCGCTTCGTCAGCCCGACCACCTTTCATGCCCTCGGTTATGCGCTGGTCGCCAGTGGCAGTCTGCGCGAGGTGTTCGAACGTATCGTGCGTTATCACCCGGTGGTCAGCGATGCGCTGGAACTGGAGCTGAATCGTGGCGACGACCGCTACCAATTCCGTCTGAAAATTCCGTCAGGCAATCCGGCGCCGGCCTTCGAAGCCATCGATGCGTTTACCGCGATCTACGTGCGCACCTGCCGCAATCGCCTCGGCCGCGACTACGCACCGCTGGCGGTTTACCTGCGCCGCCCGGAGCCGAGCGATGCGCACCAATGGCACAAAGTCTTTCGCGCGCCAGTGCATTTCGGTTGTACGGAGGATCGCCTGGAGTTCGCCCTCGCCGACTTCGACAGCCACCTCGACGACGCCAACCCGGAACTCGCCGAACACAATGAAGCGGTGCTCAAACGCACCATGGCCCAGCTCCAGCCGCTGACTTGGGAGCGCAAGGTGCGCGATGCGATTGAAGAACAATTGCCGGAAGGTGAGCCGAGTGCAGAACGCATTGCTCAGGCGTTGCACCTGAGTTTGCGCAGCCTGCAAAGGCATCTGGCGGATGAGGGTTGTCGCTTCGACACATTGCTCAATGAGAGCCGCGAGAATCTGGCGCTGCTGCACCTGCGCGATCCGCAGTGCTCGTTGAGTGAGGTGAGTTATTTGCTCGGGTTTGCCGACACCAGCAGCTTCAGCCGCGCGTTCAAGCGCTGGACGGGGCTGACGCCGGGGCAGTTTCGCGATGGGTTGCGCTGATCCAGAATCAGGTTGTCTGATCTGGCGCCATCGCGAGCAGGCTCACTCCTACAGGGGGAACGCATTCCAATTGTAGGAGTGAGCCTGCTCGCGATAGCGCCCTTTAATTCAACGCAAAGCCCAGCTCAAAAATGGTGCCGCCAACATCGCTGTTCACCTGCACCTGCCCACCATGCAATTGCATGATCGACTGCACGATCGCCAATCCCAACCCACCGGAATCCCCCGGCTCTGCCCGCGCAGGATCGACGCGGTAGAAACGGTCAAACAGTTTGCCCAGATGCTCCGGCGCAATCGCCGGGCCATGGTTATGCACCTGCAACCAACACCACCCCGACTCCTCACGGCGACGCAGGCTGATCACGGTTCCGGGATCAGCATGACGCACGGCATTGGCCAGTAAATTGCCGAGCGCCCGTTGCAACAGTTGCTGATCGGCAAGCAATTCGCCATGCAGTTGATTGTCCAGCCGCACCTCACGGTCATCCGCCAAGGCTTCAAAATAATCACACAGCTCACCGCCAACGCTGGGCAAATCCAGCGTTTGCAGATTGAGCGCGCGCTCCGCCTGTTCGGCACGAGCAAGGAACATCAGGTTTTCCGCCATGCGCTTGAGCCGTTCGAACTCTTCCATGTTCGAGGCCAGCACTTCCTGATACTCCTCGGTGCTGCGCGGATGATTCAGCGCCTGCCCATTGCTCGCCAGCAAGGTATGCAATGGCGTGCGGATTTCATGGGCGAGGTCGGCGGAAAACTGCGAGAGACGCTGCACGCTGTCGTCCAGCCGCGCGAGCATGCCGTTGAGCGCCTGTACCGGTTCAAGCAGTTCAGCGGGCGTGCCATGGGCGGGCAACCGTTGGTCGAGGCTACGCAGATCGATACCGCGTACCGCTTCGCTCAACTGCCGTAACGGTTGCAGGCCTCGGCGCAGCAACAGCAAGCCCAGAGCGAAGGCTAGCAATGCACCGAGGCCGACGGCCAGATAAAGGCGCAAACGGTAACTGGCGAGCATCTGCTCGCGTTCACTCAGCACTTTGCCGGCGATAACCGTCAGCGGCTCACCGTCCGGTCCTTGTGCGTAACCGGACAACAGGGCCAGCTCAGCACCGTCCGACGCTTGCCACGTCAGCACGTCGCGGCGCTGCGGCGTGTGCTCGCGGGGGATCGCGTTGAGGGTTGGCAGATCGCGCTGACGCGGGTTGATAGCGATCACACTGGAGCCATCGGCACGGCGCACCAGTAGCAGGCTGTCGAGATTGCCGAGCATGTTCTGATAGAGCCGCGGCCGTGCCTGCAAGGCGCCCAAGCTATCGCTGTCGGCGAGCAAGGCGCGCACCTGTTCCAGTCGACCGAGCAACGCGAGGTCATCGCGCCAGGCGATTTCCGAGGCCAGCGAGCGGTAGAGAAATACGCCGATAGCACTCAACACCAAAGCGCAGACCAATGCGAACGCCAGCGCCAGACGCCAGGCGATCGACCTAGAGCGCATCGTCAGGGGCTTCCAGTTGATAACCGACACCGCGCACGGTGTGGATCAGCTTCGGCATGTAGGGATCATCGACTTTGGAGCGCAAACGGCGCACTGCAACCTCGACCATGTTGGTGTCGCTGTCGAAATTCAGGTTCCACACCTGCGAGGCGATCAGCGTGCGCGAGAGCACTTCGCCCTGGCGACTGGCGAGCAATTGCAGCAACGCGAACTCCTTGTTGGTCAGGGCGATGCGCTGGCCACCACGGCTGACACGACGGCGCAGTACGTCGATTTCCAGATCGGCGATGGTGTACGACTCGGCTTCGCGCATCGGCCCGCGCCGCAGCAACGTGCGTACCCGCGCGAGCAATTCGGCGAAGGCGAAGGGTTTGAGCAAGTAATCGTCGGCGCCCAGTTCGAGCCCGCGCACGCGGTCTTCAATGGCGTCCTTGGCGGTCAGGAACAATACCGGCGTGGCGCCGCGCTGGCGGATCAGTTGCAGCAATTGCCAGCCATTGAGGCCGGGGAGCATCACGTCGAGGATGATCAGGTCATATTCCTGCTGCTCGATAAAGTAACGACCATCGAGACCATTGAGCGCCACGTCCACGGCAAAACCCGACTCGCCCAGGCCCTTGGCGAGGAAATTAGCGGTTTTGGCTTCATCTTCTACGACCAGCAAACGCATGGCACACCTCGATTGATCAGGCACACAGGCTAGGCGCCTTCGGCGGCGTTGCCCATTACAAACTTGTAATCAGACTGACGGGCTTCTGACGAAGACCGGCGATTAAGGTGGCGACCTCAGCTTTTGGAGCCTGTCCATGACCGTCAAATACCTTGTAGCCAGCCTGATGATCGGCCTCAGTGGCGTCGCTGCCGCCAGTCCTGAGCTGCCGCGTCACGCTGATCTCGACCTGAAAACTGCACGGCTGCTCGCCGACACGGCAATGGCCAACTGCACCGGCACGGTGTCAGTGCTCGACCGTGGCGGCAATCTGTTGGTAACCCTGCGTGGCGACGGTGTCGGCCCGCACAACACCGCCGCCAGCCAACGCAAGGCGTATACCGCGCTGTCGACCAAAACCGCCACCCGGTTGTTCGCCGAACGTGCTCGCAGCAATCCGGAAACCGCCAACCTCAACACCCTCGACGAGTTGTTGTTGCTCGGCGGCGGCATTCCGTTGTTCGCCGCTAATGAGCTGGTCGGCGCGATGGGCGTGGCCGGTTCCGGCGGCGGCGAGCAAGACGAAAACTGTGCGATCAAGGCTGCCGGGAAAACCGGTCTGGCCATCACCCGTTCCCAATAAGGAGTTTCACTCATGACGACTATGCGCATGACCCTTGCCGCGCTCGGCCTGAGCGCTTTTTCGAGCCTGGCACTGGCGGCCGGTAATCCGTTGAGCGTGCACGTGCTCAATCTGGAAAACGGCCTGCCGTCGCCGGGCATCGACGTGACGCTGGAGAAACACGTCGGCCAGAACTGGCAGCCGTTGGCGCAGGGCACGACCAATGAACAAGGGCGGATTGCCGAACTGTTCCCGGCCAAACAGCCTTTTGAGGCGGGCGAATATCGGGTGGTGTTCAAGACTGGCGAGTACTTCAAGAAGGTCAAGCACGACACGTTCTTCCCGGAGATTCCGGTGATTTTTGAAGTGAAGCAGACCGATCAGCACTATCACATCCCGCTGCTGCTCAGCCCTTACGGTTTCTCGACCTATCGCGGTTCCTGAGCCCTACACAAATCCCCCTGTAGGAGTGAGCCTGCTCGCGATAGCAATCTGTCAGTCACAGATTGATCAACTGATAGATTGCTATCGCGAGCAGGCTCACTCCTACAATGGTTCGGCGTTGGATCCTAGATCATGGCCAGGGCGCGCAATCGCGCGGCATCAAAGATCTCGATCTCGCCATACCCAAGCCCGATAATCCCCTGCCCCTGCAAATCCTTGAGAATCTGGTTAGTGGTCTGCCGCGACAGCGACAGCATCGACGCCAACTGCTCCTGAGGCAATTGCAGCACGCGACGTGGCGCGTCGAGTTCGCCGTAGCCTTCGGCAATCATCAGCAAGCGATGAGCCAGACGTGCCGGCGCTGGCAGCAGGCTCAGTTGTTCCAGATTGATAAAGGCCAGGCGCAGTTTGTGGCTCATCAGCAGCGCCAGATGTCGCCAGTACACCGGCTGCTCATCGAGCAGTTTCAGCAGCGTCGCCTGCGGAATATTGAGCAACGTGCACGGCCCGACGGCATAGGCGTCATGGGTACGCGGCTGGCCGTCGAACAGGCAGATTTCGCCGAACCAGTGCGGCGCCTCGACCAGACTCAACAGCGCCTCCTTACCCTGCTCACTCACCGCCCCGATGCGCACGGCGCCATCGAGCACCGCGTACAAGCCGCACGGCGCATCACCACGCTGAAACAAGCGCTGCCCTGCCGTCAGCCGCCGCTCCCGGGCCGCCGCCAGCAGACTATCCTGAAAGGACACCGGCAGATGACTGAACCACTGGCCGCTCATCAATCGCGAACGAATTTGCATAAACACTCCTGGATTGTCGCCTGCCTGACAGAGCGAACCCTGATCCCGAGGGATGATGCGATCAACCCTACCGGAGGAACAACAATGAAAAGCCTCGTCGACCATCTCAGTCAATACGCCGCCTACCACCGTGATCCGCGCAATATCGCCAGCCACTTTATCGGCATTCCGCTGATTGTGGTGGCCGTGGCGGTGTTGTTGTCACGTCCGGAATGGTCGCTGGGCGGGTTGTGGATATCTCCAGCGGTTGTCGTGGCTTTGGCCTCGGCGTGGTTTTATCTGCGCCTGGAAATGAAGCTCGGGGTGTTGATGACGGTACTGATGGGCCTGTCGGTCTGGGCCGGGCATGTATTGGCGCAGCAGAGCACCATGGTCTGGCTGAGCAGCGGGTTAGCGATGTTTGTGATCGGCTGGGTGATCCAGTTTGTCGGGCATCACTATGAAGGGCGCAAACCGGCGTTTGTCGATGACGTGTCGGGGCTGATTGTCGGGCCGTTGTTTGTCGTGGCGGAGTTGGCATTCATGCTCGGGATGCGGCATGAATTGAAAGAGCAGATCGAGGCGCGGGCGGGGGTGGTGCGGGTCAATCCGAATCGTGCGGCTATCTAGACTTCAACCCTGCTCGTTCCCACGCTCTGCGTGGGAACGCCGCCATGGACGCTCCGCGTCCACTGTGACGCGGAGCGTCACGGGATGCATTCCCACGCAGAGCGTGGGAACGATCAGTTAAAGGCTGGCGACTTTTTGCCAGACCTTGGGTTTGAAGAACAGCGTTTCGCCCTTGGCCAGGCCGATCAGGCTGTCGTGATCTTTCACCACTTCGGCCTCGATCAAATCCGTCTGCCCCTCAACCTTCAACGTCACTCGTGTGGTCGCGCCCAACGGTCGAATATCACGCACCTCAGCCGCATGGTGATCTTCCAGCTCATGCTTGGACAAAGACACCTCATGCGGACGGAACAGCACGTGGTTGTCATCGCTCAACAGCAAGCGGTTCGAATCGCCGAGGAAGTGATAAACAAAATCGCTGGCCGGGTTTTCGTAGACGTCGCCCGGTGAGCCGATCTGCTCGATCACACCTTTGTTCATCACTACGATCCGGTCAGCAACTTCCATCGCCTCTTCCTGGTCGTGGGTCACGAACACCGAGGTCAGGTTGATATCTTCGTGCAGGCGGGCGAGCCAGCGACGCAGCTCCTTACGCACCTTGGCATCGAGGGCGCCGAACGGCTCATCCAGCAGCAACACTTTCGGCTCCACCGCCAAGGCACGAGCCAAAGCGATACGCTGACGCTGACCACCGGACAACTGCTCCGGATAACGATCCGACAGCCAGTCCAGCTGCACCATGTTCAGCAGTTCGTGGACCTTGGTGGCGATCTGGCTTTCGCTCGGGCGCTGGTTCTTCGGTTTCATGCGCAGGCCGAAGGCGACGTTGTCGAATACGGTCATGTGGCGGAACAAGGCGTAGTGCTGAAACACGAAACCGACGTTGCGATCACGCACATCGTGGCCGGAGACGTCTTCGCCGTGGAAGACAATGTTGCCGTTATCCGGGGTTTCCAGGCCGGCGATAATCCGCAGCAGCGTGGTCTTGCCGCAGCCCGACGGGCCGAGCAGCGCGACCAGCTCACCGCTGTGAATGTCCAGGCTGATGTTGTCCAGCGCCTTGAAGGCATTGAAATTCTTGCTGACGTTACGCACTTCGATCGACATGAATTATTCCTCCGCGGCGCTGGCGCGCAGGCGGTTGATACGGTTTTCGCTCCACTGCTTGAGCAGCAGGATGAAGAGCGCCAGGATCAGCAACAGGCTCGCCACGGCGAACGCGGCCACGTGGTTGTATTCGTTGTAGAGGATCTCGACGTGCAGCGGCAAGGTGTTGGTCACCCCGCGAATGTGCCCGGAAACCACCGACACCGCACCGAATTCACCCATGGCCCGCGCGGTACACAGCACGACGCCATAGATCAGGCCCCACTTGATGTTCGGCACAGTGACATGCCAGAACATCTGCCAGCCATTGGCGCCGAGCAAACGCGCGGCTTCTTCTTCCTGCGTGCCTTGTTCCTGCATCAGCGGGATCAGTTCACGAGCCACGAACGGCACGGTGACGAAGATCGTCGCCAGCACGATGCCCGGCAAGGCGAAGACGATCTGGATGTCGTGATCCTGCAGCCACGGCCCGAACAGGCCCTGCGCACCGAACATCAGCACGTAGACCAGACCGGCGATTACCGGCGATACCGAGAACGGCAAGTCAATCAGGGTCACCAGCATGCTCTTGCCACGGAACGAGTACTTGCTCACGCACCACGCGGCGCTGACGCCGAACACCAGGTTCAACGGCACCGAAATCAGCACGGCGAACACGGTGAGTTTCAGCGCCGACAGTGCATCCGGTTCAAAGATCGCGGTGAAGAAAGCACCGAGACCATTCTTCAAGCCCTGCGATACGACGATGAACAACGGCAGCAGCAGAAACAGGAAAAAGACCAGCCAGCCAAGGCCGATCAGGATTCTGCGCGAAGTGGCACTGCCACGGCGTGCAGCGTTGGCCGAAGAGGCGGCCGCAATAGACGATTGGGACATGTTCGCGCCTCCTTATGGGGTTTCGATGCGCCGCTGCAGCAAGTTGATCAGCAGCAACAGGACGAAGGAAACCACCAGCATCAGCACGCCGATGGCGGTAGCGCCGGTGTAATCGTATTGGTCGAGTTTGACCATGATCAGCAGCGGCAGGATCTCGGTTTTCATCGGCATGTTGCCGGCGATGAAAATCACCGAACCGTACTCGCCGACACCACGCGCAAACGCCAGGGCAAAACCGGTGAGCCAGGCTGGCAACAATGCGGGAACGAGGATGTGGCGGAACACCTGCAACGGTTTCGCGCCGAGGCACGCGGCGGCTTCTTCGACTTCACGGGGAATGTCGGCCAGCACCGGCTGCACCGTGCGCACCACGAACGGCAGGGTGACGAAAGTCAACGCGAGGGTGATACCCAGCGGGGTGTAGGCGATTTTGAAACCGAGGTCGGCAGCGAACTGGCCGACCAGACCGGCCGGCGCGTACAGCGCAGTCAACGCGATACCGGCCACGGCGGTCGGCAGGGCGAACGGCAGATCGATCATCGCGTCGATCACCTTGCGCCCCGGGAACGTATAGCGCACCAGCACCCAGGCCAGCAGCGTACCGATGATGCCGTTGATGATCGCCGCACACAGCGCGGTGCCGAAGCTCAGCTTCAGGGCCGCCAGCACCCGCGGCGCGGAAATAATCGTCCAGAACTGATCCCAGGTGAGTTGGGCGGCGTGGACGAACATCGCCGCCAGCGGGATAAGCACAATCAGGCTGAGGTACACCAAGGTGTAGCCCAGCGTCAGCCCGAAGCCGGGTATGACGGGGGAGATACGACGCGACATAAAAGTCCTTGGTTAAAAAGCATTCCGCTGAACGCACCAATGTGGGAGCGAGCTTGCTCGCGAAGAGGGAGTATCAGCCAACTCTACGTCGTCTGACACTCCGCTTTCGCGAGCAAGCTCGCTCCCACATTTTCCGCGCCTGGCTTCAGGCTTGATGTGTGGCTGAAGTCAGATTACTGCGCCTGATAAATCTGGTCGAACACGCCACCGTCGTTGAAGAATTTCGGTTGCGCGGTTTTCCAGCCGCCGAAGTCCTTGTCGATGGTCACCAGGTCCAGTTTCGGGAACTGCTGGGCGTACTTGGCAGCTACATCCTTGTCACGCGGACGGTAGAAGTTCTTTGCGGCGATTTCCTGACCGGCCGGGCTGTACAGGTGCTTCAGATAGGCTTCGGCGATCTGCTCGTTGCCTTTCTTCTCGGCGTTCTTGTCGACCACCGCCACTGGCGGCTCGGCGAGGATCGACAGCGAAGGCACGACGATGTCGAACTTGTCAGCGCCGCCATCTTCTTTCAGCGCCAGAAACGCTTCGTTTTCCCAGGCCAGCAACACGTCGCCCTGACCGTTGTTGACGAAGGTAATGGTCGAACCGCGTGCACCGGTGTCGAGGATCGGCACGTGCTTGAACAGAGTCTGCACATATTCTTTGGCCTTGGCCTCGTCACCGCCGTTGGCTTTCAGGCCGTAGGCCCATGCGGCGAGGAAGTTCCAGCGTGCGCCGCCAGAGGTTTTTGGATTAGGGGTGATTACCGAGACGTCGTTCTTGACCAGATCGCCCCAGTCCTTGATGCCTTTCGGGTTGCCCTTGCGCACCAGGAAGACGATGGTCGAGGTGTACGGCGTGCTCGCTTCCGGCAGACGCTTCTGCCAGTCGGCAGGCAGGGTCTTGCCGAGTTTGGCGATTTCATCAATGTCGCCGGCCAGGGCCAGGGTCACGACGTCAGCGCGCAGACCGTCGATCACCGCACGGCCCTGTTTGCCCGAACCGCCGTGAGATTGCTGAATTTTCACCGTGTCGCCAGCGTGGTCTTTCTGCCAGAACTTGATGAATTCAGCGTTGTAGTCCTGATACAGCTCGCGCGTCGGGTCATACGACACATTGAGCAGTTCGTAATCCTTGGCAACCGCGGAACCGGCAAACACAGCACTGGCCAGCGCGGCCAAAGCGTAACGGCGAATCGACGACATGGTGAAAGCTCCTGGAATTCTTGGTGGTGGCTTTTTCTTATGTATTTCGGAAATCGTGTTACCGGTTCAAAGATCGCAGCCTTCGGCAGCTCCTGCATAAATCCCCCGTAGGAGCTGCCGCAGGCTGCGATCTTTTAGCCCGGTTGTTTACCCGGTTGCTGCAAACGGAATTTTTCTTTGCGTTCGATCTGTACGACCTGCGCGTTGTGCACGGTGATTTCCACCGCGCCGAAACGCAGATCGCGCAGGGCGCTCTGGATTTCACGCAAGATGGTGCTTTCGTCCTGACCGTCAACGCTGCGAAGGGATGCGCTCATGGTGCTGCTCCTTTGAATGGGATTTGCCTGGCAGTGGGCGGCACTGCGTTCGGCGTGGGAGCAATATAAGAGAGGCACGGATATTCTTAAAAAGACTATTTAAGAATGTTTATATAACTAGAAAACATTATGTGGCGGGGCAAGGGCTTGCAGCCTGTTGAAGCAAAAGATCGCAGCCTTCGGCAGCTCCTACAGGGATCGGTGTAGGAGCTGCCGCAGGCTGCGATCTTTTGATCTTTTAACCAATCACCGGAGTTCTCGCCCAATCAATCTCCTGCTCCGGAACCGGCCGCCCAAACCAATACCCCTGCCCCAGATCACATTCCTGCTCCAGCAAAAACGCCGCCTGCTCAACCTGCTCGATACCCTCGGCATGCACCTGCATGCCCATGCTCCGGGCCAGCGCGATGATCACCCGGACAATCGCTGCGTCATCCTCATCCCACGGCAACCCGGCGACAAAGCCCTGATCGATCTTCAGCTTCTGCACCGGCAAGCGCTTGAGCCGTAAAAGCGACGAATAGCCGGTACCAAAATCATCGATGGCCAGACGAATCCCCAACTCGCGCAAACGGTGCATCTGCTCCAGCGCCACTTCCGGATCATCCATCACCGCGCTTTCAGTCACTTCCAGCTCCAGATACGCCGGATCCAGCCCGGTGTCGTGCAGCACCTGCGCCACCTGCTGGTACAACTCACGCCGGGCAAACAGCCGCGACGACACATTCACCGCGACGAACGACAGCACCATCCCGGCTTGTTGCCAATCACACATCTGCCGACACGCCTGCTGCATCACCCACGCGTCGATTTCGGCGATCAGCCCAGTGCGCTCGGCAATAGGGATGAATTCCGCCGGCGAGACCAGACCGCGTTGCGGATGCTGCCAACGCACCAATGCTTCGACGCCAATCAGGCGACTGGTTTTCAAGTCATGCACGGGTTGGTAGTAAACCCGCAGTTCCTGCTGCTCCAGCGCGCGGCGCAGCTCGAATGCGATCTCCACACGTTGCTGGGCGTGGGCGGTAAGTTCTTCGGTATACAAGGCATAACCGTTGCGGCCGCTGCTCTTGGCCTTGAACAGCGCCGCATCGGCATTGCGCAACAGTTGCTCGGCGCTTAGCGCATCGCTGGGGAACAGGCTGATGCCGAGGCTGGCGTTGATGAACAACTGATTGCCATCAATGCTGAACGGCTCCTTCAGCGCATCGAGAATGCGTTGCGCCAGCGCCGCCGCTTGCACCGGCTGTGGACAACTTTCTGACAACACCGCGAACTCATCGCCGCCGAGCCGTGCCAGGGTAATCCCGGGGCCGAACAGCGCCTGCAAACGCGCCGCCACAGCCTTGAGCAAGCGATCGCCGATGTTATGGCCGAGGCTATCGTTGATCATTTTGAAATGATCGAGATCCAGCATCAGCAGTGCACAGCCGCGCTTATGGTTTTGCGCCGAGGCCAGCGCCTGCTCGGCGCGATCGCTGAACAGCAGACGATTGGGCAGATCGGTCAGCGGATCGTGGTGTGCGAGGTGTTTGAGCTCATGCTCGGAATCCTTGATCGCGCTGATGTCGGAAAACACCGCGACGTAATGGCTAAGCCGGCCCTGATCATCGTGAATGACCCGGATGGTCTGCCACTGTGGATAAATCTCGCCGCTTTTTCGCCGGTTCCAGATTTCACCGCTCCATTCGCCTTGCGACTCAAGCGTGGCAAACATCGCCTGATAGAACCCTGGCGGATGGTGGCCGGATTTGAACAGGCTCGGCGGCTGCCCAATGACTTCTTCACGCTGATAACCGGTGATCTCCATGAAGGCGCGATTGACGTGCACGATCAGCCCATGATGGTTGGTCACCAACACGCCTTCGCGGGTGCAATCGAATACCGCCGCGGCCTGACGCAAGCGTTCTCGATCGGCGTGGCGCTCGCGCAAACGCGCGCCAATCCCGAGAAACTCACACAAGCGCGCCCGCGCCAGGAAAATCAGCCCGGCGCTAAGCGCCGCAAAGACGTAACCGTTGATCAGTTGCCATCGGGCAAGATCGACGGAGTTATCGAAGAAATTGTTTAATAAATGATCAGTACCTTGCAGCCAGACAGCGGCAAGCACGAGATAGAGCAGCGCTGCACGCAATGCATCGCGGTAAGTGGCAGGCATTCGGCTGTCCATGTCCCTACAAAAAGGTTGGAATTATAGGTCAAGAAACATTCAGCGACTCTTATCTGAAAGGGCGACTGGTTTTATCTGTGTGCTTGGTGATAATGCAACGGCTGTTTTTATCTTTATCGAGGGCCCTATAGCCTATGTGGTACGAAGGTTTTCTTGGCTTGTCGGCCTGGTCTCTGGTCGCGGTCACCCTGCTGATGACCCACGTGACAATTGTCGGCGTCACGGTCTATCTGCACCGCTACTCAGCCCATCGCTCGCTGGAGTTGAATGCCGGCCTGAAGCACTTTTTCCGTTTCTGGCTGTGGCTGACCACGGCGCAGAACACCCGCGAGTGGACCGCCATCCACCGTAAACACCACGCCAAATGCGAAACCGAAGATGACCCGCACAGCCCGGTCATCAAGGGTTTGTCGACGGTACTGCGCACCGGCGCGGAGCTGTACCGCGCCGAAGCGCAGAACCCGGAAACCCTGCGCATCTACGGCAAGAATTGCCCCGAAGACTGGATCGAACGCAACGTCTACAGCCGCTACCCGCTGCTGGGCGTGGCAATCATGGGCGTTATCGACCTGCTGCTGTTCGGCACCATCGGCATCACCATCTGGGCGATCCAGATGATGTGGATCCCGGTTTGGGCTGCTGGCGTCATCAACGGTCTGGGCCATGCTGTCGGTTACCGCAACTTCGAATGCCGCGACGCGGCAACCAATCTGGTGCCGTGGGGCATCCTGATCGGCGGCGAAGAACTGCATAACAACCATCACACCTACCCTAACTCGGCCAAGCTGTCGGTGAAGAAGTGGGAGTTCGACCTCGGTTGGGCGTGGATAAAAGTCTTCAGCTTCCTGCGTCTGGCCAAGGTTCAGCGTGTAGCGCCAATTGCCCACCGCGTCGAAGGCAAGGGCAATCTGGACATGGACACTGCCATGGCCATCCTCAACAACCGTTTCCAGATCATGGCCCAGTACCGCAAATTGGTCATCGGCCCGCTGGTCAAGCAAGAGCTGGCCAAGGTCGATCATTCGGTACGTCATCAGTTCCACCGCGCCAAACGTCTGCTGTCGCGGGAAACCAGCCTGCTGGAAGACCGTCATCACTTGCGCATCCAGACCATGCTCGAGCACAGTCAGGCGTTGAAGGTAATTTACGAAAAACGCCTGGCCCTGCAGCAGATCTGGGTCAAGACCAGCGCAAATGGCCACGACATGCTCGCCGCCATCAAAGAGTGGATTCACGAGGCCGAGGCCAGCGGTATCCAGTCCCTGCGTGAATTCGCCGACCAGTTGAAAACCTACTCGCTGCGCCCTGCAGCCGCCTGAGACCGTTGATCGGTGCACCCGGCTCCCGGGTGCACCCTTCGGAACTTCGCTAAAAATCGCCTATCTCAAAGACACTTCGCCATCCCGGCGGGCTGTACTGTGGCCGTTGTCGAATTGCGGCACGTCCTTTGAGATCTGTGCCGATGGTCAACAACAATCAAAAAGACTCATCCTTCCCGCAGTGGCCCGAGGCCGCGCAAACCCTCATGGCGTTGATGCACGCCCAAGGCGAAGTCGCTCGGCTAAGCGAACGCGAGCAGCTGTTCAGCTCATTGCTGGTCAGCGTCAACGCCGTGCTTTGGGCTTTCAACTGGGAAACCCGTCAGGTGCTGTACGTCAGCCCCGCCTACGAACGGATTTTCGGTCGCTCCGCCGGCCTCCTGCTCGCCGACTACAACCAGTGGCGCGACAGCATCTACCCCGACGACCTGGAATACGCCGAACGCAGCCTTGCCGAAGTGCTGCACAAAGGTGCGGTGGAAGATCGCGAATACCGCATCATCGCCGCCGACGGTCAGGTGCGCTGGCTCAGCGACAAGTGTTTCATCAACCGTCAGGACGAACCCGGTCAACCGGTCATCATCGTCGGCATTGCCGAAGACATCACTGACAAGAAGCAGATGGAAACCGAGCTGCATCGCTTGGCGACCACCGACGTATTGACGCAAAGCAGCAATCGTCGGCACTTCTTCGAGTGCGCCAACCGCGAGTTCGAAGAGGCACGTGTGCATGGTTCGCAGATGGCCTTTCTGCTGCTGGATATCGATGACTTCAAAATGATCAACGACAGTTACGGCCATCCCGAAGGCGACAACGTGTTGCAGCGGATCGCTGAGTGCGGGCGTGGCTCGTTGCGGCGCGGTGATCTGTTCGGGCGGATTGGCGGGGAAGAGTTTGCGGCGGTGTTTCCAGGGTGCGCACCGGACATGGCCATGCAAGTGGCCGAGCGACTGCAGCAGGAGATTCAGCGGTTGAGTTTCAGCCATGACGGCCAGACGTTCGGCATCACTGTCAGCCAAGGGCTGACCAGCCTTACCGGGGAAGACGAAAGCCTCGACAGCCTTTTCGCCCGCGCGGATGCGGCCATGTATGAGGCCAAGCGACAGGGCAAGAACCGGATTATTTCTGCCTGACCCGTATCTCAGCTACACAGAGATCCATTGTAGGAGTGAGCCTGCTCGCGATAGCGGTGTGTCGGACACACAGAATTGACTGACACACCGCTATCGCGAGCAGGCTCACTCCTACATTGGAATTGTGTAAGTCAGGTTATTTGCGCATCCGCATCAATTCCGGCAAGCCGATCTTCAACAACCGCGCCGTGCGACTCTTCGCCAGTTCCTCAACGCCTTCATGCTCAGTCAGATGCGCCATCTGCGCCGCCATGTTCATCACCAGCGCCTCACGGGAATACACGCCACCGCCGAGCTGGTAGACCGACGCAATCAGCTCACGCAATTCCAGCGGCAATCGCCAGCGAGTACGCAGGGCCGAACCATAAGCAGCACCGAACTCGGCCAGCGCCTCGCCGACTTCCTCCAGTTCATCCAGTTCACCACCGGCCTGCTGCCATTCCTGCAAGCAGCGCAATAACGCCAGATCCCCCAGGCGATGGAGCATGCCCGCGCAGTAACAGCGCTCCTGATCGAGATCGAGCAGCCGCGCGAGGGTGCGCGCATATTCCGCAGTGTGCAGCGACAGTCCCCAATAACGCTCGGCATAATCCGCCAGACACGGATCACTGAGCCTGGCGCTGCGCTTGAGTGCCAGCCCCAGAATCAGGTTCATGCTCTGTCCGGTGCCCAGGCGATGCAGGGCTTGCGCCAATGTTTGCACCGGCGCGCCGTGGTGCTGCGCCGCGCTGTTGGCCGCAGCGATCAACACCGCCGTGATCTGTGGATCGGTTTTGATCTCATCTTCCAGCAGCTTCAGATCGAGGCCATTGGGATTGAGGCTGCGCTTCACCGCCACCTGAACATCGGTCATCAACGGCGCGCCGTCGGCCTGCTCACGTCGACGCTCAAGAAACACTGACAAGGTCATGCCCGGCGCCAACGTCGGCACCTCACAGAACACCTCTTCACCGGCATTGAGCAGTAAACCCTGCAAACGCTCGGTCAGATTTTCCATATTCAGCGGCTTGGTCAGATACGCCGTTGGCGCCAGCGGAATCGCTTCGCGCACGCTGGCACTGTCGTTACGGCTGCTCATCAGAATGAACGGCAGCGGTGGGTTGCGTTTGCGCTGACGCACGCTGCGCAACACGCTCAAGCCATCGACGCCGGGTAGCTCCCAATCGACGATGGCCAGGTCATAAGGAATTTCGCTGAGCATCGACAGGGCTTGCTGGCCATCGGCACACAGATCCAGTCGCGCATCGCAACGCACGTTCAGCAACACTTGTTTGAGCAGATCGCGAGACCACGGATCAGCCTCGGCAATCAGCACTCGGGGTACGGCGGGTAAATCAACGGCACTCATGCGCGCTCTCCCTTGCAATGCCTGAACCTTAGCCAATGCTGGCCATTCGATACAGCGCTAAAGCGCTCGATGCGTTTCAAGGGGCGTAAAAAAACCCGCCGAAGCGGGTTTTTTGTCGATCAGGTCACACGGGGTGATCAGAGCTCGGAGAAGCACTCTTCGATGATCGCCAGACCTTTGTCCAGTTGCTCGTCCGGCGAGGTCAGCGGTACCAGGACGCGCAGAACGTTGCCGTAAGTGCCGCAGGACAGCAGGATCAGACCCTTGTCGCGCGCCTTGGCCACCACCGACGCTACAGCAGCAGCGTTCGGCTTGTGGCTGTCGCCGTTTTCGAACAGCTCGACCGCGATCATCGCGCCCAGGGCGCGGACTTCACCGATCACCGGGTACTTGGCCTGGATAGCTTTCAGGCCAGTGACCAGACGCTCGCCGACAGCTTTGCAGCGATCCAGCAGTTGCTCTTCTTCGAACACTTCCATCACCGCCAGAGCAGCGGCGCAAGCGATCGGGCTCCCAGCGTAGGTGCCACCCAGGCCGCCTGGGGCGATGGCGTCCATGTATTCAGCCTTGCCGCACACACCGGCGAGCGGGAAGCCGCCAGCGATGGATTTGGCGAAGGTGGTCAGGTCGGCAGCAACGCCCATCTGTTCCATGGCGAAGAACGTACCGGTACGGCCAGCGCCGGTCTGTACTTCGTCAGCGATCAGCAGGATGCCGTGCTGGTCACACAGCGCTCGCAGACGCTTCATGAATTCTTTCGGCGCAACGTAGAAACCACCTTCACCCTGAACCGGCTCGATGATGATCGCGGCGATGTCTTTCGGCTCGGCGTCGTTCTTGAAGATGCGTTCGATGGAAGCGATCGAGTCGTCGATGCTCACGCCGTGCAGTTCGTTCGGGTACAGCGCGCGGAAGATACCGCCTGGCATCAGGCCCATGCCGGCCGAGTACGGCACGACTTTACCGGTCAGGCCCAGGGTCATCATGGTGCGACCGTGGTAAGCGCCGGTGAAGGCGATCACGCCGGCACGGCCAGTGGCGGCACGGGCGATTTTCACGGCGTTTTCCACGGCTTCGGAACCGGTGGTAACCAGCAGGGTTTTCTTGGCGAAATCACCTGGCACCTTGGCGTTGATTTTTTCGCACAGCTCAACGTAAGGCTCGTAAGCCAGCACCTGGAAGCAGGTGTGGGTCAGCTTGTTCAGTTGTTCGGTCACGGCCGCGATGATTTTCGGGTGCACGTGGCCGGTGTTCAGTACAGCGATGCCGCCGGCGAAGTCGATGAACTCACGACCTTCAACGTCAGTCACGGTAGCGTTTTTTGCCGATTCAGCGAAGATCGGGTGAATCTGGCCAACACCACGTGGAACAGCTGCGGTACGACGGGCCATCAGTTCAGCGTTAGTCTTGCTCATTACAGTCCTCATTCGCCGCTCATCGGGCGGCGTGGTTCAAGGATTAAGCGGGAGGAAGCGACGGTGGCAGCATGCGATGATCGACTGCCACGGCGTTCCCGGCCGCAGAGAAAATTCCGGTTTGAAACCACGCAAAGGGACAGCGCTCTCGTGCCCTTTGCGTTTGCAGCGATCCTTGTCCGAGCTTAGATGCCCAGGCAGAGGTATTTGATTTCCAGGTAATCTTCGATGCCGTACTTGGAGCCTTCACGGCCCAGGCCCGAAGCCTTGATGCCGCCGAATGGCGCGACTTCGTTGGAGATCAGCCCGGTGTTGACGCCGACCATGCCGTATTCCAGCGCTTCAGCGACACGGAACACACGACCGAGGTCACGAGCGTAGAAGTACGAAGCCAGACCGAACTCGGTGTCGTTGGACATCGCGATCACTTCGGCCTCGTCTTTGAAGCGGAACAGCGGCGCCAGTGGACCGAAGGTTTCTTCCTTGGCCACGGCGGCATTTTTCGGCACGTTGGTGAGGATGGTCGGCTCGAAGAAGTTGCCTTCCATCGCCTTGCCGCCAGCCAGCACGGTGGCGCCTTTGGCTACGGCGTCAGCGATGTGCTCTTGCACCTTGGCCACGGCTTTTTCGTCGATCAGCGGGCCAGTGGTGGTGCCGTCTTCCAGACCGTTACCGATCTTCAGTTTGGCCACGGCCACTTTCAGCTTCTCGGCGAACGCATCGTAGACCGAATCCTGAATGTACAGACGGTTGGCGCAGACGCAGGTCTGGCCGTTGTTGCGGTACTTGGAAATGATCGCGCCTTCGACGGCCTTATCCAGATCCGCGTCGTCGAACACTATGAACGGCGCGTTGCCGCCCAGTTCCAGCGAGACTTTCTTGATGTCCTTGGCACATTCCGACATCAGTTGACGACCGATTTCGGTCGAACCGGTGAAGGACAGTTTGCGCACGATCGGGTTGCTGGTCAGCTCGCTGCCGATGTCGCCGGCGCTGCCGGACACCACGCTGAACACGCCCGCAGGAATGCCCGCGCGCTGAGCCAGTTCGGCCAGTGCGAATGCGGAGAATGGAGTTTGCGAAGCAGGCTTGAGCACCATGGTGCAACCGGCAGCCAGCGCTGGACCGGCCTTGCGGGTGATCATCGCCGCCGGGAAGTTCCACGGGGTGATCGCAGCGGTCACACCGATTGGCTGCTTGATCACGATCAGGCGCTTGTCTGGCTGATGGCCCGGAATCACGTCACCGTAGATGCGCTTGGCTTCTTCGGCGAACCACTCGATAAACGAAGCGGCGTAAACGATTTCGCCCTTGGCTTCGGCCAGCGGCTTGCCTTGCTCGAGAGTCATCAGGCGCGCGAGGTCGTCCTGGTTCTCGATCATCAGTTCGAACCAGCGACGCAGCTTGCCGGCACGCTCTTTGGCGGTCAGTGCACGCCAGGCTGGCAGCGCTTTGTCAGCGGCTTCGATGGCACGGCGGGTTTCGGCGGCGCCCATTTTCGGTACGGTACCGAGGATTTCGCCGGTGGCCGGGTTGTTGACCTTGATCGTCTGACCGTTGTCCGCATCGACCCAAGCGCCATCAATGAAGGCTTGCTGGCGGAACAACAGGGTGTCTTTAAGCTGCATGTCGGCTTTCCTTAACAGCACCGCGGCCTGCGCGGAGCAAATTATGATTGTAGAAAGGCGCCTCGCGAGGCTGCCGTCAGGGAAATCAGTGACCGGGTGTGGCGCATCGACAGTGCACGATTCGAAACACCGGCGCTTCAACGCCCGGTCAACGAGCGTTTGAAATCTCAAACGGATCGTAGGATCAAAGGGGTTAAAGGACAATAGGTCGTTCGAAAAAAAGAACAAAAACGGCGTGTTTGTGGAATTTTTCAGATCAACGAGCCAAAAGCCTCAGCCGCAACAAAACCATAGAACAGTCCCGAGAAAGCGCCAAGCGAGGGTTTTGCAGGACGTTACCGCTTTATGGAATACCGCGATTTGCGCCGACACGCGCACTGACAATACCTGCTCAAACCCAGCATGGACGCCCCGAGCCGACCTAGGTATGATGTCGCCCGCTGCACCAGTAGCTCAGCTGGATAGAGTACTGCCCTCCGAAGGCAGGGGTCGTGGGTTCGAATCCCGCCTGGTGCACCATTGATTTAAACGAGAAAGCCCCGGACTGTGATGGTCCGGGGCTTTTTTGTGGACGATGCAAAGAGACTGGGACGACGTCACTCCGTCGTCCAGTCAAACTCATCGTAATCCTCATCGTCGTCTTCTTCCTCCTCAACCTCCTCTTCGAAAACCTCGTCTTCATCAACGACATCCTCTTCCGGCTGATTCAGCAGAAATTCCTTACGTGCTTCAGTAATCGCGCGCCGCATCTCTTCGCCCTTCTCCGGGCAGTTGAGCAGTTGGGCGATGCGGTCAATTTTTGCTGCCACGTTGTCCTCCAGCGCATTGGCAATAGCCCGATAGTGCGCGTTTTTGCGGGGTAATGCCAAATGGCTGGGGGATCAGGCGGTCATTTTTTCTGCAACTGTTCGAGTCGGGCGTCGAGATCGGCGTTCGGGTAGCGTTTGTGCAGGTTGTTGAACAGGCTGTCGGCGGCTTGCAATTGGCCGGATTCACGCAGACGCAGGACTTCGCGCAGTTGTTCGTCGAGGCCGTTGGCCGGGGCAGCGGCGCGTTTGCTGAGTTTGGTTTCATCGACGCTGATCGCTTGATCTTGCATCGGCGCGGCCATTTCCATCATCGGCACAGGTGCCGGCATGGCGCCGGCCGGGGCGGACAGTCGGTGCAGTTGCGCTGAGTCCGTTTCGGTCATGGGTACGGCAAGTTCGGGGGCTGGGGCGTAGTCGTACTGGCGCAGCGGTTCAGGGGCGCGCTGTACCAGCGACAACATCAATGCCACGCCGACGAGGCTGGCAAACGC
Source organism: Pseudomonas sp. Irchel s3f10 (assembly GCF_900187515.1). Lineage (NCBI taxonomy): Bacteria > Pseudomonadati > Pseudomonadota > Gammaproteobacteria > Pseudomonadales > Pseudomonadaceae > Pseudomonas > Pseudomonas sp. Irchel s3f10. Next base: position 84,017 of record NZ_FYDZ01000015.1, read on the forward strand.
GACTTGCCAGCGTGGTTTGCGGCAGATCTCCAGCCAGCGTTGCCACAAGGTTGGTTTCGGCGCAGGGGTTTGACGATGCGCGGCGTTGAGGATGAACGCATCAAGGTGCGCTGGCGGTTCGGCATTGTGCTGTTCACGCACATGCTTGATTAGCGGATCTTCGGGTGTCTGGCGGGCGTCAGTCATGTCAGTACCTCCTCGGCCAGCAGCCGACGCAGTTTTTGCTGGGCGTAGCGCAAGCGGCTTTTGACGGTTTCCAGCGGTGTTTCGGTGAGGCTGGCGATTTGTGCCAGGTCGAGGTCGCCGTGGGCGCGCAGCAGGAACACTTCACGCTGGTCGGCGGGCAGGGTTTGCAAGGCATTTTCCAGGCGCTGGCTGTCACGGCTGAGGCTGAGCAGTTGTTCGGGATCGTTGGTTTCATCGCTGACCGCGTGATGTTGCTCGTCGTAGCTGTCGTGCAACGGTTGCCGGGCGCCGTGTTTGCGCCAGTGGTCGATCAGGCGATTACGGGCAATCTGGAACAACCACGTCCGAAATGTCGCCAGCCCTTGTGGCTGACTGCTGCTGCGGATCAGGCTCAACCAGGTTTCCTGAAACACCTCGTCGGCCAGTTCCGGTTTGCCGCTCAATCCGAGCAGAAACCGGTACAGGCCTTGGCGATGGCGCGCGTACAAGATCTCGAATGCCGCGCCGTCGCCCTCGCGATAACGCGCCAGCAGCGATTCGTCGCTGCTGGCAGTGCTGTCTGCCGAGGCAAACAGCTGACTGATGAAGCCTTTCAGACGACTCACTTATTCGATCCGTTGTTCAGTGGCCAACGCGTTCGATGCGGTTGAACTGCGCAAGCTCTGCGCCAGTTCGACCAGTTGCACGAACTCGTTGCGCAGACCGAAGCGATCATCGCCGCGAGCGCCACGGGCCAATGCCTCGGTGTCCTTCAAGCTGAAGTCGCCGGTGTAGCGACCGTCCTTGAGTTGCTGGGAGAATGCGGCCACGGCGGCGGCAAAACGCAGATCTTCGCTGGCGGTTGCGACTTGGTTGGCGATCGGCCGCTCGATCAGCAGACTTTTCCCACCTTCAGGCTGTTGATAACGCACACGCAGCATCGCCAATTCTCCGCTTTTCCCGGAAACAACCGGTTCCGACTTGCCGTAACGCAGCGGCTCCAGCCAGCCCTTTTCACCCGCCGGAACAATTTCGTATAGCGCGGTCACCGTGTGTCCTGCGCCGATTTCGCCGGCATCGACTTTGTCATTGCTGAAATCCTCACGCTTCAACGCACGGTTTTCGTAGCCGAGCAGGCGATATTCGCTGACCTGCGCCGGATTGAATTCCACCTGCAGTTTGACGTTTTTTGCCACCACGGCGAGGGTTGAACTCAACTGATCCACCAACACTTTGCGCGCCTCGCGCAGATTATCGATATAGGCGTAGTTACCGTCGCCGGCGTCGGCCAGTTGCTCCATCAAGTGTTCATTGTAGTTATCCACACCAAAACCCAGGGTCGTCAGCGAAATCCCGCTTTTGCGTTTATCCACAGCCATTTGTTTGAGGCTATCGAAGTCGCTGACGCCGACATTGAAATCGCCATCGGTGGCCAGGAGGATGCGGTTGATGCCTTTGGGAATGAAGGCCTGCTGCGCCATTTGGTAGGCCAGTTCGATACCGGAGGCACCAGCGGTCGAACCGCCCGCAGTCAATTGCTCAATGGCTGTACGAATTTTCGCTTTTTCACGTCCAGAAGTCGGCTCCAGCACCACTCTCGATTCGCCGGCATACACCACCAACGAAACGCGATCCTGATCGCGCAATTGATCGACCAGTAATTTCAGCGTGCTTTTGACCATCGGCAGGCCTTCGCGGCGATCCATCGAGCCGGACACGTCGACCAGAAACACCAGATTGGCCGGGGCCAGTTCCGTCACGGCACGGTCGGACGCCTTGATGCCGATGCGCAACAAGCGAGTGTGCGGGTTCCACGGTGACGCAGCCAATTCTGTGGTCACGCCAAACGGCGAGCCGTCGCTGGGCAGCGCGTACTCGTAGGGGAAGTAATTGACCATTTCCTCCAGCCGCACCGCGCCTTCCGGCGGCAATCGGCCTTGATTGAGCAGGCGACGGACATTGGCATAAGCGCCCGTATCGACGTCAGCACTGAACGTTGAAACCGGGGTTTCGACGACGCTATGGATCGGGTTGTCGGCCAGCGCCTGATACTGCTCGCGCTGCGTATCGCGATAGCCCTGTGGATAACTTTCACTCAACGGCATCGGCGCACTGCCCGCATTGGGCATCCTGTACAGCGCGCGCTTGGCCATTGAGGTGTCAGCCATGACCGCCTCCTGCTGAACCAGCACCTCAGGCTGCGCCGGCGCTGGCACAGCGACGGAATCGGGTGTGGACGAAGCACCGCAACCGGCGAGCGCCAGTAGCACAGCAACCGCAACAGGACGCAAGAGAGGAAGTGACATGGGGGCTGACCTCGGGATGAAATTGATCATTCATCCACTGAGACGGGCAGCCCTTTCAGTTCGGGTTAAACGCCGCTAAAAATATTTTCAGCGGTGATAACGCCGCACCGCACTGCTGTTACGCAGCACGTGACCTTTGATTTTTTCCATCAGCTCGGCGCGGGTCAAACCGGCCGGCAAGGCATCCGGCGCCAGATCCAGCGCGTAGATCTGGATGATGTAGTGGTGCGCACTGTCGCCCACTGGCGGACACGGCCCCATGTAGTGGGTGTTGCCCTTGCTGTTGGTGCCGCCGACACCTTCGAATGCGGATTTAGCGCCGACGCCCGCTGCAATCTGCCGTGTAGTGGATTTGATGCCGTAGTGAATCCAGTGATCGACGCCCAGGCCTTTCTGGCCGTCCGGGTCGTGCATGACGATCGCATAACTCTGGGTACCAGCAGGACCTGCGTTCCAGCTCAGGGCCGGCGACTGGTTCTTGCCACCGCAACCGGGCGCATCGCTGGCCGCTGCCGAGGTGAACAGGCGGTTATCGGAAACACCCGGGATGCTCAGGGTGAAACGCTCCTGGGCCTGCGCTGGAAACTGCACGCAAAGGGTGACGGCGAGGGCCGCAAGCCAGGGGTTGAGAGAGGTCAATCGGGTCATTCCGGGAGCACCTTGTGCAGTGGGGCCGTCGTCGGCCTGCAAACTATAGCCGTACCGTTCGTGCCGTGGCAGTGGCAAATGGCTGAACCTCGCCCTGCGGCGCAAACTCACAAGAGAAATGCCCGCGAGGAAGCCGATCATGTCCCTGCACCGTGTCGCCCGTATCGCCGATGTCCCTGAAGACCGTGGCCTGCAAGTTGAAATCGGCGACTGCAAGATTGTGCTGTTGCGCATCGGTGAGCAGCTACGCGCCTTTCAGGGCGAATGCCCACATGCCGGCGCGCCGTTGGCTGAGGGCGCGGTGTGTCACGGACGGCTGATCTGCCCGTGGCACAAGGCTGCGTTTCGGGCCGAGGATGGCGCGTTGTGCGAACCGCCGGCGCTCGACAGCCTCAAGCGTTATCCGCTGGAACTGCGTGGCGATGAGGTTTGGGTCGATGATCAGCCGTTGCCGGATCCGCATGCACCTCCAACGGATGATTCGCGGACTTTTGTAATCGTCGGTGCCGGGGCGGCAGGCACCGCGTGTGCAGCGGCGCTGCGGGAAAAGGGTTTCGGTGGCCGGATCGTGATGATTGATCGCGAGGCCGATGCCGGTTACGACCGCACGGTGCTGAGCAAATTTGTCCTCGCCGGGGAAATGCCACCCGAGGAAGCGCCGCCGCTGCGAGATGAAACCTTCTATAAAGAGCAGCGCATCGAGCGGCTGGAAAACCAAATCACCTCGCTGGATGCTGCAAACAAGACGTTGCATCTGAGCGACGGTCAGTCCCTGCGCTATGACGCGGCCGTGCTCGCCACCGGCGGTGAACCCAATCCGTTGGAATTGCCCGGCGCCGACCTGCCGCAGGTCTTCGTCCTGCGCTCAAAATCCCAGGCAGAGCAAATAATGAATGCCGCCAAACCCGAGCACCGCGCGGTGATCATCGGCGACAGTTTCATCGCCCTCGAGTGCGCCTCGGCCCTGCGCCAGTATGGCCTCGACGTTACGGTGCTGGCTCGCCACGCGATTCCCTTCGCTGCGCAATTCGGTGAAGCCGTGGGCAAGGCCATCCGCGCTCTGCACGAACAGAACGGGGTGAAATTCATCACCGAACACGAAGCCACCGAGATCATCGGCGACGACAAGGTAGAGGCCGTGCTACTGGACAATGGCCTGCGGCTTTCTGCGGATCTGGTTCTGGCGGGGATCGGTGTGCACCCGGCGACCGAAGCCTTTGCGTCATTGCCGAGGGAAAAAGATCAGTCATTGCGCGTCGATGATGGCCTGCGTGTGAGCGAAAATCTGTGGGCCATCGGCGACATCGCCACGTTCCCGCTCCACGGCCAGCCGCAACGCATCGAGCACTGGCGCCTGGCTCAGCAACACGCACGCATCGCCGCGGCCAACATGTTGGGTGGCGAGGAGCATTACCTCGACGTGCCGTTCTTCTGGACTTGGCATTTCGGCAAGAATTACGACTATCTCGGCCACGCTGAGCACTGGGATGAGGTGGAGTTTCTCGGCGAGCCTGAACATCCGCCATTTATTGGTCTGTTCGGTAGAAACGGCATTCTGGTCGCTGCAGTCGCTTGCGAGAAGGAACGGGCGATGGCGCTGCTGGCCGAGCGAATGAAGCAACCGCTGGCAATGGAAGAGGCTTGGACACTGGTCCGCGATTACGCTTGATCGTTCCCACGCTCTGCGTGGGAATGCAGCCCGTGACGCTCCGCGTCACTGGACGCAGAGCGTCCCTAGAGGCATTCCCACGCGGAGCGTGGGAACGATCAATTAACGGGGAAGAGGTTCGCGATTATCGTCATCCTCGGCATGCAGAAAGATCACCCGTGGGTGCTCCAGCGGTGCCAGCGGCGGTGGCAATTCTTCCTTTTGCACCGGCCAGAAATGCGTCACCACATGGCTGATATCACCTTCCTGATCGTTGTGAATGGTCATCACCCCGGGCGTGCGCAGTTTCTGAAAGCGGTCATCGCAAAGCTTGAAGCTCTTGCTCAGCCCTTCATCGTCAATCACCGGCGAAGGCAACCGGCGCTGGGCGAAACTGCGGCTTTTGCGCTGTTGATAACGCGCCCAGGAAATCAGAATCACCGCGTTGACCAAGGCAATCCACAGATAAATCTGCAGGGTGCCCAGCGCGTCGAACGCCGATTTATCGATCAGCGGGCCGCCCGCGTGAGTTTCGACCAGCGGCCACAAGCCACGGATCAGCAGAAACAGCAGGCCAACCCAGGCCACCACGGTGAGGATGACATCGATCACTACCAGAAAAGGCCGCTGGCGAGTCCGGATGATTTTCATTTGATGACCTCCTCTTCGTCGTCGCCGATCGGTTTGATGCCCCGATCAGGACTGACCCAACGCGCACGTTTCTGATGTTGGCCGAACAGCACTTTGGGGAAGCTGACCAACGTAGTCAGCAGGCTGATAAGCCAGAACACCAACGGATACCAGACTACCCAGAACATCGTGCGGCCCAATCCCGGCTCATAGCGCCGGTCGATGACGATGCTGACCGCGAACTGCACCAGGCAGACAAACGCCAGCAGCAACCCGGTAAACGCTGGTGGCATCAGGTGATCCACCGCGATCGCCTCCGGCATGACCACAAATTTGCCGACGCCCCAGAAAATCACCGACAACAGGAAAGTAAACGCCCAACCGGTCGACAGGCAGTATTCAAACAGCAGCGGCCACAGGTAACGATGACGGTACTGCCAGATGCCGCGAATGTTCTTGAACAGCACTTCGGCGCCGCCCTGGGCCCAGCGCAGACGCTGCTTCCACAGGCCGCCGAGGGTTTCCGGCATGAGGATCCAGCACAGCGCGCGCGGCTCGTAGAAGATGCTCCAGTGATCGAGTTGCAGCTTCCAGCTGATGTCGATGTCTTCGGTGATCATGTCCGGGCTCCAGTAACCGACGCGGTTCAGCGCGGTACGACGGAACGCGACGATCACGCCGGAGACGGTGAAAATCCGCCCGAACACCCGTTGCGTACGCTTAATGAGCCCGATGATCGACGAGAACTCACCGACCTGCACCCGCCCGACCAGCGTCGAACGCGTACGAATCCGTGGGTTACCGGTCACCGCGCCAAGGCGTGCGTTATCCAGCATCGGTGCCACCAGATAGGCTGCGGTGTTCGGCGCCAGCAGCGCATCACCGTCGATGCACACCAGATACTCACTGCGTGCCGCGATGGCGCCCATGCGCAGGGCCACAGCTTTGCCCTGGTTTTCCGCCAGATGCAGCACGCGCAGACGTGGGTCTTCCTTGGCCAGCGCATCGAGCACTTCGGCGGTGTTGTCCTTGGAGCCGTCGTTGATCGCGATGACTTCGATGTTCGGATAATGCTGGGCCAGCGCCGCATGGATGGTGTCGGCGGCGTTGTCACCTTCGTTGTAGCAAGGGATCAGGATCGAGATCAGCGGCTCGCCTTCCAGTGGCGGCGGCAGGGTGTCGTCCTGCCACGGCCAGTGGCGCTCCCAGTGCAGCCAGAAATACAGGCCACCGGCAATCCACAAGCCGGACATGAACAACGGGTAGAAGAACACGAAGTCCATCAGGAACTGCCCGGTCACCAGGAAGATCAGCCCCAGCGGTACGCCGAGGACGATCGCCAGAACAAGCAGGGCTAACAGTCTATCCAGCATGTTATGGATTCCATTTGTTGGAGAGTGCAGGCCTTACGGTTTTCAGGTCCGGCAGGTTGTCGAGGAAGTTGTCCGGGTAGTAACCGAAACTGGTCGCACCCTGACGCTTGAGGCGACCCATCCAGTCCGCCAGAAGGGCACCATCGATGTCAGCCTGATCCTTTTTCGTCCAGTCGCGTGCCTGCAGCTCGAACACCGTGCGATCCAGCGCGCCGGGGCGCTTTTTGACCGTGGCCACCAGCGCTTCCAGCCACGGGCCGGACTCTGCCTGGGTCTGTTTTTCCATCAGCGGCATGGTCATCGGTGCCGTCCAGTCGTAGGTCACGAGGAAGTCATCGAGGTTCTGTGCGTACCATGCTTCGCTCTCGGGGTTGAGCATCGGTTCGGCGAAGATATTTCGCGCGGTCAGCACCTGCGGACCGCGAATCGCACGGACTTTGGCGGTCAGCTCGTTGGTGAAGTCGATGAGGTATTGGCTCTTGAAGCGCGTCCAGCGCTGCATCGCTGCCGGATCGTCGCGCAATGCGGCAATCGAACCTGGCAAACCGTGGGCAGCGTAGGCTTTCAAGGCTTCAGGACTAGCATCTTCGAAATCCGACAGTACCGCGTCGTCGTGGTAAAGAATGCCGTTGACCGAGGTCAGGCGCGCCACGTCTTCGTAGATTTCACCGATGATCCGTCGCACTTCAGGATCGAACGGCGACAAGCGTTGGTACTGATCCGGATCCACCGAGGTGATGCCGGTTTTCGGCTCCCAACGGGTCACGCGCGGCAGTTTCGAGTCGAGACCAAAACTCAGCACCGGCATCCACGCGAAGACCTTCACGTTAGCGCGGGTACGTAGTTGCCAGGCGACGCGGTTAAAAATATCCGCACGCACCGGCAAGTGACGGTTGGGGAAGTACAGCGAATGCACCAGGCCATCGCCCTTGGGATCGGCGAAGGCTTGCAGGAACACCGTGTTGGCACCCAAGTCAGCGATGCGCTGCACCAGTTTTCCGAGGTTGATGTCCTGCTGCGCCGGATCCGGGTCGTAAACGTTGTCCAGATCAACATGCACAACGCGCATGACGAAATCCGACTGCACGTCGACGATACTGTTGGCGAAACGCTCGCCGTCAGGATCCGAAGCGACAAGAAAGCGCGGGCTGCTCATCAGGTTGTCGAGAGCGTCGAGACCGTCTTCGAGGGTCAGGGCCATTTCGTAGCCCTCCTCGCCGACCACCGTCAGCGATGTGCCGTCCGCCGCGCCATACGGCCAGACCCAGACGCGTGGTTTCTTGCCGGTGACCTTGCGGATTTTTTCCGAGATGTTGTTCACGTCAGTGCGAATCCGCGCCTGAAAATCGACCTCGGATTCATAGCGTTTGGTCACTGGGTCATAACGCCGGGTGGCCGCCGCAGGCTGCAAGTTGCCCTGCGGGTTGGCCAAAATACCTTTGTGATTGGCGTCGGTGTGCGCGGCGATTTCGACCAGACCGGATTGCGAGATTTCGCGAATCTGATCCCAGGTCAGGAAGTCGGAACGTGCGCGCGGGGCACCGGCGAAATCCACTGGCTGATTGAGCGGCGTGTCGATCCAGCTGCCGACCGGCGCCAGCAGCGCATGCCAGTTATAGGCACGCAGCACCGGCAGGACGCGGGTGTAGAAGCTCGAATAACCATCGTCGAAACTGAGCAAAATCGCTTTCGCCGGCAGCTCCGGGCCGCCCTTGCGCGCAGCCATGATCTGGTCGACGGTGACCGGTTTGTAGCCGTTCTCGCGCAGCCACGCGAGTTGCTCGATCAGGCGCTCGGTGCGCACCGCAACTACGGCCTGATCAGGATCGCGGTCTTCAACGTCGTGATAGGCAATACCGAGCACGTGGTTTTTCGGCCACGGTTTTTCGCTGGCCGCCAGCGGACGCTCGGACGGCGGCGCGAATGCCGGAGCTTGCTGGGCGCAGGCGCTGACCAGCAGCGCTCCCAGCAGAAGGATGAAACGCGAAATCAAAGGCATCTTCAAACTCTTCTAGAAGCGGAAAGTGAGGTCGACGAGCAGACGCAGATCGGTCTCCCGATCACCGTCGTAGGGCCGGTTGATCACACTGAGCAAACCGCCCACCTCGAACACGTCGTTCCAGGCATAACGCTGGCCGTAACCGAGCAACGCCATGCCGCCGGTGCCGTGCTCACGCTGGCTGTACGTCCCCGCGCCGGCCTGGAATTGTTGGCTCCAGGCCGTTTCGTAGCGGTGGTAGAGCACGTGATTGACGTTGACCAGCGGCATCACGCTGAAGTCGGATTTCGGGTTGAAGTACGGCACGTCATCAGACTTGGAGTTGTGGCTGGTGCCGACTTCCAGTCCTGCATCGACCTGCACGTTCGGCGCGCTGTAAACGCCCTCGCGGCCGGTTAGCAAGGCTTCGACGCGGTTGTTGCCGTCACTGAAGTGCGACGGGCTCACCGACAGGCGCCACTCGCGACTTTCATTGGCGCGCCAGCGAATGAAACCGCTGCCGCCGTTGGCCTTGATGTCACTGTTGAGCGCGCGCAGCGGGGTCTCTGCCGAGAGGTATTCAAGGCTGCCGCCGTACTGCCAGTGATCGTTGATGTCACGGGCGATCGCCAGCCGCGCACCCTGTTTGTCGCCGAAACCGTAATCGTGATTGGACACTTCGGCTTCAAGGGTCATGTCACGAGTGCGGCGTTCCAGGCCGACTCGCTGAAAGCGTTGGTGCCCGGTGCCTTCGGCGAAGTCGCCGGTGGCATAACCGGCGCCGGCGAACACGCGCCAGTCTTCATCGATCGGCGGGCTGTACAGGGTGGTCTGGATGCCAAAATCGCGGCTGCCGCTGACGGCTCCGGCATCGCCACTGCCGCCACCATTGGCCTTGCCGCCGTAGGCTTCGACGCGCAGCTCGGACATGTCATGCACTTCGCGTTCGCGGGCCAGACGCTGCACCTGGCGGTTGTCCGGGTAACGCGCGACGACGTCGTCGGTCAGCGCCTCCATCTGCCGCCATTCCTGCAGCGTCATGGCGGTGCGCGCCTGCGCGACTTCCAGGCCCATGTCGCGCGGCACCATGCTCTCGGTTTCCTTGAGCTGGTTTTCCGCGCGACGCGGCCATTGGCGGGCCAGGTACAGATCGGCCTGAGCCAGACGTAAACCGACGTTACCCGGCGCTTGATCGACCAAGGTCTGCAAACGCTCCTCACCGTGAGGCAAGTCGGAACCGTAAGTGCCGGCCTGAGCGGCCAATTGCTGGGCGTCCATCCATTCATCGTTGGGGTTGCCGATGGGCAGCCCTTTGAGTTCGACACGCGGACGCTGGGACTTGGCGGCGTCCTCGGCGACTTTGCGTGCCTCATCAGCGCGGTCGCTTTCCAGCAGCGAGTAGTACAGCGCAGTGGTGTCTACGAGTCGGTCGCCGACATCGGCATCCGGCGCCGCCAGCACTTGGCGATAGAGGTCGGTGGCGATTTCCGGCTGGCGTTGATCCAGATACGACGCCGCCACCCAGCGCAGTGCGTAGGTCGGAATCTTCACGCCTTCGGTTTGCAGCTTTTGGGATTCAGTGATGACGTCGGCAGTGCGCGCCCGGGCCTTGAGCGCCCCCATGCGGTCGATGCGCCAGCGAATCACGTCGTCGTGAGCCGTGGCGTCCGGTGTCCAGGTGGCGAGCAGTTTGTCGTAATCGGCCAGCGCGCGATCGGCGATGACGTAGCGTTCTTTTTCACTGCGGGTGGCGAGTTCGGCGAGGCGCACGCGCTCGGCGGCCAGATCGCCTTCGAGGCGACGCAGGGTCACCGGATCGATCAGGCCCGGACGCTGATTGGCCAGACGCAGCGCTGGCTCCGGCAGACGCGCCTTTTGCAGAGCGACCACATATTCGCGGGCGACTTCCGGTTTGCTGCCGGCGCGTTTGAAGGCTTGATCGTATTCGAACAGGGCGTCGTACTGTTTGCCGGCACGGGTCAACGCGTAGCCCAGCGCCAGACGACGGGAAGGATCATCAGGCTTGGCCGCCACCAGCGCTTTGGCGCGGGTCACCGCTTCGTCGGGTTTGCCGGCGTCAGCCTGAGTCAGGGCCAGGCCCAATTGCAGGTCGGCGTTATCCGGCTCCAGCGCCAGGGCCTTGTTGTAGACCTGAGTGGCTTGATCCCAGCGTTTGAGGTTGCGGTAGGCGCGCGCAGTGGCGGTCAGCGCCTGCACCGGCAGCACGCGGTCGCGGCCTTGGGTTTCATAAACCTGCACCACTTCAGCGTCGAGTCCGGCCCAACTGGCGATCTGCAGGTGATCGCTGATCTGCCCGGTGGTCGACTGGCCGGGCGGCACCTGACGCAAGACCGTCAGCGCGGGCGTGGTTTGCCCGGCACGGGCGTCACGCACCATCTGATCATAGGGTGTGTCGGCAAACGCGAGCGCCGGCCAGAGCAACTGGCTGCACAGCGCGACTCGAAACAAAGGGCGTAAACCACGATGTAATACGGGAACATCAATCCGCGGCATTCGTCAGCATCCTTACATGGCCAGCCGGGTCGCAATGCCCTCCTTGCCCTTTCGTAACGGTGGCCGCCAACGCACATGCAACGGCCAAGCTTAGTCAGGCAGTTTTGCACGCAAGCGCAGAGCAATATCCAGAACACAATAATTGTTCAGAATCGTGCTGGCGGTTCAGCCGAAAACCCGAACGCCAGACAGCAAAACGCCCGGCGTCTGTGCGATACAGAGGCCGGGCGTTGCTATTTAAAAACGCAGAATTACTGCACTTGCGTGACGCCGGCGAACTTGTTCATCAGGAAGCCGACGAACTGCTCGACGGTCATCTTCTGGCCGTTGAATTCGACCTGATTGGCGGCGTAATGCAACTTGGTCACGACGTTGCTGCCGTCGACGACTGCCAACTGTGAACCGACTGCCATGCCGGCGAACATGTCGGCCGCCTCCTTGGATTGATCGACGATGGCTTTGGCATCGGTCTGACCATCCAGCTGCGCTTGTACGCTGAGCAGATCGATCAGCATCGGCTTCGATACCTGGATATTCAGGTCGAGCAACGCGATCAGTTGTTTGCCCAACTGGTCCGGCGGCAGATCCATCGATTGCGGTTTGGTCAGGTCAATGACCAGATTGGCCTTGCTCTCGCCGTTGGCGGTGTTGAACGAGAGATTTTCCAGCGCAAACTGTGGGCCGGCGGCCAGCAGTTTTTGCAGATCGGCTTTGACCTGCGCATTTTCCGCTTCGGTCAGGTTCAGCTCTGGCGCTGGCAAGCCTTGGGCCGCAGCCTCGGCGGCAGCTTTTTCATAAGGCTGCAGTTTGGTCTGGTAAATCTGCATCAGCGACATCGTCGACGGGATGTCGAGGTTTTTCAGGCTCATGGCCATGTTCGCCGAGCCGACTTTCTTGTCGTTGAGGCTGACTTCGCCAATCTTGTAGTCCGCACGACCCGAGGCATTGCTGCCGTTTTCTTCGGTGAGGTTCTTCATTTCGAAGTTCTTCACACCGAGGACCGACTGCTTGGTACCGAAAGTGGTTTTGCTGTTGGTCAGCACCAGAGTGTTTTCCCCGGTGTAGTAGCCATAGCTGCTCTTGGCGAGGTTGCTGGCCAGGGTCAGACCGTTGAGTTCGACCTGCACCGGCGCCTGATCTTCAGCAACGGTGACCAGTTTCAGGTTGTCCATGTAGCCGTCCGCCTTGACCTTCTGCGCCTTGGCGTTGGCAGAAATGTTCATGGTCAGGCCGGAAAACTTCAGACTCGACTGCTCATCCAGTGCAGTTTCGAACGGCAGCAGATCGAGGGTGCTGGTGGTCGATTCGTCATAGCCGATGCTGGTTACGCCTTTGAGCGGCGCGGCGCCTTTGGTGGCGGCGAACCATTTTTCGGTGGCCGGATTCTTTTCCAGCTCATAGTTGCTGGTGGCCATGACCGGCAGCCATTTCAGCGAAACCAGACGCGAGAACGGCAGCGGGCCATGTTCGATGTGATCAACGAACAGCAGTTCGACCGGCGCATCACCGAACATCTCGCCTTCACCTTTGAGGCGATAGTGCGCGGTGCTGGTGAAGGTGTGGCGCTCCAGCGACACCAGTTCCAGCGACGCAGTGCCATTGGAACCGGCCATGGCCGTTTGCAATTCCTGGTTGGCATTGCTGACGGCGTTGTTGAGCACGCCTTCGATCTTGGTCCCGGTGTACCAGGCCCCGCCTGCGCTGATCGCGCCGATGGCAACTACAATTCCGAGGAGCACGCCTGCTGATTTATTCATGAATGACCTGATCGATTTCCGTGGCTGTGAGTGTCGTCGTCTTCCCTGAACCCGTGACCGGGTCGCGGCTCGACTGCGCTGAATTCAGCGGTGGAGATTAGCACCGGGCGCGCAAGGTGGCCCAATGTTTAAAGGTTAAAGAGTGTCTATGGGAATTGTGGACAGTCGCCAGGCTAGAAGAGTTTCGCTGTTTTTTAGGGCGCTATCGCGAGCAGGCTCACTCCTACAGGGAAACGCATTCCAAATGTAGGAGTGAGCCTGCTCGCGATGAGGCCGGTCGATTCAGCAGAGAATCAGGAATACTGAACCTCAATCTCATCCAGTTGATGATCAAAGCTTTTCAGCCGCGCGGTCCAGGTGTAAACCAGAACCTCAAAGTCCCGATCGATCACCGCCCCGCCCGCCCCGTCGGCGCGCGGGTCACAGAAATCCAATTGATAGCGTTCACGGGCCATCGCTGTGGCGACATCGGACAATTCGCGGGCGTTGTTCAACCAATGCCAGTCCTCGCCATCAATCTGCTTATCAAGTTCCAGGCACTGCTTTTTCAGCGCTTCGAGGCTTTTTTCCAGTGGCGTGCCGGTGAGTTCGCCCATGACTTCGGCGAAGGTCCGCCCCGGTTGCCAGTAACTGCCCCAGAAATACCGGTCGAACACGGTCTCGACCCGGCGCAGGGCGACTTTGGTATCCCAGATCAGCACCAGGGTCTTGCCCTGTTCAAGCTGCCGTTTCTTCACGCGCTGCACCTGGAGCGACGCCCACGCCACGACGACGATTGCCATGACCGCGATCAGCGCGACGGCGCTGTCGAGAAAAACCATGGCCTTGTCGATCTGGTGGGCCAGCATGATGCCGTAGAAATAGGTGGCCGAAAGCAGCACCAGCGCTGCGAGGGCGCACCAGAAGCCGAGAGCGTAAGGGTTTTTCATTATTGGTTTCCCCTAGACCAGCGCTAGCAATGTGCGCTGAAGGGGCGCTTTGCACGGGGCGCCCCTTCAACACTTCAAAGCATAGCAACGGCCTCAGGGTTTGCTGGGGCTTGGAGCGTGCGTTCGTCCGCTTTCCCAGCCGCCGCCCAAGGCGAGGAACAAATCGATCTGGCTCATCGCAACCTGGGTGTTGGCGGCGGCCAGTTGCGCGGTGACATCGGTGTAGGTGCGCGTTGCTTGCAGGTCGGCGAGGAACGACTCGCGGCCGGCCTGGAAGAAGCGGTGGGTCTGGTCGGCGGCCAGTTTTGCCGATTGCTCGGCATCGGCCAGCGCATCGCGGCGTTGCAGCAGCGCACTGTACTGGGCCAAGCCGGTCTGGGTTTCGCGAATGGCGTTGAGCACTACGCCGTCGAAATGCGCCAAGGCGCCTTGGGTCGCCGCTTCTGCCTCGCGTATTCGCGCGCGGGCGCCGTTGGTCGGCACTTTCCAGCTCAGCGACGGGCCGAAGCCCCAGCGGTTGGTCGACGGATCACCCAAGTCATCGATGAGACCAACAGTGCCGATGGTCGCGCCGATACTGATGTCCGGATACAACTCGCCAGTGGCGACGCCGATCCCGGCGGTCGAAGCGGCCAGACGACGTTCGGCCTGGCGAATGTCCGGGCGACGTTTGAGCAGCGCAGCGCCATCGCCGACCGGCACCAATTGGGCGATTTTCGGCAATTCGGCGCAGGTCGCGGTGCCGGCGGGCAACTGATCAACCGGTTTCGCCAGCAACATCGACAAACGGAACAGCCCGGCCTGACGCGCGGCCTCATAACGCGGCAAGTCGGCGCGCAGGGATTTGAACTGGGTTTGCGAACGGGTGACCTGGGTTTCGTCACCACGACCGGCGTCACGCAGTCGCTGGATCAGCGTGGTGCTTTGCGATTGCAGGTCCAGGGAATGCTCGGCGATTTCCCGTTCTTCATTGGCCGCGCAGACTTGAGTGTAAGCACGCACGACGTCTGCCACCAAGGTGATCCGCGCCGTGTCTGCCGCAGCCTGCGTCGCGTCGGCATTAGCCTTCGCGCCTTCGATGCCACGCTGCAAAGTGCCCCACAGATCGAACTGATAAGAAGCGCTGATGCCGATGTCGCCGACGTTATCGACCGGGACTTTTTCCGGCAACAGGAAGGCCTGTCCGGATTCCTGCAAACGCTGCGCGCCCATCTTCACGCCAGCGCTGAAGCCACCGGCCGCTTCGGCCTCGTCGACTTGCGCACGCGCCCGTTGCAGGTTCGCCGCCGCGACGCGCAAATCGGTGTTGGAGGCCATGGCCTGCTGCACCAGTTGATCCAGCCGCGCATCCTTATAAAGACGCCACCAATCCGCCGGCACCGGCGCCGAGACTACCGGTTTGCCGGCCACGGCCAGTTCACCCTGAAAATCCTTGCGCTGCACCGCCGCATCCTCAGGCACCTGATAGTCCGGCCCGACCATCTGACAGGCCGAGAGCATCACGCCCAACCCGGCGATCATCAGCGCCCTGCTCATTGCGTGGGCTCCTGCTTTTTATCGTCTACTTTTGAGTCTTCGATGATCGACACCGTGGCAGTGCGCCCGGCGATCATGCGGAAGTCTTCCGGCACATCGTCAAAGGCAATCCGCACCGGAATCCGCTGCGCCAGCCGCACCCAGCTGAATGCCGGGTTAACGTTCGGCAGCAAGTTGCTGCCGCTGCTGCGGTCGCGGTCTTCGATACCGGCGACGATGCTTTCAACATGCCCGCGCAGTTTGGCGCGGTCGCCGATCACACGGATGTCCACCGACTGACCGACATGAATGCCGGCGAGTTTGGTCTCTTCGAAATAACCGTCAATGTGAAACGAATTGCTGTCGACCACCGACAACACCGGACGCCCGGCGGTGACGAATTCCTGCGGACGCGGCGCGCGGTCGTTGACGTAACCGTCGACCGGGCTGCGGATCACCGAGCGATCGAGGTTGAGCTGAGCGCTGTCCACGGTGACCATGGCTTCGGCCAGTGCCGATTGCGCGCGAGCGACCTTCGACTGGCTTTCTTCCAGTTGCTCGGCCGGTACGAGGTTGCCGAGGCCACGGTTACGCTTGGCTTCACGCTGGGCCTGGGCGAGGGTTTCTTCGCGATCGGCGACAGCCGCTTTGGCCTGACGCAGGGCCAGTTTGAAACGGTCCTGGTCGATGCTGAACAGCACCTGGCCGCGCTTGATCAACTGGTTGTCTTTCACTTCAACCTGTTGGATCAACCCGGAGACGTCCGGAGCGATCTGGATGATGTCGGCGCGAATGTGGCCGTCACGGGTCCACGGCGCAAACATGTAATACATCACCATGCGCCAGACGAGGACAACGGCAAAAGTCACGATCAGCAGGGTCAGTACCACGCGACCGATGGTCAAAAACGGTTTTTTCATGTCATCAGGTATCGACTGAGTGAGTCCACGCCGTACAGCAGTACCGCGTAGAGGGCCACGTTGAACAATGCCCGGTGCCAGACCAGACGGTAAAAGTGCACGCGCGTAAGCACGGCATGCACCAGCAAAAACAGCACATAAGTGATGCCCATCAACACCAGCAGGGTCGGCAGGAAAATGCCGCTGATGTCCAGATCACCGATCATAGGGGCGCTCCATCGGGCAGCGGTTCTTCGGAGTCGGCACTGGAAACGAATTCGACGCCGGGCAACAACGCCAGACGCAAACCGCTCAAGGCATGCAACAGGTTCAGACGGGTTTCATCGTCGCCGTGGCCATTGAGTGCGCGACGAGTGCGATCGAGGGTCATCAGCAACGGCGCTGGCGCCGGCAAGCGTTCGCCAGCCTTGAGGCAAGCGCGGAAATACTCGCCGACCTCACTGACCACTTGCTGCAACAGCGCGTTCGGCGCGCCGGTCACCCGTGGGGTGTAGGCGAGCAAATCGAGCAGGTTCAGGCCCACCCGCACCTCGCGCATGGCAATGCCGGTGTCCTGGCCGGTCAGGGCCAGACGCGGCAGGTGCTGCATCAGTCGATCGAGCAACTGCACGCCCAATTTGCGGTGTTCGGCAAGGTTGGCCGGTTCGGTCATGTGGACGATGTCTTTCCAGCTGAAGCGGGTCAGGCGTTTGGCCGCCAGTTCGGCGCCGAACGGGCGTGCAACCAGCGTCCAGATAAACGCGAATAACAGCCCTAACGGACCCGCGAGGTTGGAGTTCACGAAGGCAAAAAAGTCCGCGTCGTAAGCACCCTGAATACTGATGAACGACGAGGTGTTGACCAGCGTCAGCAGCATGCCGAGGAAAAAACGCGGCTGCACCGTCAGCGTGCCGACGCAGATGAACGGGATGGAAAACGCCAGCACCAGCATCGGGAAATCATGCAGGTTGGGCAAAATCAAAAACAGATAAAGGCTGGCGAACAGCACCGACATGCCGGTCCAGAAAAAGAACCGGTAAATCTGCGGTGCCGGGTCGTCCATCGAGGCAAAGAAGCTACAGGCCACCGCGGCGAGAATCACCGCACTGCCGCCGTCCGGCCAGCCGAGCAGAATCCACAGCACCGAGGCGGTGATGATCGCCAGAACGGTCGAGGCCGCCGAGTAGAGCATCAGCCCACGATCAATGAACGGCGTCAGACGACCGAGGCGCCAGTGACGGTAGACCGCGCGCCAGCTGTCCTGGCGCTCGCAAAGAATCGCGTCCTGCAGACTGCGGCAGTCCTGCCACAGATCGATGAATTCGCCGAGGCGATAAATCGAATTTGAGAACAGCAATTGCCTGCGATCCTCAAGTGCCTCGGCACTCGGTTGCAGGGCTTCGAGCTGATCTTTCAGCGCTTGCCAGCGGTCGAGATCGGCGTCCTGATGAGCGAGCCATTCGCGGGTGGCGGCCAGCAGGGGTGCGAACTTTTCCACCAGTTCCGGCGTGCGTCGTTCGAGGGCGTAAAGCGAATCTTCCAGCGCATCGATCACTGGCAACAGATGAATCATCCGCCCGCGCAGTTCTTTGGTGTTGCGCACGGTTTGCGGTAGCGCGCCTTCGTGGGGCAACTGGCCGATCATCAATTCGAGGCTGTTGAAGTTGGCGACCATGGCCATGCGCAGGGCGGTGACTTCTTCGGGCTGCACGTCGCGGCTGAGGAATTTCAGGCTATAGGTCGTTGCGTCGGCGAACCACTTGCTCACGGCATCGTTGAACACCGGGGCCAGACGGCGTGGCCAGAACATCGCGCCGACCACGGCGGCAACGGCGATGCCGAGGAAAATCTCTTCGGTGCGCGCCTCCGCCACGTCCCACACCGCCAGCGGGTTATCCACCACCGGCAAGGCAATCAGCGGCAGGGTGTAACCGGCGAGCATCAATGCATAGTTGTTGGCCGTGCGCAGTTGCAGGGACAGGAACAACAAAATGCCCGTCCACAGCGCGATGACCACCACCAGCACGTAAGGGCTCTGCACGAACATCGGCACGAAAAAAACCGCCGCAGCGGCTCCGAGAAAAGTCCCGATGGCGCGGTATAAGGCCTTGGAACTGGTCGGCCCGAGAAACGGGCTTGAGACGATATACACCGTGGCCATTGCCCAATACGGACGCGGCATTTGCATGAGCAAGGCGATGTACAGCGCGATCATCGACGCTGCAAACGTGCGGACCCCGTAAAACCAGTCACGGGCCGGCGGAATGCCGGAGAAAAAACCGTTCAAGAATTAACCACCCATGGCGGGTTGGCCGCCTCAAAAGCTCTGAGTACCCGAAGCGTAGCTTCCAGATCGCTTTGCTCGATGCCTTCGAGCACCTCATGACGCAAGCGCACCAGTTCGATCTCCACCGCTTGCACCAGTTCACGACCGGTGTCGGTCAGGCTCAGACATTTGGCGCGACGATCCTGGGCATCTTCGGTACGGCAGACGTAACCGGCATGGCACAGCTGATCGAGCAGACGCACCAGCGACGGACTCTCCATGCCGGCCGCCTGCGCCACTTGCACCTGGCGCACGCCCTCGCCCAAGCGGCCGATCATCAACAGCGGCACGGCGCAGGCTTCGGAGATTCCGTAGTTGACCAGCGTGGTCTGGCAGATCTTCCGCCAATGCCTGGCGGCCACCACCATGGCACTGCTGATGTTCATCTGGAGAGCGTCGAGATCGTTCGGCAAGGGGAAATGCACACTGTTAGTTTGCTAACTATCAATATCGCATTGGAGGGGAATTTCAGTCAAGTTTTGAAACAAATTGCCTGCTTGCCTGTAGGAATTGGCGCTGAGAGCTTATTCAGCGCTTTTTTGCATTCTCGTAAACACTGCTGCGCTCGCGCTTACCGACTGCGACAACCGAAACAACAACGCGCTCATCGATCACCTGATAAACCAAGCGATAGCCGGAAGCCTTGAGTTTGATTTTGTAGCAGTTCGGCATCCCGTGTAGAGCATCAGCAGAAACCCTTGGCAGCTTCAACCTCTCGCCCAGCTTCTTTTTGAATTGTTCTCGTAGTGTATGACCCAACTTGTTCCACTCTTTGTGAGCGGATGGCAAAAATTCGAGCTTATAGGTCATCCAGGCTTACCGAAATTGGCGTCTCATGGCTGCGGGCGCGAACGATTTCAGCAAGCTCCAGATCATCGAGTCGCTCCATCATTGCTTCGTACACATCCGCTGGCACCATATAGCCCATAACGCGATTGTGGTTAAGAACAGCCACGGCACCGCCATGTGCACCGCTCAGCACAGCGGAAGGGTTTTTCTTTAATTCTGAGACACTGACAGCCATATCGGCCAGAACGCTTTGCATAATAAAAGACCTCAATTGAGGTCGTGATTTTGGTCTATTTTTTGATCCTCAACAACCGTTCCACTCAATTGAATGACAAGAGGTTGGCGTCCAGTCAGCCTTCCCGTCCCTTTCGCAACAACACATCCAACTGATCCACCACCTCCGCCCAATCGGCGTCATCCAGAATCTCGTCACGCAAAAACTCCGCTTGGCTCTTCGTCCAGAAAAACGCATCAGCCAAATGCAGGTCGGGTTTGAGCGGGGAATGGGTGGCGATGAATTTGTCGATGTCGACCGGTTCGTCGGGAAGGCCGAGTTGTTTGAATAGTGATGGGAGGTTGTGTGTTGGGCTTTCCATTGATCAACTCCTTCAAAAATGGGCTGTGTGGAAGATTATTCGCGAGCAGGCTCGCTCCCACAGGGGTATGCGATCAACCTGTGGGAGCGAGCCTGCTCGCGAAGGCGTCAGTGCCGGCGCCACAAAACCTAATCACTCAACTCCCGCACCTCGGCATGCGGCACCATTTTCAGAAACTCCGGCATGCTCATGTGCAGCAGGTAATTGTGGTTGCCCGCCTCCAGGTAAATATCCTTTTGCCGCGTCAGCAACGGGTCGATGACCATGTCCAGGCCATAGGAGCCACCCAGCGGCGGTACCGCGCCGCGTTCGCAGTCGTCGAAGATGTGCGCCAGATTGCTTTCGCGGGTCAGTTGCCATTCGCCGCTGTTGCGCACTTTGCTCAAATCCAGGTGACGGCTGGCCGGCAGCACGGCCATCAGGTAATGCCCGTGGTGGTCGTCGAGGATGATCGATTTGGCCACGCGCTCGGCGGGCACTCCGGCGACCCGTGCGGTTTCCAGGCTGCTGGACGAGTGACGGTGAGCGACGATGTCGTATTCGCAGTGCGCCCGGTTCAGGCTGCTCTGTACTTTTCTTGCCATGCGCATAATGCACCTCGGTGTTGCGCTGAACGGTGGTTGCCGTGTCTTTGAGTCTAGTTCGGCGAAGGGTTGGCGCAGAGAATTCCGCCCACTGGACACATCCGCACATTGATCAAAATTCAACCAGCGCAACCCTCAACTAGACTGTAAGAAACAGCCATGACGCTCGCGGAGGGTCACGTGAACAGCCGATGTTGTGCGCTTGCCTTGCTCCTGCTGATCAGCGGCTCAGCCCTCGCCGCTGACACCCCGTTGCCGCCGATGAGTCCGGCCGGTTTGTGGCTGATCACCTTGGGTATCGTGTTCCTGATCGCTGAAGCTGCACTGCCCAATTACGGCGTCATTGGCCTGGGCGGGATCATCATGTTCGTCATCGGCGCGCTGATTCTGAGCAACGCCGAGTTGCCGGTGCCGATGATGATCGGCCTTGGCCTGATCAGCGCTCTGTTGTTGATTGCGCTGCTGATTCGCGCCCTGAAAACCCGCCCGCGCCACGCGGTCAGTGGCGATGCCGGCCTGCTCGGCAGCGTGACCGCGATCACCACGGTGCAACCGGGCGATGCCCGTAATGGCTGGGTGCAACTGCAAGGTGAGCGCTGGCAAGTGCTCAGCGCCACTCCGCTGCACACCGGGCAACCGGTGCGCGTGGTGGGTCGCAAGGGATTGTTGCTGCAAGTGGCCGCGACTGACGCGGCACCGCTCGGAGAGTGATCATGGGTCTGCAAATCGGTTTTGTTGCGCTGCTGCTGTTGGTGATTGTTCTCGCCGGCTCGACGTTCCGCATCCTGCGTGAATACGAGCGCGGCGTGGTGTTCCAGCTCGGACGTTTCTGGCAAGTCAAAGGCCCGGGGCTGATCCTGCTGATTCCGGTGGTGCAGCAAATGGTTCGGGTCGACCTGCGCACCGTGGTCCTCGATGTGCCGCCGCAGGACGTAATCACCCGCGACAACGTCTCGGTCAAGGTCAATGCCGTGCTGTATTTCCGCGTACTCGATCCGCAGAAGGCGATTATTCAGGTTGAGGATTATCTTTCTGCCACCAGCCAACTGGCGCAGACCACTTTGCGTGCGGTGCTCGGCAAGCATGAACTGGATGAGCTGCTGGCCGAGCGCGAGCAATTGAACATCGACATCCAGCAGGTACTCGATGCGCAGACCGACGCCTGGGGCATCAAGGTCGCCAACGTCGAGATCAAGCATGTCGACCTCAACGAATCGATGGTGCGGGCCATTGCAAAACAGGCTGAAGCCGAGCGCGAGCGACGGGCCAAGGTGATCCACGCCGAGGGCGAGTTGCAGGCCTCGGAAAAACTCATGCAAGCGGCGGAAATGCTCGGACGTCAGCCCGGGGCGATGCAGTTGCGCTATATGCAGACCTTGAGTTCGATTGCCGGGGACAAGAGTTCGACGATTGTCTTTCCGCTACCGATCGAATTGCTCAAGGGCATGGCGGATTTGTCGGGGAAATCCTGAAGGTCAAAAGATCGCAGCCTGCGGCAACTCCTACAGGGGTTGGAGTTAGCCTGCGGGAGGGGTTGGGGTGAACAAGCGCGCTTTGAGTCCGCCGGCGTGGACTTCGGCGCTGACCTGCCAGGTCGCGGGCAAGGGTGAGAACTCTTCCGGGCCGTCGGAGCTGCCGACCAGCCACACTCGACCATTTCCCGGCAACTCAGCGAGGCTGTCCAGATAGACATCGCGCCTTACCAGTGTGCCGAACCCGTACTCATTTGGCCGCGTCGATTGGCCATCGACTTTCGGTGGGGTGAAGAGGCGCACCTGCGCCCCGCTGCGATCGTAGTAGACGTAGCTCAGATACCAGAGCATGTCGCTGGTGACGATGCGGTCACCGGGAAGGAAATGCTGGTTGACGTACGTCACTACCGTGTCGAGTTGATCATGACTGTCGACCGTGGCGTTGTTTTTCACGCCGACCAGTTCCACGCCGACCAGCGCTACCAGCAACGCCAAAGCAAGCATGCGAACGCGGCTATACAAACGATCAATGGCCAACGCCGCGAGCATCGGTAAACCGAGGGCGAATGCCGTCAGATATCGCTCAATGAATACCGGCGTGATGAACGACACCGCGAACACCAGCAACAGCGGAAGACCGGTGTACAGCGCCAGCAGAATGCTGCCGCGCGACACACTGCGATCGTGCATCACAGCAATGACTGCCAGCCCCAACATCGCCAACGGCAACGCCGCGAAAATCAGCCACGGCAAACTTTCGCCATCGTCCTGAATCAGCCATGACCAGATCATCGACGGCAACGACCCCAACGTCACCGCTGGCTCCCAACCGACATCGCCGCCGACTTCGAGTTGTTGCATGTGCTGCATCAAGTCGAGCAGTTTGGGTAACCAGGGCAGATACAGCACGCCGATAGCCAGATTCGCCAGCCACCAGTCCGCACGCTGGATATGCCGGAACCGGTAACCGCGCTGTACGCGAATCGCGATCAGATAAAGCCAGTGACACAGCGCCGCGAGCACGGCGAAATAGTGGGTGTAGAGCGCGGCGCTCGTCAGCAGCAGGTAATACACCAGATAGCGCTGGCGTTGCGGGCGCCGGATCCAGTAAACCAGCGCCAGGCTGGCGGCAATCAGCAGCGCACCGAGCAGCGCGTACATGCGCACTTCCTGGCTGTAACGCACCGCCGTCGGTAGCAGTGCGAGTAACAATCCGGCGATGAACGCGGCGCGGCGAGTGGCCAGGCGATCCACCAGCCACACGCCCAGCCCGACCGCCGTAATGCCGGCCAGCGCACTGAGAGCGCGGACCGCGAGAATGCCGTCCCCGAACAATTCGACCCAGCCATGCAGCAGCATGAAGTACAGCGGCGGATGCACATCAAATGCCGCGTGCTGCCAGATTTCACTCAGTGAATAGCGCGCCAGCAGCAGGCTTGAGCCTTCATCGCCCCAGATTGCTGCCGTCGTCAGGTCATAAAAACGCACGAACGCGGCCAGCGCGAGAATTGGCCACAGCCAGTGATTTTTTACCCAGCGCACCCAACGCAGGCTGCCGAACCAGGAACCGGGCGCGGCAAACGGATCTTGCGTGTCGCCCATTGGTGTGACTCTGTTGACCGCCATCGCTTCCTCTTGCCGCGCCGCAGCGCCACGAGAGTATGACGCGCCAACCTGCCCATCACTTTAGGTCAGCCACGGCGGAACCGTCGATGCCGGTTGGCGCTTTCACGACACCCGGCAACCCGGCGGCGATATTCGCCTCTGGATACACCGATTGCCAACCGCCGCCCAATGCCTTGTACAACCCGACCATCGCCAACGAAACGCCGGTCGAACTCTCCACCCACTGCTCCTGCGTCGCCAGCAGCGCGCCTTGCACGGTGAGGACGTTGACGAAATCAACCACGCCTTCGACGTATTGCTGTTGCGCCGTGCGCAGGGCGATCTGGTTCTGGCGGACGGCTTCGGCGAGGCTGTCGCGACGACGCTGGCTGGCGTTGTAAGCGGTCAACTGATCGTCGATTTCATGCCAAGCGCGCAGTACGGTTTGCTGGTAGGCGACGGCCGCTTCCTGCTGCTGGGCTTCACGCAATTGCAGCACGCCGCGCAGGCGTCCGCCGTCGAACAGCGGCAAACTGAATTGCGGGCCGATGCCGAAGGCCCGCGAACCCCACGAGCCAAAGTCGCTGAGCTGCATGGCTTGCGAGCCGAGGTTGCCCGACAGGGTGATACGCGGATAGAAATCGCCCTTGGCCACGCCGATATTGGCAGTGGCAGCGTGCAGGCGCGCTTCGGCCTGGCGGATGTCCGGGCGGCGTTCGGCCAGTTGCGACGGCAGGCCGATGGCAACTTGCAGCGGCGACTGCGGCACGGCGGCGTCTGTGGATAACTCTTTGGCCAATGCCTGTGGCGGTTCGCCCATCAGCAGGCTGATCGCGTTGATCAACTGCGATTGACGTTGTTCCAGCGCCGGCAAGCGCGATTCGATGGCCGCGACTTGTGCGGCGGCTTCGGCGACGTCGAGGTCAGTCGCCACGCCGTCGGCCAGGCGCAGTTGCGAGAGTTTCAGGCTGTGCCGGGCGACGTCGAGGTTCTGCTCGGTGACGGCGCAAGTGTTTTGTACACCGCGCAGCTGAATGTAGTTTTGCGCCGTGTCAGCGAGCACGGCCAATAACACCCCGCGACGGTCGTTTTCGGCGACTTCGAGGTTGGCGTCGGCGGCTTCGGTTTCGCGGCGCACGCGGCCCCAGAAATCCAGTTCCCATGAGGCGGAGAAACCGGCGTCCCACAGGTTGAACGCGGAATCGCCGTTGTGTCCGGACGGGTCGTTCAGGCCCTCGCTGCTGTTGCGTTTGCGCGCGTAACTGCCCGTGGCGGCGGTGTTCGGATAACGGTTAGCGGTGATCACCTGGCGCGCGGCACGGCTTTGTTGCAGACGACTGCTGGCAAGTTGCAGGTCGAGGTTGCTCTGCACCGCACGTTGGGTGAGCGCGGACAGTTGCGGGTCATGGAAGACTTCCCACCAGCGTTCGTTCAGGGGTTCGCTGACGGCTTGGCTGGGGGCGGACTTGGCGGGTTTGGTCCAGTCGGCGATTTGTGTGGCTTGGGGCTTTTGGAAGTCTGGGCCGACAGTGCAGGCGGTGAGGCTTCCTGTGAGCAAGACACTCAAGATGATTTGCTGCCACTGGCCTCTTCGCGAGCAGGCTCGCTCCCACCTGTTGGATTGCGTTTTCCCTGTGGGAGCGAGCCTGCTCGCGAAGGCGTCGGTTCGATCAACATGGCTCATCGCTGAGTCACCTCACGCACAGACGTCGCCGAACTGGCGGTATCAATACTCGCCTCCACCGACATGCCCACGCGCAATCGTTCAGCCAGCGGCTGGCCAGGCTCCAGCATGATCTTCACCGGAATCCGTTGCACCACCTTGGTGAAGTTGCCCGTGGCGTTATCCGGTTTCACCGCCGCAAAGGTCACGCCCGTCGCCGGGGCGATACTCTCGACACGACCGGTCAGCGCTTCACCGCCGAGACTGTCGACATGCACCAGCACCTCTTGCCCCGGCTGCACGTCCGTCAGTTGCGTCTCCTGAAAATTCGCCACGACATACGCCTGCTGCAACGGCACCACCGCCAGCAGTTTGCTGCCCGGCGTCACATAGGCGCCGACGCGCACCGCACGCTCGCCAATCATTCCATCCTGCGGCGCGGTGATGCGCGTGTAGGAGAGTTCAAAACTGGCGATTTCCAGTGCCGCTTGTGCGTGTTTCAAACTGCCTTCGGCGGCGTCACGCTGGGCGGTAAGAATGTCGACTTGCTTGCGCTCTGCTGCCAGTTTCGCCGTGGCGGTGTCGAGATGAGCCGTGGCTTGATCGATACGCGTGCGCGCCTGTTGCGCGTTTTGCACAGTGCCGGCCCCAACGCCGGCCAAATGGTTGTAGCGATTCAATTCCTGCTGGGCGAAGGCCATTTCAGCCTTGGCCGACACTACCGAGGCTTGCGCCTGAGCGATCACCGAGGTCTGCCGCTCCAGCGTTGCCTTGGCGTTTTGCAGTTGCGCCCGCGCCACCAGGGTTTGTGCATCAGCGGCTTCTGCCGAAGCACGCAGATCACGATCATCGATCAGCGCCAGCAATTGCCCGGCCTTCACTTGCTGGTTGTCTTCCACCAGCACTTCTTTGATGAAGCCGGCCACACGCGGCACCACCAGGGTGTAGTCGGCAGAGACAAAGGCGTCATTGGTGTTTTGCTGGGTACGTTTGCCAAACACGCCGGGCAGCGCCAGGTAAACCAGCACGCCGACCGCCAGTGCGGCAGCGATGGCCACCGCGAGTTTTTGCTTTGCTTGAGTCGTCATAAAAACCTTCTGTTTCAGTGAAGCAATCAGGTCGGCGCGCGCGGCGGATAGATCCGCGTCGGCAGCCAGAAAATCAGCAGGATCAACGCCACTGCGACGCCGGCCATGCACACATAGAGATCGGAAGAAGTCAGCACCACGGCTTGTTCGTGCAGGCGATGGGCGAGGCCCGGGTCGCTGCGATCGGCCAGCGGCGAATTGCCGAGGCTGTCGACCAGCATGGTCGAGTGGAAATGCAGACGCGCGGTGGTCAGCGCCTCGATCACCCCGGTAGCGACCACGGCCGCCAAGCCTTTCACCGTGTTGAACCACGCGGAGGCGAACGGCCCGTCCTGCGGCTGGATGCTGCCCGTGGACAACATCAACAGCGGCAACACCGACATCGGCTGACCGAAGATCTGCAGCCATTGCAGAACATAGAAGTCGTCGCGAATCCACTGCGAAGTCAGCAGCGATCCGCCCAGGCAGGACAGCGCCAACATGCTCAGGCCGATGCCGAGTACCCAGCGGCAATCGACCCAGCGCAGGTTGCACAGCGCGGCCACCAACGGCAGCGCAATCAGTTGCGGCAATGCGGCGATGAGCATGATCGGTGCGGTCTGCACCGGACGATAGCCCTGCACCTGGGCCAGATAGCTCGACGGAATCAGCACCACCGCCAACAACACCACGAGCACACCGGCCAGGGTCATCAAGGCGAACGACAGATTACGGATACCGAGCATCTGCAATTTGAAAAACGGAATCGGCTGCGACCACTCGTTGATCAGGAACGCCACCAGCAACAACGAGCCGGCGCCGAGCAGTCCACAGATCAGGCTCGACTCGAACCAGTCCAGCCGATTGCCCTGCAACAAACCGATCACCAACATGCAGATCGCTGGAAAGCCCAGCAGCAGGCCTTTCCAGTTGAATGATTTGAGGCGTTCCAAACGCAGCGGGTCCTGCGGAATGCCCCACGCGACCATCGCCATGGCGATCAGACAAGGCACGATAATTTGCCAGAACGTCCACTGCCAACCGACATATTCGGTCCACAAACCGGCCAGCGGCGTGCCGAGACCGGGGCCGAATGTCGCCGTCAGCGCGTAGCCGGCCAGGCCATAGAGTTTGATGTTGGCCGGCAAAAAGCGCAGGGCGACGGTCATCAACATCGGCGGTAACGCACCGCCGGCCAGACCTTGCAGGATGCGCATCAGCAGCAGGCTTTCGTAGTTCGGCGCGAATGGACACAGCACGCCGAGTAGCGTGAACAGACCGATCGCGCAGAGGGTGAAGCGGCGCAGCGAGAAGGTCACCGAACACCACGGCGCGAAGGCCATGGCCGCGACCGAGGTGGCGGTGTAGCTGGCGACCAGCCAGGTGCCTTCGTCGTAACCGATACTCAGCGCGCCACGGATGTCGGCCAGGGCCACCTTGGTGACCATCTCGTTGAGGCCCGACACCAGCACCGCCAGCAGCACGCCGACCAGGCCAATGATGATCCGCGCCCCGAACACCGGTGGCGTCGCCGCCTTCGCCGGGCTGGCCGCAGCGATGGGCGCTGCCGCCGTCAGGGATGTCATGAATACACACTCCGGAGGGAAAAATACCGGAGCATCTTAGTCGGGCTTGGCAATGACGAAAATTGACTTATTGGCAGGTTATAAGTGCGCCAGACACAACGATCAACCCCTGTAGGAGTGAGCCTGCTCGCGATGGCGATGTGTCAGTCGATGCAAGTATTGAATGACACACCGCCATCGCGAGCAGGCTCACTCCTACAAGGGTTTTGTATTGGCTGGGGGATTAAGGCTGGGCAGCCAGCCACGTTTCGTCGCAGCAAGCCTTGAGGGTTTCGCGCAGCCAGCGGTGTGCCGGATCCTTATCGAAGCGTGGGTGCCAGGCTTGTGTCAGCATCAAGGTCGGCAACGGGATCGGCAGGTCGAATGAGCGCAGTTTCAAACCCAGGCGACGCACGCTGAGCAACGCTTCCTTGGGCACCGGCAGGATCAGGTCGGAATCAGGCAACGCAAACATCGCCGCATGGAAACTCGGCGCGATCACCGCGACGCGCCGCTCCAGACCCAGCGCATTCAGCGCGGTATCAATAGGACCGCGCGCGATGCCGCGGCGCGACATGCTGATGTGGGAAAACCCGGCGTAGCGCTCGGCAGTGATTTCACCGTCGAGCAATGGATGATCTTCGCGCACCAGTCCCACGAAGTGCGTCGAGAAGAGGTTCTGCACTTTGACTTCAGGGGTGACCGGCCGGGTGTTGCTGACGCTCAGATCGATACGCCCCTCGCGCAGTGCTTCATCGTCGCCATCGCCTTCCGGGACAAAGCGCAATTCGCAGTGCGGTGCCAGTTGATCGAGGGTGTCGAACAGCTTGCCGCCGTACACACCGATGAAAAAATCATTGGCGCGAATGCTGAAACGGCGGCGCAGTGTGCCCAGTTCCACGCTGTCGGCGGAGCGGAACAGCAGCGCGGCCTGCTCGACCACGTCGCGCACTTGTTCGCGCAACTCCAGCGCTTTGGGAGTCGGCACCAGCCCCCGGCCGGCGCGCACGAGGATCGGATCACCGATGGCTTCGCGAATTCGCGTCAGGGTGCGGCTCATGGCGGCCGGACTGAGGTTCATCCGCCGCGCGGCGCCGACCACACTGCCCTCGTCGAGCAAGGCGTCGAGGGCGACCAGAAGGTTCATGTCCGGGAGTTGCATGCTGAGCACTCATGGCTGATCTGGATTGATCTTGGCGCAATGCTAGCAAACATTCTTCAAGTATTGCGGTGGCATGACTGACGCTATCGCGAGCAGGCTCACTCCTACATTAGATCTTCAGTGCCTACAGATTTTGTGTCCTACGCAGATCCCCTGTAGGAGTGAGCCTGCTCGCGATGAGGCCAGCCGCAACGCCACAGAATTACCGCTGCATACCCCAGCGCTTGACCGTCACCCGCTCCAGCGTATCGAACACCAGATTCTCCACCAGCAACCCAATCAGAATCACCACCGCCAACCCGGCAAACACCTTGTCGGTATACAGCTCATTGCGATTCTGAAAGATGTACCAACCCAGCCCACCCTTGCCACTGGTCGCGCCAAACACCAGTTCCGCCGCGATCAACGTGCGCCAGGCAAACGCCCAGCCGATCTTCAACCCTGCGAGAATCGACGGCAGCGCCGCCGGGATCAGGATGAACAGCACCAGTCGCAAACCCTTCAAACCGTAATTGCGCCCAGCCATGCGCAGGGTTTCCGAAACGCCGAGAAACCCGGCATAGGTATTCAGCGCCAGCGCCCACAACACCGAATGCACCAGCACGAAAATCAGACTGTTCTGCCCCAGGCCAAACCACAGCAACGCCAGCGGCAACAGAGCAATCGCGGGCAACGGATTGAACATCGAGGTCATCGTACTCAGCAGATCACGGCCCAACTGCGTCGATACGGCCAACGTAGTCAAGGCGAACGCCAAAACGATGCCGATCAGGTAACCCTTGATCAACACCACCAACGAAATCCACACCTTGGCCAGCAGCTCACCGCTGAGCAGGCCCTCGAACAGCGCGTGGCTGGTCTGCAGGAAACTCGGCAGCATCAGGTCGTTGTTCTGAATCCGCGCGACCACTTCCCACAGCACCGCCAGCACAATCAGGATCAGGCCTTTACGCAACCAGCCCTGCTGCCACAGCCGCGTGCCGAGCGACAGTTCGCGCTCGACCGGCACTTCAGTCAGCGGCTCCAGCACAACTTCGAATTCTTCACGCACAGATGATGAATGGCTCATCGGGTAATCCTCCTGGCCGCTCAATAGGCGATACGAATATCGTTGAAGTCGTGGTCACGCTCGGTTTCCGGCGACTGGCCTTCGTCGAACAGCAGACGATGAATGCGCCGTGCCGACTCCTGGAATGCCACGCCACCGAGGCTGTGCAGATCGTATTGATGGCTGTGCACTTCGGCGCGCACTCGGCCGGGATGCGGCGACAACAGCAGGATGCGATTGCCGACCACCAACGCCTCTTCAATCGAGTGGGTGACAAACAGAAGAGTGAAGCGCACCTCTTCCCAGAGCAGCAGCAATTCTTCCTGCATCTTGCGGCGGGTCAGTGCATCAAGGGCGGCGAACGGTTCGTCCATCAAGAGAATTTTCGGCTGCATCGCCAACGCACGGGCAATCGCCACGCGCGCCTTCATGCCGCCAGACAAGGTATGCGGGTAGGCGTCGGCAAACGCCGCCAGTCCAACCTTTTCCAGATATTGCAGCGCGCGCTCTTCAGCTTCCTTTTTCTTCAAGGTGCGCGACGCGAGCAGCGGAAACATCACGTTCTGTTTGACGGTTTTCCACGGTGGCAGTTGATCGAACTCCTGAAACACCACGATGCGGTCCGGCCCCGGCGCGTCGACGCGCTGGCCTTGCAGACGGATCTCGCCTTCGCACGGTTGAATGAACCCGGCCACCGCTTTGAGCAAGGTGGATTTGCCGCAACCGGACGGGCCGAGCAGCACGTAGCGATCGGCAGGGTCGATTTCAAAACTGACCTGGTGGGTGGCGCGCACCACGCGTTGCGGCGTGCGGTATTCGAGGCTGACATGATCGACCGCCAGCAACGCGTCGCTGCGGGCGATCGGGTTGCTGGCCGCGTGGCCTGGCAAGGGAGCGTTCATGATTTGATCAATCTCCGGCGAATCAGAAAGGCGCGTCGCCCTGAATGGTCGTGCGATACAGCTTGCGGCGCAGGTGCGCGGGGCAGCCGGCGGCGAGATGGATCAGCGAACGGTTGTCCCAGAACACCAGGTCGTGGGGCTGCCACTGATGGCGGTAGATGTTCTGCGGCAGCACGCTGTGGGCGTAAAGCTCGGTCAGCAACTGCTGGCTCTCGTCTTCCGGCAGACCGACGATGCGCGTGGTGAAACCTTCGCTGACGAACAGTGCTTTGCGACCGTTTTCCGGGTGCGTACGCACCATCGGGTGCACGACTTCGGCGACTTGTGCCAGTTGCTCCGGGGTCAGGGTCGGGCGCCAGTTGCCTTCGAATTTGGTTTCGCTGTAACGCGCCGTGTAGGAGTGCGCAGCACTGCGGCCTTCGACTGCTTTGCGCAACGCTTCGGGCAAGCTGTCCCAGGCTTTGTGCATGTCGGCGAACAGCGTGTCGCCGCCCTCCTCGGGCAACTCCTGTGCGTGGAGCATCGACCCGAGGCTCGGCAGCTCTTTATAGGACAGGTCGGAGTGCCAGAACTTGCCGGCATCGCCGAGGCCGATGTTCTGGCCGTTTTCGATGATGTTGGAAACGATGAGGATTTCCGGATGATTGGCCAGCAGGAACTGCTTGAGCACATGGATCTGCAACACGCCGAAGCGGCGGCTGAAGTCGATCTGTTCCTGCGGGGTGATTTGCTGGTCGCGGAACACCACGACGTGGTGATCCAGGTGCGCGCGATGAATGCGTGCGAAGTCCTGATCATTGATCGGCCGAGTGAGGTCGAGACCAATGATCTCGGCGCCGACGGCACCGCTGAACGGGCGGATTTCAAAGGATTGCGGCGCGGCGGTCGCGGCGCTTGGGGAAGCAGTAGCTGCGGACATCTTTCCATCTCCCACGCACGGCGCGCTCACGGGCGCGCTCGTCGATCAGACACTCACGCTGGATTGCGTGTTGGTTCAGGTCGTGCGGCGCGCCGATTGGTCGGCAGGTACGCAGGGGGATGACTTTATAGATATAAGAATTGGAAATTAAATACCGTTAATGAATAACGATATGGCGAATGGTGAGGAATGGACTGAGTGGTGAGTGACGGTTTTTGTCACTTCCTGACAGAGATGTGGTGTTTGGGCTGCCGCTATCGCGAGCAGGCTCACTCCTACAGGGATCGCATTCCATCTGGAGAAATGCGATTACTGTAGGAGTGAGCCTGCTCGCGATGAGGCCGGTAAGGCCGCTAGAGAATCAGCGCTCGTGCAACGCCTCGGCTCGCGCGCGGATGATCGGTTTGAGCAGATAACTCAACACCGACTTCTTGCCGGTAATGATGTCCACCGACGCAACCATCCCCGGGATGATCAGCAACGGCTTCTCGTCCGTGCCCAAGTGGCTACGCTCAGTGCGCACCTTGATGATGTAGTAGGTGGTTTTCTTGTCTTCGTCGGTGATGGTGTCGGCACCGATCTGCTCAAGCTTGGCTTTGAGCCCGCCGTAAATGGTGTAGTCGTACGCGGTGAATTTGACGATCGCTTCCTGCCCTGGGTGCAGGAACGCGATGTCCTGCGGACGGATCTTCGCTTCGACGAGCAAGGTGTCGTCCAGCGGTACGATTTCGACCATGTCACTGCCCGGCTGAATCACCCCGCCGATGGTGTTGACCAGCAACTTGTTGACAATGCCGCGCACCGGCGATGTCACCAGCGTGCGGCTGACGCGGTCTTCCAGCGCCTTGCCGGTCGCGCTGGCCTTGTTCAGGTCGGTGCGCGCCTCATTGAGTTGGGTCAGCGCTTCGCTGCGGAACTTGCCGCGTGTCTCGTCGATCTTGCGCTGCACTTCCTTGATCGCCGATTCGGCGCGCGGGATGGCCAGCGTCGTTGCATCCAGCTGACCACGGGTTTCCACCTCGGCACGCTTCAGACGCAAGACCTCCACCGGCGACACCGCGCCCTGCGCCACCAGCGGCTCGGACATGTTGATTTCCTGGCGCTGCAAGCCGAGCTGCTGACGATACTGCGCTTGCTTGGAGGCGAATTCGCGCAGCTCTTGCTGACGCTGAATCAACTGCTCCTGCAACCCACCGATCTCGTCGTGCAATTGCTGCCGGCGGCTGATGTACAGCGATTCCTCACTTTTCGCCTGGCCCGGCACGGCCTTGAGCACGTCCTCGGGGAAATTCAGCGGACGGTCATCGACTTCGGCGCTGAGGCGTTCTACGCGCAGCAGCATCGACAGGCGATCGGCTTCGGTTTCGCCGACGTTGGAGGCAAATCGTGTGTCGTCGAGGCGAATCAACGGCGCGCCGGCTTCAACAATCTGGCCTTCCTTGACGAACAGTTCGGAGATGATCCCGCCCTCAAGGTTCTGGATTTTCTGGATCTTCGACGACGGAATCGCCTTGCCGTCGCCCTTGGTCACTTCGTCGATCACGGCGAAGTTGGCCCACAGCAGCAGGAAGATGAAGAAGCCGATGATCGCCCAGATGGTCAGGCGCACGACGCGCGGGGCGTCTTCGATCAGCGCTTTGTTGACCTCCGGCAGCGGCTGGCCCTGCAGCGATGCCGAGCCCTTGAAGTAGCGACGGATCGAATCCTTGAAACCCGACTTAAGCAACACTGATCTGCCCCTTCTTCAACGCTTCCATCACGGCGGCTTTCGGGCCATCGGCGAGAATCTGTCCACGGTCGATCACCAGCAGACGATCGACCAGCGACAACAGTGAAGCCCGGTGCGTGACCAGCACCACGGTCTTGTTTTCAATCACCGCCGCGAGGCGTTGTTTGAGGCGTTCTTCACCGGTGTTGTCCATCGCACTGGTCGGCTCGTCCATCAGCAAAATCGGAGGGTTGAGCAACAAGGCCCGGGCCAGCGCGACGTTCTGTCGTTGACCGCCGGAGAGGTTCTGTCCACGCTCGCCGACTTGCAGCTCATAGCCTTGCGGATGCAGACGGGCGAATTCGTGGACGCCAGCCAATTCAGCGGCTTGCAGCACCAGTTCGTCTTCTACATAACGTGCGCCGGAGACGAGGTTGTCACGCAGGGTGCCGGCCAGCAGTTGAATGTCTTGCGGCACGTAGCCGATGTTGTAGCGCAGTTCGCTGACGTCGATCTGGCGGATATCCACACCGTCGACCAGCAAGGCGCCGTCGTCCGGCTGATAGAGGCCGACCAGCAGTTTCGCCAGCGAACTTTTGCCCGAGCCGCTGCGGCCGATAATGCCGATTTTCTCGCCGGGACGGATCACCAGGTTGATGTTCTTCAGCGCCGGGTTCTGTTGTTCCGGGTAGGTGAAGCTGAGCTGGCGGCACTCGATCGCGCCTTGCAGAACCTTGCGGCTCAGCGGGCGTTCTTCGAAATTGCGCTCTTGCGGCAGCTCCATCATTTGATCGACCGAGGTCATGGTCACCCGGGCTTGCTGATAGCGGGTCAACAAACCCGACAGCGAAGCCAACGGGCTCAGTGCGCGGCCGCTGAGCATGTAACAGGCAATCAGACCGCCCATGCTCAGGTTGCCGGCGATGATCTGGTACACGCCGAAGACAATCATGATCACCCCGGCCAGTTGCTGGATCAGCAGGGTGATGTTCATCGCCAGACCGGAGAGCATTTTCACCCGTAGTTCGAGGCGACTGAGGGTGCCGATGGTCTGCTCCCACTGATACTGACGTTCGCTTTCGGCGTTGTTGACCTTCACCGCGTCGAGGCCGGCGAGGGTTTCGATCAGGCTCGACTGGCGCTCGGCACCGAGGGCCATGGTGCGTTCCATCGTCGCCACCAGCGGCTTCTGCAAGGCGTAGCCGATCAGCAGAGCAATAGGGAACGCCAACACTGGAATCCACACCAGATGCCCGCCGAGAATGGCGATGACAATAAAGATGAGGATGGTGAACGGCAGGTCGATCAGGCTGGTCAGGGTCAGCGAGGCGAGGAAGTCGCGCAGGCTCTGAAACTCATGGATGTTCTGCGCAAAGCTGCCGACTCGCGCCGGGCGGTACTTCATGGCCATACCGACGATGCGTTCGAACAACGTTGCAGAGATGATCAGGTCGGTTTTCTTTCCGGCCAGATCCAGGCACAGGCTGCGCAGGCTCTTGAGAATCAGGTCGAAGATATAGGCGCCAGTGATACCCAGCGCCAGCACCCACAGGGTCGCTTCGGCCTGGTTCGGCACCACGCGGTCGTAGACGTTCATCACGAACAGCGGCGCGGCCATGGCGATGATGTTGATCAGGAAACTCGCGGCGATCGCATCGGCGTACAGCCAGCGCGAACGCTTCAGGGTGTCACGGAACCACGAGCGTGCACGCGGAATCAGCGTGCCGTGGTTGACGTCGAATTTGTGTTGCGGCTGAGCGAAAAAGACTTTGCCGGTGTAATCGTCGGCGAGCAGTTCGCGACTGACGATGGACTCGCCGCCGTCGGTTTCGCTGAGCAGCACCCGCGCTTCGTTGTCACCCTGCCAGCCGAGCAGGACGGCGCTGCGACCATCCTTGAGCAGCAGCAAGGCCGGCATGGCGATCGCCGGAATTTCTTCCAGTTTGCGCTGCAATACCCGACCTTGCAGGCCGGCGCGAGCCGCCGCGCGGGGCAGCAACTCGACACTCAGACGTTGTTTGGGCAGCGGCAGGCCGGTGGTCAGCATCGCCGCGCTGGCGGGTTTCTGATGAAGCATGCAAAGGGCGAGCAGGCCATCCAGTAACGGATCGTCGTGCAACGCGCGTGGATCATGACTGAGTTGAACTCGACTGACTTCTGATTCCACGCTCGACACTCTTTGACAGTTGAAAAGGGATAACTCAATTCATCCCAGGCAGCTGGACCTTGGGCTTCACGTCGTTCTGCACAACGGATGCCAACGGTGCGACCACTCCCTGGCTTCTGAGCAACTCGCCCATGGTCGCCTTGATTCGGTACTGAGTAAATAACTGAATGTTTTTGATTTCCGCCAGACGCCGCGAAGCGGTGAACAACTCGTTTTCGCTGTCGAGCAAATCGAGCAGGGTCCGTTCGCCAAGGCTGAACTGACGCTGGTAAGCGGTGCGCACCGAGGTGCTGTGATCGACGTATTGCTGCGCAATCGGCACCTGCGCGTTAGCGTTGTTCAAGGCGTTCCAAGCCAGACCGAGTTCTTCGTTCAACTGACGCAGGGCGTTGTTGCGGATGTCCAGCGCCTGGTTCGACAGGTACGACTTGGATTCCAGATCGGCCTTGTTGCTGCCACCGGAATAGAGGTTGAAGCGCATGCGCAGCATGGCTTGCCATTCGTTGTTGTGACCGTTCTGGCCGTCGAGGTCGTTGTCGGCTGTGCGGCCCAGCTCGGCGTCGAAACGTGGGTAGAAGGTCGATTTGGCGGTTTCGTATTGCTTCTCGGCGGCGGCGATGTCGGATTCGGCCGAACGCAGGATCGGGCTGTTTTCCAGCATCTGCTGGCGCGCTTCATTGAGGTTGGCCGGCATCATTGCCATGAACGGCGCCGGACGCTCGAGTTGATCGGGCATCTGGCCAACGGCGCTGAGGAAGTTGGTTTCCGAGTCGGCCAGATTGGTCTGCTCGGTGATCAGGTTGTTGCGGGCCTGGGCCATCCGCGCTTCAGCCTGATCGAGGTCGGCACCGCTGCCAACGCCGCGTTGGGTGCGCAACTGGATCTGGTCGTAGATGCGCTGGTGGCTCTTGAGGTTTTCTTCGGCCAGACGCACGAATTCGCGGCGGGTCAGCACGTCCAGATAGACCTGGGCGACAGTCAGCGCGGTGCGCTCGGAAGTGCCCAGCAAGGAGTAAGCGCGGGAGTTAACGGTGGCTTGTTGACGCCCGACTTCGCTGGACGTCGCAAAACCGTCAAAAACCATTTGCGAGAGACGTAAACTTGACTCGCTGCGGTTCAGGGTTTCGTAGTGGTTACCGGAATTGGCGCGGGTAGTAACGCTGTCGGTGCCTTCACGACCATAACCGCCGAGCAGATCGACCTTCGGCAGGTATCCACCTTTTGCCGCTCTTAATTGATAATCCGCGGCCAAACGACTGTTGACCCCAGCCTGGATTTCCGGATGGACATCCAGTGCCTGCTGCATGGCTTCTGGTAAGGATTGTGCTTGTACAAAAGAGGCGGCGAGAGCGAAGGGTACAGCCATGAAAAGGGGCAAACGCATGGTAATAATTTTCCAGAACTTCTTGTCTTGAATCACAGCAGAATGTCGCGCTGCGTCGGATGATTGGCAACCGGGTTGACCGTATGTCGGAAAGTTCAAAACAGGAACTGGATCACACGCTGAAGGACAGGTCGCCGCGGAAATATCAATGTGACATTAGTGGGGCGATTGTTTAGGATGGCACCCAGAAGGTCAATAGTTTGGCATAAAGTTAATAGCGAAAGAATATAGCCAAATTATTGACGAAAGTAAGCGTCAAACTTGTTTCGCAAAATTTTAAAGTACGTCCAGACTGAATCGGCATCCATGCCATCAGGTCCATGGAAGTCAACTGAACGTGACACCCCGGAGAGTCTTCAATGAGCAGTGTTGTTGCCATCGTCAAAAGCATTGTCGGTCAGGTATTCGTGGTGTCCCCAGAGGGCGTGCGTCGCGTACTCGTTGAAGGCGATCGCCTGTTCGTTGGCGACCAGATCGACACCGGCCTCTCCGGCGCCGTGTCACTTGAATTGGCCGATGGCCGCACCCTTGATCTGGGCCGTGAAACCCAGTGGAGCGCCAACGCGCCCGACTCCAGCACTGACCTGGCCGAGGCCACCGCGCAGGCTGCGCCGTCGGTAGCAGAACTGCAGCAAGCCATCGCCGCCGGTGTCGACCCGACCACCGCCCTCGATGCCACCGCTGCCGGCCCGAGCGCCGCAGGCACGGGTGGTGCCGCCGGTGGTGGCCACAGTTTCGTCATGCTCGACGCCACCGCTGGCCGCGTTGACCCGACCATTGGCTTCCCGACCGCAGGCATCAATGCTGGCGGTCAGGCCGCACAAAACATCACCGGCGGCCAGACCACCGACACCACCACCAACGCCCTGCGTGAGTCGACCCTGAGCCTCAGCGCCACGCCGTCCATCACCGAAGCCGGCGGCGTGCTGGTGTACACCGCGACCCTGACCCAGGCGCCGCTGACCGACCTGACCATCACCCTGTCCAAC
Organism: Pseudomonas sp. Irchel s3f10; assembly: GCF_900187515.1. Lineage (NCBI taxonomy): Bacteria > Pseudomonadati > Pseudomonadota > Gammaproteobacteria > Pseudomonadales > Pseudomonadaceae > Pseudomonas > Pseudomonas sp. Irchel s3f10. The sequence goes on from NZ_FYDZ01000015.1 coordinate 122,325, forward strand.
GGCGCGGTGATTGTGATTCCGGCAGGTTCCACCACCGGCACCGTCAATGTGCCGCTGGCGCCGAACGACACCGTTTATAACGACCCGACCCAGATCGACGTAACCGTCACCGGCACCACCGGCGGTAATGGCATCACCGTGACGCCGCCAACCACTCCGGCCACGACCCAGGTCACTGACACCATCGACACCACCACCGTCACCCTGACGGCCGGGCCGAGTGTCACCGAAGGCGGGCAGATCACTTACACCGCGACCCTGACCAATCCGGCACAAACCCCGGTGACTGTCACCCTGTCGAACGGCTCGACCATCACCATCGGTGCCGGCCAGACCACCGGCACCGTCAACGTGCCGACCCCAGCCAACGATGTCTATAACAACGGCAGCACCGTCACCACCACCATCACCGGTGCCAGCGGTGGCAACTTCGAAAACCTGGTGCCGAACCCGACGCCAGCGGTGACCACCATCACCGATTCGATCGACACCACCAACCTGACCCTGACTGCCACCGGCACAGTGGTCGAGGGTGGCCAGATCACCTACACCGCGACCCTGACCAACCCGGCGCAAACCCCGGTGACCGTCACCCTGTCGAACGGTTCGACCATCACCATCGAAGCCGGCCAGACCACGGGCACCGTCAACGTGCCGACAGCCGCCAACGACGTCTACAACAATGGCGGCACCGTCAGCACCACCATTACTGGCGCTACCGGCGGCAACTTCGAAAGTCTGGTGCCAAACACCACGCCAGCCACCACCACGGTTACCGACTCGGTCGACACCACCAGTGTGAGCCTCACCGCTACCGGTACGGTCGTCGAAGGCGGCCAGATCACTTACACCGCGACGCTGACCAACGCCGCGCAAACCCCGGTGACGATCACTCTGTCGAACGGCTCGACCATCACCATTGACGCCGGCCAGACTACCGGCAGCGTCAACGTGCCGACCGCGGCCAACGACGTTTACAACAATGGCAGTACCGTCAGCACCACCATCACTGGCGCTACCGGTGGCAACTTCGAAAACCTGGTGCCGAACACGACGCCAGCGACCACCACCATTACCGACTCGATCGACGACACCAACCTGTCGCTGACAGCGACCGGGACCGTGTCCGAAGGTGGCTCGATCGTTTACACCGCGACCCTGACCAATCCTGCCGGCACACCGGTAACCGTGACGCTTTCCAACGGTTCGGTAATCACCATCGAAGCGGGCAAGACCACCGGCACCGTGACCGTTCCGGCGCCAGCCGATGACGTCTATAAAGACGCCGGCAAAGTTGAAGTGACCATCAAGGAAGCTTCCGGCGGCAACTTCGAGAACCTGGTGCCGAGCACCGTTCCTGCGGTTACCGAAGTGACTGACACCATCGACACGTCGACCGTGAAACTGACGGCCGACACCTCGGTTGCTGAAGGTGGCACCGTCACTTACACCGCCACCGTCGGCGCGCCGGTGACCGGTTCACCTGTTGTGGTGACATTGGCCAACGGCCAGAGCATCACCATTGAAGTCGGCAAAACCACCGGCACCGTGACCACTACCGCGCCGAATGACGCGTTGACCGGCAATGCGCCGCTGACCAACTCGATCACCGGTGTTTCCGGCGGCAATTACGAAGATCTGGTGGCCGACAAGACTCCGGTTTCGACCAGCGTTACCGATGTTGCCGACACCACCAACCTGTCGCTGAGCGCGACCGGTTCCGTGGCTGAGGGTGGTTCGATTGTTTATACCGCCACGCTGACCAACGCCGCAGGTTCGCCTGTCACTGTGACCCTGAGCAACGGCTCGGTGATCACCATTGAGGCGGGTAAAACCACTGGCACCGTGACCGTTCCGGCGCCCGCCGATGACGTCTATAAAGACGCCGGCAAAGTCGAAGTCACCATCAAGGACGCGACTGGCGGCAACTTCGAGAACCTCGTCCCGAGCACTGTTCCAGCCGTCACCGACGTGACCGATACCGTCGACACCACCACGGTCAAACTGACCGCCACCGAATCGGCTGCTGAAGGTGGCACTGTCACCTACACCGCCACTGTTGGCGCTCCGGTGACCGGTTCGCCTGTGGTCGTGACCCTGGCCAATGGTCAGAACATCACCATCGAAGTCGGCAAAACCACCGGTACCGTGACCACCACGGCGCCGAATGACGCGTTGACCGGCCACGCACCGATCACCAACGCGATCACGGGCGTGAGCGGCGGCAACTACGAAGACCTCGTCGCCGACAAAACCCCGGTCAGCACCACTGTCACTGATACCACCGACACCACCGACCTGACCCTGAGCGCGACCGGTACCGTGGCCGAAGGCGGCCAGATCACTTACACCGCGACCCTGACTAACGCCGCAGGCTCGCCGGTCACTGTGACCCTGTCGAACGGCTCGGTTATCACTATTGAAGCCGGTAAAACCACTGGCACCGTGACCGTTCCGGCGCCCGCCGATGACGTCTATAAAGACGCCGGCAAAGTCGAAGTCACGATCAAGGACGCCACCGGCGGCAATTTCGAGAATCTGGTGCCGAGCACCGTTCCGGCCGTCACCGACGTGACCGATACCGTCGACACCACCACCGTCAAACTGACCGCCACCGAGACTGCCGCTGAAGGTGGCACCGTTACCTACACCGCGACTGTCGGCGCGCCAGTGACCGGTTCGCCAGTGATCGTGACGTTGGCCAACGGCCAAACCATCACTATCGGCGTTGGCCAGACCGAGGGCACCGCAACCACCGTAGCGCCAAACGATGCGTTGAACGGCCACACCCCGCTGAGCAACGCAATCACTGATGTGAGCGGCGGTAACTACGAGAATCTGGTCGCCGACAAAACCCCGGTTTCGACCACTGTCACTGACACCGTCGACACCACCAACCTGTCGCTGACTGCGACCGGCACCGTGGCGGAAGGCGGTTCGATCGTTTACACCGCAACGCTGACCAACCCGGCCGGCACGCCGGTGACCGTGACCTTGAGCAACGGCTCGGTGATCACCATCGAAGCCGGTAAAACCACCGGCACCGTGACGGTTCCTGCGCCAACAGATGACGTCTACAAAGACGCCGGCAAGGTCGAAGTCACGATCAAGGACGCCACTGGCGGCAACTTCGAGAACCTCGTTCCGAGCACCACCCCAGCCGTAACCGACGTCACTGACACCGTCGACACCACCAGCGTCAAACTCACCGCGACCGAGTCGGCGGCTGAGGGTGGCAGCGTGATTTACACCGCAACCGTCGGCGCGCCAGTGACCGGTTCGCCTGTGGTCGTGACTCTGGCTAACGGTCAGACCATCACCATTGGCGTAGGCCAGACCACCGGCACCGCGACCACCACCGCACCGAACGATGCATTGACCGGCCACGCGCCGATCACCAATGCGATCACTGAGGTGAGCGGTGGTAACTACGAAAATCTGGTCGCCGACAAAACCCCGGTTTCGACCACTGTTACTGACACCGTCGACACCACCAACCTGTCGCTGACTGCGACCGGCACCGTGGCGGAAGGCGGGTCGATCGTTTACACCGCGACGCTGACCAATCCGGCTGGCACGCCAGTGACCGTGACGTTGAGCAACGGTTCGGTGATCACCATTGAAGCCGGCAAAACCACCGGCACTGTCTCCGTTCCAGCTCCGGCCGATGACGTCTACAAAGACGCCGGCAAGGTCGAAGTGACCATCAAGGATGCCACTGGCGGCAACTTCGAGAACCTCGTTCCGAGCACCACCCCAGCCGTAACCGACGTCACTGACACCATCGACACCTCGACGGTCAAACTGACCGCTACCGAGTCGACGGCTGAAGGTGGCACCGTTACCTACACCGCTACCGTGGGCGCGCCAGTCACCGGTTCGCCTGTCGTCGTGACCTTGGCCAACGGCCAGAACATCACCATCGAAGTCGGCAAAACCACCGGCACCGTGACCACCACCGCACCGAACGATGCGCTGACTGGCCATGCACCGTTGATCAATGCGATCACCGACGTTTCCGGCGGCAATTACGAAAACCTCGTGGCTGACAAAACCCCGGTCAGCACCACCGTCACCGACACCACTGATACCACCAACCTGTCGCTGAGCGCGACGGGAACTGTGGCTGAAGGCGGCCAGATCACCTACACCGCGACCCTGACCAATGCCGCTGGCAGCCCGGTCACCGTGACCCTGAGCAACGGCTCGGTGATCACCATCGAGGCGGGCAAGACCACCGGCACAGTGACCGTTCCGGCGCCTGCCGATGATGTCTATAAAGACTCAGGCAAAGTCGAAGTCACCATCAAGGATGCGACTGGCGGCAACTTCGAAAATCTGGTGCCGAGCACTGTCCCGGCCGTGACCGAAGTGACTGACACCATCGACACCTCGACCGTGAAGCTGACGGCCGACACCACTGTGGCTGAAGGTGGCACTGTCACCTATACCGCCACTGTCGGCGCGCCGGTCACCGGTTCGCCGGTCGTGGTGACCCTGGCCAATGGTCAGAGCATCACCATCGAAGTCGGCAAGACCACTGGCACCGTGACCTTCACCGCGCCGAACGATGCGTTGACCGGTCAGGCGTCGCTGGGTAATTCGATCACGGGTGTGAGCGGCGGCAACTACGAAAACCTGGTGGCTGACAAGACCCCGGTTTCGACTACGGTCACTGACACCGTCGACACCACTGACCTGTCGCTCAGCGCCACCAACTCGGTCGCCGAGGGCGGTTCGATCATCTACACCGCGACGCTGACCAACCCGGCTGGCTCGCCGGTGACTGTGACCCTGTCGAACGGCTCGGTCATTACCATCGAGGCCGGTAAAACCACCGGCACCGTGACGGTTCCTGCGCCAGCCGATGACGTTTACAAAGACGCCGGCAAAGTCGAAGTGACCATCAAGGACGCCACCGGCGGCGACTTCGAGAATCTGGTACCGAGCACTGTCCCGGCCGTGACCGAAGTCACTGATACCGTCGACACTACCACCGTCAAACTGACCGCCACCGAGTCTGCGGCTGAAGGTGGCACCGTCACCTACACCGCCACGGTCGGTGCGCCAGTCACTGGCTCGCCAGTTGTGGTGACCCTGGCCAACGGTCAGAACATCACCATCGAAGTGGGTAAAACCACTGGCACCGTGACCACCACTGCGCCGAACGATGCGTTGAACGGCCACACCCCGCTGACCAATGCGATCACTGATGTGAGCGGCGGTAACTACGAGAATCTGGTAGCCGACAAGACACCGGTTTCAACCAACGTTACTGACACTGTCGACACCACCAACCTGTCGCTGACCGCGACTGGCACCGTGGCTGAAGGCGGTTCGATTGTTTACACCGCGACCCTGACCAACCCGGCCGGTACCCCGGTCACCGTGACCCTGTCGAACGGTTCGGTAATCACCATCGAAGCGGGCAAAACCACCGGCACCGTGACGGTTCCTGCGCCAGCCGATGACGTTTACAAAGACGCCGGCAAAGTCGAAGTGACCATCAAGGACGCCACCGGCGGCAACTTCGAGAACCTCGTTCCGAGCACCACGCCAGCAGTTACTGACGTTACCGACACCATCGACACTTCGACGGTCAAACTGACCGCCACCGAGTCAGCGGCTGAAGGTGGCACCGTCACCTACACCGCCACTGTCGGTGCACCTGTGACCGGTTCGCCAGTTGTCGTGACCCTGGCCAACGGTCAGAACATCACCATCGAAGTGGGTAAAACCACCGGCACCGTGACCACCACCGCACCAAACGATGCGTTGACCGGCCATGCGCCGCTGACCAACGCGATCACCGACGTGAGCGGCGGCAATTACGAGAACCTCGTGGCCGACAAAACCCCGGTCAGCACCAACGTGACTGATACCGTCGACACCACCAACCTGTCGCTCAGCGCCACCGGTTCGGTGAACGAAGGCGGCCAGATCACCTACACCGCGACCCTGACCAACGCCGCTGGCTCGCCAGTCACCGTGACCCTGAGCAACGGCTCGGTGATCACCATCGACGCCGGCAAAACCACCGGCACCGTCACCGTCGACGCGCCGAAAGATGACGTCTACAAAGATGCCGGTACCGTTGAAGCGACCATCAAGGGCGCGACCGGTGGCGACTTCGAAAACCTGGTCACCAGCACAGCGCCAGCCGTCACCACCGTTAACGACACCATCGACACCTCCACCGTGTCGCTGACCGCCACCGCCAACGTCGCTGAAGGCGAAACCGTGGTCTACACCGCGACCGTGACCGCGCCAGTCACTGGCTCGCCGGTTGTCGTGAACCTGTCCAACGGCCAGACCATCACCATCGCCGTCGGTGAAACCAGCGGCACGGTGAACTTCGTCGCGCCGAATAGCCCGTTGGCCGGCGGCAGCTCGCTGAGCGTGACCATCGACGGCGCTACCGGCGGCAACTACGAAAAACTCGCGGTCGACGGCAAGTCCGCCGACACCGCAGTGTCGGACACCAACGACACCACCAACCTGAACCTGACCGCGACCGATTCGGTGGCTGAAGGCGGTTCGATCGTTTACACCGCGACGCTGACCAACCCGGCCGGCACGCCGGTAACCGTGACCCTGAGCAACGGTTCGGTGATCACCATCGAAGCCGGTAAAACCACGGGTACCGTGACCGTCGCTGCTCCAGCCGATGACGTCTACAAAGACGCCGGCAAAGTCGAAGTGACCATCAAGGATGCAACCGGCGGCAACTTCGAGAGCCTGGTGCCGAGCACCGTGCCGGCCGTGACCAACGTCACCGACACCCTCGACACCACTACCGTCAAACTCACCGCGACCGAGTCGGCGGCTGAGGGCGGCAGCGTGACTTACACCGCAACCGTCGGCGCGCCAGTGACCGGTTCGCCTGTGGTCGTGACCCTCGCTAACGGTCAGACCATCACCATCGGCGTCGGCCAGACCACCGGCACCGCGACCACCATCGCGCCGAACGATGCATTGAGCGGTCACGCGCCGATCACCAATGCGATCACCGAGGTGAGAGGCGGCAACTTCGAAAACCTGGTGGCGGACAAGACCCCGGTTTCGACCAATGTCACCGACACTGTCGACACCACTGACCTGTCGCTGACGGCGACCGGCACCGTTGCGGAAGGTGGTTCGATCATCTACACCGCGACGCTGACCAACGCGGCTGGCTCACCAGTCACCGTGACGCTGTCGAATGGCGCCGTGATCACCATCGAAGCGGGCAAGACTTCCGGCACAGTCACCGTTCCAGCTCCGGCTGATGACGTCTACAAAGACGCCGGCAAAGTCGAAGCGACCATCTCCACCGCTACCGGTGGCAACTTCGAAAACCTAGTGCCGAGCACTGTTCCAGCCGTCACTGAAGTGACTGACACCATCGACACCTCGACCGTGAAACTGACGGCGACCGAGACCGCCGCTGAAGGTGGTACCGTCACTTACACCGCGACAGTCGGGGCGCCTGTGACAGGCTCTCCGGTTGTGGTGACCCTGGCCAACGGTCAGACCATCACCATCGAAGTCGGTAAAACCACGGGCACCGTAACCTTCATCGCACCGAACGATGCGCTGACCGGTCATGCGCCGATCACCAACTCGATCACCGGTGTCACTGGCGGCAACTACGAAAATCTCGTGGCCGACAAGACACCGGTCAGCACCACCGTGACCGACACCGTCGACACCACTAACCTGTCGCTGACTGCGACCGGTTCTGTGGCTGAGGGCGGCTCGATCACCTACACCGCGACATTGACCAACGCTGCCGGCTCGCCAGTCACCGTGACCCTGTCGAACGGCGCGGTGATTACCATCGAAGCCGGCAAAACCACTGGCACCGTGTCTGTTCCAGCGCCAGCCGATGATGTCTACAAAGACGCCGGCAAGGTTGAAGCGACGATCTCCACCGCTACCGGTGGCAACTTCGAAAACCTGGTGCCGAGCACTGTTCCGGCCGTGACCGAAGTCACCGATACCATCGACACCTCGACCGTAAAACTGACGGCCGATACCTCCGTGGCTGAAGGCGGCACCGTCACTTACACCGCCACGGTTGGCGCGCCGGTTACCGGTTCGCCGGTTGTCGTGACCCTGGCCAACGGTCAGACCATTAACATCGGCGTCGGCCAGACCACAGGCACCGCCACCACCACCGCGCCGAACGACGCATTGACCGGCCACGCGCCGATCACCAATGCGATCACTGAGGTCAGCGGTGGCAATTACGAGAATCTGGTGGCCGACAAGACCCCGGTTTCGACCAATGTCACCGACACTGTCGACACCACTAACCTGTCGCTGAGCGCGACGGGTTCTGTGGCCGAGGGTGGTTCGATTGTTTACACCGCAACCCTGACCAACGCGGCTGGCTCACCAGTCACCGTGACTTTGTCGAACGGCGCGGTAATCACCATCGAAGCCGGCAAAACCACAGGCACTGTGACCGTTCCAGCTCCGGCCGATGATGTTTACAAAGACGCGGGCAAAGTTGAAGCGACGATTTCGACTGCCACCGGTGGCAACTTCGAAAACCTGGTGCCGAGCACTGTTCCGGCTGTGACCGAAGTCACCGACACCATCGACACCTCGACCGTCAAACTGACGGCCGATACCTCCGTGGCCGAAGGCGGCACCGTCACTTACACCGCCACTGTCGGCGCTCCAGTAACCGGTTCGCCGGTCACCGTAACGCTGGCCAACGGTCAGAACATCACCATCGAAGTCGGCAAAACCACCGGCACCGTGACCACCACCGCACCGAACGATGCGCTGACCGGTCAGGCGCCACTGACCAACTCGATTACCGGTGTTACTGGCGGCAACTACGAAAACCTGGTGGCCGACAAGACCCCGGTTTCAACCACGGTCACCGATACCGTCGACACCACTAACCTGTCGCTGAGCGCGACGGGTTCGGTTGCTGAAGGTGGCTCGATCATCTACACCGCAACGCTGACCAACGCCGCGGGCTCGCCAGTCACCGTGACCCTGTCGAACGGCGCCGTGATCACCATTGAGGCGGGTAAAACCACTGGCACCGTCACCGTCGCTGCGCCGGCGGATGACGTTTACAAAGATGCCGGCAAAGTCGAAGCAACCATTTCGACCGCGACCGGTGGCAACTTCGAGAATCTGGTGCCAAGCACCGTGCCGGCCGTGACCAACGTCACTGACACCATCGACACCACCACCGTCAAACTGACAGCGACAGAGTCGACAGCAGAGGGTGGCAACGTCACCTACACCGCGACTGTCGGCGCGCCAGTCACCGGCTCGCCGGTTGTCGTAACCTTGGCCAACGGTCAGACGATCACCATCGGCGTCGGCCAGACCACCGGTACCGCGACCACCACGGCGCCAAACGACGCATTGACTGGCCACGCTCCGCTGACCAACTCGATCACCAACGTGACCGGCGGCAACTACGAAAACCTTGTTGCCGACAAGACACCGGTTTCGACCAACGTCACCGACACTGTTGACACGACCAACCTGTCGCTGAGCGCGACCGGCACCGTGGCTGAGGGTGGCTCGATTGTTTACACCGCGACGCTGACCAACGCGGCTGGTTCGCCAGTCACCGTGACCCTGTCGAACGGCGCGGTGATTACCATCGAAGCCGGCAAAACCACCGGTACCGTGACTGTTCCTGCGCCAGCCGATGACGTCTACAAAGACGCGGGCAAAGTCGAAGCGACGATTTCGACGGCAACGGGCGGCAATTTCGAAAACCTGGTGCCGAGCACGACGCCGGCTGTGACCAGCGTCACCGACACCATCGACACCACCACCGTGAAGTTGACCGCCACTGAGTCGGCGGCTGAAGGCGGCAACGTTGTCTACACCGCTACCGTAGGCGCGCCGGTTACCGGCTCGCCCGTTGTCGTGACTTTGGCCAATGGTCAAACCATCACCATCGGTGTAGGCCAGACCACGGGCACCGCAACCACTGCGGCGCCAAACGATGCCTTGACCGGTCACGCGCCGCTGACCAACGCGATCACCAACGTGACCGGCGGCAACTACGAAAATCTCGTGGCCGACAAGACGCCGGTCAGCACCAACGTCACCGATACTGTCGACACTACCAACCTGTCACTGAGCGCGACTGATTCGGTTGCTGAAGGTGGTTCGATCGTTTACACCGCGACCCTGACCAACGCCGCTGGCTCGCCAGTGACCGTTACTCTGTCGAACGGTGCCGTGATCACCATCGACGCCGGTAAAACCACCGGCACCGTGACCGTTCCGGCACCGGCCGACGATGTCTACAAAGACGCCGGCACCGTGCAGGCCACGATCAGCACCGCCACCGGTGGCAACTTCGAAAACCTGGTGCCGAGCACGACGCCGGCTATCACCAGCGTCACCGATACCATCGACACCACCACGGTGAAACTGACCGCGACCGCCACTGCCGCTGAAGGCGGTAACGTCGTCTACACCGCGACGGTTGGCGCACCAGTAACCGGTTCACCAGTCGTAGTAACCCTGTCGAACGGTCAGACCATCACCATTGGTGTTGGCCAGACCACCGGCACCGCGACCACTACCGCGCCAAACGACGTTTTGACTGGTCATGCGCCACTGACCAACGCGATCACCAACGTGACCGGCGGCAACTACGAAAATCTCGTGGCCGACAAGACCCCGGTCAGCACGAACGTGACCGACACTGTCGACACCACCAATCTGTCGCTGAGCGCTACCAATTCGGTCGCTGAAGGCGGTTCGATTGTTTACACCGCGTCCCTGACCAACGCCGCAGGCTCGCCAGTCACCGTGACGCTGAGCAACGGCGCCGTGATCACTATCGACGCTGGCAAGACCACCGGCACCGTAACCGTTCCAGCGCCAGCCGATGACGTCTACAAAGACGCCGGTACCGTGCAGGCGACCATCAGCACCGCCACCGGTGGCAACTTCGAAAACCTGGTGCCGAGCACGGCGCCGGCTATCACCAGCGTCACCGACACCATCGATACCACCACGGTGAAACTGACGGCAACGGCCACTGCGGCAGAGGGCGGCAACGTCGTCTACACCGCGACCGTCGGAGCTCCAGTCACTGGCTCGCCTGTGGTTGTAACGCTGGCCAACGGTCAAACCATCACCATTGGCGTTGGCCAGACTACGGGGACTGCGACCACTACCGCACCGAACGATGCGTTGACCGGTCACACGCCGCTGACCAACTCGATCACCAACGTCACTGGCGGCAACTACGAAAATCTCGTAGCCGACAAGACGCCGGTATCGACCAACGTCACTGACACCGTCGACACCACCAACCTGTCGCTGTCCGCGACCGGCACCGTGGCCGAAGGTGGCTCGATCGTCTACACCGCGACCCTGACCAACGCCGCTGGCTCGCCAGTGACCGTGACCCTGTCGAACGGCGCCGTGATCACTATCGACGCTGGCAAAACCACCGGTACCGTGACCGTTCCAGCGCCAGCCGATGACGTCTACAAAGACGCCGGCACCGTACAGGCGACGATCAGCAACGCCACCGGTGGCAACTTCGAAAACCTGGTGCCGAGCACGACGCCGGCCGTGACCAGCGTCACCGACACCATCGACACCACCACCGTCAAACTGACAGCCACCGCCTCGGCGGCAGAAGGCGGCAACGTCGTCTACACCGCGACCGTCGGTGCTCCGGTGACCGGTTCGCCTGTGGTTGTAACGCTGGCCAACGGTCAAACCATCACCATCGGCGTTGGCCAGACCACCGGCACCGCGACCACCACTGCGCCAAACGACGCTTTGACCGGCCATGCACCGCTGACCAACTCGATCACCAATGTGACTGGCGGCAACTACGAAAACCTCGTGGCCGACAAAACTCCGGTTTCGACCACCGTCACCGACACCGTCGACACCACGAACCTGTCGCTGTCCGCGACCGGCACCGTGGCTGAAGGTGGCCAGATCACCTACACCGCGACCCTGACCAACGCTGCCGGTTCGCCAGTTACCGTAACCCTGAGCAACGGCTCGGTGATCACCATCGACGCCGGCAAAACCAGCGGCACCGTAACCGTTCCAGCGCCAGCCGATGACGTCTACAAAGATGCCGGCAACGTCCAGGCAACGATCAAAACCGCGACTGGTGGCAGCTTCGAGAATCTGGTGACCAGCACCACGCCAGCCGTGACCAGCGTCACCGACACCATCGACACCACCACCGTGAAACTGACCGCGACCGGCTCTGCGGCTGAAGGCGGCAACGTCGTCTACACCGCCACTGTCGGTGCAGCCGTGACCGGTTCGCCGGTCGTGGTGACCCTGGCCAACGGTCAGACCATCACCATCGACATCGGCAAGACCACCGGCACCGCAACCACCACGGCGCCAAACGACGCACTGACTGGTCACGCCCCGCTGACCAACTCGATCAGCAACGTCACGGGCGGCAACTACGAAAACCTCGTGGCCGACAAAACCCCGGTCAGCACCACCGTGACCGACACCGTCGACACCACCAACCTGACGCTGTCCGCGACCGGCACCGTGGCTGAAGGTGGCCAGATCACCTACACCGCGACCCTGACCAACGCCGCTGGCTCGCCAGTGACCGTGACCCTCAGCAACGGCTCGGTGATCACCATCGACGCAGGCAAAACCACTGGCACCGTGACTGTTCCTGCACCGGCTGACGACGTCTACAAAGACGCCGGCACCGTGCAGGCAACCATCACTGGCACCAGCGGCGGCGGCTTCGAAAATCTGGTGACCAGCAACACGCCAGCCGTGACCAACGTCACCGATACGATCGACACCACCACCGTCAGCATCACTGGCAGCAGTTCGGTGACCGAAGGCCAGACCGCCAGCTACACCGTCAGCCTGAACCACCCGGCGCAAACCGAAGTGACCCTGAAAATCGTCTACAGCGGTACCGCTGCCGACGGTTCGGATTTCACTGGCGTATACACCGTGAAGATCCCGGCAGGTGCGAGCAGCGCGCAGTTCAACGTCGCCACCATCGATGACAAGATCACCGAAGGCACCGAGAACTTCGTGGTCAAGATCGATTCCGCCACCGGCGGCAACTTCGAAAACCTCGCGGTCAGCAGCACCAACGGCAGCGTCAGCACCTCGATCATCGACAACGATGCGCCGCCGGTGCTGGACCTGGATGCCAACAACTCCAGCGGCGCTACCGGTGCCGACTACAAGGTGACCTTCACCGAAAACACCCCGGGCGCGGGCGTGTCGATTGCTGACACCGACATCAGCATCACCGACCCGGACAGCACCATGCTCACCGGCGCCACTGTGGTCCTGACCAACCGTCAGGACGGCGATGCGCTGAACCTGGGCAACAGCGTCAACGGCATCACCATCAACGCCAACAGCACCAACGGCACCGTGACCCTGACGCTGTCCGGTAACGCGACGCTGGCCGACTACATGCAGGCCATCAAGAACATCAACTTCACCAACAGCAGCGAAAACCCGAGCACCGTGCCGCGGGTCATCACCGTGACCGTGACCGATGGCGGCAACTACTCCAACACCGCGACCACCACGGTCAACGTGGTGGCAGTCAATGACGCGCCGGTCGCTGCGCCGAGCAATGTCACCGGTACCGAAGACACCCCGCTGGTGCTCGGCTGGTCAACCTTCGGCGTGACCGACGTCGACAGCCCGGCCAGCAGCCTCGGCATCAAAATCACCCAGCTGCCGGGCGAAGGCAAACTGCAGTATCTGGACGGTTCGACCTGGAAAGACGTCGCCAACAACCAGACCTTCAGCAAGGCTGACATCGACGCGGGCAAGCTGCGCTTCCTGCCGGATGCCAACGAGTCGGGCGTCAACGGTTACGGCGGCACAGGTCTGGGCAACAACCAGGCTGACTACGCACAGATCAAGTTCCAGCCAACCGACGGCCAACTGCTGGGTAACACCGGCACCGTGAAGATCGACATCACGCCAGTGGCGGATGCGCCGACCGTGAGCGTGGCCGACAACAGCGTGAAGTCCACCGGCCTGATCAAGGAAGTCTGGACCGGCCTGTCGGGTCTGGGCACCAACGGCAATGGCGCGGATTCGACCACGTTGAAAAATGTGATCGACGGCGCTGGCACTCCGAACACCAGCACCAATGTGAACAACGTGCAGTCCGACGGCAGCGTGACCGCCGGCACAGCGTCGAAGACCTCGGGCCTGATCTATCTGGAAGCCGGCAAGACCTACACCTTCAGCGGCATCGCCGATGACAGCTTGCTGATCACGATTGGTGGCAAGAGTGTGGCTTCGGGTACCTGGGGCGCGGGCGGCGCCATCAATGGCTCGTTCACCCCGACCACCAGCGGCTACTACACCCTGGACATCTACCACCACAACCAGAGCGGCCCGGGCAGCTACGACGTCAATCTGTCGGTCAACGGCAGTACGCCGATCGACCTGAGCAGCGCCGGCGTACCGATCTACACCGGCGTGAAGGATCTGGTGAATTCGGGCGTGACCGTCTCCGATCTGCACGGCACTAACGGCGAAGGCTATTACGACGGCTACAAACTCAACACCGGCGCCGAAGGCACCACGGTGAAACTGTCGGCAATCACCACCGCGCTGACTGACACCGACGGCTCGGAAACCCTGAGCGTGAAGATCAGCGGCGCGCCGGTCGGCTCGGTGCTCAGCGATGGCGCGGGTCACACCTTCACCGTCACCGCCAGCAGCGGCGACGCCAACGTCACCGGCTGGAATCTCGGCAGCCTCACCGTGACCCCGCCGCCGTACTACAACGGCCAGTTCAACCTGACCGTGACCTCGACCTCCACCGAGATGGTCGGCGGCTCGGCCAGCAGCACCGCGACCATTCCGGTCACGGTGGTGCCGGCGGTCTACAACGCCGTGGTTGCTACATCGGGCGATGACACCGTCACCGGCACCGATGGCAACGACATCATTGTTGCCGACATCGGTGGTCTGACCGTGGTGCCGGGCACCAACTACAACATCGCGTTCATGGTCGACAGCTCCGGCAGCATGAGCGCGTCGTCACTCAACGCGGCCAAAGACTCGCTGACCTCGGTGTTCAACAGCCTCAAGCAGAGCCTGGGCGGCAGCAATTCGGGCACGGTGAACATCTTCCTCGTCGACTTCGATACCCAGGTCAACAAGTCGGTGTCGGTGAACCTCAACGACCCGAACGCGCTGACACAACTCAAAGCGGTACTGGACTCGATGGCCTCCGGCGGCGGCACCAACTACGAGGACGTGTTCAAGACCACGGCCAACTGGTTCCAGAGCGCTGACGCGGTGGCCAACACCGGGGCGAAGAACCTCACGTACTTCATCACCGATGGCCAGCCGACCTACTACCAGAGCGGCGAGCAGACCAACCCGACGCTGTACGGCAACGTGAAGCTCGACGATGTGGTGAAAACCAGCAACTACAAGCCGGGCGACACCTTCAGCACCTACATCGACAATACCCACGCGTTGACGATCAACAGCGCCGGCACCGTAACCCTGCAAACCTACAATTCGTGGTGGGGCTGGAGCGGCACTAATCTGGGCACCATCCACGCGCAGGGCGACGGCACTTATGAGTTGTCGAGCCTGGCGGGTACCGGCAACAGCACCAACTCGTCAACAACCAGTAACTCGACCAGTGGCTTTGCCTTGCTCAGCGGTCTGTCGAACGTCGAGGCTATCGGACTGAACAACGATGTCAGCCTCAACGATCTGAAACCTTACGATTCGGATAAAACCCCGCAGACCAACATCGATCCGAAGGATCTGGCCAACTCGATCATCGGCCACACCGAAGCGACGATGCCGGGCAACGACACCGTCAGCGGTGGCGACGGCAATGACATCCTGTTCGGCGATCTGGTGAGCTTCAACGGCATTGCCGGTGAGGGTTATCAGGCGATGCAGGCGTTCGTGGCCAAGGAAACCGGGGTCGACGTCAGCAAAGTCACCACCAGTAACGTGCACCAGTACATCACCGAGCACTATCAGGCGTTCGATGTGTCCGGCGCGCATGACGGTAACGACACGCTGTTGGGTGGCGCAGGCAATGACATCCTCTTCGGCTCGGGCGGCAACGACTGGCTCGATGGCGGCAAAGGCAATGACATCCTGCTCGGCGGCACCGGCAACGACACGCTGATCGGCGGTCAGGGCAACGACATCCTGATCGGTGGTTCGGGTGCCGACACCTTCGTCTGGAAAGCGGGCGATACCGGCAACGACGTGATCAAGGACTTCAAGGCCAGTGAAGGTGACCGTATCGACCTGCGCGATCTGTTGCAGGGCGAGACCGGCAGCACCATCGATAACTTCCTGAAGATCACCACGGTCGACGGCACGTCGTCGCTGCAAGTCAGCTCGGCGGGCAAGTTCAATTCGGGCGACGCCGCTGCGGCAACCCCGGATGTGACGATCAAACTGGAAGGCAACAACTGGTCGAGTGCCAACATTCACAACCTGATTGCCGGCAGCGACCCGACCATCAAGGTCGACCACAACAACAGCTGATACGTGAACAAAAACGGCCGCCGTTCTGGTGCGGCCGTCACGTTTGTGCGGTCCGGACCGGTGACGATTGCGTCGCCGCCCCGCATACTCGCGTGCAGTTGGCTATGCTGCTGACAGCATGACGCTGGTTCATTTCCGAGGGATGCTCAATGTTTTACGTGCAACGCGATGCGCAAGGTCTGTTGATTCGCGTGGAAGCCGCGGCCTACGCCGAGGCCACGGAAACGCTGCCGGCCGACAGCCATGAAATCCAGGCCTGGTTCGCCAACGAAGTGGTGGAAACCAGCCTGAAACAGCTCAAGCAGAGCGACTTCGAAATGATTCGGGTACTCGACGACCTGATTCAGGTGCTGACCCAGAAAGGCGTGATCCGCGTCACCGACCTGCCACCGGCGGCTCAGGCCAAGTTGATGGACCGGACACAGGCGCGGGAAGCGTTGGGCGGGTTGAGTCAGTTGATCGATGAGGATGAGGGCGGGTTGATCTGATCCGCTCAGAATCAAAGGCCTACCCTCACCCCAGCCCTCTCCCCGAGGGAGAGGGGGCCGACCGAGGTGTCTGGCGTTATACATCGACCTGAGAAATCGAGTCGATTATGGATTCAGCGCAAATCGTTCACGTCAGCGTATTTCCCGAATATCCCCCAATCAGTCCCCTCTCCCTGACCGAGAAGGGCCGATCGAGGTGTCTGGCGCCATACATCGACCTGAAAAACCGGGTCGATTGTGGATTCAGCACAAATCGTTCACGTCGGCGTATTTCCCGAATATCCCCCAATCAGTCCCCTCTCCCTGACCGAGAAGGGCCGATCGAGGTGTCTGGCGCCATACATCGACCTGAAAAACCGGGTCGATTATGGATTCAGCGCAAATCGTTCACGTCGGCGTATTTCCCGAATATCCCCCAATCAGTCCCCTCTCCCTGACCGAGAAGGGCTGACCGAGGTGTCTGGCGTCGTACATCGACCTGAGAAATCGAGTCGATTATGGATTCAGCGCAAATCGTTCACGTCGGCGTATTTCCCGAATATCCCCCAATCAGTCCCCTCTCCCTGACCGAGAAGGGCCGATCGAGGTGTCTGGCGCCATACATCGACCTGAAAAACCGCGTCGATTGTGGATTCAGCACAAATCGTTCACGTCGGCGTATTTCCCGAATATCCCCCAATCAGTCCCTTCTCCCTGACCGAGAGCGGCCGATCGAGGTGTCTGGCGCCGTACATCAACTTGAGAAATCGAGTCGATTATGGATTCAGCGGAGCTCTTTCACGTCGGCGTATTACATCAATATCCCAAGGTCAGTCCCCTCTCCCTCTGGGAGAGGGCTAGGGTGAGGGTTGCTTTTGCAATGACTCACCGCCAAGGCTTCGGCTCACCCAACAACTGCCCTTGAACCCCATACAAACCCATCTCGCGAATCACCGCCAACTCCCCCTCCGTCTCGACCCGCTCGGCAATCAGCGGCAGATCGATGCTGTGCGCCGCACGCTGGATCGCCTCGATGAACAGACGCTTGTCGCTCTCCTGATCAATCGCACGAATGTAGCTGCCATCGATCTTCAAGTACGCCAGCCCCAACCGCGCCAGGTTACCGATCATGCTGAAGCGCCCACCAAAGCGCTGCAGGCTCAGGGAGAAGCCGAGTTCACGCAGGCGCCGGGTCAACTGCTCCAGCACCGCTTGCTCCGGCAATTGCTCCTCGCCGATTTCCAGGGTCAGGCGCTCGCCGAGGTTGGAATGCGCGCGCAAAATCTCGAAGACTTTGTTCAACGCCTGCGGATCCGCCAGGGTCGCCGAAGACAGGTTCAGCGCCAGCGAATCTTCATGTTCTTTCATCTGCTCCAGCACGCGCTCAAGCATCAGGCGATCCAGCCGCGCGGTCCAGCCAAAGCGCTCCAGCCACGGCAAGAAGCGCCCGGCCGGGATCGTCTGGCCCTGATCATCGAGCAAGCGCGAGAGCACTTTGTAATGCAGCACCAGTTGCGTGTCGGCGGCAGCCACCACCGGCTGGAAATACAGCTCGAAACGCTGCTGACTCAAGGCCTGATCGAGCAAACGGTGCCAAGCGTGATGATCGTCGCCAACGTCCGCCGTCAGGCTCTGATCGATGCAGGCCCAGTTCTGCTCGCCCTGCCCTTCGGCTTGCGCCAGCGCCTGATCGCCAAGCGTCAGTACCTGTTGCGGCGAATCGCCGTGAGTGAATGGCGCCAGGCCGATCGACGCCA
This sequence comes from Pseudomonas sp. Irchel s3f10, assembly GCF_900187515.1. NCBI lineage: Bacteria > Pseudomonadati > Pseudomonadota > Gammaproteobacteria > Pseudomonadales > Pseudomonadaceae > Pseudomonas > Pseudomonas sp. Irchel s3f10. The sequence goes on from NZ_FYDZ01000015.1 coordinate 141,058, forward strand.
CCGCAGCAACGTCGGTCGCGCCGGTGGCATGCAGACTGCTCAAGGCATTGTCGAGGTTCTGCGCCAGTTGCAGCGCTTCTTCACGAACCAGCCCCGGCGCCAGCACGGCAAATTCGCCGCCGCGAATACGGGTGACGAGATTCTGGGTTTCCGGGTACTTGGCGCATTCGCGGGACAATTGTTCGCCAACTGCTTTCAGCAGTTCATCGGTGCGCTGGCCACCGAGACGCTGGTTGAGCCCGGCCAGATCCTTGACCCGCAACAGCAGCAGATAACCGGAGCTGGCCTGCTCCGGGTTGCTCACCCGATTGTTCAACTGCATCTCGAAATATCGCCGGTTGGCCAACCCCGTCAGATTGTCCTGATAAGACTCGGCCCGCAGTTTTTCACTGCGCTCGGCCTGCTCCTGAAACAGCGCTTTGAGCTTCTCGACCATCTGGTTCATCGCCTGCACCACACGGCGCAACTCAGGCGTGCGCGGCAGATCCGGCAGGCTGAGGAATTCGCGGCGGGCGATGGCGTGGGATTGCTTGACCATGTAATCCAGTGGCTTCAACTGCCGGCGCAGCAGCAGCGCACCGAGGACGGCACTGATCGCACCGCAGATCAGCAGCCAGCCAAGGCTGCCCAACGCGCTCTGCCACAGCTTGGCCACGGCAAACATCGGATGGCTGACCACTTCGACCCGCGCTGCCTGTTCCCAGCCACGACTGACCAGCGCGTCGCCACCGGCAGGTTCCAGGCCAATCAGTTTGACGAACCAGTCCGGCACGTTAGTGACGGCCGGAATGCCGTTGCGCTCGACGATCGTCTGGTCAGTCTTCAGATCGACCACGCGGATGCTCGCGTAGTAACCGCTGTCGAAAATCGAGCTGACCAGCAACTCGACCATCGCCGGGTCGTCGATATTCGGCGTCAGCGACAAGGCCAACGCGGTCGCGGCGTCTTGCGCGTGGGAACGCAACTGGTTGACGTACTGGGTACGCGAGCTTTCCAGACTGACCATGAAGCTGCCGGTGAAGGCGACCACCAGGAACAGACAGATAGCGATCAACAGCTGTTTGAACAAAGACATCTGAGCGCGTGCTCCTAGTTAGTCGTCTCGACCGGGAAACCTTCGGCCTGCATTTTCTTCAACACATCCTGCCAGCGTGACAGGCGTTTGGTATCACCGACCTTCTTGTTGCCCTTGGCGCCCGGCAGATACAACCCCTCAGCATTGAAAGAGTAGACCGGCAGCAAATCGGTTCGCTGCGACGCCGGCTGGATCGGGTCGATCAGGCTGTCGAGCACCAGCGGCATGGCATCGGGGGTGGCATAGTAAGTCAGGACCATGTGCGCGCGGTTCTGGCGCAACGCTTTGACATAGGTGATGCGCAGCTTGTCACTGGAAACCCCGAGGTGGCGCAGGCTGAAATACTTGGCGATCGCATAGTCTTCGCAGTCGCCGGCGCCTTTCCACAGCGCCTCGATGGGCGTTTCCCAGTAATCGACTTCGTGCCACAGATCGATGTCCTCGACGTAGCGCACCTGTTTGTTGAAAAACAGGTTCACTACTTTGAGCTTTTCCATCTCGTTGACTTGTTTCTGTGTAGCCAACAGATTTTGCCAGGCATCGATGCGCTGCTGCCCGGCACCCAGTGGCCCGTAGAGAGCCGTGGCTTTGCGGCTGATCGTGGAAAAATCCCAATCGGCATGCAGACCGCCCAGCATGACGCCGGCCAGCAGCAGTGCGCAGCCTAGCCAGCGCAGTGTCCGGGGGATCGCGAAACATACCGCCACAGCAGGTTTCCAGAGGGCAGGGAGGAAAGCGTTTGATGGTGAAGCTTAGCCGGCGAAAAAACAATGGCACCATGAGATCATCGCCGGCGCGCTAAACTTCAGTTGCCAGCGCATTGTTTTACAAGGTTTGACAACCTGTAGAGCAATCACTAGTGTCATTTGGATCCAAATCAGGCCGACATACAGGGTGCGTAGTCGTGACACAGAAGCCCAAACCGCTGCACAGCATTAAAGTCGATGGACCGATTCCTGCGCATCTGGCCCGGTCGGTGATCGAAGAAACCCTGCGCTCGGCGATCCTCGATGGGCGTCTGCCCTGCGGCACGGCGCTGCGCCAGCAGGATCTGGCCGATCTGTTCGGCGTCAGCCGCATGCCGGTGCGCGAAGCGTTGCGCCAGCTCGAAGCCCAGGAACTGCTCAGCGTTACCGCGCACAAAGGTGCGGTGGTTGCGCCGCTGATTCAGGGCGATGCGACCGAAACCTACGAGCTGCGCATCCTCCTCGAGTCCGAAGCCATGCGCCAGTCGATTCCGTTGCTGACCGCTGCCGATCACACACGCGCCGCCGGTTACATCGAAGAGCTGGAGGCGCAACACGACTACACGGAAATCGGCCGGCTCAACCGCTTGTTCCACATGGCCCTGTACAGCAAGGCGCCCAACCAACGCTTGCTGCGCCTGGTCGAAGACGGGCTCAACGAAGAAGAGCGTTTTCTGCGCTTCAATCTTGAGGCCATGGGCCTGGGCAAATTGTCCCAGGACGATCACCGGGCGATGCTGCAAGCCGTGCAGGAGCGCGACATTGAACGGTCGATCAAACTCCTCGAGCAGCACCTTAATCGGGGCGTCGAGGTGATTACCCGCTATCTGGCTACCCCCGCCGCGCAAAGCCGCAAAGCCGCGCGTTGAGCGCGCACCCTCCGCGAATCACTCTCTTACAAATCCCCAAGCGATCTGCCAGCCCTCGGGTGGGCGGATCCGCCTGCCCGCTCTAACCTCCCTGCGCCGCTCAGCTCAAAATTTGCACCGTGCCGATGACGAATCGGTAATAGCCGTGGCGCTCATTTACCCGCACTCTTGAACGGCCAACCCCATAAAGAACGGGCGACGCGCCGCCCTGACGGCGCAGTCCCCGCACCAGGAACCTACGGAAGGAGCCTTGCCACGGGAAAAAGGAAGTCATGGCGCGGGGTCACGGCCAACTTCCGCCCTTTTAAATCATTCAACTCTTATTACTGGAAAGTTGCTTCGAGTGAGGCATTCACTCTTGTCGATCAATTTTGGCCGTTATTCGCCGAAAGGAGCAACTACGCCCAAATAAAACTTCAGCCAAAAGTTTTATCGGAACTACTCAACTTCAAAAAACAGCAAACTTAAAATAATTAAAAATGTACTTGTTAAATACTTTGTCGGTGTATTAGTTTTTCCTCGCCAAGTTTGAACTTCACCCTTCACCTCGGCACCCAACCAATGCCTGCGGTACAACAGCAGCGCCTTATGGGCAGACATGAAGCCATGTCACAGATATATCCGGTCCGCACTTACCCATCAGGAAGGAAGGCTGTCGTCCGCCGACAGAAAACAAGTAAGCCGTAGTTTTACAGATTGCGCAGTTACCCGAGCAGTTCCATTACATATCAACGATAAAGGACATCATGATGCCCACCAAGAACCAACTCGCCCTGAAGAAAGCCGAACTTAGCATTCACCCGATCTTTTCCGAGATCACTTCGCTATCGGTATTGCGACGTTTCATGGAAACCCACGTATTTGCCGTTTGGGATTTCATGTCGCTGACCAAACGCCTGCAGCAGGAACTGACCTGCACGCGTTTGCCGTGGCTGCCGCCGCGTGACCCTCACGCCGCCCGGTTGATCAACGAGATCGTTCTGGGTGAAGAGTCGGATGATCGCCTGACCGAAGGTCATTACAGCCATTTCGAGCTGTACCTGGATGCGATGCGCGAAATCGGCGCGAGCACCACGGCCGTGGAGCGCTTTGTCGCCCTGCAACAGGAAGGCGTGAGCTATGACATCGCGCTGCAAAGCGTCGAGGTTGATCCGGCCGCCGCGCAATTTGTCCGCGACACCTTGCGCACCGCCCTGCATGCACCGGGACACAGCGTGGCGGCAGCGTTTCTGCATGGTCGCGAGAGCGTAATTCCGACCATGTTCCAGCGCATTCTCGACGATTGGGGTATCGGTATCGAACAGGCGCCGACCTTTCGCTACTACCTGGAGCGCCACATCGAGGTCGACTCCGAAGATCACGGCCCGGCGGCAGAACACCTGCTCGAGCGTCTGGTCGACGGCGATCCGCAGCGCGAGGCCGAGGTCTACGCCAGCGCCATCGCCGCCGTGGAGAGTCGCATCGCCCTGTGGGACGGCCTGCGCCTGAGCATGCGCGAACCGTTGGCGGAGGTGGCCCAATGAACGCCACCGACTATCAATCCTTTGCCGACGCCTGGGAGAACCGCGCGACCATCCGCACTCGCCCGCGGCGCGTGCTCGAAGACGACGAGCGGCTGATCTATCCGCTCAGCCGCCAGCCGCTGGTGCTCAGCGAAACCTTCTTGCACGAGTGCCCGCAGCAGCGAGATTTCGCCTTGGTGCAGACGCTGTACAAATTCATCAACGACGTAGTGATTTTCGAGACCGAGATCGTCGACAAGACTGCGCGCAGCATCGCCAAGAACCGCTTCGCTGTAACCTTCCCGTTTGCCTGTCGTTACGACGCGATGACCGTGGTGGTCGACGAGGATTACCACGCCTTGGTGGCGATGGATTTCATGCAGCAGACGGTCGCGATGACCGGCATCGAACCCATTCAGTTGCCCGATGAAATCGAACTGAGCCGGGCCATTCCTGCGGCGGTAGCGCTGGCACCGGAACACCTGCGCAGCGCGATGGAATTGATTTGCGTGGCCATCGCCGAAAACACCGTGACCGGTGATGTCGCAGCGTTCGCCCGCGACGACACGGTCAAGCCGTCGATCAAAGGCCTGATGGCCGATCACTTGCTCGATGAGGGTCGCCATTCGAGTTTCTGGGCGCGAATGGTGCGCATCTATTGGCACACCGCCAGCGCGGCGGATCGCGAAACCATCGCGCAGATTCTGCCGGTGTTCATCGGCCATTACCTGACCAACGATATTCAGAAAGCCTTCGACCTGCGCCTGATCGACACACTGCCGGTCAGCGAGACCACGCGCCGTTCGCTCAGGGATGAAATGACCGGGCTCGCGTTCCCGATCAATCGCCACCATCCGCTGGTGGGCAACATCGTCAAGTTCTTCCACAACAGCTCGCTGCTCGACACGCCCTGCGTGCAGCACGCCTTGCGCGATTACCTGGTTTGACAAGGAGGCCGACATGAAACGTCTCGACATTTTGCTGATTGGCGCCAGCCAGGCCATGACCGACCTGGCGCTGGAACTCGAACAACACGGTCACTCCTTGCAGCGCAGCGCTGCCAGTGCATCGACGGTGGATCTGATCATCGACGATGGTTTTATCGGCGCCGGTGATTTTTGCTCAATCCCGCACCTGCATCTGCGTTTGGGTGTCGGCCTGCAGAGCCTTGGCGGTTTGCCGACACTCGATCTGCTGTGCTTCCTCGGCTCGTCACTGATCAGCCGCGTACCAATTGCCGATGAGCCGTCCGGTAACGGTCAGGCACTGCGCCAACGGGTGCTGACGCAAGTAGTGGACGAAGTGGCGCTGCTGGTCAGCCGCATCTCCCGCGATGCGGAATATCTTCAGCAGGTCGCGCCGGTGACTGCGCCGGATTTCGAGCGGATGGAAAACCTGCTGTTTCTCGACAGCCTGGCTTACGTCCATCGCCTCAATGACACGGCCAATTCAGTGCTGCTGCAACAGGCGCAGATCCCGGTGATCGAGCGCCTGCAACAGAGCCTGATCCGTCATGCCGAACGACCGGCGCTGCACCTCGCCGAACAGTCGATCAGCTATCGCCAACTGCACGCCCACAGCCGCGCGATCCAACAGCGTTTGCAGCCTTTGCTCGAGCAACATCCGCAACCGTGGGTGGTCGGCATCTGCCTGCCGAAAAGCCCGGCGCTGTTCGCCTCGATTCTGGCGGTCCTCGGCAGCGGCGCGGTGTACTTGCCGCTGGAGCCGAGTCATCCGTTGCAGCGCCAGCAGTACATTCTGCAAAACTCGGGCGCGTTGTTGTTGCTGCATGATGGCGAGCATCCGCTTGGCGAAACCATGGCGGGGCTGGATGTCAGTCACATCGCCAGCGCAGACGCGGATCTGAGCCAACCGCTGATGTGCCGACGCCCAGAGCTCGATGCGCCGTGCATGGCGCTTTACACTTCGGGCACCACTGGCCATCCAAAAGGCGTGCTGCTCAGTCAGGCCAACCTCGCGCACTTCACCGCGTGGTACGCCGATTACGTGCAGTTGCAGGCAGAAAGTCGAGTCTTGCAGTTCTCGTCACTGAGCTTCGACTCATCACTGATCGACATCTTCCCGACCCTGCTCGAAGGCGCCGAACTGGTGGTGCCCGATGACACGCAGCGGCGTGATCCGCTGCAACTGATCGCGCTGATCCGTCGTCGACAACTGACCCACGCATTCCTGCCGCCAGCGCTGTTGAGCATTCTGCCGTTGGAACAACTGGAAGGCGTGCAAGTGATGACCGGCGGCGACGTCTGCGAGCCGTTCGTCATTGAGCAACTGACCCGCCAGGGCACGCTGCACAACCTTTACGGCCCGACCGAAGCGACGGTGCTGATCACTGCGCGTCAGCTCACACCGGGCGACAGCAACCGCAGCCTCGGCGCGCCGATCGGCAACAGTCAGGTGCTGATTCTCGATGACGATCTGCAACCGGTGCCGCAGAACACCGTCGGCGAATTGTTCATCGTCGGCCCCGGCGTTTGCCTCGGTTATCTGAACAATCCACAGCAGACCGCCGAGCGTTATCTGACCTTGAATCTGCCGGACGGCCAAACGTTGCGCGCCTACCGCAGCGGCGACATGGCCAAATGGGGCGAGCACGGAATCGAGCTGTGCGGACGGCGCGACAATCAAGTGAAGATCCGTGGTTTTCGGGTCGAGCCGGAAGAGATCGAACGCTGCCTGCGCGAGAGCCAGTTGTACCGGCAAATCGCAGTAGTGATCGACACTCAGCGACGCATTCTGGCGTTCCTCGCCCAGCCGCAATCGGACACCGCGCGCGAAGCACTGAAGGCCCACGCCCGGCAGTTTCTGCCCGACTACATGCAACCCGTGGCGTGGACTGAGCTGTCGAGCATGCCATTCGCCAGCAACGGCAAGGTCGACCGTAAAGCGCTGCTGGACCTGCCGGTGAGCGTGCAGGGCAGCGGGCCGAAATGCCTGCCGGCGAATGCTGATGAAGCACTGCTGCTGGAGATCTGGGCGGAGTTGCTGGAGCTGCCGAACAGCGATATTTCCACCGATGAAAGTTTCTTCAATCTGGGTGGTCACTCGATTTTGCTGTCGCGCATGTTGCTGCGTTTGCGTGAGGAATTCGGTCGCAGCATTTCGATCAATCGCTTCATCGAACTGCCGACCATCATCAAACTGGCAACGCTGGTGCGCGGCACCGATGACAACGCGGTGCTCAGCGCCCAGGCCATGGCCGACGCCGAGCGTGCGCTGGAAATCGAACCGCTGCCGGTCAGCCGCATGGGCGATGTGCACAAGGTCATCGTCACCGGCGCCAACAGCTTTGTTGGCGTGCACATCGTCGAAGCGCTGCTCGGCTGGGGCGCCAGCGAAGTCGCGTGTCTGGTGCGCGATGGCGGCGGGCAAACGGCGGCGCAGCGCTTTGTCGAGTCACTGCGGGAAAACCGTCTGGAGCATCTGGATCTGAGTCGTGTGCGGGTTTACGCGGCAGACATTACCCGCCCACAACTGGGCTTGAACGACGAGGACTATCAACGCTTGGATCGCGAGTTCGGCGCGCTGGTGCACAACGCCGCCAACGTCAATCACGTCCTCGATTACGAGTCGCTGGCGGCGGACAACGTCGAACCGATTTTCGCCCTGCTGCGCTTGTGCGAAGGGCAGAGCAAAAAGGTCTTCAACTTCGTCTCGACGCTGTCGGCTTCAAGCACGGTCGATGATGCCGGCCAAGTGCTGGAACTGCCTGCGGCACTGACGCCACCGATCTACATTCGCAACGGTTACAACCTGTCGAAATGGGTCGGCGAGCGCATCCTCGAACGAGCGCGGGAACGCGGCGTACGGGTCAATCTATATCGCCCCGGCAACATCAGTTTCAACAGCTTGAGCGGCGTTTGTCAGCCGCACAAAAACCGCTTGATGCTGATGCTCAAAGGCTCGATCCAGCTCGGCCAGGTACCAGCCTTCGCGCTGAATTTCGACCTGATGCCAGTGGACTTTCTCGCCCGTTTCATTGCCTTCCACGCCAGCCGTTATTCGCCGGAACGTGCGGTGTTCAACCTGCATAACCCCGAACCATTGAGCTGGGACGCCTACGTTGCTTCGTTCCGCGAAACCGGCAGCGAGTTCGCGTTGGTCAGCGTCGCTGACTGGCAACAGCAACTGGGCCGGGTTGACGCCGACAACGCGCTGTTCGGCGTGCTCGGCTTCTACCTCAACGGCTTTGAGGAAGACATCGGCGACATCTCCCTGATCGGCCACGCCAACGCTGAAGCCGGCGTGCAGCAGATGGGCGCGCACTACCCGCAGAAATCCCCGGCGCTGCTGCGTCGCGGCTGCGACTACCTGAAACAAATCAACTTCATCTGATCCAACAAAAGGAGCAACACCATGAGCACTCTGCAACCCGATACCCTGATCAAAAACCCGCATGGCTGCCACGTTGTGTCGTCAGTGGAAGTACCGGCGGACGCGGCGCAAGTCTGGGCGGTGGTCGGCGATTTCGGCGGATTCGACCGTTTCATTCCGGCGCTGTCGCACATCGAAATGACCGGCGACGGCGTGTCTTCGCTGCGCAAGAAATTTTTCAAGGACGGCAACGTGGTGGTCGAGCAACTCAACTCCCGCGATGAGCAGGCGCGGAGCATGACCTGGACGACGATTTACAACACCTTGGGGGTGGCGAATCTGTGGGCGGCAATGAATGTCGAATCGCTGGGCGCGGGTAAGTCTCGGGCGACGTGGACGATCATTGCCGAGCCTGCTTCGGGGGGTGAAGAGGCGTTGCCGGGATTCAAGGAGTTTGTGCAGGGGTTTGCGGATGATGCGATGGGGAATGTGTTGAGGCTGTTTGTTTAAGGCTTCGGTGTTGCGGTGAATGCACCACCGCTTTCGCGAGCAGGCTCGCTCCCACAGGGAAATGCATTCCAAATGTGGGAGCGAGCCTGCTCGCGAAGAACGATAACGCGGTCTGACTTGAGGTCAGATCTTGAAGCTGTCGACCAGTTGCTTCAGGCGGTTGGCCTGCTGCGACAACGCATCACAATCCTTCAGCGTTTCATTGAGGTTGGCCACGCTCTGCTGGTTCAGCAGGTTGATCTGGTTAACGTCGACGTTGAGGGTTTCCACCACGGCGGTCTGCTCTTCGGTCGCCGCTGCCACCGACTGGTTCATCCCGTCGATTTCACCGATGCGCTGGGTCACGCTGACCAGACGCAAACCGGCCTGGTTGGCCACTTCCACGCTCTGTTCACTGGACGCCTGACTGGCGTTCATCGTGGTCACCGCTTCACGCGAACCGATCTGCAGCGAAGTGATCATCTTGTGGATCTCTTCTGCCGACTCCTGCGTGCGGTGGGCAAGGTTACGCACCTCATCCGCCACCACGGCAAAACCACGTCCGGCTTCACCGGCACGCGCCGCTTCAATCGCGGCGTTGAGCGCCAACAGGTTGGTCTGTTGCGAAATGCCTTTGATCACATCAAGGATGTGGCCGATGTTGTCGGTGCTGGCGTTCAGGGTTTCGATCTGCGTGCACGACAGGCTGATCTTCTGCGACAACTCGGTCATCGCCAGAATGGTTTGCTCGACCACCTGACGCCCGTCATCGGCCTGCTCGCTGGCGCCGCTGGCGTGTTGCGAAGCATCAGCGGCGTTGCGGGCGATTTCCTGAGTAGCAGCGCCCAGTTCGTTGATCGCGGCAGCCACGCTGTTGGTGCGCGCACTTTGCTCGTCGGAGCCGACGATCGAGGCGTTGGACGAAGCCATCACCCGTTGCGACAAATCATGCACGTGGCGGGTTGCCGAGGACACTTCGGAAATCGACGCATGAATTCGTTCAACGAATTGGTTGAACGCGCTGCCCAATTCACCGAACTCGTCTTTGCTCTCGACCACCAGACGACGGGTCAGGTCGCCTTCACCCTGAGCGATGTCCTGCATCGCACGACCCATGGTGGTCAGCGGACGCATCAACACATTGATCAACAGGCTCAGCAGCAAGGCAATCGCGGCCACGGCGACAAACATCGCGATCAATGCCGAGGTGCGGAATTGGCTGAGTGCGGCGTAGGCTTTGTCGCGATCGATCGACAGACCGATGTACCACTGCGCATTCGGCAGGTCGCTGACCGGGGTAAACGACAGAATACGTTCCTGGCCATTGAGCACGACGTTCTGGTTGCCCTTCTCAATGCGCACGCTGGTGTTCGGGTAGATGTCTTTCAGGTTTTTCATCACCTGATCTTTGTCCGGGCTGACGATCACCTGACCGTCGGCGCTGACCAGGAACGCATGGCCAAGGCCACCGAAGTCCACCGAGTTGATGATCTTCACCAGGGTTTCCAGGCTCAGGTCACCACCGACCACACCGAGCAGCTCGCCGTTCTTTTTCACCGGCATGGCGATGGTCACTACCAGGCCACCGACAGCGGCCATGTACGGCGGCGTCAGCATGGTTTTGTCGGCGACAACCGCTTGCTTGTACCAAGGACGCTGACGCGGGTCATAGCCGTCCGGCATCTTCGCGTCAGGGCGCTGGGTGAACACACCGTTGGCCTGACCGACGTAGGTGAACTGGAAGTTCGAAGTGAACGCTGGTTGATCGACCAGACCCGGGAAATCGGCGTCCTTGCCCTGATGGGCAACGTTCTGCGCGAGGTTTTCCAGCACCAGAATCCGCCCGCTCATCCAGTTCTGCACGCTGCTGGCGGTCAGATCACCGGCCTGCTGCACAGAAGACTGAAGGTTCTGGCGAATGGTGTTTCGCTGCAGATAGTCGTTGTAGAGCGTGAACAGCGCGAACGCCAGGACCACGACGCCCGAGGCGGCCAACAGGATTTTATGGCTGAACTTGAGATTCATTTCATGGGACTTCTTATGCGAAAAGTGGGGATGCGTTCCGGATGCAACATTCCATGTACAGCGCAGGCAGCATTCTTCAGGCCGCTCTACTTTGGTGCACGCATGTCTCACCAGTCTGTCGGCACGTGTCGGAGAAATCTTAGGGCTGAGCGGGAAATGGATGGCATTTCTGGTGGATTCCCGCCGAACGGCGTGCCAGAGCGTTCGCCCCGATGTTTTTCAGGGCTGATGTTCGGGTGACAGTTGCAAATTCCGTAACCCTTGATGACAATGCGAGTAATTATCATTTGTGACGTTCGCGTTCATGTCCTCACCTGAATTTGCAGTGCAGGCGCTTTACAGTAGTCATCATGGCTGGCTTAACGCTTGGCTGCGCGCACGGCTGGGCAATGCGGCGGATGCGGCAGATCTGGCTCAGGACACCTTCGTCCGCCTGCTGCAACGCACCGAACGTCTCGAACTCAAAGCCCCTCGCGCCTTCCTGCGTACCATCGCTCGCGGGTTGGTGATCGACCATTGGCGCCGTGAAGAAATCGAACGCGCTTATCTGGAAACCATCGCCCATTTGCCCGAAGCCGAAACACCGAGTGCCGAAGCCCGGGCGCTGGTGATCGAACTGCTCGAGAGCATTGCGCGGATGCTTGAAGGACTGAAGCCGAAAGTGCGTCAGGCGTTTCTGTTGGCGCAGTGCGAAGGGTTGACCCACAAGCAGATCGCCGAACAGATGGGCCTGTCGTTGCGTTCGGTTGAACGTTACGTCGCCGATGCGCTGTATCACTGTTATGTGCTGCGGTACGAAAGCTGATGCCTGTGGATAATCTTTCTCTGAGCCGCCGCACCGAGCCGCAGCAACAGGTGGTCAAGCAGGCCATTCACTGGCTGTTGCGACTGCGCAACAATCACGGCAATCCGCGCCTGAACCGCCAGTGTGAACAGTGGCGCGCCGAACACCATGAACATGAATTGGCCTGGCAGCGGGTGCAGTCGCTGCAAGCCGAACTGAGCAACAACCTGCGCGCAGTGCCCGGTGCGCAAGTGGCGTTCAACACCCTTGAAAACAGTGCGCAGGGTTTGGGCCGGCGACAGGCGTTAAAGCTATTGTCTGGCGCATTGCTGATGGGCTCCGCTGCATGGCTGGCCAAGGACACTGCCGCTTGGCAGCAATGGAGCGCCGATTACGCCACCGCGACGGGCGAGCGGCGCGGCTTCCAGTTGCCGGACGGTACCCGGATCGAGTTGAACACTGCCAGCGCGGTGGATCTGGATTACACCGCGCAACAGCGCCTGATCAAACTGACTCGCGGTGAAGTCATCGTCACGTGTGGTGGCTCCGACGAGGGCGCGCCGTCTGATCGGCCGCTGCGGGTACAAAACCGTCACGGCACTTATGAGCCGGTCCATGCCCGATTCATCCTGCGTCAGGACAATGACTGCACGCGGCTCAGCGTCACCCATGGCCAGGTGGCCATCCACTCCGGCGGCACCTCGGTAGAAGCACTCGCCGGGCAGAGTTATCTGATCGACCGCCATCAGGTACGCCCGGCCCCGACGCTGGATATGGATGCTGGCGCCTGGATCGATGGCTTGATCGTCACACGCAATATGCGTCTGGGCGACTTTCTCGCTGAAGTCGCGCGTTATCGTCAGGGCTTTCTGAACTGTGTGCCGCAAGTGGCGGAGTTACGACTGTCCGGCGTATTCCGCCTGGAAGACACCGACAAGCTGTTAGCGATTCTGCCGCAGACGTTGCCGGTGCAATTGCGCTATCGCACGCGTTGGTGGGTGACCCTGGAACGCGCGGTTTAAAATTTTTTGGCGGGTTTCTGCAGCATGTCCGGCTTAGTCAGTAAGCACTTCAACTCAGCCTTCGCGACTGCCTACGGAAACCTACAATGACTGTCCGCGCCACCTGTAAGAACTCTCCGAATTTCACTGCCGAATCGGGATTGCTGCGCCACGCCATTCGCGCTGCGCTGTTGTCGACTGCATTGGGCGTTTGTGTGATGCCTTCCTTGAGCATGGCGGCTACTCCCGCTGGCGGTGAAGTCAGCCATCGCTACAGTGTTGCTCCGGGCCCTCTCGGTGAGGCGCTGAATCAGTTTGCCCGTCAGGCCGGCATCACGTTGTCGATGACCCCGCAGCAGACTCAGGGACTGCAATCGCCAGGTGTACAGGGTGAGTACTCGACCGATCAGGCGCTGAGCCATTTGCTCGGCGGTTCGGGTCTGGACGCGGTCAGCCAGGACGGCAGCAGCTACGTCCTGCGTCCGCTCGCTGAAACCGAAGCACTGGCCCTGCCGACCACCGACATCAAAGGCTTCGCCCTCGGCAACGCCTTGGGCAGCATGGATGGCTACAACGCCACTCACAGCCAGATCGCCACCAAGACCAGTACGGCGTTGCTGGAAACCTCGCAGAGCGTGTCCGTGGTCACTCGCGAGCAGATGGACGATCAGGGTTCGCAGACTGTCTCGCAAGCGATGCGCTACACCCCGGGCGTACTGACCAATCCGTACGGCGCGACTCATCGCTATGACTACGTGGCAATGCGCGGCTTCAACGACGGCTCGGTGGACAACATCTACCTTGACGGCCTCAAGTCGATGGGCGACAGCGGCACTTACAGCACCATGCAGGTCGATCCGTATTTCCTTGAGCGCGTGGACATTCTCAAGGGACCCTCGTCGGTACTGTACGGTCGCAGTTCGCCAGGTGGTCTGGTGGCGCTGACCAGCAAGAAACCGCTGTACGAGGCTTACCACCAGATTCAAGCGACGGTCGGCACGCAAGGTCAGCGCGGGGTCGGTTTTGACTTCAGCGGTCCAGTCGATGACGACAAGCGTATTGCCTATCGTCTGACCGGGTTAACGGATCAGTCCGACACACAGTTCGACCACAACAAGGAAAAGCGCTTCGCCCTGGCACCAACGCTGAGTATCGATTTCAGTGAAGACACTTCGCTGACCTTGCAGGCTTATCTGCAACATGATCCGGATGGTGGCTACCACGGCGGAGTGCCGGCCGAAGGCACGATCCATCAGCGCAATGGCAACCGCATCTCGCCACACTTCTTCGAAGGTGAGCCAGGCATCGATGGTTATTCGCGTGATCAGCAATCGTTCGGTTATCAGTTTGAACATCGCTTCAACGACGTCTTCACCGCTCGCCAGAATTTCCGTTACCTGGATTCCAAAGTGAACATGGATCAGGTCTACGCCTATGGCTGGACCTCGCCGACCAGCAACGAGCTGAACCGCTACTACACCGGCGGAGATGAGCGTCTGCATGCGTTTATCGTCGATAACATGCTCCAGGCTGAATTTTTCACCGGCGCAACCAAACATACTGTGCTGATGGGCGCGGATTATCAGCGGCGTAAAACCGTGGTCGACTGGACCAGCGGCGGTCTTGCACCGATCAATACGTTCAATCCGGTGTACGGCAATTCGGCGATCGACATGTATGGCGAAACCAGTTACCTGCGCCGTCTGGAACAGACCGGGGTTTATCTGCAAGACCTGATCGAGATGGACAAATGGCGTTTCTCGCTGGGCTTGCGTCAGGACTGGGTCGAGACGTCGGACGAAAACCGTATCGCTGAGGCCGGACGTCCGGTTGGCACAGAGATCAATGATCGCCGCACCAAACTCACCGGCCGTGCCGGCGCGCTGTACCTGTTCGATAACGGTTTGGCGCCCTACATCAGCTACTCCGAATCGTTTAACCCTAACTCCTACGCCGACAGCGCCGGTAACCCGCTGGCTCCTACCGACGGAACACAATGGGAAGTCGGCTTGAAGTATCAGCCACCGGGTACTGACAACCTGTTCACCGCGTCGCTGTTCCGCATCGATCAGGAAAATCTGGCAACCAAACTGCCGCAGGAAAACTTCTATCGCGCGGTCGGCGCTGTGCGCTCGCAAGGCCTGGAACTGGAAGCGCACATGCAGCTGACAGACAACCTCAAAGTACTCGGCAGCTACACTTTCACCGATATCGAATACTCGAAGTCGATGGTCAGCACCTTGAGCACACCGACCGATGTGATCGAGAACAAAGGCAACTCACCGACGCAGGCCCCGCGTCATATGGCGTCGTTGTGGGCGGACTATAAGTTCGACAGTGCCGCACTCGATGGCCTGCGCCTGGGCGGCGGGGTGCGGTATGTCGGCTATAGCTGGGCGGATGCGGAGAACACCATGAAGGTGCCCTCCTACACGTTGTTTGATGCCTCGATTGGTTATGACTTGGGCAAGGTCGGTTTGAAGGGCGTTGATGTGCGTCTGAATGCGAACAATCTGACCAACGAATCCTACGTCGCCTCCTGCGCCAGTCTGAACTTCTGCTACATGGGCGAAGAGCGCAACGTGGCGGCGACGGTCAGCTACCAGTTCTAAGCCTTTTGTCCTGTGCGTAAAAAAGCCAGCCCCTGAATGTTCAGGGGCTGGCTTTGTCGTTTCTATGGGGAAATTCTCATGCGTGCGTTTTTGGTGTTGTTGCATCGTTATATCGGCTTGGCCACGGCGGTTTTTTTATTGCTGGCCGGGGTTACGGGAAGCATTCTGGCGTTCAATCATGAATTGGATGAATGGTTGAACCCGGAGTTTTATGCGGCCTCTGCGCAGGGCTCTCGACTGCCGCCGGGCGAATTGGTTGATGCGGTGCAATCTGCGCATCCAAAGCTGCAGGTCTGGTACATGGAGTACCCGAGTGAAGCTGGACACACTGCGTTGCTTGCAATGGTCCCGCGTAATGATCCGTCAACCGGCAAGCCGTTCGATGAACGTAATCAGGTGTTTTATCTGGACCCGGTGAGTGCTGAACAAAAGGGTCAGCGGTACTGGGGTGAGTGCTGTTTTCAGCGAGAGAACTTTGTCCCTTTCATTCTCGAGTTTCATTACAACCTGACATTGCCGGGAAACTGGGGATTATTGCTGATGGGGTTGGTTGCGATTGCGTGGGTGTTCGATTGCTTCGTTGCGCTATGGCTGACATTGCCGCGAGGAAAGCCGTTCTGGAAGAAGTGGTCGAAAGCCTGGAAAGTGAAGGGTGGGCATGCCTATCGGCTGAATTTCGACCTGCATCGCGCCGGGGGTTTATGGCTATGGTTGTTGCTGCTGCCGATCGCGGTCAGCAGCGTCGCCATGAACTTGCCGAGTCAGGTGTTCAAGCCTGCGGTGTCGTTGTTTTCGCCAATTGAGCCGAGCGTCTACGAAGCCAGAGGGCGAATGCCCACCTCAGAGTTGGGGGTGACGAAATTGAGCTATCAAAAGGCATACGAGAGGGCATTACAGGAGGGGGAAAGGTTAGGGCTGACAGCGGCGATCGGAGAGTTGTATTACAGCTTTGAATACAACTTTTACGGCGCAGGATTTGGACAGCACGACACAGAAGCTCATGGCAAATCCTGGTTGTTCTTTCATGGTACGGACGGGCGCTTGTTAGGGCAGGAGATTGCAGGACAGGGGACGTTGGGAGAGCAGTTTTATCGGTTGCAGCTACCGATACATGGAGGACGGATCATTGGAGTTACAGGTCAGGTAATGATCGCGTTGCTAGGTATTTTGATTGCAGGCTTATCGGGGACTGGCGTCTACATCTGGTGGCGCAAATGGCAGGCTCGACGTATCAGCAAAGTACGTAAAGCTGTTTGATCATTGGTTTTGCAGGCCCTGAAATGACAAAACCCCTGTCTGCGTTAGCAGACAGGGGTTTCGGAATTCAATCTTGACGATGACCTACTCTCACATGGGGAAACCCCACACTACCATCGGCGATGCATCGTTTCACTACTGAGTTCGGGATGGGATCAGGTGGTTCCAACGCTCTATTGTCGTCAAGAAATTCTGTATCTGACCTGTCAACACGGTAACAGGCCAGCAAAAACGGATGTTTCTACTAAAACAAAACCCCAATTGCTTTCGCAATTGGGGTTTCGGAATTTAATCTTGACGATGACCTACTCTCACATGGGGAAACCCCACACTACCATCGGCGATGCATCGTTTCACTGCTGAGTTCGGGATGGGATCAGGTGGTTCCA
>NZ_FYDZ01000026.1:0-19279 GCF_900187515.1 Pseudomonas sp. Irchel s3f10
TCTCAGAAAATGCCGTTCGTCTTCAGATCTACAGCGCCCTCATCACGTATCTCTTGCTGCACCTTTATCAGCGCCGGTCAGGTGGCTCCGGGTCTATTTCCAGCTTTGTTATTCGGCTAGCCCACACGTTGTTCGAACGTCCATCAAGCATCGAACATCTTGAGCACCGAAGGCAGAAGCGAACGGAGCAGAAGGCAGCTCAAGGCTGCCTTCTGCTATGACACAGGTTTTACCGGACACTAGTGACGCTCTGCGTGGGAATGCCTCAACGGACGCTCCGCGTTCGGCCTTCGATAGGGACGCGGAGCGTCCCGGGCTGCATTCCCACGCAGAGCGTGGGAACGATCATCCTGAACCCTTCCTGAACATCCCCCACATTCCCCGACATACCTCCTTTTGCGGGTTTACTCTCCAATCATCGGGGCGTAAGCTTCGCGCGTTTTCATCAATAGCGGAGACCCACAGTGGGTACTTGTTCGAGTGACAGTTGTCGGCCGGTCTCGGTAACCGGCAGATTCTCGGCAAGATAACGCGCAGACTTTCTCTGTCGTTGTCTCGCCGTAAAAGCGAGCAGCGGCATCCCGTGCATGACCCGTCCGTGGTCATGTCTAGACGTCCTTCTCATCGACGCTGAACAGAGCGTGGTTTCGACTTCACTGTCGTAATCGCAGCCCTATCGACACGCCTGTCTTTTCTGACCGGCGCGCCATGCCTTGCCGTGCCGGTTTTTCCGGCGGACGAGGCGCGGCCGTACCTGCTTGACGGTTTCCCGGCTGACCATAGGGGCAACAGCCATGAAACTTACGCTCAAGGAATTTTTCGCAGGCTTCCTGCGCACCCGCCACATCGCCCGGCACTTCCGTCGCCTGGCGCTACTGGAATCGATCAACGACACCACGGTCAGCCGTGAAGTCCCACCCACTCTGGCCAACACCCTGGTCGATGCCGCGCATTGCGACACCGCTGGTTTACTGTCGTCACTCGGCACGCACTCCGATGGCCTCACCGATTTCGAAGTCGATGCGCTGCGTGCGCAATACGGCCTCAACGAAGTCGAACACGAGCAGCCGCTGCCATGGTGGATTCACCTGTGGCACTGCTACAAAAACCCGTTCAACCTGCTGCTGACCCTGTTGGCGGTGATCTCGTGGCTGACCGAAGACCTCAAGGCCGCCGTGGTGATTTTCTCCATGGTGGTGCTGTCGACGCTGCTGCGCTTCTGGCAGGAAAGCAAATCCAACCAGGCCGCCGATGCGCTGAAAGCCATGGTCAGCAACACCGCCACGGTGATGCGCCGTGACGCGCCACGTAGCGAATTGCCGATCAAGCAACTGGTGCCGGGCGATCTGATCGTGCTCTCGGCCGGTGACATGATTCCTGCCGATTGCCGCGTGCTCAGCGCCAAGGACCTGTTCGTCAGCCAAGCGGCGATGACCGGCGAATCGATGCCGGTGGAGAAATTTCCGTATCAGGCTGATCGCGACACGCGCAATCCACTGGAGCTGGACAACATCCTGTTCATGGGCACCAACGTTGTGTCGGGAACTGCGGTGGCAGTGATCCTCACCACCGGCAACAGCACCTATTTCGGTGCGTTGGCCCAGCGTGTTGGCGCAACCGATCGCGCGGTGACTTCGTTCCAGCAGGGCGTCAACAAAGTCAGCTGGCTGTTGATCCGTTTCATGTTCGTCATGGCGCCGCTGGTGCTTTTCATCAACGGTTTCACCAAGGGCGACTGGACTGAAGCACTGCTGTTCGCGCTGTCGATTGCCGTCGGCCTGACCCCGGAAATGCTGCCGATGATCGTCACCTCGACGCTGGCCAAAGGCGCGGTGTTCCTGTCGCGCAAAAAGGTCATCGTCAAACGTCTTGATGCGATCCAGAACTTCGGCGCCATGGACGTACTGTGCACCGACAAGACCGGCACGCTGACCCAGGACAAGATCTTCCTGGCGCGCAATGTCGACGTCTGGGGTGAAGACTCCGACGATGTGCTGGAAATGGCTTACCTCAACAGCTACTACCAGACCGGTCTGAAAAACCTGCTGGATGTCGCGGTGCTGGAACACGTGGAAATCCACCGCGAACTGAAAGTCGGCACCGCGTTTCGCAAGGTCGATGAGATCCCTTTCGACTTCAATCGTCGGCGCATGTCGGTGGTGGTCGAAGGCCGTGGCCAGCCACATCAACTGATCTGCAAAGGTGCCGTGGAAGAAGTCCTGGCGGTGTGCAGCCGCGTGCGTCACGGCGACGTCGATGAAGCCTTGAGCGATGAATTGCTGACCCGGATTCGTCAGGTCACCGCAGCATTCAACGCTGAAGGCTTGCGCGTGGTGGCGGTGGCTGCCCGCTCGATGCCGGAAGGTAGTGAAATCTACAGCCTGGCGGATGAACAGGAACTGACGCTGATTGGTTATGTGGCGTTCCTCGATCCACCGAAGGAAAGCACCGCGCCAGCGCTCAAGGCCTTGGCCGAACATGGTGTGGCGGTGAAAGTGCTCACCGGCGATAACGAGCTGGTGACTGCGAAGATCTGCCGCGAAGTCGGTCTCGCGCAACAAGGCTTGCTGCTGGGCAATGACGTTGAGCGCATGAGCGATGCCGAACTGGCGGTGGCCGTTGAGAAGACCAATGTCTTTGCCAAACTGACGCCGTCGCACAAGGAGCGCATCGTGCGCATCCTCAAAGGCAACGGCCATGTGGTCGGCTTCATGGGCGACGGCATCAACGACGCGCCCGCGCTGCGCACTGCCGACATCGGCATTTCCGTGGACAGCGCGGTGGACATCGCCAAGGAAGCCGCCGACATCATCCTCCTCGAAAAGAGCCTGATGGTGCTGGAGGAGGGCGTGCTCGAAGGGCGGCGCACCTTCGCCAACATGCTCAAGTACATCAAGATGACCGCCAGCTCCAACTTCGGCAACGTGTTCTCGGTGCTGGTCGCCAGTGCGTTCATTCCGTTCCTGCCGATGCTGCCGATGCATCTGCTGGTGCAGAACCTGCTCTACGACATTTCGCAGATTGCCATTCCATTCGATAACGTCGATGAGGACATGCTGAAAAAACCGCAACGCTGGCAGCCGGGCGATGTCGGGCGCTTCATGCTGTTCTTCGGCCCGATCAGTTCGATCTTTGACATCACCACGTTCGCCTTGATGTGGTACGTATTCGATGCCAACACCCCGGATCACCAGACGCTGTTCCAGTCCGGCTGGTTCGTGGTCGGCTTGCTGACCCAGACGCTGATCGTGCACATGATCCGCACGCCGAAAATCCCGTTCCTGCAAAGCCGTGCAGCCATGCCGCTGCTGGTCATGACCGGAATCATCATGGCGGTCGGCATCTTCCTGCCGATGGGGCCGCTGGCACACTACTTCAAATTGCAGGCGCTGCCGTCGCTGTACTTCGTGTTTCTGCCGGTGATTCTGCTGGCGTACATGGCGCTGACCCAGGCAGTGAAAGGTTTCTACATCCGCCGGTTCGGCTGGCAATAACAGCACGGCCAACACCGTTCCCCTGTGGGAGCGAGCCTGCTCGCGATAGCAATCTGTCAGTCAAAATTTCAGCGACTGACACACCGCTATTGCGAGCAGGCTCACTCCTACAGGGGATTTGGGTGTTTTCAAGGACAACACTATGCAAGCCATCAACAACCTCAACCTCGATTCGCTGCTCGACACCCTGGTCAGCCTCAGCGCCGCGTTCATCCTCGGCGGTCTGATCGGTTTCGAGCGCCAGTACCGGCAACGCACTGCCGGCCTGCGCACCAACGTGCTGGTCGCCGTCGGCGCGGCGATTTTTGTCGACATGGCCAACCGTCTCGCCGGCGCTGAAGGCGCGGTGCGTGTGGTCGCCTACGTGGTGTCTGGCATCGGTTTTCTCGGCGCCGGGGTGATCATGCGCGAAGAGGGCAACGTGCGCGGCCTCAATACCGCCGCAACCCTGTGGACCTCCGCAGCGGTCGGCGCCTGTGCCGGCGCCGATCTGCTTGCCGAAGCGGTACTCGGCACGCTGTTCATTCTGGCCGCCAACACTTTGCTGCGGCCGATCGTCAACAACATCAACCGCCAGCCTTTGGACGTGGTCTCGGCGGAAGTCACCAACATCGTCTACGTCATCGCTCGACGCTCACAGCAAACCGCCGTGTTCGCCTTGCTCGAAGCCGAGCTTGAGCGCAGTAATTACCCGGCCAGTGATGTCGACGTCCATGCCTTCGGTGCCGATGAAATCGAGATCGAAGCCACCCTGGCGACCACTTCGGTGGATGGTGATGAACTGGATGCTCTGGTGGCACGGATCTCGACGTCGGCCTTGGTGGTGCAGGCGTTCTGGAGTCCGAGTACCACCGAGTGAGTGGCAACCGTGCTGGCTCTCAGGCGAACGGCCAATTTTTTCGGAAAAGTCCTACAGAAGCTGCCGATCAGGTTGCGTAGTCTTGCCGCACCCGAAAACCTGACTGCCAGGAGATTGAGCATGATCAATAAAGCCCTGCGTATCCTCATCGCCGACACGCAACATTTTTACCGGATGAAAATCGAGCGGTTGTTCAACGAGCTCGATTACTACCGTGTTGCACCGGTGCAGAGCCTCGCCGAGCTATTGACACTGGTGGACTACGGTTGCGAACCGTTCGATGTGGTAGTCATCAACGCCGAACTGGCGGGCGGTGCGCTGGATCTGCCGGGATTCTTGCTCGATAACCCGCAGGTGCGTCATGCGTTGGTCTACAAAGTGCCGTCGACAACGATGCAGATGGCCGAGGGCTTTGCCATGAGCAACCTGCAGATCAGTCATGCGGCATTGCCCAATGCACAGGCGATCACGCAGTTGATGACGTGGGTCGACAGACCTCGGTCGCAGCAGGATGAGGCGTTGCGGCGTTTGGCTTATGCATAGAAAGACACTGGGCGCAACTGTCAGGTCTGACAGGTGATTCACTTGCCGTTACGTGTAACAGTCCCAGCGCAGCCACTGAGTCCGCGTGAGCCTGTGCCAGCGGTCCGTCGTCAGATTTTGCACCGGGAGTGGACATGAGGTCAGCGCTGATCGTCGACGATCATCCGGTGGTGCGCGCCGCCGTTAAAATCGTATTGCAGTCCGAAAGCTTTAAACAGATTCATGAGGTCGCCAATGGCGAGCAAGTGATGGAAATGATTCGTGAGCATTCGCCACAGTTGGTGGTGCTGGATCTCAATTTACCGGGGCTCAGTGGCCTGGACGTGATCGTGCGCATCAAGGCCAACTACCCGGCCTGCCGAATATTGGTATTCTCCCTGCATGCGCCGGAGATCTATCAGGAACGCTGCCTGCGCGCCGGAGCCATGGCTTATGTGACCAAAAGCAATCAGTTGCAGCAGTTGCACAAGGCGATCCAGGCGCTGATGGCGGGCTACAGCTATTTCAGCGCGCTGACTGACAGCACCAGTACTTTGAACGCTATCCAGCTATCGGAAAAGCAGATGATCGATCAGCTTTCCGACCGTGAGCTGGCCATTTTGCTGCAACTGGCACAAGGCAAAGCCAACAAGACCATTGCCCAGGACATGCACCTGAGCCACAAAACCGTCAGCACCTACAAGACCCGCCTGATGATCAAGCTGGGAATATTGTCACTGGTGATGCTACGCGAATTTGCCCAACGTAACGGTTTGATTTGAGGATCGGCCATGGAGCTGCGTCGGGTCGTTTTCGCGCTGTTGATGACCCTCGGCGCATCGGCAGGAGCAAACGACGCGCCAGTGATGCTGGAAGTGCTGAGCCGGACCCGCCCGGAAAATATCCAGATACGACTGGATGGACAGGATCGTCAATGGCTGCAGGAGCACCCACTCTTGCGCGTCGGTATTTCAGGGCCCGACTATCCGCCGTTCGAGGTGACGCGCAATCGGCATGAGCTGGAAGGGCTGACGGCTGACTACGCGGATCTGATCGCGCAATTGCTCAACGTGCGGATACAGGTACAGCGCTACGCCAACCGGGATGCGGCCATGGCCGCGCTTAAACACGGTGAAGTGGAGCTGCTGGGCACTTCGAACAGTTTCGAGCTTGCTGATCCTGCGTTCATTTTGTCCCGGGCCTACGCCGAAGATCAGCCGATGCTGGTGACCCGGCTCGAAGAAACCTTGCCGGTGGATCTTGCGGGCAAGCGCGTGGCCATGGTCGAGGATTATCTGCCGTTGGCGAGTGTGCAGGCGTTCTATCCCGAAGCGAACGTGCAGCGCTACCCGTCGGCGATGGATGCACTCGGCGCCGTGGCGTTTGGCACCGATGACGTTTACCTGGGCGACTTCATCAGTGCCAACTACTTGATCAACACCAATTACCGTAACGATCTGCAGTTGACCGGGCCCGCCGGGCTCGACGCCAATCCGTTCGGCTTTGCGCTGCTGCGTAACCAGGTGCGCCTCAAGCGTATCGTCGACCAGGCGTTGGCAGCCATCCCCATGGAACATCGGCAGCGCATCGAGCAGCGCTGGAGTGCCGGCCTTGCTGAGATGGCGGAACAATCACAGGTGCAACTCAGTGCCGTCGAGCGGCAATGGCGAGATCTGCACCCAGTGGTACGGGTCGGCGGCATTGAAGACTTCGCTCCTCTGACGTTCTTTGACGCGGATGGCCGTTTCAGTGGGCTTTCAGCGCAATTGCTGGGCTTGATAAGCCAGCGCAGCGGGTTGAATTTCGAGATTGTCCGAGGGAACTCGCTGGATCGTCAGATCGAGCAATTGAAAACCGGGGAACTGGATCTGTTGCCCGTGGTAACGCCCAGCAGTGAGCGCGAAAACGAACTGCAATTTACCCGTGCCTATCTGAATAATCCGTTTGTGCTGGTCAGTGCGGCAACGACGCAGGGTGTGCGCAGTTTCGACGATCTGCAGGGCAAGCGCTTGGCGATTTATCGCGGCCATCCATTGCGTGGTTATCTGCAGGAGCGTGTCCCGCGCTTACGCATTGTCGACGTCAGGAGCCCCGCCGAGGGCATGGAAATGATTGCCAAGGGGCAGGTCGACGCCACGGTCAGCTCTTTGCTGGTCGCGCGCTTTCTGATCTCGCGTCATTACCGCGATCGTCTGCGCATCGCCAGTACCATCGGCGACCAACCGGCCCGGATCGCGCTGGCCACTGCGCCGCAAGCGTCGGCGTTGCATTCGATCCTGAACAAGGCGCTGCTGAGCATCGCCCCGCAACAGATGGACGAACTGGTTGAACGCTGGAGCCATGACGTGGTGGTGGATGACAGCTACTGGTTGCGGCATCGCCGTGAGATTGTCTTTGGTTTCGCCGGTGCGGCAGGCTTGCTGATACTGGCGCTGGCGTGGATCGGTTTTCAGCGCTGGCAAATCCGCCAGCGTCAGCAGTGGTTACGGCAATTGCAGCAAGCCAAGGACGCAGCGGACGATGCCAACCGGGCCAAGACCACGTTTCTGGCAACCATGAGCCATGAAATTCGTACACCGATGAACGCCCTGATCGGCATGCTCGAGCTGGCTTTGAAACGGGCAGAGGAAGGCGTGACCGATCGATTGGCGATTCAGGTGGCCTCCAACGCCGGTCAACAGTTGTTGGCACTGATCGGTGACATTCTCGACATCGCGCGTATCGAGACTGGCCATTTGTCCCTGGCTCCCGAACGGGCCAATCTGCGTGAACTGGTGGTGTCGGTGTGTCGGGTGTTCGAGGGGCTGGCACGGCAGAAACGCTTGCTGTGGCACATCGAACTGGATGCCCATAGCGACGTCGATGTATTGATTGATCCGACGCGCTTCAAGCAGGTGCTGTCAAACCTGCTGAGCAACGCGATCAAGTTCACCGAAGATGGCGAAGTGAGTCTGTGGCTGGTTGTGACGCCAACGTCAGCCGAGCGACTGGCAGTGAAAGTGCTCATCGAAGACAGCGGGATCGGGATCAGCAATGAGGACCGGCAACGGCTGTTCAGTCCGTTCGTGCAGGCGAGCAATAACGTTCAATCGGCGCGCAGCGGTTCCGGTCTGGGCCTGGTGATCAGTCGCAGCCTGTGCGAAATGATGGGCGGCGAATTGCGGCTCGACAGTGAACCGGGTCTCGGGACTCGGGTTGAAATCAGACTCCAGATGCCACTGCTGCAGGCGTTGTCACACGTTCCGGCCCACACGCAAGTATTGGAGGCGGTTGGGCATTCACTCAGCGTTCTGGTGGTGGACGATCATCCGGTCAATCGTTTGTTGTTGTGCTGGCAGTTGAGTGAACTGGGGCATCGCACGGTTGACACCGAGGACGGTCATGCCGGGCTGGAGCGTTGGCGGGCACAGGCGTTCGATGTGGTGATCACCGACTGCAACATGCCGCGGCGTAACGGCTACGCGCTCGCGCGGGCCATTCGTGATGAGGAAACGCAGAGCGCTCGGGCACCTTGCCTGATCCTCGGGTTTACCGCCAACGCGCAGGTGGAGGAGAAGCTTCGCTGCCTCGATGCCGGTATGGATGAGTGCCTGTTCAAACCGATTCGCTTGCACGATCTGCAGCAGGCCTTGAAGGGGGCCAGCCATTGTGAAAGTGAAGTTCAGTCGGTCGAGGAGGTCGCTCTGAAGGAACTCGATCTGAGTACGCTGGAGCAGATGGCCGGCAATGACCATTCGATGATCCGACGCCTGCGTGAAGAAGTATTGAGCAGCCTGCACAACGATCTGCAACAGCTCGACCAGATGAACCATGAACATGACCGCGGCGGACTGCGCGAGTTGGCCCATCACATCAAGGGGGGCGCGCAAATGGTCGGCGCGGCGCGGCTGGTGTCAGCGTGCACTGATCTGGAAGAGGCCTGCCGTGCGGCCGAAGCCGAGGCGGTCGTCATGGCGATCAAGACGCTGCGTGATGCCTTGCACGGCCTCGCGCAGCGTCTTGAGGCTTAATGGTTCAATCCCACTGTGGCGCAATGCCTGTTGGACTGGTCAGGCGATAACCACGATCGAGCGTGGCGATGTGCATCATGTCGGCATCGCTAAGCGTGAGTGTGGTGGCGCCGAGGTTGCTGAGCAGATTTGCGCGCTTGGTCGATGACGGAATCACCGCATAACCCGATTGCATCGCCCAGGCAAGAGTGACTTGCGCCGGGGTGGCCTGCAGGCGCTCGGCGATCTGCTGGATCAGCGGGTCTGTCAGTACTTCGCCGTAAGCGAGGGTCATGTACGAGGTGACGTGAATGCCCTGGCTGCGGGCGAACTCGACCACTTGGCGGTTTTGCAGATACGGATGCAACTCGATCTGGTGGGTCGCGATGTTTTCGGCACCGACGGCCGCAATGGCCTGTTTCATCAGGTCGATGGTGAAGTTCGAAATGCCGATCTGCCGGGTCAGGCCCAGACGCTTGGCTTCCAGCAATGCGCCCATGAATTCTTCGACCGGCACTTGGTTGTCCGGCGATGGCCAGTGGATGAGCGTCAGGTCGAGGTAGTCGGTCTGCAGCTTCTCCAGGCTCTCTTTGAGACTGGCAATCAGGCGCTCTCTGGCGAAGTTGGCAATCCAGATCTTGCTGGTGATGAACAGCTCTTCGCGGGGGATACCGCTGGCCGCGATGGCCACACCGACATCGGCTTCGTTTTGGTAGATCTGCGCAGTGTCGATGACCCGGTAGCCGAGTTCCAGGGCGGTACTGACCGAATCGATGACCACCTGGCCTTGCAGGCGAAATGTACCAAGGCCGAAAGCGGGAACAGACATGAAGGACTCCAGGGTTTGCAGTGGGAATGGCCTCGAGTATCCGCGTCTGCATCGTTGAGAAAAACCGCGGGTGGGGCAAAGCACAGTTGATCAGAAGTCATGAATCCAATATGGAATTTGTTTTGTCTGGTCTGGCCCCTTCGCGAGCAGGCTCGCTCCCACAGGAGATCTGCGGTGTTCACAAATCCCCTGTGGGAGCGAGCCTGCTCGCGAAGTGCGCACCACCGATTCAGGCAATGTCGCTACGGGCGAACTCCTCCCCGAGAAAATCAATCAATGTGCGTACCGACGGCAACAACCCGCGCCGCGATGGGAAAATCGCATGCACCACCCCGCACTTCGGTGCCCAACCGGGAATCAACTCGACCACGCGTCCGGCGGCAATATCCTCACGCACCACCACACTCGGCAAGTGCGCCACGCCAACGCCGGCAATCACCGCCTGACGCAAGGCAATCAAATCATCGGTAACCATTCGCGGCGTATGCCGAATCAGCGCCGTGTTGTCATTCGGCCCGAGCAGTTCCCACTGATACTCACGCTGCGCGGCGCCCCAATGCAGGCTCGGCAAACCATTGAGGTCGGCGGGCGAGGGCGGTGATGAAAGGTGTTCGACAAACTGCGGGCTGCCGACCACCGATTGGGTGCTGTTGCCCAGCACCTTCATGACCATGTCGGTGTTCTCCAGTGGTGGAAAACGCACCCGCAACGCAATGTCGAATCCTTCGTGAATCAAATCGACCCGGCGGTTGGTGCTCTCGATGAACAACTCCACCAGCGGGTACTTGAGCATGTAGCGCGTAAGCATCGGCCCGACCCACGAATTGAGCAGCGCCGTCGGGCAACTCAGACGCACCAGACCTTGCGGTTCGGAACGATTGCGTTCGATCAGCTCGGCGGCGCTCTCGGCTTCGATGCGCATGGCGAGGCAGCGCTGGTAATAGGCCTGGCCGATTTCGGTCAACGAACAATGGCGGCTGGTGCGATGCAGCAAGCGCACGCCGAGGCGTTCTTCCAGTTCGGAAATACGTCGGCTGAGCTTCGATTTCGGCATGTCCAGTGCGCGCCCGGCGGCAGCGAAACCATGATGTTCGACCACTTGGGTGAAGTAGTAGAGGGTGTTGAGGTCTTCCACCATCGTTCTCCAGATAGAACGCTAAGACTGATTTTTGCAGTCTAGTGCATTAATGCTCATGGATTTAAGCTTGATCCATCGCGTCACTCACCCAAATTGGAGACAACCATGAAAAACATCATCGGTATCTACACCAGCCCGCGCGGCCATTGGGTCGGCGATGGATTCCCGGTTCGCACGCTGTTTTCCTACGACAACCTGGGCAAACACATCAGCCCGTTCCTGCTGCTCGATCACGCTGGTCCCGCCGATTTCACCCCGACCACCGAACGGCGTGGCGTTGGTCAGCATCCGCACCGTGGGTTCGAAACCGTGACTATCGTTTATGAAGGCGAGGTTCAGCACCGCGATTCGACCGGCAGTGGCGGCGTCATCGGTCCGGGCGATGTGCAATGGATGACCGCCGCTTCCGGAATCCTCCACGAGGAGTTCCATTCGGAAAACTTCGCCAAAACCGGCGGCAAACTGGAAATGGTCCAGCTGTGGGTCAACCTGCCGGCCAAGGACAAAATGGCCGCGCCGGGTTACCAGACGATTCTCGACAGCGACATCCCGAGCATCGCGCTCAAGGACAACGCGGGCAGCCTTCGGCTGATCGCCGGTGAGTTCGATGGCCACACCGGTCCGTCGCGTACCTTCACACCGATCGACGTGTGGGATCTGCGCCTCAACGCCGGCAAGTTGCTGACGCTGGATCTGCATGAAGGCCGCAACACCGCGCTGGTGGTGTTGAAAGGCTCGGTGCAGGTCAACGGTGTGGAAGCGGTGCGCGAAGGGCAGTTGGCGCTGTTCGAGCGTGACGGCCATCAGATGACGCTCGAAGCCAGCCAGGATGCCGTGGTGTTGCTGCTCAGCGGCGAGCCGATCGACGAACCGATCGTCGGCCATGGCCCGTTCGTGATGAACACCGAGCAGGAAATCCACCAGGCCTTCGCCGACTTCCAGTCCGGCCGCTTCGGCCAGATGCACGCTTAACGCACCACCACTCCGCTCTACACAGGACGCGTAGGCCGGTTCGCAGGCCAGGGATGGCTGTTGCCTATAGAAAAGAGGAAACGCCCATGAACACTCAATACAAACGTCTGGACAAGAACAACGCAGCGGTGCTGCTGGTCGACCATCAGGCCGGGCTGCTGTCGCTGGTGCGTGACATTGAGCCGGACAAATTCAAGAACAACGTGCTGGCGCTGGCCGATCTGGCCAAGTACTTCAAACTGCCGACGATCCTCACCACCAGTTTTGAAACCGGCCCCAATGGTCCGCTGGTGCCGGAACTGAAAGCGCTGTTTCCGGATGCGCCGTACATCGCCCGTCCTGGGCAGATCAACGCTTGGGACAACGAAGATTTCGTCAAGGCGATCAAGGCGACGGGCAAGAAGCAGTTGATCATTGCTGGCGTGGTGACCGAGGTCTGCGTGGCGTTCCCGGCACTGTCGGCGATAGAGGAAGGTTTTGATGTGTTCGTGGTGACCGATGCCTCGGGCACGTTCAACGAACTGACCCGCGAATCGGCGTGGAATCGCATGTCCAGCGCCGGTGCGCAATTGATGACCTGGTTCGGTCTGGCCTGCGAGCTGCACCGCGACTGGCGCAACGACATTGAAGGGTTGGGCACGCTGTTCTCCAACCACATTCCGGACTACCGCAACCTGATGACCAGCTACAGCACCCTGACTAACGGTAAATAACCCTCGGATACCACGAACCCCCTGTGGGAGCGAGCCTGCTCGCGAAGGCGTCATGTCAGTCGATGCAAGTTTGACTGGTTGACCGCATTCGCGAGCAGGCTCACTCCTACAAGGGTTTTGTGGTGTTTTTGCGCGGGCGTTCATGCTCTGAAATCAATTGCTCCTACACTTGCTCAATCTGTGCGATCTTCTCGCGATTGGCCCCGTCGGAGTTGTTTGATGCTGTCTCTGCTCACCGAACACCCGTTGTTCTGCGCGTTGATCCTGATCCTCCTCGATCTGGGCCTGTGGCGTCTGATCAGTTCCCATGGCAGTGAGTGGAAACTGCTGGTGCGGGTGCTGATTTTCTCTTTGTTCAGCGTGCTGCTGTTCAACGAAGGTCTCAACCCGATGGAGCCGGCGCCGTGGGCCGACAACGTGCCGCTGCACCTGGCAGCGACCGGGTTGCAGATTGGCTGGTGGCTGTTCGGTGCGCGCACCCTAACGGTGTTGATCGGTGCGGTGATGATGCAGCGGGTCGGCCACACCGGGCGGCTGTTGCAGGATCTGCTCGGCGCGGTGATTTTCCTCATCGCGATCATTGCCGCGCTGGCCTATGTGCTGGATCTGCCGGTCAAAGGCGTGCTGGCGACGTCTGGCGCGTTGGCGATCATCGTCGGTCTGGCTTTGCAGAGTACGTTGAGCGATGTGTTCTCCGGAATCGTCCTCAACACCACCAAGCCTTATCAACTGGATGACTGGATTTCCATCGACGGCACCGAAGGCCGGGTCACCGATATCGACTGGCGTGCCACGCGCCTGCAGACCAGTCAGGGCAGCATGGCGGTGATTCCCAACTCGCTGGCGGCCAAGGCGAAGATCATCAACTTCAGTCGGCCGAGCAATATGTTCGGCGTCGCAGTCAGCGTGCAGGTCAGTCCGCATGCCCGGCCCAGTTCAGTGATCGATGCACTGGAGCGGGCGATGCAGGGCTGTCGCCAGTTGCTCGATACACCTGCACCGAGCGTCGCACTGAAAAGCTCAGGCAGCAGTGGTGCGGAATACGAGATCAGTGGCTTCGTTGCATCGATGGGCGAGAAGCGCGTGGTGCGCAATCAGCTGTTCGATCTGGCCTATCGGCACTTGCAGGCGTCTGGGGTCAATCTGCTGTCGAGCGATGAAAGCACTGCTCCGACCAATTTGTCGCGACCACGGGCGCTGCTCGACAGTTCGCCGATTTTCTCGACCCTGCGCCAGGAGGAGAAAGACACCTTCAGCCAGAACATGAGCCAGCAAACCTTCCGTGCCGGCGAAGTCATTCTCGCGGGCGGCGAGGTCAGCGATCATCTGTTCATTATTGAGTCCGGTGTGGTGTCGGTGACGTTGAAGCGCCACGGCACGCCGTTCGAGTCCGGGCGCATGGGGCCGGGGGAGGTGATTGGCGAGGCGGGGATTCTGTCCGATACCTCGCTGCCTGCGGACTTTTCGGCGAAAACCTTTTGCGTGCTGTACCGCATCGAAAAGTCCTACCTCAAGCCGTGCCTCGATGCGCGCCACGACATCAACGATGCGATGCAAGCCTTGCTCGATTATCGCCTGCACAAGGCGCAATCGCTGACCGAGGAAACGGCGGTGGTCGCACCGAAAAAAGGCTTCCTGCAATGGCTGCGCAATCGCGCCTGAGCATTACCGGTCGCCGGCGAGTTTCTGTTCCAGTTGTTGGCGTACCTGCGGCCACTCGTCGTCGATGATGCTGAAGCGCACCGAGTTGCGCTTGCGTCCGTCCGGCATGATCCGTTCGTGGCGGACGATGCCTTCCTGCTGCGCGCCAAGGCGCAGAATCGCATTGCGCGACTTCTGGTTGGTCTCGTCGGTGGTGAACTGCACGCGCACGCAATCGAGGACTTCGAAGGCGTGACGCAGCATCAGGTACTTGGCTTCGGTGTTGACGAAGGATTTCTGCCAGCTCGCCGCGATCCAGCTGCTGCCGATTTCCAGCTTGCGATTGAGCGGGTCGATTTTCCAGAAACGCGTGGAGCCGATGACTTCGCCGGTATCTTTGAGAACGATGACGAACGGCATCACGGTGCCAGCGTCACGCCCATCGAGTGCCTTTTTCAGATAACTGTCGACAGTGTCGGGCGAAGGCACCACCGTGACGGTAAGGTTCCACAATTCGCCGTCAGCGGCAGCGTGGAGCAGGGCAGCGGCATCTGAATACTGGAGCGGGCGCAAGAGAATGCGCGGACCTTGCAGCGTGGTTTGCATGGGATTGCGGTCTCGGCAGTGCGGGGGAAAGGCGAGCGCCTATTACGCCGTACCGAGAGGATCCGATGCAACCGCCGCGATGATCGCAGGGTCAGATTTCTTACAGCCCACGGGCAGGAGCCTCAGCCGATGAAAAACCTGCGAATCGCCACCTATAACGTCAACGGCTTGCGCGCACGCTTGCCCAACCTGCTGGACTGGCTCAAGCGCGAGCAACCGGACATCGCCTGCCTGCAAGAACTCAAATCTGTCGACACGGCGTTCCCCGCCGCCGAACTGGAAGCCGCCGGTTACGGCGCGATCTGGCAGGGACAAGCCGCGTGGAACGGCGTGGCGATTCTCGCCCGTGACGCGCAACCGCTGGAGAGTCGGCGCGGTTTGCCCGGCGATCCCGACGACAAGCACAGTCGTTATCTGGAAGCGGCGGTGCATGGGGTGCTGGTCGGCTGCCTGTACCTGCCCAACGGCAATCCGCAGCCGGGGCCGAAATTCGATTACAAACTGGCCTGGTTCGAGCGACTGATCAACTATGCGAAAGACCTGCAAAGCAGCGATCACCCGGTGGTGCTGGCGGGTGACTACAACGTCGTGCCCACCGACATGGACATCTACAACACCCGCTCGTGGCTCAAGGATGCGTTGCTGCAACCCGAAAGCCGCGAGTGTTATCAGCGCCTGCTCGATCAAGGCTGGACCGATTCGCTGCGGCATCTCTATCCCGAGGATCGTCTCTACACGTTTTGGGATTACTTCCGCCAACACTGGCAAACCAACTCCGGTTTGCGCATCGATCATCTACTGCTCAATCCGGCGCTGAGCCCGTATTTGCACGAGGCCGGCGTAGACGCCTGGGTGCGCAACGAACCGCACGCCAGTGACCATGCGCCGACGTGGATTCGTATCGGTTCACGCAAGAAACGCTAGCGGGCGATTGGCGAAATCAATTGTCGAAAACAGTGCCCGATCCCGTATACATGGCGACCATCAACGCAGTGACCTGCGGCCCCATGCATAAGGATCGAGCAATGAGTGAGCCACGCCTGACGAATCT
The DNA here is from genome assembly GCF_900187515.1 of Pseudomonas sp. Irchel s3f10. NCBI lineage: Bacteria > Pseudomonadati > Pseudomonadota > Gammaproteobacteria > Pseudomonadales > Pseudomonadaceae > Pseudomonas > Pseudomonas sp. Irchel s3f10. Next base: position 15,815 of record NZ_FYDZ01000026.1, read on the forward strand.
GACGCTGTACCTGCAGCGTCTGGGGTTTGATGCGCCGCCGGCACCGACGCTGGCAACGCTGCGCCTGTTGCAATTGCGTCACACCGGCGTGTTCCCCTTCGAGAACCTGGCGACAATCACCGGGGCGCCGGTGTTGATCGATCTGCCGTCCATCGAAGCAAAAATCCTCGTCGGTGGCCGTGGTGGTTACTGCTACGAACTCAACAACCTGTTCTTCGCCCTGTTGCTTGAATTGGGCTTCGATGCCCGGGCCATCAGCGGGCGCGTGGTGATGAATCAGCCGGAAGGCAGTTGGACGGCGCGCACGCACCGCTTGAGCCTGGTGACCATCGACGATGTGCGCTACATCACAGATGTCGGCTTCGGTGGCATGGTGCCGACTGCACCGCTGCTCCTCGACACCGAAGCGGAGCAACCAACGCCACACGAACCTTATCGCATTGAAAAACAGCCCGACGGCTACATGCTGCGTGCCAACGTGGCGGGGGAATGGCGGCCGATGTACCTGTTCGACCTGCAACGCCAGGAAGACATCGATTACACCGTCGGCAATTGGTATGTCTCGACTCACCCTGAGTCACCGTTCAGTCAGCGCCTGATGGTGGCGCGCACCGGGGAGGGCTGGCGCAAGACGCTGAACAACGGCAGTTTCGCCATTCATCGTATGGGCGCCAGCAGTGAGCGGCACGAGGTGGCGCAGGTCGGTGAGTTGATTGAATTGCTGGCGCGCGAGTTTGATCTGCACCTGGCTGATGTACCTCACGTGCGGCAGTCTTTGGCGCGGATAATCGCGCCGGTCTGCGCCTAGGGTTTGGCGTCGGGCTCCAGCACTCGACGGATTTCCCCAACCGCTGCCGACAGCTTTTTCTCGAGGCTCTTGAGGTCGGCGGCGGTGATGCCTTTCTTGAATTGTCCGCTCGATTCGACTTGTTCCGGTTTTGCAGCGGCATCCAGCAACGCATGACGCAGGGTGTTGTTGATCACCGTCTGATAACCGAACCCTTCGTTCTCCGCGACCGAACGCGCCGCTTCGATGACGGCGTCGTCGAGCATGATGGTGATGCGGGTTTTGCCTTTGTTTGACGCCACTGCGCCGCGTTTGCCCTGAGAAAAGTCATATTCGTCTTTCATCGGTCAAGCCTCCAGAAAATAAGCGCAACGTTCGCTCGGTGTGGCGACACGTGCAGAAATGATTCGAACGACATTCGCGTCCCGGTAACTGTATGCAACGACCAGCAGTCGCCCTTTGCCGTCGAGGCCAATAGTGATCCAGCGTTGTTCGTCATGATCGTGGTCCTCGACCGTCAGTGCTCGTTCGTCGTCAAAGACCGGCCCGGTCTCGGCGAGGCTGACGCCTTTGTGCTTAAGTTTGTTGGCTGCGTTCTTGCTTTTGTCGTACTGAATTTCGAATGACTTCATTATGCATACTTTATATGTATAAAAAAGAGCGCGACGGTGCCGTCGGTCGCCATGAACAATTCAGCCTAGTGCGCACGCGGGCAGGTGCAGGAAGGGATGTGTTGCCGGATTTGTGGGGGATGGGACCGGCGGGATAGAAGGTTGGGTGGCTACCTATCCATTATGTGACTGACAAGTTGTATACAACTCTATGGACATTTGTCACGAGTATTGAATACAGTGTGCGCATAACAAAAACCAGGGAACCCCCCACCATGAAAACGCCCCATGTTTCACACCAACGGCCCGAGGACGAAAATCTCGGGGTCGGCGCGAATATGGCTTACGGCCTGCAACATGTTCTGACGATGTACGGCGGTATCGTTGCGGTGCCACTGATCATCGGCCAGGCGGCCGGCCTGTCGCCGGCAGACATAGGTTTGTTGATTGCTGCTTCATTGTTTGCGGGGGGGCTGGCGACACTGCTGCAAACCCTGGGTCTACCGTTTTTTGGCTGTCAGTTGCCGCTGGTACAGGGCGTGTCGTTCTCCGGCGTAGCGACCATGGTCGCGATCGTCAGCAGTGGCGGGGAGGGCGGCTTCCAGTCGGTGCTCGGCGCGGTAATTGCGGCGTCGTTGATTGGCTTACTGATCACGCCGGTGTTCTCGCGCATCACCAAATTCTTCCCGCCCTTGGTCACCGGTATCGTGATCACCACCATCGGCCTGACGCTGATGCCGGTGGCCGCACGCTGGGCGATGGGCGGTAACAGCCACGCGCCGGACTTCGGCAGCATGCAGAACATCGGTCTGGCGGCAGTCACGCTGGTGCTGGTGTTGCTGCTGAGCAAGGTCGGCAGCTCGACCATCTCGCGTCTGTCGATCCTGTTGGCCATGGTGATCGGCACGATACTGGCGGTATTCCTCGGTATGGCGGACTTCTCCAACGTCACCACCGGGCCGATGTTCGGCTTCCCGACGCCGTTCCATTTCGGTATGCCGACCTTCCACTTCGCCGCGATTCTGTCGATGTGCATCGTGGTCATGGTGACACTGGTGGAAACTTCGGCGGACATTCTCGCGGTCGGTGAAATCATCGGCACCAAGGTCGATTCCAAGCGCCTGGGCAATGGTCTGCGCGCGGACATGCTGTCGAGCATGTTTGCGCCGATCTTCGGTTCGTTCACCCAGAGCGCTTTCGCCCAGAACGTCGGGCTGGTGGCGGTCACCGGGATCAAGAGCCGTTACGTGGTGGCTACTGGCGGTATCTTCCTGGTGATCCTTGGCCTGCTGCCGTTCATGGGGCGGGTCATCGCAGCGGTACCGACCTCGGTACTTGGCGGCGCCGGTATCGTGCTGTTCGGCACCGTTGCGGCGAGCGGCATCCGTACGCTGTCCAAGGTTGATTACCGCAATAACGTCAACCTGATCATCGTCGCCACCTCGATCGGTTTCGGCATGATCCCGATTGCCGCGCCGAACTTCTACGATCACTTCCCGAGCTGGTTTGCGACCATTTTCCACTCGGGCATCAGCTCGTCGGCGATCATGGCGATCCTGCTAAATCTGGCGTTCAACCACTTCACCGCCGGTAACTCGGATCAGCAGTCGGTGTTTGCGGCGGCGGAGGAGCGGACTTTGCGTTACCGCGACCTGGCGGCGCTGCGTGAAGGCGACTACTTCAGCGATGGCAAGCTGCATGACTGCGATGGCAAGGAAGTGCCGGTGATCGAGCCTGATGATCACGACCATGGGCAGGGTGCGCCGAAGGTGCAGGTGAAGAGTAGCGAGCACGTCTGACGGCTGTCTCTAAACAAAAAGGGCCGATCTGTTACACACAGATCGGCCCTTTTTGTTTGAGCTTTTCGAGCGTGTCTAGTCCTGAAATAGGTTTACACCTATTCACCCTAACGCCCGATGCACCGCATCGGGCGTTTTGTATTGTGCGCCAGGCATGGCGCGTTGCGCGTAAGCGCAACCAGTTTGGCTGTGGTGGCCATGCTGGTGACTTGGAGGTGAAAGTCCTCTACACACCCGGCAAGGGGAAGTGTTAGCCAGAGGCAAGGGT
>NZ_FYDZ01000017.1:0-128407 GCF_900187515.1 Pseudomonas sp. Irchel s3f10
TGCGCAAATCGGGTGCTGCTGAACATAGTCGAAAATCGAGTCTGAAAAACCTGATTATTGCTCAGGAAGCAGGCACAGCAAGGGGGAGCAAGCTCCCCCTTCAGTTTTTACCGGACACTAGTGACGCGGAGCGTGGGAACGATCAGTGCTGGGGGATCAGGCGGACATGACTTCGCGGATGTCGCGCGCCAGTTCGCGGACGCGTTCTTCTTCGGTGTCCCAGGAGCACATGAAGCGTGCGCCGCCCTTGCCGATGAAGGTGTAGAAGCGCCAGTTTTTCGCGGTCAGCGCGGCGATGGCCGGTTCCGACAGTTGCAGGAACACGCCGTTGGCCTGCACCGGGAACATCAGTTCGACGCCGGGAATGTCGCTGACCAGTTCCGCCAGCAATTGCGCGCAGTGGTTGGCGTGGCGGGCGTATTTGAGCCAGGCGTCGTTTTCGAGGATGCCGACCCACGGTGCCGAGAGGAAGCGCATTTTCGACGCCAGTTGCCCGGCCTGTTTGCAGCGGTAATCGAAGTCTTCCGCCAGTTTGTGGTTGAAGAACAGGATCGCTTCACCCACGGCCATGCCGTTTTTCGTGCCGCCGAAGCACAGCACATCAACGCCGGCCTTCCAGGTCAGATCCGCCGGCGAGCAGCCGAGGAATGCGCAGGCGTTGGAGAAGCGCGCGCCGTCCATGTGCAGGTGCAGGCCCAGCTCTTTGCAAGTCGCGCTGATGGCGCGGACTTCGTCCGGGGTGTAGACGCTGCCGACTTCAGTGGCTTGGGTCAGGGTGACCACACGCGGTTTCGGGTAGTGAATGTCCTGGCGCTTGAGCGCGACTTCGCGGATCGATTGCGGGGTGATCTTGCCGTTTTCAGTGCCGGCGATCAGCAGTTTCGAGCCGTTGGAGAAGAATTCCGGGGCGCCGCATTCATCGGTTTCGACGTGGGCGGTTTCCGAGCAGATCACGCTGTGGTAACTCTGGCACAGCGACGACAGGGCCAGCGAGTTGGCGGCGGTGCCGTTGAAGGCGAAGAACACTTCGCAGTCGGTTTCGAACAGGTTGCGGAAATGGTCGGCCGCGCGTGCGGTCCATTCATCGTCGCCATACGCGCGCTGGTGGCCGTGGTTGGCCTGTTCCATTGCAGCCCAGGCTTCAGGGCAGATACCGGAGTAGTTGTCGCTGGCGAATTGTTGGCTCTTGTCGGTCATGGCCGGCTTCCGTGGTCGAGACTCTTGTGAAGGCTCGTGGTCAATGAGGGTGCGCACTTTACCGAAGATCTTCCGGGGAGCACACGGGATGTCACGTTCAGGAAATTACCAGTTTGTAGGACGATTATGCACTTGAGCAAACGCGACGGCGCGCTGGATCTGCTCAAGTGGCTGGCGCTGCTGAGCATGTTGTTCGATCACCTGCGATATGTCGGGTTCTCCGCCGATTGGCTGTATGTGCCGGGGCGGCTGGCGTTTCCGTGGTTTTGTCTGGCGATGGCGGCGAATCTGGCGCGTGATGGTTCGCGGAGGATGGAGTGGCGCTATCTGGGCTGGTTGTTGCTGTTCAGCGCGGTCAGTGAGATTCCGTATCGGTTGTACATTCCAGAGCCGGATACGTTGAACGTGATGCCGACGTTGGCGTTGGGTTTGTTGGTGGCGCGGGGGTGGCAGAATCCAACGATCATGTCGCGATTGCTGGGTGTTGCTGCCCTGGTGTTGGCGATAGTTTTCCCGGAACGACTGATGTTCGGCTTCTTCGGGGTTCTGCTCCCGTTGGCGATGCTGTTGGTGTTTCGCCGGCCGTGGTACTTCAGCTTGATGTCGGGATTGGTATGCCTGGCAGCGAATCAGTGGCAAGTGCTTTACGACTCGGCAAGGTTCGGTAGCAGCGTCGCCATTCTTGGCATTGCCACCTGTCTGTTTGCGCCCATGCTCGGAATGTTCCTGTTGCGACATGCGCGACATCTTCAGCCACCGCCAATGCGGCGCTGGGCTTACGCCCTCTATCCCGCGCATTTTCTCCTGCTGCTCGCCGTCCGCCAGTTGATCGCATAACCCCTGTAGGAGTGAGCCTGCTCGCGATGGCGGTGTATCAGCCAACATTTGCTCAGCTGACCCACCGCTATCGCGAGCAGGCTCACTCCTACAGGGGATCTGTGCAGATTCAACAAGCCATTTCCAGCCATGTCGTAAACGCACCTTTGCGTGGCGCGCGCAGGCATTTGAGCTGTCTGCGCCGGTCATACCATCGGCATCAAAGGGCACTGCCTTCATTGCCAGTGCCTTACCGAGACGAATGGCGCACAGATGCCGCTGGGAGAGACGCGATGTTCAGCAAGCAAGACCAGATCCAGGGTTACGACGATGCACTGCTGGCGGCGATGAATGCCGAGGAGCAACGTCAGGAAGATCACATCGAGCTGATCGCGTCGGAGAACTACACCAGCAAACGCGTGATGCAAGCGCAAGGCAGCGGCCTGACCAACAAATACGCCGAAGGTTATCCGGGCAAGCGCTACTACGGTGGCTGCGAGCACGTCGATAAAGTCGAAGCGCTGGCCATCGAACGCGCCAAGCAACTGTTCGGCGCCGATTACGCCAACGTCCAGCCGCACTCCGGTTCTTCGGCCAACAGCGCCGTTTATCTGGCTTTGATCCAGCCGGGCGACACCATCCTCGGCATGAGCCTGGCCCACGGCGGTCACCTGACCCACGGCGCCAAAGTGTCGTCCTCGGGCAAGCTCTACAACGCCGTGCAATACGGCATCAACACCGACACCGGGCTGATCGATTATGACGAAGTCGAGCGTCTGGCCGTTGAATCCAAGCCGAAAATGATCGTCGCCGGTTTCTCCGCTTACTCGAAGACCCTGGACTTCCCGCGCTTCCGTCAGATCGCTGACAAAGTCGGCGCGCTGCTGTTTGTCGACATGGCCCACGTTGCCGGTCTGGTCGCTGCCGGTCTGTACCCGAACCCGCTGCCCTATGCCGACGTGGTCACCACCACCACGCACAAAACCCTGCGCGGTCCACGTGGCGGCTTGATCCTGGCCAAGTCCAACGAAGAGATCGAGAAAAAGCTCAACGCCGCGGTATTCCCGGGCGCTCAGGGCGGCCCGCTGATGCACGTCATCGCCGGTAAAGCCGTGTGCTTCAAGGAAGCGCTGGAGTCGGGCTTCAAGGCTTATCAGCAACAGGTGATCGACAACGCTCAGGCGATGGCCAGCGTGTTTATCAAACGTGGCTACGATGTAGTGTCCGGCGGCACCGACAACCACTTGTTCCTGGTCAGCCTGATCCGTCAGGGCCTGACCGGCAAAGACGCCGACGCCGCCCTTGGCCGCGCGCACATCACCGTCAACAAGAACGCCGTGCCGAACGACCCGCAATCGCCGTTCGTGACCTCGGGCCTGCGTATCGGCACCCCTGCGGTCACTACTCGCGGCTTCAAGGTGACCCAGTGCGAAGTGTTGGCCGGCTGGATCTGCGACATCCTCGACAACCTCGGTGATGCCGATGTCGAGGCCAATGTTGCCCAGCAAGTGTCGGCCTTGTGCGCAGACTTCCCGGTTTATCGCTGAGTGTTCTGGAGTAACTGACTATGCAACGCTATTCGGGCTTCGGCCTCTTCAAACACTCCCTCAGCCACCACGAAAACTGGCAGCGCATGTGGCGCACGCCGACGCCGAAGAAGGTCTACGACGTGGTCATCGTCGGCGGCGGCGGGCACGGTCTGGCGACGGCCTACTATCTGGCCAAAGAACACGGCATCACCAACGTCGCCGTGGTCGAGAAGGGCTGGCTGGGCGGCGGTAACACCGCGCGCAACACCACCATCGTGCGCTCCAACTACCTGTGGGACGAGTCGGCGCACCTCTACGAACACGCGATGAAATTGTGGGAAGGCCTGTCGCAGGATCTCAACTACAACGTGATGTTCTCCCAGCGTGGCGTCTACAACCTGTGCCACACCCTGCAGGACATTCGCGATTCCGAGCGTCGGGTCAGCGCCAACCGCCTCAATGGCGTCGATGGCGAACTGCTCAACGCCAAGCAAGTGGCTGACGAGATTCCGTACCTCGACTGCTCGAAAAACACCCGCTACCCAGTGTTGGGCGCCACCGTTCAGCGTCGCGGCGGCGTCGCCCGTCACGATGCCGTGGCCTGGGGCTTTGCCCGTGCCGCCGACGCCCTCGGCGTGGACTTGATCCAGCAGACCGAAGTGATCGGTTTCCGTAAGGAAAACGGCGTGTGCATCGGTGTCGAAACCAACAAGGGTTTCATTGGCGCCAAGCGCGTCGGTGTGGTCACGGCCGGTAACTCCGGGCACATGGCCAAACTTGCCGGTTTCCGTCTGCCGATCGAATCCCACCCGCTGCAAGCGCTGGTGTCCGAGCCGATCAAACCGATTATCGACAGCGTGATCATGTCCAACGCCGTACACGGTTACATCAGCCAGTCCGACAAGGGCGACCTGGTGATCGGCGCCGGTATCGACGGCTACAACGGCTACGGTCAGCGTGGTTCGTATCCGGTGATCGAGCACACCATTCAGGCCATCGTCGAGATGTTCCCGGTGCTGTCGCGCGTACGCATGAACCGCCAGTGGGGCGGCATCGTCGACACCACGCCGGACGCCTGCCCGATCATTTCGAAAACCCCGGTCCCGAACATGTTCTTCAACTGCGGTTGGGGCACCGGTGGCTTCAAGGCAACTCCTGGCTCGGGCAACGTGTTTGCCGCGAGTCTGGCCAAGGGTGAAATGCACCCGTTGGCCGCACCTTTCTCCATCGACCGTTTCCACAACGGTGCGTTGATCGATGAACACGGCGCTGCTGCGGTTGCCCACTAACAGGAGAAATCCCCATGTTGCATATCTTCTGTCCTCACTGCGGCGAACTGCGCTCCGAAGAGGAATTCCACGCATCCGGCCAGGCGCACATTCCGCGTCCACTGGATCCAGGCGCCTGCACCGACGAGGAGTGGGGCGACTACATGTTCTTCCGCGACAACCCACGCGGTCTGCACCACGAGCTGTGGGATCACGTTGCCGGTTGCCGTCAGTACTTCAACGTCACCCGCGACACCGTGACCTACGAGATTCTCGAAACCTACAAGATCGGCACCAAGCCGCAATTCACCGACAAGGCTGATTCGGCGAAAACAGCCACGACGGCGCTGGGAGAGAAGGTATGAGCCAGACCAATCGCCTGTCCAACGGTGGACGGATCGACCGCAACAAAGTGCTGAGCTTCACCTTCAACGGTCAGAGCTACAAAGGCTTCGAGGGTGACTCGCTGGCCGCCGCGCTGATCGCCAACGGCGTCGACATCATCGGCCGCAGCTTCAAGTATTCGCGTCCTCGCGGCATCTTCGCCGCCGGTGCCGAAGAGCCGAACGCGGTGCTGCAGATCGGTGCCACCGAAGCTACGCAGATCCCCAACGTGCGCGCCACGCAACAGGCGTTGTATCAAGGGCTGGTCGCGACCAGCACCAACGGCTGGCCGAGCGTCAACAACGACATGATGGGCATTCTCGGCAAGGTCGGCGGCAAGCTGATGCCGCCGGGTTTCTACTACAAAACCTTCATGTACCCGCAATCGTTCTGGATGACCTACGAGAAGTACATTCGCAAGGCTGCCGGTCTGGGCCGTTCGCCAACCGAAGTCGATCCGGACACCTACGATTACATGAACCAGCATTGCGACGTGCTGATCGTCGGCGCTGGCCCGGCCGGTCTCGCCGCTGCCCTGGCCGCGGCGCGCAGCGGTGCCCGAGTGATTCTGGCCGATGAGCAGGAAGAGTTCGGCGGCAGCCTGCTCGATTCCCGCGAAAGCCTCGACGGCAAACCGGCGATGGACTGGGTCGCCAGCGTCATCACGGAGCTGAAGAACACCCCGGACGTGCTGCTGTTGCCGCGCGCCACGGTCAACGGTTACCACGACCACAACTTCCTGACCATTCACGAACGTCTTACCGATCACCTCGGTGACCGCGCGCCAATCGGTCAGGTGCGCCAGCGCATTCACCGTGTCCGTGCCAAGCGTGTCGTGCTGGCGACCGGTGCTTGCGAGCGTCCGCTGGTTTACGGCAACAACGACGTGCCGGGCAACATGCTCGCCGGTGCGGTGTCGACTTACGTGCGTCGCTACGGCGTAGCGCCGGGCAAGAAGCTCGTTCTGTCGACCAATAACGATCATGCCTATCGCGTGGCACTGGATTGGCTCGATGCCAGTCTGCAAGTGGTGGCCATCGCCGATGCGCGCAGCAATCCGCGTGGTGCACTGGTGGAAGAAGCCCGTGCCAAAGGCATCCGCATCCTCACCGGCAGCGCCGTGATTGAAGCCCGTGGCAGCAAGCGCGTCACCGCTGCTCGCGTTGCTGCGATTGATGTCAAAGCGCACGCCGTGACCAGTCCTGGTGAGTGGCTCGACTGCGATGTGGTCGCCAGTTCCGGCGGCTACAGCCCGGTCGTTCACCTGGCTTCGCACCTCGGTGGCAAGCCGACCTGGCGTGAGGACATCCTCGGTTTCGTGCCGGGCGAAGCACCGCAGAAACGCGTGTGCGTCGGTGGCATCAACGGCGTCTACGGTCTCGGCGATTCGTTGGCTGACGGCTTCGAAGGTGGCGTGCGTGCTGCCGCTGAAGCCGGTTTCCAGACCGTCGAAGGCGTGCTGCCGAAAGCCCTGAGCCGTCACGAAGAACCGACGCTGGCGCTGTTCCAGGTGCCGCATGAAAAGAACACCGCACGGGCGCCGAAGCAATTCGTCGACCTGCAAAACGACGTGACCGCTGCGGCGATCGAACTGGCGACCCGCGAAGGTTTCGAGTCGGTCGAGCACGTCAAACGCTATACCGCGCTGGGCTTCGGCACCGATCAGGGCAAGCTCGGCAACGTCAACGGTCTGGCCATCGCCGCTCGCTCGCTGAACGTGACCATCCCGCAGATGGGCACCACGATGTTCCGCCCGAACTACACGCCGGTAACTTTCGGCGCCGTCGCCGGCCGTCACTGTGGGCACATCTTCGAACCGGTTCGTCATACCGCGCTGCATGCCTGGCATGTGAATAACGGTGCCGAGTTTGAAGACGTCGGTCAGTGGAAACGTCCTTGGTACTTCCCGAAAAACGGCGAAGACCTGCATGCCGCCGTCAAGCGTGAATGCAAAGCCGTGCGCGACAGCGTCGGCCTGCTAGACGCCTCGACCCTCGGCAAGATCGACATTCAAGGCCCGGATGCCCGCGAGTTCCTCAACCGCGTGTACACCAACGCCTGGACCAAACTCGACGTGGGCAAGGCCCGTTACGGCCTGATGTGCAAAGAAGACGGCATGGTCTTCGACGACGGTGTCACGGCGTGTCTGGCCGACAACCATTTCGTCATGACCACCACCACCGGCGGCGCGGCTCGCGTGCTGCAGTGGCTGGAGCTGTACCACCAGACCGAATGGCCGGACATGAAGGTTTACTTCACTTCCGTCACCGACCACTGGGCGACCATGACCCTGTCCGGTCCGAACAGCCGCAAGCTGCTCAGCGCCGTGACCGACATTGATCTGAGCAACGAAGCGTTCCCGTTCATGACCTGGAAAGAAGGTCAGGTCGGTGGCGTGCCGGCGCGGGTGTTCCGTATCTCGTTCACCGGTGAACTGTCGTACGAAGTCAACGTCCAGGCCGACTACGCGATGGGCGTGCTGGAGAAAATCGTCGAGGCCGGCAAGCAGTACAACCTGACGCCGTACGGCACTGAAACCATGCACGTGCTGCGTGCCGAGAAGGGCTTCATCATCGTTGGCCAGGACACTGACGGCTCGATGACCCCGGACGATCTGAACATGGGCTGGTGCGTCGGTCGCACCAAACCGTTCTCGTGGATCGGCCAGCGTGGGATGAACCGTGAAGATTGCGTGAAGGATCAGCGTAAGCAACTGGTCGGTCTGAAGCCGATCGATCCGAATGTCTGGCTGCCGGAAGGTGCGCAGTTGGTGTTCAACACCAAGCAGACGATTCCGATGACCATGGTCGGCCACGTGACCTCCAGCTATGCGCACAACTCCCTCGGTTATTCGTTTGCCATGGGTGTGGTCAAGGGCGGTCTGAAGCGCCTCGGTGAGCGGGTGTTTGCACCGCTGGCCGATGGCAGCGTGATTGAGGCGGAGATTGTTTCTTCGGTGTTCTTTGATCCGAAGGGTGATCGGCAGAACATCTGACACTGATCGTTCCCACGCTCTGCGTGGGAATGCATCCCGGGACGCTCTGCGTCCCAAGAGCGGACGCAGAGCGTCCATGGCGGCATTCCCACGCAGAGCGTGGGAACGATCAAGAATTCAGGAAGGTGTTTTATGACCACAGCCAATGTTTACCAACAACGCCCGACCACCGGCGCCAAGGCCGAGTCGTCGCTGCACCATGCCGACCTCGCCAGCCTGGTCGGCAAGGGTCGCAAGAACGCCGGCGTGATCGTGCGTGAAAAGAAACTCCTCGGCCACCTGACCATTCGCGGTGATGGCCACGATGCCGCGTTCGCCGCTGGCGTGCACAAAGCCTTGGGCATTGAACTGCCTGGCGCTCTGAGCGTCATCGTCAAAGGCGAAACCAGCCTGCAATGGATGGGCCCGGACGAGTGGCTGCTGATCGTGCCAAGCGGTGAAGAATTCGCCGCCGAACAGAAACTGCGTGAAGCGCTGGGCGATCTGCACATCGCGATCGTCAACGTCAGCGGCGGCCAACAAGTGCTCGAACTGAGCGGGCCGAACGTGCGTCAGGTGCTGATGAAGTCGACCAGCTATGACGTGCACCCGAATAATTTTCCGGTGGGTAAAGCGGTCGGCACGGTGTTCGCCAAATCGCAGTTGATGATTCGCCATACCGCTGAAGACACTTGGGAACTGCTGATTCGTCGTAGCTTTTCGGATTACTGGTGGTTGTGGTTGCAGGATGCATCGGCCGAATACGGGTTGAGCGTTCAGGCCTGAAAGATCAAAAGCTACCCCCTCACCCCAGCCCTCTCCCCCAGGGGGGAGAGGGGGAAAGGGAGCCGATCTTAGGTGTTTTTGTGATCTATATTCACCCGCGATATTTCAGGTCGGCGTAGCTCGAAACAACACCTCGGTCAGTCCCCTCTACCTCCGGGAGAGGGCTAGGGTGAGGGGCAAAATCCCCCAGACACCCCGCACAAAGAACAGGAGTCACCGCACCATGAGCCGCGCCCCAGACACATGGATTCTGACCGCCGACTGCCCCAGCGTCCTCGGCACGGTGGACGCGGTCACGCGTTTCCTGTTCGAGCAGGGTTGCTACGTCACCGAGCACCATTCGTTCGATGATCGCCTCTCCGGGCGTTTTTTCATTCGTGTGGAATTCCGCCAACCCGACGGTTTCGACGAACAATCCTTCCGCGCCGGTTTAGCCGAACGTGGTCAGGCCTTCGGCATGATCTTCGAACTGACCGCGCCGAACTACCGGCCAAAAGTGGTGATCATGGTCTCCAAGGCCGATCACTGCCTTAACGACTTGCTCTACCGCCAGCGCATCGGCCAGTTGTCGATGGACGTCGCGGCGGTGGTCTCCAACCACCCGGATCTGAAACCGCTGGCCGACTGGCACCAGATTCCCTACTACCATTTCCCCCTCGACCCCAACGACAAGCCGTCGCAGGAGCGTCAGGTGTGGCAGGTGATCGAAGAGTCCGGCGCCGAACTGGTGATCCTTGCCCGCTACATGCAGGTGCTGTCGCCGGAGCTGTGCCGCAAGCTCGATGGCAAGGCGATCAACATTCATCACTCGCTGCTGCCGGGCTTCAAGGGCGCCAAGCCGTATCACCAGGCTTACAACAAAGGCGTGAAGCTGGTCGGCGCGACGGCGCATTACATCAACAACGACCTCGATGAAGGGCCGATCATTGCCCAGGGCGTCGAGGCGGTGGATCACAGTCATTACCCCGAGGATCTGATTGCCAAGGGGCGCGATATTGAAGGCCTGACCTTGGCGCGGGCGGTTGGGTATCACATTGAGAGACGGGTGTTTTTGAACGCCAATAGAACCGTCGTTCTCTAGAGCGCTTTCGCGAGCAGGCTCGCTCCCACAGGGATTTGTGTTGAAACACAGGTCTCTGTCACACCAAAGATCAACTGTGGGAGCGAGCCTGCTCGCGAAGGGGCCATAACTGACAACGCAAGACCAACAAGCACTACCCGAGCATTCAACGCGCTGCCTGCCTGGGCAACGCGGTTCCATAAAAACAACAGCGAGGTGAAAGCATGTCTGGCAATCGTGGTGTGGTGTATCTCGGCGCTGGCAAGGTCGAAGTACAGAAAATCGACTATCCGAAAATGCAGGACCCGCGCGGTCGCAAGATCGAGCACGGGGTCATTCTCAAAGTGGTGTCCACCAACATCTGCGGCTCCGACCAGCACATGGTGCGCGGCCGTACCACGGCGCAGACCGGTCTGGTGCTGGGTCACGAGATCACCGGCGAGGTGATCGAAAAAGGCTCCGACGTCGAAAACCTGAAAATCGGTGACCTGGTCTCCGTACCGTTCAACGTGGCTTGCGGGCGCTGCCGTTCCTGCAAAGAGCAACACACCGGCGTCTGCCTGACCGTCAACCCGGCCCGTGCCGGCGGCGCATACGGCTACGTCGACATGGGCGACTGGACCGGTGGCCAAGCCGAATACGTGCTGGTGCCGTACGCCGACTTCAACCTGCTGAAACTGCCGGACCGCGACAAGGCCATGGAGAAAATCCGCGACCTGACCTGCCTCTCCGACATCCTCCCAACCGGTTACCACGGTGCCGTGACGGCAGGCGTTGGCCCGGGCAGCACCGTTTACATCGCGGGCGCTGGCCCGGTCGGCCTGGCCGCCGCTGCCTCTGCGCGTTTACTCGGTGCGGCGGTGGTGATCATCGGCGACGTCAACACCATCCGCCTGGCTCACGCCAAATCCCAGGGTTTTGAAATCGTCGACCTGTCCAAGGACACCCCGCTGCACGAACAGATCGCCGCACTGCTCGGCGAGCCGGAAGTGGATTGCGCGGTGGACTGCGTCGGCTTCGAAGCACGCGGCCACGGCCACGACGGCGTGAAAGCCGAAGCTCCCGCCACCGTGCTCAACTCACTGATGGGCGTGGTGCGTGTCGCCGGCAAGATCGGTATTCCGGGCCTGTACGTCACTGAAGATCCGGGCGCCGTGGATGCCGCCGCGAAAATGGGCAGCCTGAGCATTCGCTTCGGTCTGGGTTGGGCCAAGTCGCACAGCTTCCACACCGGCCAGACCCCAGTGATGAAGTACAACCGCCAACTGATGCAGGCGATCATGTGGGATCGCATCAACATCGCCGAAGTGGTGGGCGTGCAGGTGATCAGCCTCGATCAGGCGCCGGAAGGTTACGGTGAGTTCGATGCGGGCGTGCCGAAGAAGTTTGTGATTGATCCGCATAAGTTGTTCAGTGCGGCGTAAGGTTTTACGCAATAGAAAACGGCGCCATTGAGGCGCCGTTTTTCATGGGGCGGGAATTTCCTTCCGCTTTTACTCAATTTCAACTTCTTCTGCTTGCATTCCTTTCTGCCCTTTAGCAGCAATGTAACTAACGGATTGTCCTTCCTTCAAACTCTTGAACCCATCAGCCTTGATTGCTTTGAAATGAACGAAGAGGTCATCGCCGCCATTCTTCGGCGTGATGAAACCAAACCCCTTTTCATCGTTGAACCACTTGACCGTGCCACTCTCTCTACCTGCCATGTCTTTGCTTCCCGTTCCGATTGATTGGTGAAAACATTTACAAAACAACAGAAGAATGAGGATGTTTGAGAAAGTCCTCGTCCTGAGCCAGTTTTATATCGACTGCGTAATATTGACTGTTATCGCCCCGCACAAGGTCATAAGTAACCTTCTGCCCCGCTTTGATGTGTTTGATGATCGGATCGTCCGGGCTGATGCAAAAGATGATCGGCGGGACATCTGATTCGAGCAGTTGATCGCGCGGACTGAGTTGCTTCTCCATCACTGTATCTCCCGTTGAATGACCGTTAATTGCACCTCGCTTTCTTCGAACAATTGACACGCCAGCAGCTTATTCCAGCCTGGATCGCTAGACACCTGTCAGATGTGACAGGTGTCTAGTTCTTTTTGAAATATTGATTTGCATGACAAGCAATTAACGACCTAAAAAAGACCGCAGCCTTCTGTAGCTTCGCGGGTACAAGGTCTTGCGGGGAGGTCAGCCTCGATCAGGCGCCGGAAGGGTACGGCGAGTTCGAAGCGGGTGTGCCGAAGAAGTTCGTGATTGATCCGCATAAGTTGTTCAGTGCGGCGTAAGGCTTAAGCGCAATATAAAACGGCTCCCTCAGGGGCGCCGTTTTTTGTTGGAAGACAAGGTCAAAAGCGACCCTCACCCCAGCCCTCTCCCGGAGGGAGAGGGGGCCGACCGAGGTGTCTTGCGTCGTACATCGACCTGAAAGATCGAGTCGACTATGGATTCAACGCAAGTCTTTCACGTCGGCGTATTACGTCAATATCCCACGGTCAGTCCCCTCTCCCTCTGGGAGAGGGCTAGGGTGAGGGGCTTTGCTTTACAGCGTCGCCAAGGCCCCTTGATATAGCACCGGACCTGTTGGCTGCCCGGTCGGCGAACCACCTTTCGGCTCAAGACTGACCGCCAGCGCAATCGGTTTACCGATCAAGGCTTTCTGCGCTTCGTTCAACTCAACCTTGCCTTTGCCCCCCGCCGGAATGATCCCAAGCGAGATCGGTTTGCCGTCAGCAGGAATCGCCCACAATTCCAGGCTGCGATCCGCATCAACGGCCGCCAATGTCAGCGGCTCGACTTGCAGATAATCCGCATGTGCCTCGACCTTCAGCGCCGGTTGCGCATCGGCGGTCAGCAGGGTGGCGCGGTAGCGGGCGTCGTCACGGTTGTACAGCGAGCCGAGGAACACCAGCACGGCGATGGAACAGATGGCTGCCGTGAGTCGTAGCCAGTTCCAGAATGGTCGTTTCTCAGGGACATGCAGCACCTGCGGTTCGATTCGCGCGGTGATGCCTTGCCAGACGCGGTCGGGCACTGGATGGTCGGGCAGGGATTCGGTGAGATTCACCAGTGCTTCCTGCCATTGCGCCACTTCAGCTCGCAACACAGCGTCGTCCAGCAGCAATTGTTCAAACCGCCGCCGCGCTGGCGCAGACATCAGGCCGATAGCGTAATCGGCAGCCAGGGCGCGGCGCAGGGCAGGGGTCTGGTAATTCATGATTCAAGGCACCGACGCAGACGTTCCATGCCACGGCGGATCCACGATTTCACCGTGCCCAGCGGCGTGGCCAGGTGTTCGGCGAGTTCCGTGCACGACAATCCCTGAAAGTACGCCACGGTGATCGACTGGCGCTGCCTGCCGTCGAGGGTTTCAAGGCAGCGGTTCAGCGCGTGAGCTTCGCGGGCGCTGTTCAACTGATCATGAGCCGAAGGTCCTTCGTCCGGCAGCGCATCTTGTTCGAGGTCTGTTAGCGGTCGGTCGCGGTGTTTGCGCAACTGATCGATGGCCTGATTGCGGGTGATGTTGATCATCCAGGTCAGCGGTGCCGACAGGTGCGCTTCGTAGCGCGAGGCGTTGTTCCAGATGCGCACGAAACTTTCCTGCAGCACTTCCTCGGCCAGATCAGTGCGGCCCATAAAACGTAGGGCCACGCCATGCAGACGCGGGCCAACGCTACGATAGAGCGTTTCGAAGGCGCGACGATCACCCAGTGAACACTGGGCCAACAACTGTCGCAGCTGATCGGTGTCGGCGATGGAAATGACGACTCTCCAGGCAAAGGTAGAGCGACGAGGGCTGGGCTCGGACTGTTCACAGGCTAGTTCAGTGATAGCGGTTGTGCCATTCATCGCGAGGGTGTCCGGGATTTCACGTTTTATATACGCAGGCCGGATGAAAATGGATGCGCCGCGCCGGAACATGCCGGCGGATACCCGGTCAAACCGGCAGTTTCACTGCCCGTTCAGCGGGTGGTTTTCACAGCGCAAGAGGATGTCTGAATGAAGATTTCACGCGGTTTTGCCTTGGCATCGCTCCTGACCCTGGCCGCCGGGCCGGTGTTTGCCGGTTTCAGTCTTAATGACGTCGCTGGTGCGGTTTCGGGGATGCAGGGCGGTGACAAAGCGGCCGCTGCAGCGCCGACCTCGGAAACCGCCGGTTTGCTCAGTGCCCTCAGTGCGCTGGATGTCACGCCGGAGCAAGCCGTTGGCGGTACTAGCGCGATGCTCGGGCTGGCCAAGAATCAGTTGAGCAGTACCGATTATTCGCAGTTGGCCAAGGAAGTGCCGGGCATCGACAAATTGTCCGGTGGCAGCGGCAATCTGGCGGCGTTGGGGGCTTTGCTCGGTTCGTCCGGCAAGTCCGCCGGGCTTGAGAATGCGCTGGGCAACGTCAAGGACACCAATGACCTGAACAATGCCTTCAGCGCATTGGGCATGGACAGCGGCATGATCGGCCAGTTTGCCCCTGTGCTGTTGCAATACCTCGGTCAGCAGGGCGTCGGCGGTTCGCTGCTGAGCAGCCTGGGCAGCATCTGGGGCGCCGGCACCGGTAGCTGATTCAGCCGCGCTCGCCGCGCAGTTCGGCGATGCGCTGATCCTTCTCGTTCCAGAGCTGGTTGACCCAGCTCTGGACCGTCTGGCGAAACGCCGGATCATTCTCGTAATCACCCTGCCACAGCGCCGGGTCGAGTTCGCGGGTCTTGATGTCGATGATCACGCGCGGCACGTTGCCGCTGATCAGATCCCAGAATCCGGGGATGTTCGCCTGTGGATAAACCACCGTCACATCGAGAATCGCATCCAGCTGTTCACCCATCGCCGCCAAGACAAACGCCACGCCGCCGGCCTTGGGCTTGAGCAAGTGGCTGAACGGTGATTGCTGCTGCGCGCTTTTCGCGGCGGTGTAGCGTGTGCCTTCCAGATAATTGACCACGGTCACCGGCTGACGCTTGAACAGCTCGCAGGCCGCTTTGGTGATCTCCAGATCCTTGCCCGCCAGCTCCGGGTGCTTCGCCAGAAAGGCCTTGGTGTAGCGCTTCATGAACGGGTAATCCAGCGCCCACCACGCCAGCCCCAGAAACGGTACCCAGATCAGCTCTTTCTTGAGGAAGAATTTGAAGAACGGCGTGCGCCGGTTGAGGGTCTGGATCAGCGCCGGAATATCCACCCACGACTGGTGGTTGCTGACCACCAGATACGAGGTGTCGCCGCGCAAGTCTTCGCCACCGCGAATGTCCCATTGGGTGGGGATACACAGGCGGAAAATCAGCTTGTCGATCTCGGCCCAGGTCTCGGCAATCCACATCACCGCCCCCGACGCGTAATCGCGCCAGCGGCCTGGTGCGATCAGTTTGAGCAGGGCAAAGACCAGCAACGGCCCGATCAGGATCAGGGTGTTGAGCAACAGCAGCAGGGTGACGAAACAGCCGGTGAGCAGGCGGCGCATAAGCAACTCTTTGCAAACGGATGGGCGCGCCATGATAAGCAGCTTCGCGCGGCAGGCCAAATCGCTGGTGACGAATGTTTCACTTTCGTCGCGTTAACCTGATCGTTCCCACGCTCTGCGTGGTAACGCCGCCCGGGACGCTCCGCGTCCCTGTGACGCAAAGCGTCACTGGATGCATGCCCACGCAGAGCGTGGGAACGATCAAGCGCGCAACGGTCTAAAATCCCGTTGCCCAACCTCTCAAGGAAGCCCCTTACGTGAAATCCCTCCTTGCACTGTTTGCCCTCGTCGCCCTGCCGGTCATGGCCGCCGAGCCGACCCTGTACGGGCGCTACGAATACATTGCGCTGCCGGAAATCGGCGGTGAAGTGCTCAAGGCCAAGATGGACACCGGCGCACTGACTGCTTCGCTGTCGGCCAAAGACATTGAAACCTTCACCCGCGATGGCGATGAATGGGTGCGTTTCCGCCTCGGCACCAAAGACGCCAGCAACAAGGTCTACGAACACAAGGTCGCGCGGATCAGCAAGATCAAGAGCCGCTCGGACGAAGAGGACGAGGGCGAAAGCACCGAAGTCGCCAAGCGCCCGGTGGTCGATCTGGAGCTGTGCCTGGGCAACGTCAAGCGTACCGTCGAGGTCAACCTGACCGACCGCAGCAACTTCAACTACCCGCTGTTGATCGGTGCCAAGGCCTTGCGTGAATTCGGCGCGGCAGTGAACCCGGCGCGGCGCTTCACGGCCGACAAGCCGGACTGCTGAGCCAAGTGGTCTCATTGACGTAACGTCAGGCTTGGGGCACCGTTCGCGCACTTAACCACGGGCTCGGACGCCATGCCTCATATCCTGATTGTCGAAGACGAAGCGGCAATTGCCGACACGCTGATTTTTGCCTTGCAGGGCGAAGGCTTCACCACCACGTGGTTGAGCCTCGGCGCGGCGGCGCTGGAGCATCAGCGGCAGACCCCGGCCGATCTGATCATCCTCGACATCGGCCTGCCGGACATCAGCGGTTTTGAGACCTGCAAGCAACTGCGGCGCTTCAGCGAGGTGCCGGTGCTGTTCCTCAGCGCCCGCGATGCCGAGATCGATCGTGTGGTCGGGCTGGAAATTGGTGCCGACGACTACGTGGTCAAGCCGTTCAGCCCTCGAGAGGTGGCGGCGCGAGTGAAGGCAATCCTTAAACGCATGGCGCCGCGTCCTGCGATTGAAGCCACTTCAGCGCTATTTAGAATCGATCCGGAGCGGATTCAAATCATTTATCGCGGCCAGACGTTGACCCTGACCCGCCACGAATTCCGCCTGCTGCAATGCCTGCTCGAACAACCCGAGCGGGTGTTCAGTCGTGAGCAATTGCTTGATGCGCTAGGCGTAGCGGCCGACGCCGGCTACGAGCGCAGCATCGACAGTCATATCAAAAGCGTGCGCGCCAAGTTGCGTCTGGTGCGCGCCGACGCCGAGCCGATCCAGACCCATCGCGGCCTCGGTTACAGCTACAGCCCGGGGCACAGCTGATGTCGCTGGGGCTGCGGATCTTTCTGGTGTACGTGCTGTTTGTCGGCCTCACCGGTTATTTCGTGCTCAACACGGTGATGGAAGAAATCCGCCCAGGCGTGCGCCAGTCCACCGAAGAAACCCTGGTCGATACCGCCAACCTGATGGCGGAAATCCTGCGCGATGATTTCAAGGCCGGCACCCTTAGCGAGAACCGCTGGCCTGAATTGCTGCGCGCGTATGGTGATCGTCAGCCGCAAGCGACGATCTGGGGCTTGCCGAAAAATCAGGTCAACCACCGTATCTACGTGACTGACGCCAAGGGCATTGTGGTGCTCGATTCCAGTGGTGTCGCGATCGGTCAGGATTACTCGCGCTGGAACGACGTTTACCTGACCCTGCGTGGCGAGTACGGTGCGCGCTCCAGTCGCAGCGATCCGGATGACCCGGCATCTTCAGTCATGCACGTTGGCGCGCCGATCCGCGACAACGGGCAGATTATCGGCGTGGTCACCGTGGCCAAACCCAATAGCTCTTTACAGCCTTACGTGGATCGTACCGAGCGGCGCTTGCTGTTTTACGGCGCCGGGTTGATCGGCCTCGGTTTGTTGTTCGGTGCGTTGCTGTCGTGGTGGCTGAGCCGCGCGCTGCATCGCTTGACCGGTTATGCCCAGGCCGTGAGCGAAGGGCGGCGGGTGGAAGTGCCGCACTATCGCGGCGGTGAGCTGGAGCAACTGGCCACAGCGGTTGAGCAGATGCGCACACAGCTGGAGGGCAAGGCGTACGTTGAGCGCTACGTGCATACGTTGACCCATGAATTGAAAAGTCCGCTGGCGGCGATTCGTGGCGCGGCGGAGTTGCTGCAAGGCGACATGCCGCCGGTTCAGCGGCTGCGCTTTGTCGGCAACATCGACAGCGAAAGTGCGCGGATGCAGCAGTTGATCGAACGGTTGTTGAATCTGGCACAAGTGGAACAACGTCAGGGCCTTGAAGAGCGGGTTGCTGTGCCGTTGGCGGCGCTGGTTGATCAGTTGTTGCAGGGGCAGGCAGCGCGGATTGAAGGCAAACAGTTGCGCATCGAACAGGCGATTGCGCCGGATCTGCTGTTGATTGGCGAGCCGTTTCTGTTGCGTCAGGCGTTGGGTAATTTGCTGGAGAATGCGCTGGATTTCACCCCGGTTGAGGGGCTTCTGCGGTTCAGTGCCGAGCGTCGGGATGAGCAGATTGAACTGCGTCTGTTCAATGAAACCGCGCCGATTCCCGATTACGCCTTGCCGCGATTGACCGAGCGCTTCTACTCATTGCCGCGCCCGGACAGTGGGCGAAAAAGTACGGGGTTGGGGCTTAACTTCGTTGAAGAGGTGGTCAAGTTACATGGTGGGACGATGCAGATTCGTAATGTTGAAAACGGTGTTGAGGTGACATTGCGTTTGTCTTGATACCGAGTTGCGGCCATCGCGAGCAGGCTCACTCCTACAGGGGAACGCATTCCAAATGTAGGAGTGAGCCTGCTCGCGATAGGGCCGGTGAATTCCCCACACAATCTCCATATTCCCCCCACATTCCCCTCATACAGCACCAGCAGACTCTGCCCATCCAAATAGGGAGAGTCCCATGAACAAGAATCTGACCATCAAGCTCGGCGCCATCGCCGTGCTGATCCTGCTGTTGCTGATCCCGCTGCTGATGATCGACGGCGTCATCGACGACCGCCAGCAACTGCGCGACGGCGTGCTCGAAGACATTGCCCGCAGTTCCAGCTACAGCCAGCAACTCAGCGGGCCGGTAATGGTGGTGCCGTATCGCAAAGTTATTCACAACTGGAAAACCAACGACAAGACCAACCAGCGCTACGACGAGCCGAGCGAAGAGCGCGGCCGCTTGTACTTCCTGCCGGAGCGTTTTGAACTCGACGGCCAGGTGCAAACCGAGCTGCGTGCACGGGGTATTTATGAGGCGCGGCTGTTCCACGCCGATAACCGTGTCAACGGCCATTTCTCGTTGCCGGCGCAGCTGGGCATCAAAGAAGACTTTAGCGACTACCAGTTAGATGCACCGTTTCTCGCGGTCGGTATCAGCGACATTCGCGGCATCGAAAATGCGCTGAAACTGGAACTGGACGGTCAGCGTCTGGACTTCGTGCCGGGCACTCAAGTCGGCTGGCTCGGTGAAGGCGTACGGGTAACGCTGCCGCTGCTCGACACCAGTAAAACCACGGAACTGAGCTTCGGCTTCGACCTGCGTCTGCAAGGCACCGGTTCATTGCAGGTGCTGCCGGTGGGCAAGAGCAGCAGCGTCAGTCTCACAGCCAACTGGCCACACCCGAGTTTCATCGGCAATTTCCTGCCGGCCAAGCGTGAGATCAACGATCAGGGTTTCAGCGCCGATTGGCAGACCACGTTCTTCTCCACCAACCTGCAAGACGCCATGAGTCGTTGCGTCAGCAGCAATGATTGCGAGGCATTCAACGGCCGCAGCTTTGGCGTGAGCTTCATCGATCCGGTAGATCAATATTTGAAGAGTGACCGGGCGATCAAATACGCGTTGCTGTTCATCGTCCTGACGTTCGCTGGTTTCTTCCTCTTCGAAGTACTCAAAAGCCTGGCGGTGCACCCGGTGCAATACGCACTGGTGGGTGTGGCGCTGGCGTTCTTTTATCTGTTGTTGCTGTCGCTTTCTGAGCACATTGGTTTTGCCTTGGCGTATCTGTTGTCGGCCAGCG
Organism: Pseudomonas sp. Irchel s3f10; assembly: GCF_900187515.1. NCBI lineage: Bacteria > Pseudomonadati > Pseudomonadota > Gammaproteobacteria > Pseudomonadales > Pseudomonadaceae > Pseudomonas > Pseudomonas sp. Irchel s3f10. Next base: position 19,670 of record NZ_FYDZ01000017.1, read on the forward strand.
GTTGTGTGTTGTTGATCGGGTTTTATGTCTGCCACGTGCTACGCAGTGTGCGTCACGGCTTGAGCTTTTCGGCGGGGCTGGCGGCGTTGTATGGCCTGCTCTATGGCTTGCTGAGCGCTGAGGATTACGCGTTGTTGATGGGCTCGTTGTTGCTGTTCGGTCTGCTCGGTGTGTTCATGGTGCTGACGCGCAAACTGGATTGGTACGGGATCGGGCAGAAACCGGCGAAGCCGTTGGAGTTTGATGTAGGGGCGATGCAATGAGCCGGTCGCTGGGATTGCGTGAGGATCAGTGCTGGAAGGATGAGCTGGTGACGCGGATTATCGGGTATTTGCCTGTGGAACCGAGGTGGTGCATTCGCGAGCAGGCTCGCTCCCACAGGATGGGTGTTGGCACAGAGATTTCTGCCATACCCAAAAACAATGTGGGAGCGAGCCTGCTCGCGAAGAGGCCGGAACAGGCTCCGCCGATTTAAGGCTTGGGCATGGTGGAGATCATGGACGGTCGCTGACTCACTTCAAAAAACCAGTTGGCCAGTTGCGGGTTGGCCTCACGCCAACCCAGGTCCGGGAAGCGCAGATCGAGATAACCCAACGCACACGCGACGCTGATGGCGGCCACGTCGAAATGGCTGGTCAGCTCGGCAATCGCATCTTTTTCCAACACAGAGAGGGCGCGGCGGATCTTGTCGCGCTGGGCATCGAGCCATTCTTCCCAATGTTTTTCCGGAGCACGCAGGACCATTTCATAACGCACCATCACCGACGCATCCATGATCCCGTCGGCCATCGAGGCCAGGGTCAGACGCCGCCAGCGCGCCGCGCCTTCGCGTGGAATCAGCGGGTTGCCAACGTGTTGTTGATCGAGGTATTCGAGAATGACGCGGCTGTCATGGATGACATTGCCGTCGGCCAGACGCAGGGCGGGAATCTTGCCCAGCGGGTTGTCGACATTGAGCTCGGCGCTCGGACTGACCGGGCTGAGCACGCAGTCTTGCAAGGCGACGCGATCCTGCTGGCCGGTTTCGTGCAGCAACACCATCACTTTGCGTACGAACGGGGAGAGGGTGTTGTGGTACAGGGTCATGCTGGGGGCGGACATTGGCAGGGTCTCGATCAGGACAGTGAGGGGGCAGCATAGCCTGTCAGTGCACGAGCTCAAGCCTTGCGCCGATCCAAATGTAGGAGTGAGCCTGCTCGCGATAGCGTAATAACATTCAACAACTATGTTGACTGACCCGCAGCCATCGCGAGCAGGCTCACTCCTACAAAGGTTTTTCAGCTTCGCTGCAGCAATCCTCTTATGGCCAAAAATGCCGGAACACCCAGCCCAACCCAGCTCAACGCATCCCAAATCCCATCCCCCAGCAACGCCGCAAACAACCCTGCCGCACTGAGCAACGCAATCACGATCGGCGTGCTGAACACCTTCCAGAAATTCGACTGACGCGGCTTCATGTAGACGCCTCCGCCGTTTCCAGCACAGGCTTCGCCGCTTTGCGCCGCACCACCCACAGATACACGCCGCTGCCGAGCACGATGATCGTCAGCACATCGAGGGTGGCCCAGAGGATTTTCATTGGCATGCCGCCGTAGTCACCGAAGTGCAGCGGCTGCGACATGCCCATGGCGTCCATGTACCACGGCCGTTCGGCCACCGCAGTGACCTGCAGCGTGGTCGCATCGATCAGCACCGGGGTCAGCAGATGCGAAGTCAGGTGCGTACCGCCCTTCATGAACACCGAGTAATGGTGCTCACTGGAAAAGCGTGTTCCGGGAAAGGCAATGAAGTCTGGTTTCATCTCCGGCGCAACTTCAGCAGCGATGTCGAGCAAACGCGTGGCCGGCGCCAGGTGCGTCAGCGGTGGCGCATCGCGGTACGGTTCGATCAGCGCAGTCAGTGCTTCATTGCGCCACGCCGCGATCAACAAGTCGGCGCAGGCGCTGATCACACCGGTCACGCCGACCACCAGCGCCCAGGTCAGGGTGACTACGCCGATCAGGTTATGCAGGTCGAGCCAGCGCAACCTTGTGGATTTGTCCTGACGCACCGTGCCGAACTTCAAGCGGCGCATGAACGGCAAATACAGCACCGTCCCGGACACGATGGCCACGACAAACAGCAGCCCCATGAACGCCAGCAGCAACTTGCCCGGCAGCCCGGCAAACATGTCGACATGCAGGCGCAGGATAAACAGCATCAAGCCGCCGTTGGCCGACGGAGTTTCCAGCGCTTCACCGGTACGTGCGTCGAGCATGAAGGTGTGCGAGGAGTTCGGTTCGGTGCCGGCGGTTTTCGCCATGATCGCGAACGCCGCGTTCGGGTCTTCATCGTCATAGCCGAAGTACTGCATGACTTCGCCCGGTCGATGTTTCTGCGCGGCATCCACCAGTTGCTGCAGATTGAGCTGCGGCGTGTCGGCCGGCATCTCCTGCAGCTCCGGCGCGTTGCCCAGCAAATGGTCGATTTCATGGCTGAAAATCAACGGCAGACCGGTCAATGCCAGCATCAGCAAAAACACGGTGCAGATCAGGCTGGTCCAGGTATGAACAAACGACCAGCGGCGGATTGTTTTACTTTTCATTTCATGACCTTCAAAAACACCAAAGCCGTCCACGAGGGACGGCCAGGTAACAGGGCCTGTTTCAGCTCAATCGCTTACCACTTGTAAGTGGCGCTGGCGACGACACTGCGCGTGTCGCCGTAGTAGCAGTAGAAGCTGTCGCAGGTGGAAATGTATTCCTTGTCGAACAGGTTGGTCGCGTTGACGGCCAGCGACGCGCCTTTGAGGCTGTTGTCCAGACGGCCGAGGTCGTAATGCACGCTCGCGTCGAACACGGTGTAGGCGTCCGCCTTGCCCAGCCAGGTGTTGGCCTTGTCGCCGTAGGTGTTGCCGGTGTAACGCACGCCACCGCCAATGCCGAAGCCGTCGAGGACGCCGGCGTGCCAGGTGTAATCGGTCCACAGCGACGCTTGCTGGTTCGGCATCAGTTGCAGGCGATTGCCCTTGTCGACGCCATTCTGCACTTCCGATTTGGCCAAGGTGTAGGCAGCGATGACTTTGAGGTTATCGGTCACATCGGAAACCGCTTCCAGCTCCAGGCCTTTGACTTTCACTTCGCCAGTCTGGCTGGTGATCGACACATTGTTGACGAAGGTGTTGACCGAAACGTTCTTCTGGGTGAGGTCATACACGGCGGCGGTCAGCAGGGTTTTGCTGCCCGGCGGCTGGTACTTGATGCCCAGTTCCCACTGCTTGCCTTCGGTCGGTTTGAGCGAACCGGTCGAGGTAGCGTCGGCACCCGTGGTCGGCTGGAAGGATTCGGCGTACGACAGGTACGGCACGAAACCGTTGTCGAACACATAGCTGAGCGCGGCGTTGCCGCTGAAGGCCTTGTCGCGCTGGGTGTTGGTGGCATCGCCCTTGTTGATGAATTTGGTGCTGGTGTGCACCCAGTCTTCACGGCCGCCGAGGGTCAGGCGCCACTGGTCGAGGGCCATTTGGTCCTGCACGTACAGGCCGGTCTGGTAGGTCTTCTGGTCGTAATCGTAAAACGCCGTCGAGCGCGCCGGACGCACGATCGGCTGACCGTAGATTGGCGTGATGACGTTGGTAGGCAGGCCATCACCGAAGATCGAAGTGTAGTTGGTGTTGCTGCGCTGGTGGTCCAGACCCAACAACAGGGTGTGACGGATATCGCCGGTAGCGAAGTCAGCCTGGAAGTTGTTGTCCACGGCGAACTGGCTGATGTCTTCTTCGACGCTGGTACTGGTGCGCCCGACGTTGCCTTGATCATCCACTTCGGTGAATGGGTACGACCCCGGCGTCAGCGACTGGAACGACAGATCCGACTTGGTGTAGCGCAGGTTCTGCTTGAACTGCCAGACATCGTTCAGACGATGTTCGAAGGCATAGCCCAGCGCGTAGTAGGTGCGATCGTAATATTCCCAGTCCGGATCACCCAGATTCTTGTGGTGGGAAATATCACCGAGCGGCGACTTGATCTTGGTGCCCTGAATTGGCAGAAACTGGCTGGTGATGCCGGTATCGTCGCGGGTGAACTGGCTCAGCAGGGTAAGCTTGGTGTCGTCGTCGATGTTCCAGGTCAGGCTCGGTGCGATGTTGTAGCGCTTGTTGTCGACGTGATCGACCTGGGTGCCACTGTCGCGCACCACACCGCTGAGGCCGTAGAGAAACTGACCAGCGTCATCGATCTTGCCGGTGCTGGCGAAGTTGATCTGGCGGTGGTTGTCACTGCCGTATTGCAGCTGGATTTCATTGCTGGCTTCAGCGCTTGGACGACGGCTGACCATGTCCAGCAAACCGCCCGGCGGGGTCTGGCCGTAAACCGAGGAGGCCGGGCCACGCAGCAGGGCGAGGCGGTCGAGGTTCCAGGTTTCCTGTTTCGGGTTGGCGTACACGCCTTTTGGCAGCGGCAGGCCGTCGAGGAACTGGGTCGGTTCGAAACCGCGCACACGCAGCCAGTCGGCGCGGGTGTCGCTGCCGTAGCTGCTGGCGGTGATGCCCGGCATGTAGCGCACAGCGTCGTCGAGACTGTGCACGCTGCGGTCGTCCATTTGCTGGCGGGTAGCGACGGAGATCGAACGCGGTGCTTCGACCAGCGCGGTGTCGGTCTTGCTGCCAGCAGCGGTGCGAGTGGCGGTATAGCCTTCGACCGGGCCCCAGGCGCTTTCGAAGTTTTCCACGCCGATGACCGAAGTTTCCGGCAGGGCCAGCGTTCCTTCAGGCACGGCCATGAGGGTGTAGGTGCCGGTGCTGCTTTGTTCCAGTTGCAAACCGGTGCCGCGCAGCGCCGCGCGCAGAGCGTCTGCCGCATCGTACTGGCCGTTCACCGGTGCCGAGGTCTTGCCCGCCGCCAGCGCCGGATTCAGCGACAACGCAATGCCGCCCTGGCTGGCGATCTGGTTCAGGGTGGTCGACAGTGGCGCCGCCGGCAAGTTGTAGGCGCGCACGCTGGACGCTTGTTCAGCGGCAAGCAACGGACTGCTGATCAGCGGCGCGCTGAGCGCGATGGCGACGGCCAGCAGACTGGGGCGCAACAAGGTGTCTAGCGAACGGGACATACGGCGGCTCCTGAATGGAAATATTTCTCAATTGCCTGTGTGCCGGACGAAAAGCAAAAAGTGATAGGGCTGGATGAAAATAATTTCGATTAACTGGAAAACAGCCACATTTCTGCGGGCTTGATCGTTCCCACGCTCCGCGTGGGAATACCTCAATGGACGCTCTGCGTCCGCTTCGGCAGGGACGCAGAGCGTCCCGGGCTGCATTCCCACGCAGAGCGTGGGAACGATCAGGTCAAGGGGAGGAGGGCTCGGCCTTCGCGACTGTGACCCAATACGGCGTATGCCGCTCGATCTGCACGGGCAGGGTCGGCAGCAATGCGCTCAGGGCCTTATCGGTGTCATGCAGCGGGAAGCTGCCGGTAATCCGCAGATCCGCCACGTCCGGCGCCACGCCCAGATGCCCGCGACGATAACGCCCGAGCTCATGCACCAGATCGCCCAATCGCGCGTTATCCACCACCAGCATGCCGCGCGTCCAGGCGTCGGCGCCGGGGTTGAGCGCGACAATCGAACCCAATCCGTCACTGCGCAGCAGCACTTGCTGGCCTTCATGGAGGATTTGCTCTTCAGGATTGGATTGCGGGTGCGCCGCGACCGCCGACTGCAACACGCTCAGGCGCGTGCCTGCTTCTTCGCGCTTGACCAGAAAGCGCGTACCCAAGGCGCGCATGCTGCCTTCGCGGGTTTCAACGATGAACGGGCGCGCATCGCCATGACCGGTCTCGACGAGAATTTCGCCCTCCTGCAACACGATCAGCCGGCGCTTGTCATCGAACCGCACATCCACCGCACTGTGGGTATTGAGATTCAGCACAGTGCCATCCGCCAGGTGCACGGTGCGCTGTTCGCCCGTAGCAGTGCGTTGATCGGCGAGCCAGTAATCCAGCGGCATAAACCGTTCGCTGGCTAAAAGCCCCACACCGACAAGCACCACGACGCTGGTCAGCCCACTGCCAAGTTTGCGCACCCGCCGGCGAATGCCCTCGCGTGATTGCAGCAGCGCACTGCGCGCCGGCCCTTTGGCCACGCTGAAACGCTGATCGAGCATGCCCAGTTGCCGCCACGCACGGGCGTGTTCTTCATGGGCCGCATGCCATTTGGCGAACTCTTCGCGCTCCAGCGGACTGCTCGAGTCGAGGGTCAGTTGCCAGGCAATCGCCGCATCCAGCACATGCGCCGGCACCGGTCTGGAACTGGCCGGGCTCATGTCGGCTCACCGTACAGGGCGATGTAGCACTGGCGAATGCCTTGCGCCAGATACTGGCGCACACGCGGTACCGAGACGCCGAGCTTGTCGGCGATCTCGGCATGGCTGAGGCCATCGAGGCGGTTATAAAGGAAAGCGGCGCGGGCCTTGGTCGACAGTTTGCCGAGCAAGCGGTCGATGGCTTTGAGGTCTTCGAGGATCATTTGCTGTTCTTCCACCGACGGTTGTTCGCCTTCGGGGATCAGCATCAGTTCGGTGAGGTAGGCCTGTTCCAGCGCCGCGCGACGGAAGTAGTCGAACAGCAAGCCTTTGGCAATCGCCACCAGGAAGGCGCGCGGCTCGCGGGGTGTCAGCATTTCGTCGCGACCGAGCAGACGGACGAAGGTGTCCTGACTCAGGTCTTCGGCACGCTGCGGACACGCCACATTGCGTCGCAGCCATGCCAACAGCCAACCACGATGGTCGCGATACATCGCACCGACGAGCTCACTGTTAGGGCTTGGGACTGACGACACCGGACATCACCGATTGGGAAATGTTAACTAACGCGAATTGTTCGCGATTGTGGCAGAGGTGGGAATGGTTAGCAATTGGCCACTGGTCAGGTGGGCGGCGAAGGCAAACCCTCACCCTAGCCCTCTCCCAGAGGGAGAGGGGACCGATCGGGGGATATTCTGGAGGTACACCGACCTGAACGATTTTCAGCGAATCCTCAATCGACTCGGTCTTTCAGGTCGATGTAAGGCTTCAGACACCACGGTCGGCCCCCTCTCCCTCCGGGAGAGGGCTGGGGTGAGGGGCTTTTGATTTAAAACGAAGGCACCTGCTGCCTACGCTTCCACTGACTCAACCGCTGCTGCAAATTCAACGGACTATGAATCTGCTGCCCCCGCGCCCGGCTGAACAGAATCAACGCCAGTTCCGCCGTCGCCAGCGCATCGGCACTCGCGTTATGCCGCTCGAACACCTCAAGCTTGAACCAGTCGATCCACTCATCCAGCCCGGCCTCACGAATCTGCGCCTGTGGGCAAACCAGCGGTGCAATGTCTGCGACATCGAGAAACACCTGCTGCAACTTGTGCCCCAGATGTTCCTTCAACGCGCGCCCGAGCATGTGCTGATCGAACGGCGCATGAAACGCCAATACCGGGCTGTCGCCAATAAACTCCAGCAACTCCAGCAACGCCTCGGCCGGTTCACTGCCGGCTGCAATCGCATTCGGCCCCAAGCCGTGAATCAATACGCTGGGACTGAGCTTCAGCTCGCGACATTGCAACGTGCGTTCGAACTGCTGACTGAAATCGATCGCGCCATCCTCGATCACCACAGCACCAATCGACAACACGCGATCCTTGTTCAGGTTCAGTCCAGTGGTTTCCAGATCCAGCACCACCCAACGTTGTTCGCGCAACGTGCATTCGCGCAGTTCGGTAATCGCCGGCAGCTGCGCCAGACGCTGCTGGAAATCCACCGGCACCACCGCACTCGCCGGGCGCAGCCACGAAAACAGGCTCATAGCTGATACCGCAACGTCAGGCTGCTTTGCAGGCGTTGAGCCTGTCGCAACGATTCACGCAGGATACGCCGGTCGAGATGATTGAGGCTGTCGGGGTCGACTCGGTTGGAGTAGGGCAGATTCTCCCGCGTTTGCAGTTGATGCTGTTGCATGCGCGTCTGCTGAATGAAGTGATAGGCCTCTTCATACGCCGCGCCATCCAGTCGCTCGATGACTTCTTTGTCGACCAACTGGCGAAAGCGTTCGAGGGTGTTGTTGGCGTCGATGCCGTTGGCCAGTGCGAGCAGTCGCGCGCCATCCACGAACGGCGTCAGCCCCTGCACCTTGAGATCCAGCGTGGCTTTCTCACCATTCTTGCGCGCCAGCACAAACTCGCGGAAACGCCTCACCGGCGGACGATTGCGCAGGGCGTTCTCGGCCATCATGCGCTGGAACAAGCGGTTGTCGCCGACCTGATCGAGAATGCCTTGGCGCAATTGTTCGCAACCTTTTTCATCGCCCCAGACCACGCGCAGATCAAAGTAGATACTCGATCCCAACAGGTTCTCCGGTGTCGCCTCACGAATAAAAGCCGCAAAGCGCCGTGCCCATTCTGCCCGCGACAGACACAGCTCGGGGTTGCCGGCCATGATGTTGCCCTTGCACAGGGTGAAGCCGCACAGCGCCAGACTCTGGTTGATCTGCTGGGCAATCGGCAGCAGCTTGCCGCGAATCTCCGCTGCATGCGCCGCGTCTCGCGCGTCGAACAGAATGCCGTTGTCCTGATCGGTGTGCAGGGTCTGCTCGCGCCGGCCTTCGCTGCCGAAACACAGCCAACTGAACGGCACGCCGGGATCGCCTTTTTCGGCGAGAGTCAGTTCGATGACGCGGCACACGGTGTGGTCGTTGAGCAAGGTGATGATGTGGGTGATCTGCGTCGAAGACGCGCCGTGGGCGAGCATGCGTTCGACCAGTTGGCCGATCTCGCCGCGCAGGCTGACCAGTTGTTCGACGCGCTGGGCGCTGCGGATCGTCCGGGCCAGATGCACCAGGTCGACCCGTTGCAGCGAGAACAGATCGCGCTCGGAGACCACGCCGCACAGGCGCTGATCCTTGACCAGGCAGACATGCGCGATGTGCCGTTCGGTCATGGCAATCGCTGCATCGAAGGCACTGTGATCCGGCGAAAGATAAAAGGGCGAAGGCGTCATGTGGCGCTCGATGGCTTCACTGAAATCACCGATGCCTTCAGCCACGACGTGGCGCAAATCGCGCAGGGTGAAAATCCCCAGCGGCGCCTTGTGCTCGTCCACCGCAACGATGCTGCCGACCTGTTGCTCGTGCATCAATTTCACCGCTTCGCGCAGTGGTGTGTCGGGGGTACAGGTGACCGGGTGGCGCATGGCCAGTTCGCCCAGTCGGGTGTTCAGCGAGTACTGCGTGCCGAGGGTTTCCACGGCTTTCTGCTGCACTTGCTGATTGACCTGATCGAGCAGGCTGCTGACCCCGCGCAAGGCGAAGTCGCGAAAGGCGTTGGAAAGGGCAAACAGTTTGATGAACGCCAGTTTGTTCAGTTGCAGGCAGAAGGTGTCTTCGCCGGCCAGATGTTCGGTGCGGGTCGCGCGTTCACCGAGCAACGCGGCTAGCGGAAAACATTCGCCGGTGGTGATTTCAAACGTGGTCTCGGTGCCGGGTTTGGTGATGTGCTGACGTTCGCCGATCACCCGACCCTGTTTGACGATATGGAAGTGTTCGACCGGGCCGTCGGCGGGTTTGATGATGCTTTCGCCCTGGCCGTAAAAACGCAGCTGACATTGCTCCACCAGATACGCGAGGTGGGCGTGTTCCATCTGATTGAAGGGCGGGAAGCGCTGGAGGAATTGCAGGGTGCCCTGAATGTTCTGCAATACCGCGGTTTTCCCTGCCTGGGTGAAGGCGTCCGCTTTACTCATAACCATTACCGCAGTCTTTTTCGAATTGTTGTTGTCGGATCGTTACGGCCATGGTCGGCCCGTACGGACAGGGTGCCCATTGGACGTAAGTCTAGGTTTTGCCACCATTGGCGCAGTTTCGGAGATGCCCTACGCAAACAGTCGGAAATTCCCTTGCTTGCCCCCTTGGAAAAAAATCCGACGAAGTGCACATTGAAGCTCTGCTTAGCGATGTCTGACGACTGTGCCAGGTGATTGATTTGAAAACGTAGAGAATGCCATGTCCGACCACGATATTTTGAGCGACGCCGAGCGTGAAGCGCTCAGCGCTGTAATGCTCGAACCCGACTTGCCGCCGCAGCGCGTACTGATCGTCGATGACGACAAGGACGCCCGGGAGCTGTTGTCGGAGATTCTCGCGTTGGACGGCATTCGTTGCATGACCGCGGCCAGTGGCGAAACGGCGCTGAAGATGCTTGAAGACAAACCTTCGATCGGCCTGGTCATCACCGATCTGCGTATGGGCCATGTCGGTGGGCTTGAGCTGATTCGGCAAGTGCGTGAGTCGGTGCGGGCGGCGATGCCGATCATCATTGTGTCCGGCGATGCCGATGTGAAAGACGCGATTGCGGCGATGCATTTGAGCGTGGTGGATTTTCTGCTCAAGCCGATTGATACGGGCAAGTTGCTCGGTCTGGTGAAACATGAATTGGGGATAGAACCTTAAGAGCCCCTCACCCTAACCCTCTCCCAGAGGGAGAGGGGACTGACCGCGGTGAATGTGCAAGGTACACCGACCTGAAATTCCTCAGTCGAACTCCAGTTTTGAAAAACACAAAGATCGGCCCCCTTTCCCCTCTACCCTCGGCAATTCCTGAGCCGAGCTCAGATTTTGAAAAGCATACAGATCTGCTCCCTTTCCCCCTCTACCCCTTGGGGGAGAGGGCTGGGGTGAGGGGGATCGATCTCAAGCCCTCCACAAATACCAGCGCACACCGCACTAACAAAAAAGCCCTGATCACTCGATCAGGGCTTTTTCATGTCCGGCATTCAGCGCAAGTTACAGGCCGTTGGCCTTCTTGAACTCGCGACGACGACGGTGCAATACCGGCTCGGTGTAGCCGTTCGGCTGTTTGGTGCCTTCGATCACCAGTTCGACCGCCGCCTGGAAGGCGATGTTGCTGTCGAAGTTCGGGGCCAGCGGACGGTACAGCGGGTCGTTGGCGTTCTGACGATCCACCACCGGCGCCATGCGCTTGAGGCTTTCCATCACTTGCGCTTCGGTGACCACACCGTGGCGCAGCCAGTTGGCGATGTGCTGGCTGGAAATACGCAGCGTGGCACGGTCTTCCATCAGGCCGACGTCATTGATGTCTGGCACTTTCGAGCAGCCAACACCCTGGTCGATCCAACGCACCACGTAACCGAGAATGCCCTGGGAATTGTTGTCCAGTTCGTTCTTGATTTGCTCTGGCGTCCAGTTCGGGTTGACCGCCAGCGGGATGGTCAGGATGTCGTCGACCGAAGCACGCGCACGTTTGGCCAATTCGGCCTGGCGGGCGAACACGTCGACCTTGTGATAATGCAGCGCGTGCAGTGCAGCTGCAGTCGGCGACGGAACCCAAGCGGTGTTGGCGCCGGCCAGCGGGTGCGCGATTTTCTGCTCAAGCATCGCCGCCATCAGATCGGGCATCGCCCACATGCCTTTACCGATTTGCGCACGACCTTGCAGGCCGGTGCTCAGACCGATATCGACATTCCAGTTTTCGTACGCGCCGATCCACCTCTCAGCCTTCATGTCAGCCTTGCGCACAACCGGGCCGGCTTCCATGGAAGTGTGGATTTCGTCGCCGGTGCGGTCGAGGAAACCGGTGTTGATGAACACCACGCGCTCACTGGCCGCCTTGATGCAGGCCTTGAGGTTGACCGTTGTGCGGCGCTCCTCGTCCATGATCCCGACTTTCAGGGTGTTGCGTTTCAGGCCCAACACGTCTTCGATGCGACCGAACAGCTCGTTGGTGAACGCCGCTTCTTCCGGGCCGTGCATCTTCGGTTTAACGATGTACACGGAACCGGTTCGAGTGTTGCGGCGCGAGGTGTTGCCATTGAGGTTGTGCATCGCCGCGAGGCAAGTGACCAGACCGTCGAGGATGCCTTCCGGCACTTCGTTGCCTTGACTGTCGAGGATCGCGTCGATGGTCATCAGGTGGCCAACGTTACGCACGAACAACAGCGAACGACCGTGCAGGGTCACTTCACCGCCATTCGGCGCGGTGTAGGTGCGATCCGGGTTCATGGTGCGGGTGAAGGTCTGGCCACCCTTGGACACGGATTCCGCCAGGTCGCCCTTCATCAGGCCGAGCCAGTTGCGGTAGATCACCACTTTGTCGTCGGCATCGACAGCGGCCACGGAGTCTTCGCAGTCCATGATGGTGGTCAGTGCCGCTTCCATCAGGATGTCTTTGACGCCAGCAGCATCGGTCTGCCCGACCGGGGTGGTGGCATCGACCTGGATTTCGAAATGCAGACCGTTGTGTTTCAGCAAGATGGCGATTGGCGCGTTGGCGTCGCCCTGGAAACCGATCAGTTGTGCATCGTCGCGCAGGCCAGTGTTGCTGCCGCCCTTGAGGGTGACCAGCAGTTTGCCGTTCGCGATTTTGTAGCCGGTCGAATCGACGTGGGAGCCAGCGGCCAACGGAGCGGCTTCGTCGAGGAAGGCACGGGCAAAGGCGATGACTTTGTCGCCACGCACCTTGTTGTAGCCTTTGCCTTTTTCCGCGCCACCTTCTTCGCTGATCGCGTCGGTGCCGTAGAGGGCGTCATACAGCGAACCCCAGCGGGCGTTCGAGGCATTGAGAGCGAAGCGGGCGTTCATCACCGGCACAACGAGTTGCGGGCCGGCGGTACGGGCGATTTCATCATCGACGTTTTGCGTCGTTGCCTGGAAATCAGCCGCTTCTGGCAGCAGATAACCGATTTCTTGCAGGAAGGCTTTATAGGCCACGGCGTCGTGCGCCTGACCGTTGCGTTCCTGGTGCCAGGCATCGATACGAGCCTGGAAGTCATCGCGTTTGGCGAGTAGGGCTTTGTTCTTCGGCGCCAGGTCATGAATGACCTTGTCGGCACCTTCCCAGAATTTTTCGGCGGTGAGGCCGGTACCGGGAATGGCTTCGTTGTTCACGAAGTCGAACAGGACTTTGGCGACCTGCAGGCCACCGACTTGAACGTGTTCAGTCATTGCTTGCCTCACTCTGCTCAGCTATTTCGCTTTTCAGCTCTTCAATTTTGACAATGAAGCCTCTGGCCATTTAAACCACAAACCTGCCGACCAGTACATGCCATTGCGGGCGGCTGGGCTGGGACCAATCAAAGGCTTGGGGCCTTGCTGACGGGGCTTTCAGGGTTGCGAACAGGCCTTGGGCAGACATCGATCCGGCGTTATGTAGTGCGCGCTGCGGCATACTACATGATGAGTTGCGCTTGTGAAAATCAGACTAATTACGTCGTTCTGCGACCTCATGTCGCATTGCGGTCACATCGCGGAACGGGATGTTCTCAAAAAACCATTGGATTGTTCCAGCTAAATATAAAAAGTTGTACACATAAATGCTATTTGGCTGCTATGGCAGCGGTTTATGTGGGAGCGAGCCTGCTCGCGAAAGCGTCGGTCGCCTCAACGCAAAATCGACCCTTGCCTATACTTCCCCTTCTATAACAAAAGTCATGACAAGAGGGCTGCGCCATGGACCATCTCGTACTCACTGTTTTCGCCCCGGACAAGCCCGGACAGGTCGAGCGCATCGCCCAATGCATCGCCGAGCACGGCGGTAACTGGCTGGAAAGTCGCATGTCGCGGATGGCCGGGCAGTTCGCCGGGATTCTTCGGGTGGGCGTGCCGGCGGAGGCTTACGACGAATTAGTCGATTCCCTACAAGCGCTGTCAGCGCACGGCATCCGCGTGTTGATTGCCGAGAGTGGTATCGAGCAGTCCTGCACCTGGAAACCGATCGCCATGGAGTTGGTGGGCAATGATCGGCCGGGGATTGTGCGCGACATCACCCGGCTGTTGAGCGAGCAGGGCGTCAACCTTGAGCGACTGGTGACTGAGGTGCGTCCAGCGCCGATGAGCAGTGAGCCGCTGTTTCACGCCGAGGCGATTCTCGCGGTACCGCTGACCCTGTCGCTTGATGTCTTGCAGTCGCGTCTGGAAACCCTGGCCGACGATCTGATGGTCGAACTGGTGTTACGCACAGACGTTTAAGGGGCGATCAGGTTATCCAGTTTAAACGTGCACCTGCCTGTGGATAACCTGTAGAGACCGGGCGCAGCGTCAAGCCGGCCGGGGCTTGCGCGGAACTGATCAAAAAACCGCCAACATTCAGTGACTTGCACACAAACGGCGGGGATCACGCTGTGGATAACCTTGGGAAGGAACGATGCAGGCCACGAGAACCGTGGCCTGTGAGGGTTTGTGCGTTTTTTGATCAGTTGCGCCGACGCAAACTGATCACCGCATCGACGCTGTAAACGGCCAGACCGGCCCAGATGAAGATAAACGCGACTAACGTGCTCGACGACAAGTGCTCACCGAACAACAGCACCGCTTGCAACAGCACCAAGGTCGGCGCCAGATATTGCAGGAAGCCGATCGTGGTGTACGGCAAGTGACGCGTGGCGGCGTTGAAGCACACCAGTGGGATCAACGTCACCGGCCCGGCCGCTACTAGCCACCAGGCTTGGGACGTGGTCCAGAACTCCGGTTGAGCGCTGGTCGCGGTCTGATTGAAGAGCAGCCAGGCAATCGCGATCGGCACCAGCATCCAGGTTTCCACCACCAGCCCCGGCAACGCCTTGACCGGCGCCTGTTTGCGAATCAAGCCGTAGAAGCCGAAGGTCAGCGCGAGCACCAGCGATACCCACGGCAGACTGCCGACCTGCCACACCTGTTGCGCCACACCGACCGCCGCCAGACCGACCGCAATCCACTGCATCCGCCGCAAGCGTTCGCCGAGAATCAACATGCCCAACAGCACGTTGACCAACGGGTTGATGTAGTAACCGAGGCTCGCTTCCAGCATGCGTCCGTTATTCACCGACCACACGTAGGTCAGCCAGTTGGCCGCGATCAACGTGCCGCTCAGGGCCAGAATCGCCAAGCGTTTGGGGTTGTCGAGCAATTCGCGCAACCAGCCCGGGTGTTTCCACACCATCAGCAACAGCGCGCCAAACAACGCCGACCACAACACCCGGTGGATGATGATCTCGACCGCCGGCACTTCGGCGATGGCTTTGAAGTAGATCGGGAACAGGCCCCAGATGATGTAGGCACTCAGGCCCAGAATGTACCCGCGACGCGGGTTGGCGGCTTGCATGCAGAATCCTTGCTTAGGCAGCTAACAAAGGAGGGATTGTAAGGAGGTTTGTCTACGAATGCCTTAGCGGATAGGTCGGGAAATTGTGAACACCGAACAAATGTAGGAGTGAGCCTGCTCGCGATAGCGCTCTGACATTCAACATTTTCGTTGACTGATCAAACGCTATCGCGAGCAGGCTCACTCCTACAGAGGATGGAGGCGGGTCAGAAGAGTTTCAGCGGTTCTTCGTTAAGCGCGGACAGTTGCTCACGCAGCGCCAACACCTGATCGCCCCAATACCGCTCGGTGCCGAACCACGGAAAGCTGTGCGGGAACGCCGGGTCATCCCAGCGCCGCGCGAGCCAGGCGCTGTAGTGCATCAGGCGCAAGGCGCGCAGCGGTTCGATCAGTGCCAGTTCGCGCGGGTCGAAATCGTGGAACTCGTTGTAGCCATCCATCAATTCCGACAACTGCCCGAGGCATTCCTGACGATCCCCGGCGAGCATCATCCAGATGTCCTGCACCGCCGGACCCATGCGGCAGTCGTCGAGGTCGACGATGTGGAACATTTCGTCGCGGCACATCATGTTGCCGGGGTGGCAGTCGCCGTGCATGCGGATGTTCTGGTGCGGTGTGTTGGCGTAAGCATCTTCCACGCGTTTGAGCAGGTCGCGGGCGACGGACTCGTAGGCCGGCAGCAGGCTTTTCGGAATGAAATTGCCTTCGAGCAAGGTGTTCAGCGAGGCGTGGCCGAAGTTCTGCACAGCGAGAGCTTCGCGGTGTTCAAACGGCTTGGTCGCGCCGACCGCGTGAATGCGCCCGAGCAACTGGCCGAGGCGATACAGCTGATCGAGATTGCCCGGCTCCGGCGCACGGCCGCCACGACGCGGGAACAACGTGAAGCGGAAACCGGCATGCTCGTGCAGAGTTTCGCCGTTGTGGATCAGCGGCGCCACCACCGGGATGTCGACGTTGGCCAGCTCGAAGGTGAATTGGTGCTCTTCGAGGATGGCTTCGTTGGTCCAGCGTTGCGGGCGGTAGAACTTGGCGATCAGCGGCTCGGAGTCTTCGATGCCAACCTGATAGACGCGGTTTTCGTAGCTGTTGAGCGCCAGAATGCGCGCATCACTGAGGAAGCCGATGCTTTCAACGGCATCAAGGACGAGGTCGGGGGTGAGGGTTTCAAACGGGTGGGCCATGCTGACTCCTGCGCGCAGCAGGCTGCCGCGTCCGGCCCAGCATGGTAGCGCAGATGGCAGCGGGGGAGTTGGTTGGTGTCTTCGCTGAAGCCATCGCGAGCAGGCTCACTCCTACAGGGGAACGCACGCATTCCAAATGTAGGAGTGAGCCTGCTCGCGATGAGGGTCTGTCAGGCGCCGACGACTCCACCGTCCTCACGGGTAATCGCCATCACCGACGACCGCGGCTTGCCATTCGGCAAATGCTCAGGGAAGGTCGAACCGCCGTTCTCACCCGGATGCTGAATCCCGACAAACAGGGTTTTCTGATCCGGCGAGAAACTGATCCCGGTCACTTCACAACCAATCGGCCCGACCATGAACCGGCGAATCTCACCGGTCTTCGGATCGGCGCAGAGCATTTGGTTATTGCCCATTCCGGCAAAGTCCCCGGCGTTGCTCGAATCACCGTCGGTGAGGATCCACAAGCGCCCAGCCTTGTCGAAGCCCAAACCGTCCGGGCTGTTGAACATGTTCTGCGGGGTGATGTTCTTCGAGCCACCCTTCGGTGTCCCGGCATGCACACCCGGGTTGCCGGCGACCACAAACAGATCCCAGGCAAATGTCTTCGAAGCGTGATCGTCGCGGTCGGTGCGCCAGCGCAGGATCTGCCCGTAAACGTTTTTCTCGCGCGGGTTCGGTCCGCCCACCGGCTGGCCGTCTTCGCCGCGCTTGGCGTTGTTGGTCAGGGTGCAATAAACCTGACCGTCCTTCGGACTGACGACGATCCATTCCGGACGGTCCATGCGTGTAGCGCCGACGACACTGGCGGCAAGGCGCGCGTGGATCAGCACTTCGGCCTGATCGGCGAAACCGCTGCTGGCATCGATACCGTTTTTGCCGTGGGTCAGTTCGATCCACTGGCCCTGGCCTTTCGGATGATCGGGGTTGCTGTCGCCGGCATCGAACTTGGCCACGTACAGGGTGCCGTGGTCGAGGATGTCGCGGTTAGCCTTGGCGTTGCGGTGGTTGATGCGGTCGCGGCTGACGAATTTGTAGATGAACTCGCCACGCTCGTCGTCGCCCATGTACACCACGGCGCGACCGTCGTCGGTCTCGGCCAATGCGGCGTTTTCATGTTTGAAGCGGCCCAGCGCGGTGCGTTTGACCGGGGTCGATTGCGGATCGAACGGATCGATCTCGACCACCCAGCCGTGACGGTTGAGTTCGTTGGGGTTTTTCGCCATGTCGAAGCGCGGGTCGTACGGGTGCCAGTTGATTTCGCGGCTGGCGACCGAGACGCCGTAGCGTTTTTGCGCCGGGTCGAACTGCTGCTGGGCGTTGCTGCTGCCGAAGCAGTCGGTGAAGTTTTCTTCGCAGGTCAGGTAAGTGCCCCACGGCGTTTTACCATTGGCGCAGTTCTGGAACGTGCCGAGGACTTTTTTACCGTGCTTGTCGGCAGCGGTCTTCATCAGGTCATGACCGGCCGCCGGGCCGCTGATGCGCAGCGGCGAGTTGCCGTGAATGCGCCGGTTGTAGCGCGAACCCTGAACGAACTGCCATTGACCGTTCTTGCGCTGCACTTCAATCACCGACACGCCTTCGCAGGCCAGTGCCTTGCGCACGTCTTCGGCCGATTGCGGCATGCCGCCGTGCGGGTAGAGGTAGCGGTAGTTGGTGTACTCGTTGTTGATCGCCATCAACGCGCGGTTGCGGTCGTCGGGGAAGGCGAACAGGCTCATGCCGTCGTTGTTGTCGCCGAACTGCACTTCCTGTGCGGCGGCGGTGCCGTTGCCGCTCGGGTCGAAGGCCGGGCCGTTCTTTTGCAGGGGCTGCCCCCAACTGATCAGCACCGAAGACTTGTAGCCCTTGGGCAGCGTGATGACATCGGTGGTCGCAGCGGGAATGCTCTCGAAACCGAGCAGGCGGCTGTTACCGGCGCTGACACCGGTGGCCAGCGCGCTGCGGCTCAACAGACTGCCGCCGAGGAACATTGCCGCGCCGCACAGTGCGCCGGCGCCGATGAAACCGCGACGGCTGAGGCCGACCATTTTTTCCAGGTCAGTGGATTGGTTTTCTTCTAATAGGCTCACATCAGGCTCCCTGCTTGGTTTTGGCAGCTACCTTAATGAGCGTCGATGACGCTTTCGTTGCAGCGCCTGATTACAGCGGTGTGCCGATCAGCACATTGGACGGGGAAAACTGCACGTGCACCGGTTGTTCCACCGTCAGCCCGCGAGTGCGCAAATCGAGCGGTTCAGCCAGGGCGCAGAGGGTATGGCCGTTGGGCAGGGTGATCCGCACTTCGCTGGGGCCGTCCTCGGCGTCGAGAATCGCTTCGATGGTGCCTTTGAGAAGATTGTGACCAGAAGTTGCAGATTGCTCGGTGCCGAGCAATTCCAGCCAGCCAGCCTTGATCAGCGCCACCACTTCGGTACCGCTTTGCAGCTCCAGATGCACGGTGCTGTCGTGGGTGATCTGCGCGTCGAGGCACAGCCCTTCGGCCAGTTCGAGACGGATCAGGTCATTGCGGCCCTGCGCTTCGATCGCCACGACTTTGCCGTGCAACTGATTGCGCGCACTGGTTCTGAGCATCAGGCGACCGAGCAGATCGAGGTCGCTGGCATCTTCCGCCGCTTCCAGCACCTGCGCTTGCAAGGCCTGGAGTTTTTGGTACAGGCGTAAAACGCGCTCGCCTTCGCTGGAGAGTTTCGCGCCGCCGCCGCCCTTGCCACCCACGGCGCGCTCGACCAATGGTTTCTGCGCCAGGTTGTTCAGCTCATCGATGGCGTCCCACGCCGCTTTGTAGCTCAGGCCTGCGCTTTTCGCGGCGCGGGTGATCGAGCCCTGTTCGGCGATGTGTTGCAGCAAAGCGATGCGCTGCGGACGGCGGACGATGTGCTGGGACAACAGGGAGGGCATGGACATGGATGGATGCTTTTTTGTGGCGGTGGGACGTGGAAGTTGGTCGCTAGCGACGCGAGAGTCAAGCCTGACGCAAGTCCTCCTGTGGGAGCGAGCCTGCTCGCGAAAGCGGAGTTTCAGCCAGCATAAATGTTGAATGTGCTGCCCCCTTCGCGAGCAGGCTCGCTCCCACAGGGGATTGCGCAATATTCAGGCTCCGGGTTTTGGCGTGCGGGCGAGACAATAGACATCGACCCGCGCGGCGCCAGCGTTCATCAGCAACCGGGCCAGTGCCTGTGCGGTCGCGCCAGTGGTCAGCACATCATCAACCAACGCCAAATGCCGGCCTTGTACCTGCGCATCCGGCATGATCTCGAAGGCATTGCGCAGATTATGTTTACGCGCCTTGGCATCAAGATCCTGCTGGGCACCGGTCTCCTTGATTCGGCGCAGAACCTGTTCTTCGCACGGCAGATCCAGCGACTGACTCAACCACCGCGCCAACATAACCGCCTGATTGAACCCCCGTTGGCGCAGACGTTTACCCGCCAGCGGCACCGGCAACAACGCATCGGGTCTTGGCAAACCCTCATCGAAGCGATGTTGCAGGTATTGCCCGAGAACGTCGGCGAGCAGGTGGCCAAACGGCCATTTTGCGTTGTGTTTAAAGCGCGTAATCAAACTGTCTACGGGGAAGCCATACTGCCACGGCACCACCACCTGTTCGAACGCCGGCGGCTCTAGCAGGCACTCGCCGCAGGTCAGACCCGCCGCGGCCAAAGGCAAAGCGCAGGTGCTGCATTGCTCGCCAAGCCACGGCAGATCGGTTTCGCAAGCCACGCAGATTGGCATTTCTGCGTCTGCCGGTTCATCGCAAAGCAAGCAGATTTGTACAGTATTTAAACAGATGTAAACCGGTCCTTCGTATCGTGGTTGACAGCGCATGACTCTTCCTTAAATATGCCGAACATCCGTGTAGCGCCTGTGGGTATTCCGTTCCCGCAGCCGCCAGCCAAGCATAACCAAGGAACTACCCATGAGCGCGAGCACCACTGCCACCCTGCGTCACGACTGGTCTCTGGCCGAAGTCAGAGCACTCTTCGTACAGCCCTTCAACGACTTGCTGTTCCAGGCGCAAACGGTGCACCGCGCACATTTCAACGCCAACCGCGTTCAGGTCTCGACCCTGCTGTCGATCAAGACCGGCGCCTGTCCGGAAGACTGCAAGTACTGCCCGCAGTCCGGTCACTACAACACCGGCCTTGAAAAAGAAAAACTGATGGAAGTGCAGAAGGTTCTCGAAGAGGCTGCCCGCGCCAAGGCCATCGGTTCGACACGTTTCTGCATGGGCGCGGCGTGGAAGCATCCGTCGGCGAAAGACATGCCGTACGTGCTGAAAATGGTCGAAGGCGTGAAAGCCATGGGCCTGGAAACCTGCATGACCCTGGGGCGTCTCGATCAGGATCAGACCGAAGCGCTGGCCAAGGCCGGGCTCGATTACTACAACCACAACCTCGACACGTCGCCGGAGTTCTACGGCAGCATCATCACCACCCGTACTTACAGCGAGCGTCTGCAGACCCTGGCTTACGTGCGTGAGTCGGGGATGAAGATCTGCTCCGGCGGCATCCTCGGCATGGGCGAGTCGCTGGATGACCGCGCCAACCTGCTGATCCAGTTGGCCAACCTGCCGGAGCATCCGGAGTCGGTGCCGATCAACATGCTGGTGAAAGTTGCCGGCACGCCACTGGAAAACGCCGAAGACATCGACCCGTTCGACTTCATCCGCATGCTCGCCGTGGCGCGCATCCTCATGCCGCAATCCCACGTGCGCCTGTCCGCCGGCCGCGAAGCGATGAACGAGCAGATGCAGGCCCTCGCATTCTTCGCCGGTGCCAACTCGATTTTCTACGGCGACAAACTGCTGACCACCGCCAACCCGCAGGCGGACAAGGACATGCAGCTGTTCGCGCGTCTGGGCATCCAGCCAGAGGCTCGAGAGGAGCATGCCGACGAGGTTCACCAGGCCGCGATCGAGCAGGCGCTGGTGGAGCAGAAGAGCAGCGAGCAGTTCTATAACGCCGCCGTCTGATCGCCATACGGATTCCATGTAGGAGCTGCCGAAGGCTGCGATCTTTTGATCTTGTCTTTAAAAAACAACATCAAAAGATCGCAGCCTTCGGCAGCTCCTACACAGTCATTTTTCAGATGTGAGGCCTGCATGTCTTTCGATCTCGCCGCACGCCTTGCTGCCCGTCGTGCCGAAAACCTCTATCGCCAGCGACCGCTGCTCGAGTCCCCGCAAGGGCCGCAAGTGGTGGTCGACGGCAAACCGTTGCTTGCCTTCTGTAACAACGATTACCTCGGCCTGGCCAATCACCCGCAAGTGATCGAAGCCTGGCGCACCGGTGCTGAACGCTGGGGCGTCGGTGGTGGCGCCTCGCATCTGGTGATCGGCCACAGCGGCCCGCACCACGCTCTGGAAGAGGCACTGGCTGACCTCACTGGCCGCCCGCGTGCGCTGCTGTTCACCACCGGCTACATGGCCAATCTTGGCGCCGTTACGGCGCTGGTCGGGCAGGGCGATACGGTGCTGGAAGATCGCCTCAATCATGCATCGTTACTGGATGCCGGATTGTTATCTGGCGCGCGCTTCAACCGTTATTTGCACAACGATGCGGTGAGCCTGGCCAAACGTCTGGAGAAAGCCACCGGCAACACTCTGGTAGTCACCGACGGTGTGTTCAGCATGGACGGCGACCTCGCGGATCTGCCGGCGCTGGCCCGTGAAGCCAAGGCCAAAGGCGCGTGGTTGATGGTCGATGACGCTCACGGTTTCGGGCCGTTGGGTGCGAACGGCGGCGGCATCGTCGAGCACTTCGGATTGAGTCAGGAGGATGTGCCGGTACTGGTCGGCACCCTCGGCAAAGCGTTCGGCACGGCGGGGGCATTTGTCGCTGGCAGCGAAGAGTTGATCGAAAGCCTGATCCAGTTCGCCCGTCCGTACATCTACACCACCAGCCAGCCACCGGCGCTGGCCTGCGCGACGCTGAAAAGTCTGGAGCTGCTGCGCACTGAACACTGGCGTCGTGAACATCTGCAAACGCTGATCCGCCAGTTCCGCCAGGGTGCCGAGCAGATCGGTCTGGAACTGATGGACAGCTTTACGCCGATTCAGCCGATCATGATCGGTGATGCCGGGCGCGCGGTGCGGTTGTCGCAGATGTTGCGCGAGCGTGGGCTGATGGTCACTGCGATCCGCCCACCGACCGTGCCCGCCGGCAGCGCCCGCTTGCGCGTGACCCTGACCGCCGCCCACAGCGAAGCGCAGGTGCAGCTATTGTTAGAGGGACTGGCCGATTGCTTTGCCCAACTGTCGTCGGAGCCAAGCCATGCGTGATCGCCTGATTCTGCTGCCCGGTTGGGGCCTCGGCGTGTCGCCGATGGAGCCTCTGGCCGCCGCATTGCAAGGGCTCGACGAACATCTCAACGTGGAAATCGAGCGGCTGCCGGAACTGGATTCCAGCGAGCTGCAGGACTGGCTCGACGATCTTGATGAAAGCATTCCTCAGGACGTGTGGCTGGGTGGCTGGTCGCTGGGCGGCATGCTCGCGTCCGAGCTGGCGGCACGGCGTGGCGAGCGTTGCTGCGGTTTGTTGACGCTGGCGAGCAATCCTTCTTTCGTTGCCCATGAGCAGTGGCCGAACGCGATGCCCGGCGAGACTTTCGATGCGTTTCTCGCCGGTTGCCAGGCTGATCCGCGCACAACTCTCAAACGCTTCTCGCTGCTCTGTGCTCAAGGTGCGCAAGACCCGCGCGGCTTGTCGAGGTTGATGCTGGGCGGCGCGCCGAACATCGCGCCGGCGGCGCTGATGGCGGGCCTGGAATTGCTCGCGCAACTGGACACACGCGAAGCACTGCAAGCATTTCGCGGTCCGCAGTTTCATTTGTTCGCCGGACAGGACGGCTTGGTCCCGGCGGAAGCGGCGGGGGCGTTGTTCGCCCTGTTACCGGATATCGAAATCGGTCTGATCGAACAGGCCAGCCATGCCTTTCTTCTGGAAGACCCCCACGGACTGGCGGGCGCTATCCAGGCTTTTTTACATGAGTGCAGTGATGACTGAATTGTCTCTTGTGCTGCCTGGCGGCTTGCCTGACAAGCGTCAGGTCGCAGCCTCTTTTTCTCGTGCGGCGACCAGTTACGACAGCGTCGCCGAGTTGCAACGTGATGTCGGTACACAGTTGATTGAGCGTTTGCCGCAGGAGTTTGTGCCGGCGCGTTGGCTGGATCTGGGGTGTGGCACGGGTTATTTCACTCGCGCGCTGGCTTCGCGGCTTGCCGAGGGCCACGGTCTGGCGCTGGATATCGCCGAGGGCATGCTCAATCACGCGCGGCCATTGGGTGGCGCTGAGTATTTTATTGCTGGTGATGCCGAGCGCCTGCCGCTGCAGGATTCGACCTGCGACCTGATCTTCTCCAGCCTCGCCGTGCAGTGGTGCGCGGACTTCGATGCAGTGCTCAGCGAAGCTTTTCGCGTGCTGAAACCGGGTGGGATCTTCGCGTTTGCTAGTCTTTGTGCAGGGACGCTGTTTGAGTTGCGCGACAGCTGGCGGCAGGTCGATGGGCTGGTGCACGTCAACCGCTTCCGCGAGTTCTCCCGTTATGAGCAATTGTGTGCGGCCAGTGGCTTGCGCACGTTGAGCCTGGAGAATCAGCCTCACGTGCTGCATTACCCGGATGTGCGCAGTTTGACCCATGAGTTGAAAGCCTTGGGCGCGCACAATTTGAACCCGGGGCGGCCGAGCGGTTTGACCGGGCGGGCGCGGATTCTCGGTTTGGTCGACGCGTACGAGCAGTTCCGTCAGGCGTCGGGGTTGCCGGCGACTTATCAGGTGGTCTACGCCGTGTTGGAGAAACCCGTATGAGCGCAGCCTATTTCATCACCGGTACGGACACTGATGTCGGCAAGACCACGGTCGCCGCCGGATTGCTGCACGCGGCGCGTTCTGCGGGGCTGAGTACGGCGGCGGGCAAACCGGTGGCGTCCGGGTGCGAGGTGACGCCCAAGGGTTTACGCAACTCCGATGCATTGGCGCTATTGGCCGAATGTTCGCTGCCGCTGACTTATCAACAGGTCAATCCGGTGGCGTTCGAGCCGGCGATTGCTCCGCATCTGGCGGCGCGTGAAGCGGGTGTGGCCTTGACCGTGCAATCGCTGCTGGCGCCGATGCGTGAGATTCTGGCGATGAATGCCGATTTCACTCTGATCGAAGGCGCGGGTGGCTGGCGGGTGCCTTTGGCCGATCAGGATAATCTGTCGGATCTGGCGATTGCGCTGAAGTTGCCGGTGATTCTGGTGGTGGGCGTGCGGCTGGGGTGCATCAGTCATGCCTTGCTGACGGCGGAGGCGATTGCCCGTGATGGGCTGCAACTGGCCGGGTGGGTGGCGAATATCATCGATCCGAAGACTTCACGGCTGGAAGAAAACCTCGCGACGTTGGCCGAGCGGATTCCGGCGCCGTGCCTGGGGCGCGTGCCGAAACTCAAGGCCCTGAGTGCAGAGGCGGTGGCGGATCATTTGCAACTGGATCTGCTCGACTAAGCTTTTCTCTATGGGCAGGCACTGTGCCATTAGTGTTTTTGACGGGTGTTTTTCTGGCGCCTCTGCTTCAATGGCAGCCATTGATCCTTCCCAGGGATGAGAATTGTTATGGAAATCTCCGGTAACACAGCTTTTTATGCAGGTCTGAGCTCGATTCAGAGCGGGCAGAACCGCGTCGATCAGGCTGCCAGCCAGATTGCCAACAACACAATCGAGCGCTCGGTGACCAGCCAGTCATCTGAAGTGCAGATTGATCGTCTGCGCGGTGTCGATCGCGCCCAGCAATCGGATCTGGCCAGCAATATGGTCGAGATGTCTCAGGGCAAGATCCAGGCAGAGCTGGGCGTGAAAGTCGCCAAGGCTTCCGACGAAGTGCTCGGTACCATCATCGATACGTTCGCCTGATTTTTTAGCCATCGCATCCCTGAACGCCGCGCCTTGTCGCGGCGTTTTTCGTTGTAAGTCCTTCTCTCTCAACTAATCTTTTTTTCAGCACCCTTGGCTCGTTCGAGCGCATGGCGGTTTGCTGTCCCGGGCGTTTGAAAGGTGCGATGACGAACGGCAAAAGATCGACGCTTGACAAGATTTCGGCGTAAACGTATGTTTCAAACAACTGTTTGACCGTCACAACAAATCAACACGGTCGTTCATTCCCGGTTACATCAGCAGAGGTTTATCGCTATGCCTGACTACAAGGCCCCCTTGCGTGATATTCGCTTCGTTCGTGACGAACTGCTCGGCTACGAAGCGCACTATCAGAGCCTTCCGGCTTGCGCAGACGCAACTCCGGACATGGTTGACGCCATTCTCGAAGAAGGCGCCAAGTTTTGTGAGCAGGTACTGGCACCGCTGAACCGCGTGGGCGACCTCGAAGGTTGCACCTGGAGCGAGTCCGGCGTGAAAACCCCGACGGGCTTCAAAGAGGCCTACAAGCAATTCGTTGAAGGCGGCTGGCCAAGCCTGGCGCACGACGTTGAGCACGGCGGCCAAGGCCTGCCGGAGTCGCTGGGTCTGGCAGTGAGCGAAATGGTTGGCGAAGCCAACTGGTCGTGGGGCATGTACCCAGGCCTGTCGCACGGCGCGATGAACACCATCTCCGAGCACGGCACCCCGGAGCAGCAAGAAGCCTATCTGACCAAACTGGTCTCCGGCGAATGGACCGGCACCATGTGCCTGACCGAGCCGCACTGCGGCACCGACCTGGGCATGTTGCGCACCAAGGCCGAACCTCAGGCTGATGGTTCTTACAAAGTCTCCGGCACCAAGATCTTCATCTCGGCCGGCGAACACGACATGGCCGACAACATCGTCCACATCGTACTGGCCCGCCTGCCGGACGCACCGGCTGGCACCAAAGGCATCTCGCTGTTCATCGTTCCAAAGTTCATGCCGAATGCCGATGGCACTGTCGGTGAGCGCAACGCAGTGAGCTGCGGTTCGCTGGAACACAAGATGGGCATCCACGGCAACGCCACCTGCGTGATGAACTTCGACGGCGCCACCGGTTACCTGATCGGCCCGGCGAACAAAGGCCTGAACTGCATGTTCACCTTTATGAACACCGCACGTCTGGGTACCGCACTGCAGGGCCTGGCCCACGCCGAAATCGGTTTCCAGGGCGGCCTGAAATATGCTCGCGATCGTCTGCAAATGCGCTCGCTGACTGGCCCGAAAGCGCCGGAAAAAGCCGCTGACCCGATCATCGTGCACCCAGACGTACGCCGCATGCTGTTGACCATGAAGGCGTTCTCCGAAGGCAACCGTGCGATGGTGTACTTCACCGCCAAACAGGTCGACATCGTCAAATACGGCGTCGATGAAGAAGAGAAGAAGAAAGCCGACGCACTGCTGGCCTTCATGACCCCGATCGCCAAAGCGTTCATGACCGAAGTCGGTTTCGAATCCGCTAACCACGGCGTGCAGATCTATGGCGGCCACGGCTTCATCGCCGAGTGGGGCATGGAGCAGAACGTTCGCGACAGCCGCATTTCGATGCTGTACGAAGGCACCACTGGCATCCAGGCACTCGACCTGCTGGGCCGTAAAGTGCTGATGACGCAAGGCGAAGCTCTGAAAGGCTTCACCAAGATCGTCCACAAGTTCTGCCAGAACAACGAAGGCAACGAAGCCGTTGCAGAATTCGTCGCACCGCTGGCGGCAATCAACAAGGAATGGGGCGAGCTGACCATGAAGGTCGGTATGGCCGCCATGAAAGATCGCGAAGAAGTCGGCGCGGCCTCCGTGGACTACCTGATGTACTCCGGTTATGCCTGCCTGGCTTACTTCTGGGCCGACATGGCGCGTCTGGCTGCTGAAAAGCTGGCAGAAGGCAGCGGCGACGCTGCGTTCTACACCGCCAAGCTGCAAACCGCGCGTTTCTACTTCCAGCGCATCCTGCCGCGTACCCGTACCCACGTGGCCACTATGCTGTCGGGCGCCAACAACCTGATGGACATGAAAGAAGAAGACTTCGCACTGGGTTACTAAGCCTTAACGCAGTCTCCTGAAAACCGCTGCTCCCGTTAGGGGGTAGCGGTTTTTTTGTTGGTGAACAGTTCAGATAGTCGGGCTACCGGCCGTTAAAGAGACAGTGTGTGATCTGGATCACATTGTGTGGGCTTGGCTGTACTTTGCAGGCACAATGCCATCTCTTTGATATGACGGGTCGGAGCTTTACCCTTGCCGCGTTCTTCCGCTGTACGTTTCAGCCATTTCCTACCTTCACTGCTGTTGTTACTTGCGGGGTTGGCGGCTGCGTACGTCAAAGACCTCAGCGTGTTCTTCACTTCGCTGTTCAATGTGTTGCCGACCTTGGTGCTGCTGTTGGGTGGCGCGTATTGCGCGGTTTACCGCCGTCAGCGTGAACTGTTTCTGATGCTCACGGTGTACATCGCCTACTTCTTGCTTGATACCCAAACTGACTATTACCGCGATAACGGCAAGGTGCGCGAAGACGCTGCGGTGGTGTTCCACCTCGTCTGTTTGCTGCTGCCGTTGTTGTTTGGGCTGTTTGCGGCGTGGCAGGAGCGCACGCATCTGTTTCAGGACATGGTTGCGCGCTTCGCCGTGTTGCTGGCTTTTGGCAGTGTGGCGTTGGGCCTTGAGCAAAGTTATCCGCAGGCATTGCTGATCTGGCTGTCGGAAATCCGCTGGCCGGCGCTGCATGGCGCATGGATGAGTCTGATCCAGCTTTCCTATCCGGTATTTATCTCGGCGTTCCTGCTCTTGGCCTGGCAGTACTGGCGCAATCCGCGTCCACTGCATGCGGCACAATTGGTTGGCCTGCTCGGCGTGTTCTGGATGCTGCCGAAAACCTTCATCCTGCCGTTTACCTTGAACATCATGTGCAGTCAGGTGATGTTGATGATTGCCGCCGCCGTTGCGCACGAGGCTTATCAAATGGCCTTCCGCGACGAACTGACCGGTCTGCCGGGACGTCGCGCGCTCAACGAACGCATGCAGCGCTTGGGCCGCAATTATGTGCTGGCGATGAGCGACGTCGATCACTTCAAGAAATTCAACGACACCCACGGTCACGATGTCGGTGACCAGGTACTGCGTCTGGTCGCCAGCAAGCTGTCGAAAATCAGCGGTGGCGGTAGGGCGTATCGCTACGGTGGTGAGGAATTTGCTCTGGTGTTCGCAGGCAAAACCCTTGAAGAGTGCATGCCGCACCTTGAGGTGATCCGCGAGTCGATTGCGTCCTACAGCATTCAACTGCGCAATCAGGAAAACCGTCCGCAGGATGATCAGCAAGGTCGCCAGCGCCGCGCCGGTTCGGGAGCGTCCAGTGTGTCGGTGACAGTGAGCATCGGCGTCGCCGAGCGAGTGGAGCAGCGCAACCCGGAACAAGTGCTGAAGTCCGCCGACGAGGCGCTCTACGCCGCTAAAGGCGCGGGGCGTAACTGCGTGATGGCGTACGGACAAAACCGCCGTGGCGCAGTGCGCATGGACACCGCTGCGGGTTGAGTGATGACGGCGCATTCAGCGTCTGCACAGTGATTGTGGGGCGTGGTGGCCGGCAGTAGGTTGAGGCAATCTGCTGACGGAGAAGCCACCATGCCTGAGTACAAAGCTCCCCTGCGCGACATGCGCTTTCTGATCGACCACGTCTTCGACTTCCACGCCAATTACGCCGCTCTCGGCGCCCACGACGCCAGCCCGGACATGATCAACGCGATCCTCGAAGAGGGCGCGAAGTTCTGCGAGAACATTCTGGCACCGCTCAATCGCAGCGGTGACGAAGAGGGCTGCCATTTCGACAATGGTGTGGTGACAACGCCTACAGGCTTCAAGCAAGCCTTCGCACAATACGTCGAGGGCGGCTGGCACGGTCTGGCCGCAGACCCGACCTACGGCGGCCAAGGCCTACCAAGTTCGCTGGGGCTGGTGATCAGCGAAATGGTCGGCTCCAGCAACACGTCCTGGGGCATGTACCCGGGGCTGACACACGGCGCGATGGCGGCGATTCACGCCCACGGCAGCGCCGAGCAGAAAGACACCTACCTGAGCAAACTCACCGCCGGCCAGTGGACCGGCACCATGTGCCTGACCGAAGCCCATTGCGGCACCGACCTGGGCATCATCAAGACCCGCGCCGTGCCTCAGGCTGACGGCAGTTATGCGGTCACCGGCAGCAAGATTTTCATCTCTGCCGGCGAGCATGACATGAGCGACAACATCATCCATCTGGTGTTGGCCAAACTGCCGGACGCGCCGGCCGGAACCAAAGGGATTTCGCTGTTTATCGTGCCGAAATTCTTGCCGGATGCGACGGGGGAGGCAGGCGAGCGCAATGGCGTGTCCTGCGGTTCGATCGAACACAAAATGGGCATCAAGGCTTCGGCCACGTGCGTGTTGAACTTCGACGGCGCCAAGGGCTATCTGATCGGCGAGGCGAACAAAGGCCTGAACTGCATGTTCACCATGATGAACCATGCACGCCTCGGCACCGGGATGCAGGGTTTGTGTCTGGGCGAAGCAAGCTTTCAGGGCGCGATCAAATACGCCAACGATCGCTTGCAGATGCGTTCGCTGACCGGTGCCAAAGCCCCGGACAAAGCCGCCGATCCGATCATCGTTCACCCGGATGTGCGGCGCATGTTGCTGACCATGAAGGCCTTCAACGAGGGCAATCGTGCGCTGACCTATTTCACCGCGCAGTTGCTTGATGTCGCGCATCTGAGCAGCGATGCCGAGGCGCGTCAGGAGGCTGAGGACTTGCTGGCGTTCCTCACGCCGATCTGCAAGGCGTTCATGACCGACACCGGGCTGGAAGTGACCAACCACGGCATGCAGGTGTTTGGTGGCCACGGTTTTATTCGCGAGTGGGGCATGGAGCAGTTGGTTCGCGACTGTCGGATTGCGCCGATCTACGAAGGCACCAACGGCATTCAGGCGCTGGATCTGCTGGGGCGCAAGGTGCTGGGCAGTCAGGGCAAGTTGCTGCGCGGCTTCACCAAAATAGTCCATAAGTTCTGCGCGGCCAACGCCGAGCACCCGCAACTGGGCAGTTTCGTTGCGCAACTCTATGAGCTGAACCAGCAGTGGGGCGACCTGACCATGAAGGTTGGGATGGCGGCGATGAAGAACCCGGATGAGGTGGGCGCGGCGTCGGTGGATTACCTGATGTACAGCGGTTACATCATTCTCGGTTATCTGTGGTTGCGTATGGCATTGGTGGCGCAGGCGCAACTGGAGGCGGGCGAGGGTGAGGCGGATTACCTGCGCGGGAAGTTGGCGACGTGCGAGTTTTACTTCAAGCGTTTGTTGCCGCGTACGGCAGCGCATCGGGCGGCGATCGAGGCGGGGAGTGATTGTTTGATGAAGTTGCCGGCGGAAATGTTTGCGCTTTAAGCAAGATCAAAAGATCGCAGCCTTCGGCAGCCCCTACATAGGATCGTGTTTTACCTGTAGGTGCTGGCGAAGGCTGTGATCTTTTTTGATGACTAAAAATAACAAAACAGTCACCGGTTGACCCTATGTGTCGCAAAAGTTGTTGAGGTACACTCCGGCTCAACGAAAGCACCATTCCACGAATCACCTGTTTAGATCTTGCGAGGTTTGCCATGGCTGACTACAAAGCGCCGCTGCGCGATATGCGCTTCGTCCTCAATGAAGTGTTCGAAGTCGCCAAACTCTGGGCTGAACTGCCAGCGCTGGCCGAGACCGTCGACGCCGAAACCGTTGAAGCCATTCTCGAAGAGGCCGGCAAGGTCACCAGCAAAAGCATCGCGCCACTGAGCCGTGCCGCTGACGAAGAAGGTTGCCATTGGGCCGACGGCGCCGTCACCACCCCTGCCGGTTTCCCACAGGCTTATCAGACTTATGCCGAAGGCGGCTGGGTTGGCGTCGGTGGCGATCCGCAATACGGCGGCATGGGCATGCCCAAAGCCGTGTCGGCGCAAGTCGAAGAAATGGTCAACTCCGCCAGCCTGTCCTTCGGTCTGTACCCGATGCTGACCGCCGGCGCCTGCCTGTCGATCAACGCCCACGCCAGCGAAGAGCTGAAAGCTGCGTACCTGCCGAACATGTACGCCGGCGTCTGGGCCGGTTCGATGTGCCTGACCGAGCCACACGCCGGTACCGATCTGGGGATTATTCGCACCAAGGCCGAGCCTCAGGCCGACGGTTCCTACAAGGTCAGCGGCACCAAGATCTTCATCACCGGTGGCGAACACGACCTTACCGAAAACATCATTCACCTGGTGCTGGCGAAACTGCCGGACGCGCCAGCGGGTCCGAAAGGCATTTCGCTGTTCCTCGTGCCGAAGTTCATGGTCAATGCCGACGGCAGCCTGGGCGCGCGCAACCCGGCGAACTGCGGTTCGATCGAACACAAAATGGGTATCCAGGCCTCCGCGACTTGCGTGATGAACTTCGATGAAGCCGTGGGTTATCTGGTTGGCGAGCCGAACAAAGGCCTCGCCGCGATGTTCACCATGATGAACTACGAACGTCTGGGCGTCGGCATCCAGGGCCTGGCCACCGGCGAGCGCTCTTACCAGAACGCCGTTGAATATGCGCGTGACCGTCTGCAAAGCCGTTCGCCAACCGGCGCGCAGAACAAAGACAAAGTCGCAGACCCGATCATCGTCCACCCGGACGTGCGGCGCATGCTGCTGACCATGAAAGCCTCGAACGAAGGTGGCCGTGCGTTCTCCACCTACGTGGCGATGCAACTCGACACCGCCAAGTTCAGCGAAGACGCCACCACCCGCAAACGTGCGGAAGATCTGGTTGCACTGTTGACGCCGGTGGCCAAGGCGTTCCTCACCGATCTGGGTCTGGAAACCACCGTGCACGGCCAGCAGATTTTCGGCGGCCACGGCTATATCCGCGAGTGGGGTCAGGAGCAACTGGTGCGCGACGTGCGCATCACCCAGATCTACGAAGGCACCAACGGCATTCAGGCACTGGACCTGGTCGGTCGCAAGATCGTCGGCAGCGGTGGCGCGTTCTACAAACTGTTCGCCGACGAGATCCGCCACTTCACCGCCACCGCGAGTGCCGATCTGGGCGAATTCACCAAACCGCTGAACGATGCCGTCAACACCCTCGACGAGCTGACCTCGTGGCTGCTGGATCGGGCGAAAAACAACCCGAACGAAATCGGCGCGGCCTCAGTCGAATATCTGCAAGCGTTTGGATACGTTTCCTACGCCTACATGTGGGCGTTGATGGCCAAAGCCTCGTTGGGTAAAGAAGCGCAGGACGATTTCTATGCCAGCAAGCTCGGCACCGCGCGCTTCTACTTCGCCCGTTTGCTGCCGCGTATTCACTCGTTGAGTGCGTCGGTGAAGGCCGGTAGCGAGTCGCTGTTCCTGCTGGATGCAGCGCAATTCTGATGCGATAGCGTCATGTAAGCATTTGCTTACATGACGTGCTGCTGTTCTCCCATATGCGTGGATTGGATCCACGGCTAATCTACATTTCATGGACGTCGCGCAGGAAGCGCAAAGCAACAACACGGACACGTAGGATTCTGCCAGGGTGGCGGAGTGAAATGGATGTCAGGGAAACAGTCTGCAAAGCCCCGCTTCGGCGGGGTTTTCTTTTGCCTGCAGAAAAGTGCTCAGGCCAAGGGATCCAGCGCCGGTTTCAATTCTTCACGCGCCATCACTTCTTCGAGCAAGGTCCGCAGTAACGCCAAAGAGGCCTGCTGGCGTTGCACATCGCGACACACCAGACCTACCTTCAGCGGCACCCGTGGTTCGCTCAGCGGTTTCCACAGCAGATCCTGATCGTCGTACTCCTTTTGCGAACGCCCCGGCAGCACCGTCGCCAGTTTGGTGTGCGGCAGACTGTCGAGAATCCCCACCATATTGTTCAGCTCAGCTTGCACCTGCGGGCGACGTCCCAGCGCGGTCAGTTGCGCCTGCCAGATCTGGCGGATCTGAAATTCTTCGCCCAACAGCAGCATCGGCAACTCGGCAGCCTGGCGCATTGAGACTTTCTTGAATTCACGCAAGGGGTGATCGGCCGGGATAACCAGCGTCAGTTCATCTTCATACAGCATCACGCCATGCAGGCCCGGTTGTCGCGGCGGCAGATAACTGATGCCGATGTCCAATGAACCGTTGAGCAGACGCCTTTCGATTTCAAGCCCAGTCAATTCATAAATCTGCACCACCAAGTGCGGCTGCGCCTTGCGCACCCGCTCAAGCATTTGCGGCACCAGACTGGTGTGAACCGTTTGCAGCACGCCGATCGCCAGCGTGCGCAAGGCCTGACCTTTGAAATTTCCCAACGCCTCGCGCGCCCGTTGCAAACCATCCAGCAGCGGCAGGGCATGGTTGTACAGCGTGTGCGCGGCGAGAGTTGGCAGCAGGCGTTTGCTGCTGCGTTCGAACAAGGTGACGTCGAGGTTCTGTTCGAGCTGACGGATCTGCTGCGACAGTGCCGGTTGCGAGATCGAAAGGCGCTCCGCCGCCCGGCCAACATGGCCTTCTTCGTAGACCGCGACGAAATAACGCAGTTGTTTGAAATCCATAAGTAATGCTTATCGAAAATGCTGGTAAATCGAAATGGCCCGCAAGCCTCGGTGAGCCTAGTCTAACCGCATTCACAAGGCTTACAGGGCCAGAAAGCGCGATGAATAGCGTTCGCTTCGACAGTGTTTGCATAGGCAGTTCAAAACACCTGAAACGAGGTGTTTTTCAATGAATCTGTTCAGTTTGCGGCGTCAGACGCCGAGTCTTGATGACCTCGCCTTCGAGGCCAATCCTGCTGAAAGCAGCGAAAATCCTAGCGCTGAAAGGCTGATGCCCAGCATCGAACGACCGCAGCAGGTGTTCGTCCGGGGGCAGGGGTCGTGGCTGTGGGACAGTAACGACCGCGCGTACCTCGATTTTTCCCAGGCCGGTGGCGCCAACAGCCTTGGCCACAGCCCTTCGGCATTGGTCAAAGCCATCAGCAGTCAGGCGCAGGCGCTGATCAATCCCGGTTTCAATCTGCATAATCGCGGCATGCTCAGCCTTGCCGAGCGTCTGTGCGCCGCTACCTCCAGCGATCAGGCCTACCTGCTCAACAGCGGCAGCGAAGCCTGTGAAGCAGCGATCAAACTGGCGCGCAAATGGGGCCAACTGCATCGCGGCGGCGCCTCGCGGATCATTGTCGCGAAGCAGGGTTGTCACGGTCGCAGTCTGGCGACAATTTCCGCCTCGGACAGCTGCAACCTGCACAACCGTTTTGCGCCACTGCTGCCGGGTTTTGATCGGGTGCCGTTCAACGACTTGCCGGCAATGCACGCGGCGGTTGATGCGCAGACCGTGGCGATCATGCTGGAGCCGATCCAGAGCGACTCAGGAGTTGTGCCGGCGACCGAGCATTACCTCAAAGGTGTCGAACGACTGTGCCGCGAATTGGGCATTCTGCTGATTCTCGACGAAGTACAGACCGGCATCGGTCGCTGCGGCACCTTGCTCGCCGAACAATCCTACGGCGTGCGCGCCGATATCGTTGTGCTCGGCAAAGGGCTTGGCGGCGGTGTGCCATTGGCGGCGCTGCTGGCGCGGGGCAAGGCCTGCTGTTTCGAGGCCGGCGAACTCGGCGGCACGCATCACGGCAATGCATTGATGACGGCGGCCGGTCTGGTCGTGCTCGACAGCGTGCACGACCGCAGCTTCCTCCAGCAGATCAAAGATAACGGTCAGCACCTGCGTGAAGGTCTGGCCCGATTGGCACACCGCTACGACCACGGCGAATTGCGCGGCCAAGGCCTGTTCTATGGTCTGACCCTGTCGGACGATTCCGCCGATGCTGTGGTCCATGCAGCCCTGCACGAAGGCCTCCTGCTCAATGCCCCGCAAGCCAACTGCCTGCGCTTCACCCCGGCGCTCACCGTGAGCAAAACCAACATCGACGAAATGCTCCTGCGCCTGGGCCGCGCCTTTTCGCGAGTGCGCACCGCACAACTGCAATGCCGCAAAGGGATTGCCGTCTGAACTGAAGTTTCCTACCCGATTTCCAGAACCGTCTCGCGGTATAACGCACGCCCCACGCCTGATTCTTTTGGCGTGGGGCGTTTTTTTGTGGCCGGGTTTTGCAGATGGTGTTTAGAGCTTGAGAGTTCGTCGTGCGAATGGTTTTTTAGGAGGTCCCTGCGACATCTGAATTGAAGGATTTACGAAAGTTAGCCAAAGCCTATGCTCAGCTGACCGAGGAGCAGATCCGGGATTTGTTGGCAATGAAGGAGTTTGTGGAGATATTTCATGAGTAAGAAATTCAAAAGTGAAGTTTTTGGATCGATACACGAATCAGCCAGCGCTCTACTGGCTGTCGGCGCAATCAGCAAGGCAACAATGCGGGAGTTTGATGAGTCGTGTCTGGCAACGGTTCCTGAAGCGATCCCGGCGGAACAGATCAAGGCTCTGCGCGAACGCAATAACGTTAGCCAGCCGGTATTCGCTCGCTACTTGAACACGAGCGCGTCGACAGTCAAACAATGGGAGTCGGGAGACAAACACCCCAGCGGAATGGCGCTGAAGTTACTGAGCATCGTGCAGAAGCACGGACTGCAAATTCTTTGCTGAGCTATCAGTTTGATACCGACACCGTGATTAGCACTGAACCCTGACGAGCGGCGCGGGTCGATTAGCTTGTATGGCTCAAGTGAGCCAACCCCCATACAGGAGCTGCCCCATGGATTTCATTCGCATCATCATCGCTATTCTGTTGCCACCACTGGGCGTGTTTCTGCAGGTCGGGTTTGGCGGGGCGTTCTGGCTGAACATTCTGCTGACGTTGTGCGGGTATATTCCGGGGATCGTGCATGCGGTTTACATCATCGCCAAGCGCTGAATACTGCGGCGCCAAGTAGATAGCTTTCGCGAGCAGGCTCGCTCCCACAGGGGATTTGTGAACGACACAGATCCAATGTGGGAGCGAGCCTGCTCGCGAATGGGGCTGCGCGATTTCAACGGGGCGCCCTGATCAGTCCGCCAACCCCATCACGCGGCGATAAAACTTCCACTCCTGCTCCAGCGCATGCGCCTGATTGGCGGCGCGACGGAAGCCGTGGCGTTCGTCGGGGTAGTAATGCGCTTCGACCGCGATGCCGTTCTGCTCCAGCGCCGTGACCATGTCGCGGGTTTGTTGCGGGACAACCACGGCGTCCAGTTCTCCCTGAAAGAAGATCACCGGTACGCGTATTTTGTTTGCGTGCAGCAACGGTGTGCGTGCGGCGTAGCGTTCGGCGTCTTGCTCGGGATCGCCGATCAGCCAGTCCAGATAATCACCTTCAAATTTGTGCGTTGCCCGAGCCAACGCAACCGGGTCGCTAACGCCGTACAAACTCGCTCCGGCGCGGAAAACCTGTTTGAACGCCAGCGCACATAATGTGGTGTAGCCGCCTGCGCTACCACCTCGAATGAATGCGCGTTCACCGTCGATCAAGCCTTGTTCGGCGAGATACGCGACCACCGCACAAGCATCCTCGACGTCCACTTCACCCCAGCTCAGGTACAAGGCCTGTCGATATTCCCGGCCATAACCGCTGCTGCCGCGATAGTTGAGATCGGCGACGGAGAAGCCGCGTTGCGTCCAGTACTGGATTCGCGGATCAAGCATCGGGTAGCAGGCTGATGTCGGGCCGCCGTGAATGAACACCACCAGCGGCGGTTTTGTCTCGCCGCTCATGGCTGGATAAAAGAATCCGTGTGCTTCGCCCGAACCGCTTGGGTAGCGCAGGGTTTGCGGACGGCTGATGCGTTCGGCGGGCAGGGGCGCAACACCACCGGCCAGCACTTTCACTTCGCGACTCGTTCGATCAATAGCGATGACCGCCGAAGGGCTGAT
The DNA here is from genome assembly GCF_900187515.1 of Pseudomonas sp. Irchel s3f10. Classification (NCBI taxonomy): domain Bacteria; kingdom Pseudomonadati; phylum Pseudomonadota; class Gammaproteobacteria; order Pseudomonadales; family Pseudomonadaceae; genus Pseudomonas; species Pseudomonas sp. Irchel s3f10. The sequence goes on from NZ_FYDZ01000017.1 coordinate 56,727, forward strand.
CGGCGAGGCGGCGATGCAGTAGATAAATTGCGCATCCAAAGCCAAATGCCGGAAGCGGCTGTAGTCACCGGTGAAGTCGTCATCACCTAATGTCAGACGGCCGAAACCGCCTTCACTCCAACTGGCTAAAACCGAATTTTCAACAGGCAACCAAGTGCAGCCGCCCAGTTGCCACGGTGCTGGCGCGTGATCGGCTTGCGCAGCAGGTAATGGCTCCAAACCGTCGGAAGTCTCAGCCCACGGCTGCCAGAATCCACCACGATCGGTCAGGCAATAAAGGCGATTGTCGGCATCGAATCGCGGTTGTTGGATGGACTCTTCAAACTCGGCGCCAGCCACGCATTGCGGCGAACCAAATGCACCGTCAGTCGAACGCTCAGCCACCATCAACCGGGTCGACGTCCACGGCTGATGCGGGCGACACCACTCGATCCAGGCCAACCGCTGGCCATCCACACTAAGGATTGGCGCCGCATAAAAATCCGCGCCTTCAGCCAATAAATGCCGCGTTCCGTCAGCCAGATCGATGGCGACGAGCCGATGCTGATCTTGCTGTTCTTCGACCGCCAGCACTCGGCCGAAAGCAAAATGCAGATCGCCATAACGGCACTCGCCCGAGGTCAATGCTTCCGGCTCGCCACCGAGCTTCTGGCGGTACAACTGCTGATCCGCCTCAGCGACGAAAACCACCCCATCCGGCGTCAGACAAAACGCGCCACCGCCATATTCGTACACCCGACTGCGCACACTGAAACCATCCGGTGTCAGACATTTCGCCACGCCATCGCGCCAATGCCAGATCCGGCACGCGGCATCTTCCGGACGATATTCATTCCAGAACAGCCCGTTGGCGCCGAGCTGAAGTTCGGCGAAGTCCATACCGGCTGCGACGGCTTGCGAGGCGCTGAAAGGCTCAGCCCTTGGCGATGAGGCGCGAGTTTCGTTCATTGCGGAAGGCCAATTGTTCGATGGTTTGAGTGGCGGTCTCGGCTTCTTCGCGGGCCTTGAGAATCACGCCGTGATGTTCGGATTTGCTGCACACAGGGTCAGCATTGCTCGCATCACCAGTGAGCATGAACGCCTGACAGCGGCAGCCGCCGAAGTCTTTTTCTTTCTCATCGCACGAGCGGCACGGCTCGGGCATCCAGTCGTAACCGCGAAAGCGGTTGAAGCCGAACGAGTCGTACCAGATGTGCTGCATGCTGTGATCGCGCACATTGGGAAATTGCACCGGCATCTGCCGGGCGCCATGGCAGGGCAGCGCGGTGCCGTCCGGGGTGACTGTCAGAAAGATGCTGCCCCAGCCGTTCATGCAGGCTTTCGGGCGTTCTTCGTAGTAATCCGGGGTGACGAAAATCAGCTTGCACGGATGCCCTTCGGCTTCCAGTTTTGCCCGGTATTCGTTGGTGATGCGTTCGGCACGCACCAGTTGTTCCTTGGTCGGCAACAGGCCGACACGATTGAGCTGCGCCCAACCGTAGAACTGGCAGGTGGCGAGCTCGACGAAGTCGGCTTCGAGCGCAATGCACAGCTCGATGATGCGGTCGATCTTGTCGATGTTGTGCCGATGGGTGACGAAGTTCAGCACCATCGGATAGCCGTGGGCCTTAACCGCGCGGGCCATTTCCAGCTTCTGTGCGAAAGCCTTTTTCGAACCGGCCAGCAGGTTGTTCACTTGCTCGTCGCTGGCCTGGAAACTGATCTGGATGTGATCGAGACCGGCCTTCTTGAAGTCGCTGATTTTCTGCTCGGTCAGACCGATGCCTGAGGTGATCAGGTTGGTGTAGAAACCCAATTGCCGCGCTTCATGAATCAGCTCGGCGAGATCCTGACGCACCAGCGGCTCACCACCGGAAAAGCCCAATTGCGCTGCGCCCATCTCCCGCGCTTCGCGGAACACCTTGATCCACTGCTCGGTGCTCAGCTCTTTGCCCTGCTCGGCGAAATCCAGCGGATTGGAGCAGTACGGGCATTGCAGCGGGCAGCGGTAGGTCAGCTCGGCGAGCAGCCACAGCGGCAGGCCGACTTCAGGCTTGGGTGGCAGATCAGGCAAGTTCGATCCAGTGCTGCGCACGGGCAACCTCCATGAATTGCTCGATGTCGTCACCGAGCTCAGGCACGCCGGGGAACTGCTCATCGAGTTTGGCGATGATCGCCGCGACATTGCTTTGACCGTCAATCAAACCGCCGATCAGCGCGGCAGATTCATTGAGCTTGATCATGCCTTCCGGATAAAGCAGCACATGACCTTTTTGTGCCGGTTCGTACTGGAAGCGGTAGCCGGGACGCCAGGTCGGGATTTTGCTGCGGTCGAAACTCATAAGGTGATTCCTTTATGCCAGACCCGTTGTTCGGTGACGCTGTGATACGGCGGGCGGTTCAGTTCGTAGGCCATGCTCATGGCATCGAGCATGCTCCAAAGAATGTCCAGTTTGAACTGGAGAATTTCCAGCATGCGCTCCTGGCCTTCGCGCGTCTTGTAGTGCTCCAGCGTGATCGCCAGACCGTGCTCGACATCGCGTCGCGCCTGACCGAGGCGGGTGCGGAAGTATTCGTAACCGGCCGGATCGATCCACGGGTAATGCTGCGGCCAACTGTCGAGGCGCGACTGGTGGATGTGCGGTGCGAACAGTTCGGTCAACGAGCTGCTGGCGGCTTCCTGCCAACTGGCGCGGCGGGCGAAGTTGACGTAGGCGTCGACGGCGAAACGCACGCCGGGCAGCACCAGTTCCTGGGAGCGCAGTTGATCCGGGTCGAGACCGACCGCTTGGCCGAGACGCAGCCAGGCTTCGATGCCGCCGTCTTCGCCGGGAGCTCCGTCATGGTCGAGCAGGCGCTGAATCCACTCGCGACGGATTTCGCGGTCCGGGCAATTGGCGAGGATCGCCGCGTCCTTCAGGGGGATGTTCACCTGATAGTAGAAGCGGTTGGCGACCCAGCCCTGAATCTGCTCGCGAGTGGCGCGGCCTTCATACATCGCCACATGATACGGGTGGTAGATGTGGTAGTAGGCGCCTTTGGCGCGCAGGGCCGCTTCGAATTCGGCGGGGGACAGCGGGGTGTCGGTCATTGCGGTTCTCCGGGGAACAACCCTAGAAATATCTGGTGTCTGTGCCGGCCTTATCGCGAGCAGGCTCACTCCTACAGGGGATCGCATTCCAATGTAGGAGTGAGCCTGCTCGCGATAGACCGCGCAGCGGTCTCAAATGCTTACAGCACAATACTCATGCCATCGAACGCCACTTCAACATTCCGCCGCGCCAGTTCCGCACGCTCCGGCGAATCTTCATCGAGAATCGGATTGGTATTGTTGATGTGGATAAGTACCTTGCGCTGCTTCGGCAACTGCTCCAGCACTTCCAGCATGCCGCCAGGCCCGTTCTGTGCCAGATGGCCCATCTCGCGACCGGTGCGAGTGCCAACGCCACGGCGCTGCATTTCATCGTCATCCCACATCGTGCCGTCGACCAACAGGCAATCGCTGCCCGCCATGATTTCCAGCAACGGCGCATCGACCTTGCCCAGCCCCGGCGCATAGAACAATTTGCCGCCGGTGTTCAGGTCTTCCACGATCAAACCAATGTTGTCGCCCGGATGCGGATCGAAGCGGTGCGGCGAGTACGGCGGCGCAGCGCTGCGCAACGGCAGCGGGGTGAAGCGCAGGTTCGGGCACGCGGCCACGGTGAAGCTCTGGTCGAGTTCGATGCGATTCCAGTCCAGCCCGCCGTTCCAGTGGGTGAGCATCTTGAACAGTGGAAAACCGGTACTGAGGTCTTCGTGAACCATGTCCGTGCACCAGACCTGATGCGGGCAACCTTCGCGCAGACTGAGCAGGCCGGTGGTGTGGTCGATCTGGCTGTCCATCAGGATGATCGCGCTGATGCCGGTGTCACGCAGGGCGCGGCCCGGTTGCATCGGGGCGAAGCTTTGCAGCTGCGCGCGGATGTCCGGCGAGGCGTTGCACAACACCCAGTTCACGCCGTCATCGGAAATCGCGATGGACGATTGGGTGCGGGCCTTGGCATTCAGGCTGCCGTCGCGAAAGCCTGCGCAATTGACGCAGTTGCAGTTCCACTGCGGAAAACCGCCGCCAGCGGCCGAACCCAGAATCTGGACGAACATGAACACTCCATCATTTCAACGCGGAAAATAAAACGCCTCGGCGAGCCGAGGCGTTGCACTGCAATTCTACGTGAGCAGAACTCAGCGGCTGGCGAAGTACATGGTGACTTCGAAGCCGATACGCAGGTCGGTGTAAGCAGGTTTTGTCCAGGACATGGTGTGTCTCCTCAGGGTGGGTGGGATAGCGCTGTCCATAGTTATAGTCCACGGCAGCGCAGAGATGTTCCAAATAGTTAGGCTGCTATGTTACTCAAAATTTCACCGGGATTGCCCGTGAATCTTTGAGAAAGCTCCTTGCAGCCTCGGTAATGATCAATTTGCCGCTTGCCATGGGGTTTGCGGCACTGGATCGCTGGCGAGGCAGAGCCAGCCACCTTCTGCGTTGATCAAGCGCTGTGCAGCGCTGAGCAGTGTCTGGCGATCCAGTAGGCCGATGACAGCGATCAGTTGCTCAAGATAATCCGACGAGTGGCCAGCGAGTTTGGCCTGCCAGAGCAATTCGGCCGCCTCTTTGCCGGCCAGGGTGGCGTCGTCGAATTGATCGGCGAGCTTTTGCCGGTGTTGGCTGAGGCCGACGTCATCAAGCTGTTCGATCAGCGCGGGAATGCCGTTGAGAAACTGTTGAATGTGCTCGAGCAACTCCGCAGGTTTGGCATTTGGCGATTGCACACCGAACAGGAGGGCGGTTTGACCCTGGATCTGGCGCAGCGCACTGAATACCGCGTAGCCCAATTGCAACTCGACTCGCAAACGCTGATAGAACGGTGTCTGGCAAAGCTGCGCGAGCAGGCGCCACGCGGCTTCGTCGGCGATGTCACGATTGGCGGTCGGGCAGCACAGCAGCAAGGCGTGTTCGCTGGATGCGGTATCGATGTGGCTCCAGTGTTTTTGCACTGCGATCGCCTCAGCTGCTGGCAACTGATTGTCCGGAATCCCGGGAATGCGGCTAAGGGCCAGGCCCATGGCTGACTGTGTCTGTTGATTCAGACCCAAGGCGAGGCCGTCCCAGCGCGAAGTTGTCCACAGGTGTTTGGCGTCGTCGCCGGTTTTGGCAGATTGCAGAACATGTTCCGGCAACGCTTTAAGCAGCTGGCGAATGGGGATCAGCGGCGTTTCCGGCTCACTACGTGGGGAATTCGCGTCAACTTGCGTCAGATTTTTCAGCGCGTGCTCAAGGATGCTGGGTATCGATTCCTGAAAACCGGTGAGCTTCAGGAGCCATTGCGTACCGCTGGCGTTGAAAGACAACTCCACCCCGGCTTCGCGCGCGTCCTGCTGCGTTTGCCGAAGACTGCGTTGCAATCTTGAGTGCAGATCAGCGGTGGCTGCAGCTTCCATGTACCAACGCAGGTAGATCGCGCCTTCATCGCCGCTGTCCGTCAATGCCTGGCTGAACTGCATCGGCGAGCGTTCGCGGCGCCCGCGTGAGCGATCCTGAGCAAACGTGCGCAGGCCACGGTGGGCGCTGGTCTGGCCGCGAATCAGCCCGGCATTGGCCAGAGGTTCGCTGGCGCGCAGGAATGGATTGGCAGCGGGCAGGTGCCAGTGCTCGCTGAAGTTATCCACAGTGCCGATGTCGCCGAGGATCTGCCTGAGGGCTGCAACGCCGGAATCGGCCAAGCCGTGTTCCAACTGCTCACTGTCGAGCCGCGCCAGTTGCAGCGCGCCACTGACTTGCTGCTGACGTTGAAGCAGGGCGGCGTATTCCTCGCGCAGTGGCGCCCAATCCTGCTGGGCAAAGAAACTCAGCCAATCGCGCAGATGTTCGCGAATGGCCGTCAACGATTCGGATGGAGCAGTGAATTCCAGATGCAGTAACGCTTGTCCGGCAAAGTGATAAACCGGCACTGCGTTCAAACCATCGGCGAGATTCTGCTGCTGCAAATGCGCCAGCAATCCGCCGGGTTTGCCGCTGTTCAACCAATGACAGAGAAACGCCAAAGCCTCGCCGGACGATTCAGGCACGGTATCGAAGGCGAACATCAGGTTGCCGCGCTGTTTACCGACCTGTTGATAACTTTTCACCGCCAGCGGCAGGGGCATGACCTGCGCAACTTTATCCCCAACCGGCAACATAGACGCGAAATGCTCAGCCAGCGCTTTTAGTTCTTCAAGACTTTGCGGCCCCGCCAGACTCAAGGTCATTTGCCCGGTCTGATAAAACTGTTGGTGGAAATCGTTCAACGCCTGCTGAAACGCCGGATCCTCCACTCTGAGACTGTCCCGATTCCCCGCGTGAAACCCGCGCAACGGATGCTCTGCCGGTAAACCTTCATACAACGCAAACTGCTGCTGAGCCGCAGGATCCTGCGACCAGGCGACAAACTCCGCCTGCAACACTTCCCGTTCCCGCAACTGATCGTCCAGATTCATACGCGGATTGGCGAGCATGTCTGACAGACGCTCCAATCCAGCGCTGAACGCTTGTGTCGGCAGCTCAAAGAAAAAGTCGGTGGTACGTTCTCGCGTGCTGGCATTCACTTGCCCGCCATGGCCTTGCACGTAGGCCATCAGTCCTTCGCCCGCAGGAAAACGCTCGGTGCCGAGAAACAACAAATGCTCGAGAAAATGCGCCAGCCCCGGCCATGTCAATGACACGTCATGGCTACCGGCGGCCACGCGTAGTACAGCGGCGCTGCGCTTCAGGCCGGGCACATGACGCAGGGTCACGCGCAAGCCGTTGGCCAGGGTTTCAGTGTGAGGGCGGGGGTGAGTCGGCGCAGGCATGGGCACTTCCAGAACAGTGAAGTGCCAATGCTAGCGGATTAGCGCTGGTTGAGCGCGCCGTAAAGCTCCGGACGGCGGTCGCTGAGGTAGCGATTGGCCGCGCGCGAGTCGAGCATCAACTGCCGATCCAGTTCACCGACGATCAGCGCTTCGTCGAGACCGGCCTGTGCGATGCGGCTGCCGTCCGGTGCAGCGATGCTGCTTTGCCCGCAATAGTGGATCTCGCCTTCGCTGCCGCAATAGTTGGCGTAGGCCACGTAGCACTGGTTTTCGAAGGCGCGTGAACGCACGGTGACATCAGCGACGAAATCGAACGGAATCATGTTCGCCGTCGGCACCAGAATCAGCTCGGCGCCGGCGAGTGCCAGACGGCGGGTGTTTTCCGGAAACTCCAGGTCGTAACAGATCAAGAAACCGAGCTTCCAGCCGTTGAGTTCGACGATCGGGAAATCATCATTGCCGGGGCTGAACATCGAGCGATCCAGATCACCAAACAGATGCGTCTTGCGGTAATTGCACAGGCGCTCGCCGTGCGAATCGATCAACTGCACGGCGTTGTAAATCTGCCCTTCGGCAGTGCGCTCCGGATAGCCGTAAACAATCGCTAAACCTGCGGCTTTGGCGATCCGCCCGATCTGCTGCGCCCATTCACCGTTGTAGACCTCGGCCAAGGTGCTGACTGCTTCGGCGCCGATGTTGTAGCCGGTCATGAACATCTCCGGCAGCACCAACAGGTCGGCGCCCTTGGCCTCCATCGCCAGTTGATGCAAGCGTTGCAGGTTGGCGGCGGGGTCCAGTGGCAGCGGTGGACATTGGTAAAGGGCTACACGCATCAGGGATTCCTCTTACTCGGGCAGGGCGATAGGGCCGATGTCTTTGAACACATCACCCGGGCCCGGGTTCGCTTTATGTGTCGAACCACCGAAATGCTTCATGATCCCCCACACCGCGTTGAGCGAGGTCTGCACTGCGCCTTCGACCCACGCCGGTGTCCACGAAACGTCGTCGCCAGCGATAAAAATCCCGCGCTGTTCGGCCGGCATCTCGTCCTGCATGAAGTGCGCGTACATGCGCTGGTTGTAGCGATAGTGGCCCGGCAGTGCACCTTTGAAGGCGCCGAGGAAGTACGGGTCGGCTTCCCACGACACGGTGATCGGGTCGCCAATGATCCGCGCGGCGATGTCGACTTTCGGGTAGATCTTTTTCAGCGCGTTCAACGCCAGCTCAACGCGCTTTTCCACAGGGTGCGGGAGCATTTTCAACGCATCGCTCATCCATGAGTATGACAGGCAGATTACGCCCGGCTTGTCGTCACCGTTGTCGAACAGGTAGGTGCCACGGGTCAGGCGATCGGTGAGGGTCATGCTCATCAGGTCGCGACCGGTTTCCGGGTCTTTGTCCTTCCAGAACGGCCGGTCGACCATCACGAAAGTTTTCGATGACTGCATGTAGCGAGTACGGTCGAGGGCCATCCACATCTTCTGCGAGAACAGGGTTTCGTCGCATTCGATCTGCGTGGTCAGCAGCCAGCTCTGGCAAGTGGTCAGCACGGCGGCGTATTCGCGGGTATCGCCGTTGTTGTCGGTGACAGCGAAACGGCCGTCCGGCGCGTGAGCGATTTTCTTCACGCCCGAGCGCGGTGCTCCACGGTGCAGGGATTTCAGGCTGGTGCCTTCGGGCCAGTGCACGCAGCGCTCCGGCACATGGCGCCAGATGCCTTGCGGCACTTGCTCGACGCCGCCGACCACCAGGTGCTGGTGATCGTCGCAGTTGGTCATCACCACGCGGAAGATTTCCAGCATCGAGTTAGGGAAATCCGAGTCCCAGCCGCCGGTGCCGAAACCAACCTGACCGAACACTTCGCGGTGATGGAACGACAGTTTGGCGAAGGCTTCGGAGGTGGCGACGAAGTCGTAGAAGGTGCGGTCATCCCACAGCGGTACCAGGGTATTCCACAGCTCTTTCAGGCGTGGCACATCACGGTCGCGAATGGCTTGCTGGATATCGGCGAACTGCGAGCCGGCCTCCAGTGCGTCCGCCCAGGCGTCAGCCACTTCCTGGAACAGTGCAGGAAGATCCGCTAGCTTCTGTGCGTAATGGGTTTTGCCTTCGAGGTCGATCACGGTGCTGCCGGAGGCCGGCGTCAGCGGGTTCGGGAAAGGTTTGGTTTCCAGGCCGAGCTTGTCGACGTAGTGATAAAACGCGGTGGAGGACACCGGAAAACGCATGCCACCCAGTTCAGCGACGATGCCGTCAGTGCCGTTGAAGGCCTGCGAACGCAGACGCCCACCGAGTTTCGATGCCTCATAAACCACAGGCTTCAGGCCGAGTTTCATCAACTCGTAAGCGGCTACCAGACCGGCGATACCCGCGCCGACAATCGCCACTTCGGCGCCGTGATTATGTTCAGGAATAGTGCCGAGACCGGCCGGGTGTTCGATCCAGTCGTCAAACGCGAACGGAAAGTCCGGGCCGAAAATGGTGACTGGTTTCTTACCGTCTGCAGGATGGCGATTGTTCTTGTTCATGGCTGACCTTGCTGGCGACCCGACGCGGGATGCGCGTCTGAGTATAGGAAAAGATGCCAGCCATTCTAGGGAGCGTAGAACACGTTAATAAGACGCAAAGTGTCGTCGTTTTGCCGGATTACCAATCAATATGACGATTGTAGACTGCACACCGACCAAGATGTGGGAGCGAGCCTGCTCGCGAAGAGGCCCTGTGGTTCTCTCCAAAAGCCCGATCAGACCTTAAACCGGCTGCCCCCGATCAATCTTGCTACTCAAAATGATCGACGTCGTGGTCTTCTCCACCCCATCCACACCACCAATCTGATCAAGCAACTGATCCAGTTGCTCCGGCGAATCGGTACGCAACCACGCCACATAATCAAACTCGCCACTCACCGCACACAGCTGTTGCACTTGGGCCATCGCACTCAGCCGACGCAAGACCTCCTTGCCGGAACGCGGCTGCACCTTGATCCCGACATACGCTTGCAACCCGCCATCAACCACGCGTTGACCCAAACGCACACCGTAACCGGTGATCACTTTGGCTTTTTCCAGGCGTGCCAAACGTGAGGTTACGGTAGTGCGCGCAATGCCTAATTGCCGGGCAAGCATGGCCACGCTTTCGCGGGCGTTGATCTGAAGGGCGGCGATTAGTTGACGGTCGATTTCATCGAGCACGGGCGGGCGGGTGTCTGGCAAGGGGTGGCTCCGGTGTGTGTGGGGGGCGATGAGTTGTGCATGTTACAGGCACTACAAACGACACGCTGCGGGTGATGTTGGAGCGGTTCACCCAATCGTCGACGCTAACGGTGCGCTGAAACAAAACATCGGATATTTGATTTGACTTGCCTGGCCTATTTATCAAGAATGCCAGCAAGAGCGCGAAATCTGCTGCCTTGCAGGGCATTAGCGGACGTAGGTACCTCAGCGATGCTGCAACATCGGTGTAAGGTGAGACCTCTTCATCCCATTTCCTGAGGGTGCAAATATCAGGATTCAAACATCAAGGGCAGCCGAATGGCTGCCCTTTTCTTTGTCTTCAAGAATGTACCGCTTGTACAAAAGCTCGCCTTGGCGGTGTTTGTTCATCGCTCTTGCCGGTGCGTGCATGAAGTTCCAGAGGACATGCCCGTTTCGCACATCGACCACGACAAGCATGTCGTTTTTTGCCTCATAGGCATTGATGAATGCCATTCGGTGACCGCCATTATCGTAAAGGACTTTCCAGACTTCGAAAGGTCCCGTGAGCGTATCGATGGCATGTCGAACATAGCGCTCTCGGGAGTCTGGACGTTTCTCAACGATATGAGCCAGTTTGTCTCTCATGACTGCCACTCTCCCAATGGGTGTGAGGATAGTAACGGTCAGTACGGACTCGTCTACGAACCCAAAGTGGTCCAGAAGGATTTTGAGGGCGTCTTCTGCGTTGTCAGCCCTTTTCATCTCGTCGATTGCCGCTGACCGAAGTTCTCTCGATAACGTTCTCAGATCAGGTAAAGCAAGGTTGATCCAGGTTGGTTGGTGGGCTGCTTCCTTTATCAGTGGCGCAGCATTCACGAGCATAAAAACAATCCTGGGCGGGCGGTGGCGTCCGGAGATTACTCGTCTGGAGAATTGGCCGACAACGCGCGGAGAGGGGAGAAAACATAGTTTGGGAAAATTCCTACAGATCTTGCGGTTATATTCCTAACAATGCGTTTCCGAACATTGCGCTCGCCAAGACTTCGAACCTCAATCCATCGCCCAAGAAAAAGCCGCGCATAGCGCGGCTTTCAATTTGGTGGGCCCACACGGACTTGAACCGTGGACCAAAGGATTATGAGTCCTCTGCTCTAACCAACTGAGCTATAGGCCCTCAGTAGGTCGCGGATTATAGCGACGGTTTCTCGGCTGTGCTATCCGAATAATCCGATACGGTTACACGAAGAAACGTCGCGGCGAATTCTTCTGGTGGTAACGGCAGGCTGACGATGTAGCCCTGGATCTGCTCGCAACCTTCAGCGGCGAGGAATTGTTGTTGCGCCTGGGTTTCCACACCTTCGGCGATGACGGTGAATTGCATGCTCCGGCCCAGCGCGATAATGGCCCGGACAATGGCCGCGTCGTGGGGATCGTCGGGCAGTCCCCGAACGAATGACTGGTCGATCTTGAGGATATCCAGCGGCAGGCGTTTGAGGTAACTGAGCGAAGAATATCCGGTACCGAAGTCGTCGATCGCCAGTTGTACGCCGAGATGTTTGAGCTGGTGCAGCACGGCCAGCGCCTCTTCGGCCTGACTCATGATGAAATTCTCGGTAATTTCCAGTTGCAGTAAATCCGGCTGCAGGCCGTTGTCGTTGAGCAGTTGTTCGATGCGTCCGAGTAGATTCGGCTGACGCAGTTGCGCGCCGGCGAGGTTCACCGACAGAGGGCCGAGGCTGTCGTAGACCTGATTCCATTCGAACATCTGCCGGCACGCTGTCTCGAGCACCCAGTCACCAATCTGCAGAATCATGCCGTTTTCTTCGGCCAGCGGAATGAAGTGCTCTGGCGGTACGTCGCCGAAAGTCGGGTGACGCCAGCGGATCAGCGCCTCTGCACCGACCAGGCGATGGTCGTCGAGGCTGATTTTCGGCTGGTAGTAGAGAAACAGTTCATCGCGCTCGATGGCCCGACGCAGTTCGTGCTCCAGCGCGATGCGCTCGCTGGCCTGGGCAGTGAGGTCGCGGGTGTAGCTCTCGACGCGGTTGCGGCCCTTGGCCTTGGAGCGGTACATCGCCGCGTCGGCGTTTTTCACCAGAGTGGCGACGTCGCAACCGTCCCGCGGATAGAGGCTGGTGCCAATACTGGCGCTGATGAAGAACTCATGTTCGCCAGCCTGGAACGGCGCACCAAAGCAGTTGAGCAGTTTGGTGGCGATGTTGTCGGCATCGCTGGCCTGTTGCAGGCCGGGCAGCAGAATGATGAATTCGTCACCGCCCAGGCGCGCCACGGTATCGATGTCGCGCAGTTGCTCTTTCAGGCGCACGGCGATGCCCTTGAGCAGCAGGTCGCCGACCGGGTGACCGAGGCTATCATTGATGTGTTTGAAGCGGTCGAGATCGAGAAACAGCACGGCGCCCTGACCGCCGTTTTCCTGCTGACTGTTCAGTGCCATCAACAGGCGGTTTTCGAATAGTGTGCGGTTCGGCAGGCCGGTGAGCGGGTCGTGGTGTGCCTGATAGTCGAGTTTGGCTTGTGCATGCTTGAGACTGGAGATGTCGGCAAACACCGCGACAAAGTGAGTAATGAACTTGTCGCGATTGCGTACGGCACTGATGGTCAGCCAGCTCGGGTACAACTCGCCGTTCTTGCGCCGGTTGGAGATCTCGCCCTGCCAGTGACCTTCGTCGGTCAACTGGTGCCACATTGCCGCGTAGAACGCGCTGTCATGCAGGCCGGAGGCGAGCAAGCGCGGTGTATGGCCGAGCGCTTCGCTTTCGCTGTAACCGGTAATCTCGGTGAAGGCGCGGTTGACCGCACTGATGTGCTGTTGGGTGTCGGTGATCAATACACCTTCAGCGGTGCTTTCGAACACGGTGGCGGCCTGTTGCAGTTTTTCCTGCATCAGATGACGCTCGGTGATGTCGCGGGCGATGGTCAGCATGCAGTCTTCTTCACCGATCGGCAGCGGACGGCTGGAGACTTCGCAGAGGCGAATCTGCCCGTCACTGCGACGGATATGGCAGGTGAAGTCACGGACGAAGCCATCGCGATGCAGCAGGTCGAGCATCTGTTTACGCTCGTTGAGGTTGACCCAGATTCCCAGGTCCAGTGCCGAGCGATCCACCGACATGGCGCTATTGAAACCGGTGATGCGGCTGAAACCTTCGTTGACCTCCAGCAGCAGGCCATCGCTCTGGCGTGATAACAACAAACCATCTGGCGAGGCATGGAAGGCTTTGGCGAATTTCTCTTCGGAGGTTTGCAGCTGCTGCTGGGTTTCCTTGAGCTGGGTGATGTCACGTACAACGACCACCAGCGCTGGCGTGGTGTCCAGATCGAAGGGCTCGGCGGAGATCAGACCGGTGAACAACTGGCCATTGTTGCGGCGAAAGGGCATCTCCAGGTTGCGAATGCTGCCCGCCTGCAAACGTTGCAGAAGTCCCGGACCGACGCCGGGAATGCCCCAGATATTCAGGTCGGTCGCCGTTTGGCCAAGGACTTCCTCGGCTTTCAGCCCGATCTGTTCTTCAAACGCTTCGTTGACCTCCAGCAGGCAACCGTCGGACAGCCGTGCAATCACCAGAATGTCCGGGCATTGCTGGAAAACCGAAGCGAATTTTTGCTCCGAGAGCTGCAGTGCTTCTTCAGTGCGCTTGATTTCGCTGATGTCGATCATCAGGCCGCGCATCACCGGCTCATGACCATGTTCGATCAGGCTGACGATGTCGCGCACCCACAAGCAGCGACCATCGGCGGTGATCACCCGATAGTCGACGATGTGATCACGGCCCTCGCGCAGGGCCTCCTTGCAGTAGCTCTGCGTACGGGTCAGATCGGCCGGGTGAATGATGTTGTGCCAGAAGCCGGGGATCAGCCAATGGGATTGGGGGTAGCCGAGCAGATCTTCGGCGTGGGGCGACACATAGCTGTAGGTGAAGTCGCTTATCCGCGCTTCCCAGGCGATGGCCGACAGGCTCTCTACCAGGCCGCGATAGTGATATTCGCTGCTGCGCAGTTCCTGTTCGAGGTCGATACGTCGGGCGATTTCCGAGCTCAGGCGGCGGTTGATGCGGATCACCACGGCGAGGATCGTCATCAGCAGCAACAGTCCTGGCAATCCGTAGATCAACAAATCTGACCAGAATGTTCGATGATCAAGGACGTTGCCGACCCAGTGCTCCTGAATGCTGCTGATTTCATCAGGGCTCATGTCCGCGAGCACTTTGTCGAGAATCCCCACCAGTACCTTGTTATCGCGGGGCACGGCCATTGCCAGTTGGTAGCGATACGGGGTTTCGCCACTGACGTACAGGCCGTCGAGCTTGAGCTGGCGCAGGCTCCAGACACTCGAAGCGAGGTCGCCGACCACGGCGTCCACTTCGTCGGTCGCCAACGCCTGCAGCGCCGAACTGACATTGGGCATGGCCACCAGATTCAGATCGGGGTGGTGGGTGCGCAGCAGTTCGTGGGGCGCATAGTTTTCCACCACGGCGATTTTCAAACCGTACAGGTCGTCGAGCTTGCGCGGTTGCGCGCCGCCGATGTGGGCAAGGATGACAATCGGGAAATCAAGATAAGGGCGGGTGAACGACAGGTAGGTCTGGCGCTCAGGGGTGGACATGATCCCGGGTAGAAGATCGATTTTGCCCGATTTGACCTGCTCCAGCACCACCGTCCAGCTCACTGGCTCAATGGGGGTCAACTTGATTGCCAGGCGTTGGCGAATCACGTCGATATAGTCGGCAGCGAGGCCCTGGTAGCGGCTCTGATCGTCGCGAAACTCAAAGGGCGGCCACGATGCATCGACACCCAGGCGCAAATCCGGGTGAGCCGCCAGCCAGCTACGTTCTTCATCGGTCAGAGTCAGCGCGTCAGCCGTTGCGGTCCAGATCATCAGTGACAGCAAAAAAAGCACGGACGCCAATCTGGGCATAACGCTCTCGTTATGGCTCGGGGATGATTGTTTCGAGTGTAGACGGGGTATGCGGGGGAGGGGCGTTGCGAAGGATTTAATCTGCCATATAAACAAAACCCCCGGCCTGGGCCGGGGGTTCTGGTATCACTCGTCGAGGAAGGAGCGCAGATGCTCGCTTCGCGTCGGGTGGCGCAGCTTGCGCAGCGCCTTGGCTTCGATCTGACGGATCCGCTCACGCGTTACGTCAAACTGTTTGCCCACTTCTTCGAGTGTGTGGTCGGTGTTCATGTCGATACCGAAACGCATGCGCAGTACTTTGGCTTCACGGGCAGTGAGGCCGGACAGCACTTCGCGAGTCGCTTCTTTCAGGCTCTCAACAGTGGCGACATCGATTGGCGACTGCATGGTCGAGTCCTCGATGAAGTCACCCAGATGGGAGTCTTCGTCATCACCGATCGGCGTTTCCATGGAGATCGGTTCTTTAGCGATCTTCAATACCTTGCGGATCTTGTCCTCAGGCATTTCCATGCGTTCGCCCAGCTCTTCCGGGGTCGGTTCGCGACCCATTTCCTGCAACATCTGCCGGGAAATACGGTTGAGCTTGTTGATCGTCTCGATCATGTGCACCGGAATACGGATGGTGCGGGCCTGGTCGGCGATCGAGCGAGTGATCGCCTGACGGATCCACCAGGTGGCATAAGTCGAGAACTTGTAACCACGACGGTATTCGAACTTGTCTACCGCTTTCATCAGACCGATGTTGCCTTCCTGGATCAGATCGAGGAATTGCAGACCGCGGTTGGTGTACTTCTTGGCGATCGAGATCACCAGACGCAAGTTGGCTTCAACCATCTCTTTCTTCGCGCGGCGGGCCTTGGCCTCACCGATCGACATGCGACGGTTGATGTCCTTGATTTCTGCGATGGTCAGACCGGTTTCGGTTTCCAGCGCGATCAGTTTCTGCTGGCAACGAATGATGTCCGGCTGCACGCGACCAATGGCCTCGGCGTACTTGCTCTTGCCTTTGGCCAGGGCGTCGGACCAGCTTTCGTCGACTTCGTTGCTCGGGAACTGACGCAGGAAATCGGCGCGTGGCATACGTGCATCACGTACACACAGTTGCATGATCGCGCGCTCTTGCTGACGCAGACGATCCAGGGCACCGCGAACACGCTCGACCAGGCCTTCGAATTGCTTCGGAACCAGTTTGATCGGCATGAACAGCTCGGCCAGTGCCAGCAACTCGGCAATCGCTGCCTTGTTGCTGCGACCGTGCTTTTTCAGGGCCTTGCGAGTGACTTCCATCTGATCAGCCACGGCGCCAAAGCGCTGGGCAGCGATGACCGGATCCGGACCGCTTTCGGCTTCTTCTTCGTCATCGGAAGATTCAGCTTCATCGTCGTCGGTGTCGTCGTCGGCTTTCGCCACTTTCGCTTCGACAGGCGGCGGCACTTCGGCAGGCGGCGCAATGCCGTCGTCCGGGTCGATGTAACCGCTCAGGACGTCGGACAGGCGACCACCTTCGGTGGTGACGCGGGTGTACTCGGAGAGAATGTGGTCAACCGTGCCAGGGAAGTGCGCGATTGCGCTCATCACTTCACGGATGCCCTCTTCGATACGCTTGGCGATTTCGATTTCGCCTTCACGAGTCAGAAGCTCGACCGTACCCATTTCACGCATGTACATGCGCACTGGGTCAGTGGTGCGACCGATATCGGTCTCCACCGCGGCCAACGCGGCGGCTGCTTCTTCCGCAGCGGCCTCGTCGGTATCGGCGTCGGCCAACATAAGGGCGTCCGCATCCGGAGCACTCTCGTGTACGGGGATCCCCATGTCGTTAATCATGCGGATGATGTCTTCCACCTGCTCTGGATCTGAAATATCCTCGGGCAGGTGGTCGTTGACCTCGGCGTAAGTCAGATACTTCTGCTCACGACCCAGTTTGATCAACTCAATAATACGAGACTGCTGTTGCGCTTTTCCGGACATAACACCCTATCCACTGAAGGTCTTGGCGGGCAAAAAACAAGCCGAGGATTATACCTGAGCTATGACCTCACGCGCCAGTTGAGGTCGGGTTTGATGCGGAAACATTGCGACTTAATAGGTCGCGCAGTTGGTTTTTCTCTTCAATGCTCAGTTCGCTTTGACGCGCTTTCCTGAGCAACTGTTCCAGATTTCGCTCGCGTTGGCGGGCTGACAAGCTAGTAATGGTGTCGAAAAACTGTTGTTCAAGGTTATCTCCGTCAATCAGCCACTCCTTTTCTGCCAGTGCCTTGAGCAGGCGACCCTGTTCAGTGCCGTGCCATCGCGCGATCAACTGAAATGAGTTTAGCTTGGGATTCTTCTGTACGGCTTCGAGCAACGCCACAAGCAACTGGGCGTTGGTCTGATTTTCGTCCGCAATGTGTCCGGCGTCTTCAACGCGCTTGGCCAATTGCGGGTAATGGAGCAATGTGCGAAGGGCGGTCAGGGTTGGCGATTCGACGCCGATCGGCGTGCGCGGGCGTTGTTGGTCACGATCGCCGCCGCGTTTGCCGTTCTTGTCCCAGGGCTTCTTGTCCCACTTCTTGCCGCCCGCGCCGGGTTTTTTCGGCGTCCATTCCTGCTGCGGCACATACAGGTCCTGTGCCTGCGGCTGATGGTAGTCGCTGTAGTCCGGCATTGCGTCGTAATCGATGCCCGGATCGTAGGCGGGCGGCGCTTCCTGCGGCGCACTTTGTGCGAGCTGACTGACGGTTTCACTGCTCAGACCAGTAATTTCGGTCAGGCGTTGACGCATCAGGATGCGCAGGTTGGCGCCCGGTACTTTGTCGATCAGCGGGGCCGCGAGGGTGGCCATGTGCGCCTTGCCTTCGAGCGAGCGCGGGTCGGCTTCTTCGGTCAGTTGCTGGAAGAAATAGTCCGCCAGCGGCTGAGCGTGCTGATTGATTCGTGCCTTGAAGGCGTCAGTGCCTTCGGCGCGCACCAGGGTGTCCGGGTCTTCGCCTTCGGGCAGAAACAGGAAGCGTGCACGACGCCCGTCCTGCAGGCTTGAAAGCGTTGCTTCCAGTGCGCGCCATGCAGCGTTGCGGCCGGCCTGGTCACCGTCGAAGCAAAACAGCACGTTCGGCACTACGCGGAACAGGCGCTTCAAATGTTCTTCGCTGGTCGCTGTGCCCAGCGTCGCGACGGCATTCTTCAGGCCTTGTTGGGCGAGGGCGATGACGTCCATGTAACCCTCAACGACAATGATTTCGTCGAGGTTGCGGTTGTTCTTGCGCGCTTCGTAGAGGCCATAGAGTTCCTGGCCTTTATGGAAGACCGGGGTTTCCGGTGAGTTCAGGTATTTCGGCTTGTCGTCGCCGAGAACGCGGCCGCCGAAAGCGATGATTCGGCCACGGGTATCGCGGATCGGGAACATTACGCGATCGCGGAAGCGGTCATAGCGTTTGCCGGTTTCGGCGTTCTCGATCAGCAGGCCGGCGTCGATCATGGCTTTTTGCTGAAGCGTGTCGCTGCTCAAGTGTTTGAACAGGTTGTCCCAGCCCGGCGGCGCGAAACCGAGGCCGAAATCGCGGGCGATTTCGCCGGTCAGGCCGCGGCCCTTGAGGTAATCCACGGCAGCCTTGCGGGCGGGATGGCTCTTGAGCGCCTGCTTGTAGAAGTCAGCGGCAGCGGTGAGCAGCGGGTAGAGCGGCGAATCGGTCGGTTGCCGTGGCTTGCGCTCGCGGCCGCTTTCTTCGCGGGGGATTTCCATGCCGGCGGCTTTGGCCAGATCCTCGACGGCCTGGGGGAAATCCAGGTTGTCGTGATCCATGAGAAAGCCGAGGGCGTTGCCGCCGGCGCCGCAGCCGAAGCAATAATAAAACTGCTTGTCGGGGCTGACGCTGAAGGACGGGGTTTTCTCTTTGTGAAACGGGCAACAGGCGGTGTAGTTCTTGCCGGCCTTCTTCAATTGCACGCGCGAACTGACCACGTCGACGATGTCGGTGCGGTTCAGCAGGTCGTCAATGAAGCTCTGGGGAATCAGCCCGGCCATGGCGTACTCGTTGTCTGCGCTGTAATAAGTCCGATGCGAAATGCTGCCGAACGCGGGTCATTGTTTGAAGCGCGCAAAATATGCGGCTCGACCGGTGTCGTCTGCGTAATCGCTGTCGGGAAGTGTATCTGCCGAAAATCCACTGACGTTAGTACTCATCAGCCTTCGACTATTTGAAAGTGTTGCGCTGAATCCGCTGGCGGCCGGTAAAGGGCCTCGGATAGCTCAATAAAGCGGGCACGCATGCAGGTGCCTTGGGCTGATCGTCGTAAGAGGAATCAGTGGGTGTGCTCGTCAGTAGCCTTGAAAGGCTCGTCAGAAAAGACGTGCACCGCTGGCAAAAGAGCCAGGTCTGACGCGTGAAGCAGATTTGTCTCGGTCGCGTGTGCGGCTTCGACGGTGAAGCATCAAGCGTTTTACGCAAATGCCATTAGCCCGGCTGAGAGCCGGGCTTAGGCAAGAAGCTTGCTACGAACGTCTGTGTATTAGTACAGACGAACGGCGCGGCGCTGTTCGCGCTGAACTTTCTTGGCGTGACGCTTAACAGCGGCTGCTGCTTTGCGCTTACGCTCAGAAGTTGGCTTCTCGTAAAATTCGCGGCTACGAACTTCAGCCAGTACACCGGCTTTTTCGCAGGAGCGCTTGAAACGACGCAGAGCTACGTCGAAGGGTTCGTTCTCTTTAACTTTGACGGCTGGCATCCAGAGCTACCTTCATTCATTACCGGGGTCAACATCCTCGCGGCAAAAGAGCACTTGAAGACGTCGGTTTTTAAGGGTTGCGGATGTTAACCCCTCATCGCTCGGAATGCAAAGCCTCTGATCGAAAACCGCTGGTCGGGGCATCGCGCGGCGACTATTATGCGCGCCTTCGAATTCAGCCTAAACAAGGCGCAAACCCATGCTAGTACTGGGATTAGAAACCTCCTGCGACGAAACCGGCGTCGCATTATATGACAGTGAACGCGGCCTGCTGGCCGACGCGCTGTTCAGCCAGATCGACCTGCACCGGGCCTATGGCGGTGTAGTGCCGGAGCTGGCCTCGCGTGATCACGTCAAACGCATGCTGCCCTTGATTCGTCAGGTGTTGGCCGAGGCTGACTGTGTGCCGACAGAGATCGATGCGATCGCCTATACCGCGGGTCCTGGCCTGGTTGGCGCGCTGTTGGTCGGTGCTTCCTGCGCTCAGGCGCTGGCGTTTGCCTGGGGCATTCCAGCGCTCGGCGTGCACCACATGGAAGGGCATTTGCTCGCACCGATGCTGGAGCCAAAACCGCCGGAATTCCCGTTCGTCGCTTTGTTGGTTTCGGGCGGTCATACGCAACTGGTTCAGGTCGATGGTATCGGCCAATACGCCTTGCTCGGCGAGACACTCGACGACGCTGCGGGCGAAGCATTCGACAAAACCGCGAAGATGATGGGTCTGAATTATCCGGGCGGGCCGGAAATTGCCAAGTTGGCGGAGAAGGGCGTTGCAGGACGTTTTACCTTTCCGCGTCCGATGTGCGATCGCCCGGGTCTGCAATTCAGCTTCAGTGGTCTGAAAACCTCTGCGCTCAACGCTTGGCAGCAGTGCGTCAGCGCCGGGGACGACAACGAGCAAGCCCGTTGCGACATCGCGCTGGCGTTCCAGCAGGCCGTGGTGGAGACTTTGACCATCAAGTGCAAGCGTGCCCTGAAACAGGCCGGCATGAAGCGTCTGGTGATCGCTGGCGGCGTCAGTGCCAACAAGGCCTTGCGCGTTTCGCTGGAAAAGATGCTCGGCGATATGAAGGGTGATGTGTTCTACGCCCGTCCCGAGTTCTGCACCGACAACGGCGCGATGATCGCGTTTGCCGGTTGCCAGCGCTTGCAGGCCGGTCAGCAGGAAAGTCTGGCAATCAGCGTGCAGGCGCGCTGGCCAATGGAGCAATTGTCGCCGTTGTGATGAGTGGCGCTCATGGGCGGTATTTAAAAATGCCGTTCGCGCCCGGCAAACAGGTCGCGTAGATTGCCGCGGTGGCGCCAGACGATCAGCAGTGTTAGCGCGCTCATTGGCAACAGCGCCTCCGGTTCCTGCCAGGCCAGCAACGGCAGGGTCAGCGGCGTGGCAATCAGCGCGGCCAGCGAGCTGGTACGGGTCAGGTAGAACGTCAGCAGCCAGGCGCACACGGCCAGCAGCGCGGCGGGTGGATACAGGCCCAGCAGCATGCCGGCAGCGGTGGCAACACCTTTGCCACCACGGAAGCGGAAATACAGCGGGAACAGGTGACCGATCACGGCGCACACGCCGATCCACGCCTGATCCTGCAGCGAAAGGCCGACAGCCGAGGCGATCAGCACCGGCACCAGGCCTTTGCACAGATCACCCAGCAGGGTCAGGATCGCCAGTTTGCGACCGGCCAAGCGCAGCATGTTGGTGGCACCGGCATTGCCCGAGCCACTCATTCGCGGATCCGGATTTCCGGTCAGGCGGCTGAGCAAAATGGCGAAGGACAGCGAGCCGAGCAGGTAGGCGAAAGTCGCCAGTAACCAAAACATGCTAACTATTCCGGGCGAGGACGCCCTGATTCTAACGGCGCATTGCGCCCTTGTCGTGCAGCGGAGAGAAGTGCTTGGACAGAGTGTTTATCGAGGGCCTGGAAGTCGACACCGTCATTGGTGCCTACGACTGGGAGCGCGGCATCCGACAGTGCTTGCGACTTGATCTGAGCTTCGCCTGGGACAATCGCCCGGCCGCCGCCGGTGACGACCTGACCCTGGCGCTCGACTACGCTAGCGTTTCCACGCGGATTCAGGCTTTTGCCGAGCAGGCGCAGTTTCAACTGGTCGAGACCTTTGCCGAACGTCTGGTTGAAGTGCTGATGAGCGAATTCAAGATCACGTGGGTGCGTCTGAAGCTGACCAAGCCTGGCGCCGTTCCGGCTGCCAAGGGCGGCGTGGGTGTGGAGATCGAGCGCGGATGTCGCTGACTCAGGTCTACCTCGGGCTCGGTAGCAATATCGAGCGCGAAACCCATTTGCGTGCCGGACTCGACGCTTTGGCGACATTTCTGGTGGATATCCGCTGTTCGGCGGTGTTCGAGAGCGCACCTGTGGGGATCAAGAGCGGGCCGTTCTTCAACTTTGTGGTGTCGGCGTTTACCGATCTGCCGTTGATGGAACTGGATCGACGCTTGAAATTCATCGAGGCGGATAACGGCCGCTATGCGCCGGATCGTAAGGGGTTGCCGCTGGATATCGACGTGCTGCTGTATGGCGAACTGGCGGGGAATTTCGACGGTTTGGTTCTGCCGCGTGCCGAGATTCTGAAAAATGCTTTTGTGCTGTGGCCGTTGTCGCTGATTGCGCCGGATCGCGTGCATCCGGGTGTGGGAAAAAGCTTCGCGACGTTGTGGGCTGAGGCGCAGATTGATCAGGTATTGGCGCCAGTAGCGTTCGAGTGGCGCGGGCAGCGGCTCACGCCTTCAGATTTGCTTTAGATCGACTGACGTCTTCGCGAGCAGGCTCGCTCCCACAGGGAAATGCATTCCAAAATGTGGGAGCGAGCCTGCTCGCGAAGCTTTTCAAGCGGACGCCGCGTCTTTGTAGGCTTTCAGCGCCTTCAGTCGCTCACGCTTGAGCGCTTCTCCCAGCTCCGGGCCTTTGAATCCCTTCTCCAGCAACGGTTGCACCGCGACTTCACGCGCAACCTTGGCAGCGCCGCGCAAATAATCCGCCTGTGGATAACTTCTCTGTTCCAGCCCTTTGCGGCCTCGGGCGTCCATTTCGCATGCGACGATAAACTCCTCAAACCGCTGCGGTCGACGATACACATCAAAACTCTGCAACAACTCCAGCAACGTTGAAGCCTTCAACTCCAGCGCCCGGTGGCCATGGGTGTGGTACTTGCCAACCAATAGCGCCAACTCCTGGCAATCCTTCGGCGCCTTGAAGCGTTCGTTTACGGCTTTGATCAGTTTCAGTCCGGTGTGCTCATGAGCGATATGCCGTGGCCACTCTTCTTCCGGTGTGAGGCCTTTGCCTAGGTCATGCAGCAGGCAGGCCCAACGTACCGTCAGCGGTTGTTTATGCAGCGCCGACTGCTCGAGCACGCTGAGTGTGTGGACGCCAGTGTCGATTTCCGGATGATGCGCTTCCGGTTGCGGCACACCAAACAGCGCGTCGACCTCTGGCATCAGTACCTTGAGCGCTCCACAGTCGCGAAGCACTTGGATAAATACCTGCGGTTGATCTTCCATCAATGCGCGGGAGATTTCCTTCCAGCTGCGTTCTGCGGTCAACGCCTCCAGTTCGCCGGACTCGCTGAGCTGCCGCATTAATTCCAGCGTCTCTGGCGCGACCGTGAAACCGAGTTCGGCATAGCGCGCGGCGAAACGGGCTACGCGCAATACTCGGAGGGGATCTTCGGCAAACGCCGGTGATACGTGGCGCAGGATGCGAGCATCGAGATCGCGCTGGCCATGGTACGGATCGGTCAGATTCTGCTGGTCGTCCTCAGCCATGGCGTTGATGGTCAGATCGCGGCGGATCAGGTCTTCTTCAAGCGTGACTTCGGGGCTGGCGTGAAAGGTGAAGCCACCATAACCGCGCCCGCTTTTGCGCTCGGTGCGGGCAAGGGCGTATTCCTCGCCGCTTTTTGGGTGAAGAAACACCGGGAAATCCGCACCGACCGGGCGATAACCCTGGGCGAGCATCTCCTCCGTGGTGGCTCCGACCACCACCCAATCAATGTCCGTGACCGGTTTGCCCAGCAAGCGATCACGGACCGCGCCGCCAACCTTGAAAATCTGCATAAAAAACCTCCGTTAGCCCGACAGGATAACCCTTGCGTCGGACTTTCGGAGGCCAGAACCGTTTCAAAGATGAATGACTGCGAGGTCGAGCCGACCGTAATCCCCTTCGCTGTGTTCACTGCGTGGCGGAACGTGATGGGTTTTCATGATCTGGTCGCCTTGCAGGGTTTCCAGGTGAATGTCGAAGCCCCACAGGCGATGCAAGTGTTTGAGCACTTCTTCGGTGGAATCGCCCAATGGTTTGCGGTCGTGCTGTTGGTGACGCAAGGTCAGTGAACGGTCCCCGCGCCGATCAATGCTGTAGATCTGCACGTTCGGCTCGCGGTTGCCGAGGTTGTATTGCGCGGCCAGAGTTTCGCGGATGATCCGGTAGCCGGGCTCGTCATGAATCGCAGGCACCAACAAGTCGTCCTTCTGATCGTCATCCATGATGCTGAACAGTTTCAGGTCACGGATCACCTTCGGCGACAGATACTGCAGGATGAAACTCTCATCCTTGAAGCTGCTCATGGCGAATTTGATGGTCGACAGCCAGTCGCTCCCGGCAATTTCCGGGAACCAGTGACGATCTTCTTCGGTAGGTTCTTCACACATGCGCCGAATGTCGCGGTACATGGCGAAGCCCAATGCATAGGGATTGATGCCGCTGTAGTAAGGGCTGTCGAAACCCGGCTGGAACACCACGCTGGTGTGCGACGTCAGGAACTCCATCATGAAGCCGTCGGTGACCAGCCCTTCGTCGTACAGGTCGTTCATCAGCGTGTAGTGCCAGAACGTTGCCCAGCCTTCGTTCATTACCTGGGTCTGGCGTTGTGGATAGAAATACTGAGCGATCTTGCGCACGATCCGCACGATCTCGCGCTGCCATGGCTCGAGCAGCGGCGCGTGTTTCTCGATGAAGTACAGAATGTTTTCCTGTGGCTCGGCCGGGAAGCGTGCGTTGTCCCTGTCGCTGTACTTGTCCGCGCCTTTGGGAATGGTGCGCCACAGATCGTTGATCTGCTTCTGCAGGTGCTCTTCGCGATCCTTCTGCCGCCGGCGCTCCTCTTCGGCGGAAATCGGATACGGACGCTTGTAGCGATCGACGCCGTAGTTCATCAGCGCATGGCAGGAGTCGAGCAGGTCTTCCACCGCGTCGATGCCGTGGCGCTCTTCGCACTGCATGATGTACTGCTTGGCAAACACCAGGTAATC
Organism: Pseudomonas sp. Irchel s3f10; assembly: GCF_900187515.1. Taxonomy (NCBI): domain Bacteria; kingdom Pseudomonadati; phylum Pseudomonadota; class Gammaproteobacteria; order Pseudomonadales; family Pseudomonadaceae; genus Pseudomonas; species Pseudomonas sp. Irchel s3f10. Next base: position 81,676 of record NZ_FYDZ01000017.1, read on the forward strand.
GATGATCGAGCTGGCATCGGTCCAAGTGCGGAACAGGTAGTTGCCCTTGAAGAAACTGTTGTGGCCATAGCACGCGTGCGCCACCACCAGGGCCTGCATGCAGATGGTGTTTTCTTCCATCAGATAGGCAATGCACGGGTCGGAGTTGATCACGATTTCATAGGCCAGACCCATCTGTCCACGGCTGTAGGACTTTTCGGTGCTGAGGAAGTGTTTACCGTAGGACCAGTGGTGGTAACCCAGCGGCATACCCACCGAGGCGTACGCATCCATCATCTGCTCGGCGGTAATCACTTCAATCTGGTTGGGGTAGGTATCCAGCGCATAGCGGGCCGCGATACGGGCGATTTCGCGGTCGTAGGTCTGGATCAGCTCGAACGTCCATTCGGAGCCGGTGGAAATGGGTTGGCGCTTCTGCTCTTTGGCGGTCATGTCACTAACCTGCGCTGGAAGAGTTCACGGAAGACCGGATAGATATCTCCGGCCGAGACCAGTTGCTGCTGGGCAAACGTGTCAGAAAAGGCTTCGGCGATGCGTTCGTACTCGTACCACAAAGCCTGATGTTCGCGCGGGGTGATCTCCACGTAAGTGTAGTACTGCACAAATGGCATGATCTGGTTGATCAGGATGTCGCGGCAGATTGGCGAGTCGTCGTTCCAGTTGTCGCCGTCGGAAGCCTGGGCTGCGTAGATGTTCCACTCGTTGCTCGGGTAACGCTCGGCCATGATCTCCTGCATCAGTTTCAGGGCACTGGAAACGATGGTGCCGCCGGTTTCCCGCGAGTAGAAAAACTCCTCTTCATCGACTTCCCGGGCACTGGTGTGGTGACGGATGAACACGACGTCGATCTTGTCGTAATTCCTTTTCAGGAACAGGTACAACAGGATGAAAAAGCGTTTGGCGATGTCCTTGGTCGCCTGGGTCATGGAGCCGGAAACGTCCATCAGGCAGAACATCACCGCTTTCGAACTGGGGTTTGGCTGTTTGATCAGCAGGTTGTATTTCAAGTCGAAGGTGTCGAGGAACGGCACGCGATGGATGCGCGCGCTGAGTTTTTCGATTTCCGCCTCGAGTTCTTGAATATCGCCGAAGTTGTCTGGCTCTTCGCGTCTCAGACGTTCAAGTTCTTCTTTGACTTCGCGCAGTTTGGCGCGGCTGCTGCCGGACAGCGCAATGCGCCGTGCGTGGGCCGAACGCAGGGTGCGGATGATGTTGATCCGTGACGGGTTGCCTTCATTGCTGATGCCGGCGCGCACGGTTTTGAAGGTGTCGGTGCCGCTGAGGTTGCGCTTGACCAGGTTCGGCAGCTCAAGGTCTTCGAACATGAATTCGAGAAATTCTTCCTGGGTGATCTGGAAGACGAACTCGTCCATGCCCTCGCCGGAATTGCCGGCCTTGCCGGGACCGCGTCCACCACCACCTCCCGGTGGGCGGGCAATATGCTCGCCGGCGGTGAATTCCTTGTTGCCGGGATGAACCACGGTTTGCTTGCCGCCGCGACCATGGTGAAGCACCGGTTCGTCGATGTCGCGACCGGGAATGCTGATCTGTTCGCCGTGCTCCATATCGGTAATGGAACGCCGGCTGACCGCCTCTTCGACAGCCTTTTTGATGTGGTCACGGTAGCGCCGCAGGAAACGCTGGCGGTTCACCGTGCTCTTGTTCTTGCCATTGAGACGTCGGTCGATCACATAACTCATAGGAAGCCCTCCGGGCAGCTTCAAGTTGTGAGCCTCAAGCTGCAAGTAAAAGCAGGTTCCCGGGCATCAGTGGGTTACGCGCTTTGTTCTTGCAGCTCGTAGCTGGAAGCTTGCTGCTGCTTCACTGCGACTTCCGGACCCGTAGGTACCATTCGGACAGCAGTCGTACCTGTTTGTCGGTATAGCCACGTTCGACCATGCGAGTGACGAAATCGTTGTGCTTCTGTTGGTCCTCCTTGCTGGCCTTGGCGTTGAAGCTGATGACCGGCAGCAGATCCTCGGTGTTGGAGAACATTTTCTTCTCGATGACCACCCGCAGTTTTTCGTAGCTGAGCCAGGTCGGGTTCTTGCCGTTGTTGTTGGCCCGTGCGCGCAATACGAAATTGACGATCTCGTTGCGGAAATCCTTCGGATTGCTGATGCCGGCCGGTTTCTCGATTTTCTCCAGTTCTTCGTTCAGCGCGACGCGGTTGAGGATCTCGCCGGTTTCCGGGTCGCGGTATTCCTGATCCTGAATCCAGAAGTCGGCGTACAGCACGTAGCGGTCGAAAATGTTCTGGCCGTACTCGCTGTAAGACTCGAGGTACGCGGTCTGGATCTCCTTGCCGATGAATTCGATATAACGCGGTGCCAGGTATTCCTTGAGGTAGCGCAGATAGCGCTCGCGGGTTTCGGCCTGGAACTGTTCCTGTTCGATCTGCTGTTCCAGCACATAGAGCAGGTGCACCGGGTTGGCGGCGATTTCATGCGGATCGAAGTTGAAGACCTTGGAGAGGATCTTGAACGCGAAGCGGGTCGACAGACCGTTCATGCCTTCGTCAACACCTGCCGAGTCGCGGTATTCCTGAATCGACTTGGCCTTCGGATCGGTGTCCTTGAGGTTCTCACCGTCGTAGACGCGCATTTTCGAATAGATGTTGGAGTTTTCCGGCTCCTTGAGGCGTGACAGGACAGTGAACTGCGCCAGCATTTTCAAGGTATCCGGCGCGCAATGCGCCTTGGCCAGGGAGCTGTTGAACAGCAGTTTGTCGTAGATCTTCACTTCGTCACTGACGCGCAGGCAGTACGGCACTTTGACGATGTAGATCCGGTCGATGAACGCTTCGTTGTTCTTGTTGTTGCGGAAGGTGTGCCATTCCGATTCGTTGGAGTGGGCGAGCAGGATCCCGGTGAACGGAATCGCGCCGAGGCCTTCGGTACTGTTGTAGTTGCCTTCCTGAGTCGCGGTCAGCAACGGGTGGAGCACCTTGATCGGTGCCTTGAACATTTCGACGAATTCCATCAGGCCCTGGTTGGCCCGGCACAGCGCACCGGAGTAGCTGTAGGCGTCGGCGTCGTTCTGTGGGTATTCCTCGAGTTTGCGGATGTCGACTTTACCGACCAGGGCGGAAATGTCCTGATTGTTCTCGTCACCCGGTTCGGTCTTGGCGACGGCGATCTGGTTGAGGATCGACGGATACAGTTTGACCACGCGGAACTGGCTGATGTCGCCACCGAATTCGGCCAGGCGTTTGGTCGCCCATGGCGACATGATGGTGTTCAGGTAGCGCCGTGGGATACCGAAGTCTTCTTCGAGGATCGCGCCATCTTCGGTGGCGTTGAACAGACCCAGTGGCGATTCGAATACCGGCGAGCCCTTGATCGCATAGAAGGGCACTTTTTCAATCAGTTGTTTCAGCTTCTCGGCCAAAGACGATTTACCACCGCCGACAGGGCCGAGCAGATAAAGGATCTGTTTCTTCTCTTCCAGGCCTTGGGCGGCATGGCGGAAATACGAGACGATCTGGTCAATGCATTCTTCCATCCCGTGGAAGTCTTCAAAGGCCGGATAGCGACGGATCACCTTGTTGGAGAAGATGCGTGACAGCCTCGAGTTGGTCGAGGTGTCGAGCAGTTCCGGCTCGCCGATGGCCAGTAACAGACGCTCGGCAGCGGAAACGTAGGCGCTACGGTCTTTCTTGCACAGCTCCAGGTACTCTTGCAGTGAGAGTTCTTCCTGGCGTGTGGACTCGAAGCGTTGTTGGAAGTGGCTAAAGATACTCATGACGTCACCTCGCTCGATACGTGGAGCCGACGCCGGATCACTCAGTCGATGCTGGCAAACAACCGTTTTGGCGGCTGTTTGTTTACCCCCCAGAACACTTTCACGATCGACAATCGTGAAAGTCACTCCCGATGACCCGTGCGCCGGTGTACCGGCTCTCCCCTGATTTGGATGGCCTGGGCTTAAGGATAGTTGGGAATTCGGGAGGTAAAGGCGAGATACGTAATTAGTTGTGGCAAGACCGTTCGTCTGCCCGCGCAGGCCCACGGAAGCCGGGGCCTGCGCGTGACAAAAAAATTATTCGGCGGTGCCTTGCGCAGTTTCCGCAGGATAAGTCGTACGCCACAGTTCGAAGCCGCCGTCCATGCTGTAAACGTCGGAGAAGCCTTGGCTGATCAGGTAGGCCGCAGCACCCTGGCTGGAGTTGCCGTGGTAGCAGACGACCACGGTCGGTGCATCAAGGTCAGCGCCTTGAATGAAAGCGTGCAGGGAATGATTGTCCAGATGCTTCGAGCCGCTGATGTGCAGGGCAGCGAAAGTCGCCGGGTCGCGTACGTCGACGACGACGGCACCTTGTTCACGCAGGGCCTGGGCCTGTTCCGGGGGGATTCGTTTGAATTCGCTCATGGCGGGTTCCTGTTGCTCGGCTGAAAGCGCAGTCTAACGCGGTGCGCTGACTGGCGAAGTTTGGGGGATAAGTGGTGCGACAGTTGGCGCGAGGCCGCCGTGTTCATCGCATTTGCATGACAGCCGTTCGCCGCTGTCGACATTCATCAGGGTCAGGCTGCCGCCCCAGACACAACCGGTGTCCAGCGCCGAGATACCTGGCTCATGGATATTGCCTTCGAGTGCCGCCCAGTGGCCGAAGATGATTCGCAAACCTTTCGTCTTGCGCTCTTTATGCTGGAACCACGGTTTGTAACCGGCGGGCGCGGTGTCGAGGCCTTCCTTGCTCTTCAGGTCGAGCTTGCCTTCGGCAGTGCAGAAGCGCATCCGCGTGAAATAGTTGGTGATGACGCGCAGGCGGGTCACGCCTTTAAGGTCGTTGTCCCATTTCGCCGGGTCGTTGCCGTACATGCCGTCGAGGTACGCAGGGAACAGATTGTCGTCACGCAGGGCCGATTCGACTTCGGCGGCGCACTTCAGTGCGCGGCTCAGCGACCATTGCGGTGGTATGCCGGCGTGGACCATGGCGACATCGCGCTGCTCGTCGTAGTGCATGAGCTTTTGTTGGCGCACCCATTCCAGCAGCTCGGCACTGTCCGGCGCTTCGAGAATCTCGCGCAGGGTGTCGGACTTCTTCAGGCGCTCGATGTTTTTAGCCGCAGCCAGCAGGTGCAGATCGTGGTTGCCCAGCACGCAGACCAGCGATTCACGCATGCCATACAAAAAGCGCAGGGTGTCCAGTGACTGCGGGCCACGATTGACCAGATCACCGACCAGCCATAGCCGATCGAGTTTCGTGTCGAACGCTACTTGCTTGAGCAGGCACTTGAGTGGTTCGAGGCAGCCTTGCAGGTCGCCAACGGCATACGTTGCCATCAGTGCAGGGCTCCTGGCACCGCCAGGCGGAAAGGTTTGATGATGGCGTCGAAATGTTTACCGTCAGTGGCGACCATTTCATAGGTGCCCTGCATGGTGCCGACCTTGGTGGTCATCACTGTACCGCTGCTGTAGGTATGACTCTGGCCAGCATCGATCAACGGTTGCTGACCCACCACGCCGGCGCCGCGCACCTCTTCGACATGGCCGTCGCCATCGGTGATCACCCAATGCCGTGACATCAGGCGTGCGGGTTGCTCGCCATTGTTCTGCACAGTGATGGTGTAGGCGAAGGCGAAGCGGTCGTGCTCGGGTTGCGATTGGTCTGCCAGATAGCGGGTAACGACGCTGACATCGACCTGGTAACGGGAATCGGACATGCAAGGGGCCTTAAACGAAGCGGAACGCGGGGCGTAGCTGATGGGGAATCAGTCTAGGCAAGTATCGGGCAGTAAACCAGAGTGGCGTCCTGCCCGATAGCGTTCATCGTTTATCAGTCGGCGGCGGGGGAGGCCGGGACTTGTACCGCGAGCTGGTCGGCCAGACGTACGAACGCGGCCAGATCCAGTTGCTCCGGACGCAGGCTGCCATCGACGCCGGCGGCTTCGATTTCAGCGTTGCTGAGCAATTGCTTGAGGGTGTTGCGCAAGGTTTTACGACGCTGGTTGAACGCTTCGCGGACGACTCGCTCCAGTAGCTTGTGATCCTTGGCCGGGTGCGGCAGTACCGCGTGCGGCACCAAGCGGACGATCGCCGAGTCGACCTTCGGCGGCGGGTTGAACGCGCCCGGGCCAACGTTGAACAGGTGCTCTACGCGGCAGTGGTACTGAACCATGATCGACAGGCGACCCCAGTCACCACCGCCAGGGCCTGCGGCCAGACGCTCGACCACTTCCTTCTGCAGCATGAAATGCATGTCGCGAATGATGCCGGCGTTGTTCAGCAGGTGAAAAATCAGCGGCGTCGAGATGTTGTACGGCAGGTTGCCGACCACGCGCAGGCTGTTCGGCGCGGCGTTGAGCGTGTTGAAGTCGAACTTCAGTGCATCGCCCTGATGCAGGTTGAAATTGCTCTTGCCGGCAAACTGCTGGTTGAGGATCGGGATCAGATCCTTGTCCAGCTCCACTACGTCGAGTTGCGCGCCGGAGTTGAGCAGGCCGGCGGTCAAGGCGCCCTGGCCCGGGCCGATTTCCAGCAGGCGGTCTTCAGACTTGGCGCTGATGGAACGCAGGATACGGTCGATAACGCCGGCATCGTGCAGGAAGTTCTGGCCAAAGCGTTTGCGCGCCTTGTGTTGGTATTGCTCGGTCATAAACGGGTCTCGGCCATCTGGTAGGCGGTTTCCAGGGCGACTTGCAGGCTGCCGGTGTCGATCTTGCCGCTGCCGGCCAGATCCAGGGCGGTGCCGTGATCGACCGACGTGCGGATGATCGGCAGACCAAGGGTCACGTTGACGGCAGCGCCGAAGCCTTTGTACTTGAGCACAGGCAATCCCTGGTCGTGGTACATCGCCAGCACTGCGTCGCAGTGCTCCAGATATTTGGGGGTAAACAGAGTGTCGGCAGGCAGCGGGCCACGAAGGTCCATGCCCTCGCCGCGCAGGCGCTCTAATGTCGGTTCAATGATGTCGATTTCTTCATGGCCCAGGTGGCCGCCTTCACCGGCGTGCGGGTTGAGTCCGCAGACGAGGATACGTGGCTGGGCGATGCCGAATTTGTTTTGCAGGTCGCTGTGCAGAATCCGTGTGACCCGCTCCAGCCGTTCTGGCGTGATCGCATCGGCAATCTCGCGCAGGGGCAGGTGAGTGGTGACCAGTGCCACGCGCAAGCCACGGGTGGCGAGCATCATCACCACTTGGGCGGTGTGAGTCAGGTCGGCGAGGAATTCGGTGTGTCCGGAGAACGCGATGCCCGACTCGTTGATCACGCCCTTGTGTACAGGGGCGGTAATCATCCCGGCGAAGTCGCCGTTGAGGCAGCCGTTGCCGGCGCGGGTCAGGGTTTCGAGGACGAACGCAGCGTTGGCCTTGTCCAGTTGCCCGGCAACCACGGGGGCGCTCAGCGGCGTATCCCAGACATACAGGCTGCCTGCGGGTGCCGGGGCGTCCGGCCAGTGATTCGGGCCGATATCCAGCAAGTTGACGGCCAGCCCCAGCTGCGCGGCCCGCTCGGTGAGCAGGTCGCGGCTGGTGATGGCAATCAGGGGATGTGGCTGGGTTTGCGAGGCGAGCAGCAGGCACAGGTCGGGACCGATGCCGGCTGGTTCGCCGGGTGTCAGCGCGAAACGCTTGGGTTTCACTGCGCTGCCTGGTCTGCACCAGGGAGTTTGATCTCTACGTACGCTTCGTCACGGATCTGACGCAGCCAGGTTTGCAGCTCTTCGTCGTATTTGCGGTTACGCAGTACGGTCATGGCTTGCTGCTCGCGGGCTTGTTCGGTGCTGTCAGTGGCACGACGGCCAAGGACTTCCAGAACGTGCCAGCCGTATTGAGTCTGGAACGGCTTGGACAGCTGACCTTGTGGGGTCTTGGCCATCACTTCGCGGAACTCCGGAACCAGTGCATTCGGATCGATCCAGTTCAGGTCGCCGCCGTTGAGCGCCGAGCCCGGGTCTTCTGAGTAGTTTTTCGCCAGAGTGGCGAAGTCTTCACCGGCCACGATGCGTTCATACAAAGATTGAACCAGCGCTTTGGTTTTCGCTTCATCACGAATCGGGCTTGGCTTCACCAGAATGTGACGAACATGCACTTCGTCACGCATTTGCGCTTCGCCACCACGCTTGGCCAGCAGCTTGAGGATGATGAAACCACCCGGTGTGCGTGCAGGTTGAGTGATGTCGCCGACGGCCATGCTGCTCAGCTCGCGGTCGAACGGCGGTGGCAGTTGCGCGGCTTTACGCCAGCCCATGTCGCCGCCTTCCAGAGCGTTGTCGCTGCCGGATTTGGCAACGGCCATCTGGCCGAAGTCAGCGCCTTGCTTGAGCTGCTGGTAAACCTCCATGGCCTGACGGGCAGCACTCTGAATCGCGTCAGAGTTGGCGCTTTCCGGCGTCGGGATCAGGATGTTGGCCAGGTGCAGTTCTTCGGACAGTTGCATTTTGCCCAGGTCGGAGGCGAGGAAGTTTTTCACTTCCTGTTCGGAGACCTGAATGCGTTCTGCCACGCGACGCTGACGCACACGGCTGATGACCATTTCGCGTTTGATCTGGTCACGGGCATCGTCGTAGGACAGGCCGTCGCGAGCCAGAGCAGCACGGAACTGCTCAACCGTCATGTTGTTGCGCTGAGCAATGGTACCGACTGCCTGGTTCAATTCTTCATCGGTGATGCGGATGCCGGAACGCTCGCCAATCTGCAGTTGCAGGTTTTCGACGATCAGGCGCTCAAGCACCTGTTGATCCAGCACGCCAGGAGGCGGCAAACCGCCGCCACGCTTGGCGATGGTCTGCTGCACTTCGTGGACGCGCTGGTCCAGTTGGCTCTGCATGACCACATCGTTGTCGACGATCGCTACCACTTTGTCGATGGATTGAACTGCGGCGTTAGCCGCAGTACCCAGGAACAGCGCGCCCAGCATCAGCGGGCGCAGACAATCAGAAAGCTTGGTCTTCACGTTCACGATAACCTTGAATGCCTTTGTCGAGGAAGCTCTCTACCTTGGCGCCGGTGAGGCCGCCGAGTCCCTTCAGAACAATTTGGAGGAAGACGCCATGGTCGCCTTTTTCGTTTTGCGGAGCTTCCTGACTGAACTCGTCGTAGGAAACCCAGTAACGGTTGATCAGGCGCAGTTTCCAGCAGCAGTTGTCGTACTCGAAACCACCGAAGGCTTCCAGCGTACGGTTGCGGTTGTAGTCGTACTGCCAGCGGCTGATCGCGTTCCACTGCGGAACGATCGGCCAGATGACCGAGAAGTCATGCTGCTGGATCTTGTAGTAGTCCTTCACGTAGCCAGGTTGGCCAGGAGTGCCGTAGTCACCACCACCCACCGACCATTTACCGGTGTTCTGGTCGTAACGAACCTGGTCGTTGCGATAGCGATAGCCGGCGTTGATAACCTTGTTCGGGTTGTCTTCAGGCTGGTAGTGGAACATCGCACTGCCGGAACGCGGGCTGCGGCTGTCCGGATCCCAGTTGTAGTCGGCAGTGGTGCGCCAGTCGCGGTTCCAGCGGTATTCGTATTCCAGTGCATATGGCGAAACGTTGGATTTCGCGTCGTCACGATCGTTGAAAGCGATGCCAGGTAATTGAACCTTGCGATCCTTGAAGTACAACGCCTGACCAACACTGATGCGTTGACGTTCGAAACCGTCGTCTTCGATCCAGCGGCTGGTCACGCCCAGCGACAGTTTGTTCTCGTCACCGACACGGTCGGAGCCGGAGAAGCGGTTGTCACGGAACAGCGATGCATAGTTAAAGGTGTATTCGCTGGTATCGAACACTGGAATATCTTCCTGGTCGACCTCAGGTACATAGAGATAGAACAGGCGTGGTTCCAGGGTCTGGCGGTAGTTTTTGCCGAAATACTGGGTATTGCGGTCGAAGTACAGGCCGCCGTCGATGCTGGCGATCGGTACACCACGGTTCTGGTTGCTGTCGAACTCACCGTTGAGTTTTCTCTGCTCTGCAGTCATCGCATCGATCTGCGATTTGCCGGTGTTGTCCAGGTCAAGCTGATACTGGGTGTACTGATACTTCAGCGATGGCTTCAGGAAGCCATAAGTCCAGTTCATCGGCAGGCTGACACCCGGCTTGAGATTCAAGCGGTCGCCATTGGCGCGTGCCAGACCCGTAATGTTGTTGTCCAGGCGCGACTCGGTTGTAACGCCGTCTTCCTGTACAAAAGTGCCACTTCTCAGATCACGGTCGAAACGGACCAGCTCAGTCTCGTAATCGAAATTCAAGCCTTCCGGGTGATACGGCAGTTGACCGTTGAAGGTGATCTGCGGCAAACGACCATACGGTGTGATGTTCGAAACGGTAGCCAGTTGGTACTGCTGAGCATTCAGCCGAGCCGTGTAGCTGTCACCACGATAGGTAACCGAACCCTGCTGATTGACGAAGTCTTCGGATTTCACACCAATCTGATCGGTCTGCAGATCCTGGAAGTAATAAGGATCGCTGATCTTGGTGTAGTCAACCTGGGTGAGCACGCGGGAGTCCAGACCGCCCTTGTGCTGCCAGTTGTACATGTAGCGAGTCTCGTTGTAGTCGGACTGACGCTTGCGATCATCGTCTTCGTCATTGAGATACGCCGCACCGAACTGACCTTCACTCGACTTGGTCAGGTAACGGAATTCGCCTTCCACCAACATGCCACGCTTGCTCATGTAGCGCGGGTACAACGTGGCGTCGTAATTCGGTGCCAGGTTGAAGTAGTACGGGGTCACCAGCATGAAGCCGGTATCGCTGCCGCTGCCGATGGTCGGCGGCAGGAAGCCCGACTGACGACGATCGTCGATCGGGAAATAGATGTACGGCGTGTACAGAATCGGAATGTCTTTTACGCGCAACGTCACGTTGGTCGCGGTACCGAAACCGGTAGCCGGGTTCAAGGTGATGTTGTTGCCCTTGAGCTGCCAGGCGTTGCTGTTCGGTTCGCACGTGGTGTACGTGCCGTCCTTCAGGCGGATGATCGCGTTTTCCGCACGCTTGGCGTACAGCGCGTTGCCGCGGATACGCGATTTGTGCATCACGTATTCGGCGTTGTCGACTTTGGCTTCACCGGTGTCGAGCTGCACATCGGCGTGGTCGCCAACGATCAGCGCGCCGTTGTCGCGGATGCGCACATCGCCATTGAGTTCGGCGCGGCTCTCGGCCTGATACAGGCTGGCCTCGTCGGACTCGACCTGCATGCTGCCCTGACGCAGGACGACATCGCCGGCCAGCGTACCGACTTGATCATCGGTGTTATAGCGCGAGGCTTTTGCGCCGATAAAGGTCGGAGCATCGCTTTTGTTCGTCTTGTCATTCATGCCAGGACGAATCGGTTCGATATAGGCACCAGAGCAGTAAGGCCCGGTCTCGGCCAATTGGGCGGCGGTGAGCTTCTCGCGCGGAACCCAGTCGAGGTGACTGAAGTCTTCGCTACGGGATTTCAGACCGCGGCCCTTGGCTTCGGTGACCAGCGCCGTTTTAGGCGCTGTGTCGGCAACCGAACCGGTCTCGGTCGCGGCTTCGCCAGTGGCGCTGACGGCACTGCCGTCATGCACCGGGCGCGGCGGCAACGCAGCAGCGGTTGATTTGGGCGCACAGGCCCAACCACCCGAAGCCGAGACGGAGCAGTCATACTGCTCGGCGGCAACAACGAATTGACTGGCCAGAGGTTGCATAGCCAGCAGACTGCCGGTTACCAACAACGGAAATTTTTTACGAAACGCGGGGGATTTCAATGCCATCTTATTAGTCCGGGCTTCCTGCGTGCCATCTGCCCGCGGTGTGGGCCGCACGCCTCTCGATGGTCTGAAAAAGATGCTGGATAATAAAGCATGACCCGCTTGACGGCTAGCGCCGTCGGAGACCCTTGCAATGCCTGACCAAGATGTACGCTTGCAACACCTGAAAGTTTGGCTCGATGAGCAGTTGGCAAACCTGTTTGCAGATCAGGGCTGGGGCGCCGTGCCCCCGGCCACGTTGACTGCGGCCAGCAGCGACGCGAGTTTTCGCCGTTACTTCCGTTGGGAAGGTGAGGGTCGCAGCTTCGTCGTGATGGACGCGCCGCCGCCCCAGGAAAACTGCAAACCGTTCGTGGATATCGCTTTTTTGCTGGCGAAATCCGGAATAAATGTGCCGAAAATTTATGCCGAAGACCTCGAACGCGGTTTTCTTTTGCTCAATGACCTGGGCAACAAGACCTATCTCGACGTGATGGATGGCGAGAATGCCGACGCTTTGTTCGACGATGCCCTGCAAGCGCTGCTGGCTTTTCAGCAGTTGCCGATGGTCGCGCCGTTGCCGAGTTACGACGTGGCGTTGCTGCGCCGTGAACTGGAACTGTTCCCCGAGTGGTACGTGAAGCGTGAGCTTGGCATCGAGTTCGACGCGACCCAGCAGCAACAATGGCAACACATCAGCGACCTGTTGATCGACAGCGCCCTTGCGCAGCCGAAAGTGCTGGTGCACCGCGACTACATGCCGCGCAACCTGATGCTCAGCGAGCCGAATCCCGGTGTGCTGGATTTCCAGGATGCGGTCTATGGTCCGGTGACCTACGACGTGACCTGCTTGTTCAAAGATGCGTTTCTCAGCTGGCCTGAAGAACGCGTACGCGGCTGGCTGGAAAGTTACTGGCAACAAGCCTCGGCGCTGAACATCCCGGTGCAGCCGGACTTCGAAGACTTCCTGCGCGCCAGCGATCTGATGGGCGTGCAGCGTCACCTGAAAGTCATCGGCATCTTTGCGCGCATCTGTCACCGCGACGGCAAGCCGCGTTATCTGGCCGACGTGTCGCGTTTCTTCTCTTATATAGAAGCGGTGATTGCGCGTCGTCCGGAACTGGCGGAACTGCAAACGCTGTTCACCAGCCTGCGGGGTGGAGCGACGGCATGAAGGCAATGATTCTGGCGGCAGGCAAAGGCGAGCGCATGCGCCCGCTGACCCTGACCACTCCGAAACCGCTGGTGCGTGCCGGCGGCGTCCCGCTGATCGAATATCACCTGCGCGCCCTCGCGGCCGCGGGGTTCAACGAGATCGTCATCAACCACGCCTGGCTCGGCCAGCAGATCGAAGATTACCTGGGTGACGGTTCGCAGTTTGGCGTGAGCATTCAGTACTCGCCGGAGGGTGAACCGCTGGAAACCGGCGGCGGGATTTTCCGTGCGCTGCCGCTGCTCGGCGATGATGCCTTTCTGGTGGTCAACGGTGATATCTGGACCGATTACGATTTCAGCGTGCTGCACCAGCCGATCAACGGGCTCGCGCATCTGGTGCTGGCGGACAACCCGGCGCATCACCCGAGTGGAGATTTCACTTTGGTCGATGGCAAGGTGCACGACGGTCAGCCGGACGCTGCAACCCTGACCTACAGCGGCATCGCGGTGCTGCATCCTCAGTTGTTCGACGGCTGCGCCGACGGTGCTTTCAAACTGGCACCGCTGTTGCGCAACGCCATGGCGGCTGGCGAAGTCACGGGCGAGCGTCTGAAAGGTCACTGGGTCGATGTCGGTACGCACGAGCGTCTGGCAGAAGCTGAAACCTTGATAGAAGCGAGTCGCTGACATGTTGTGGCCAGGGACTCTGATTGGAGCCGGAGCGGGTTTTGCGATTGCCAGCATTCCGGGGGCCATGCTTGGGGCATTGTTGGGGCAAGCGCTGGATCGGCGTTTGCACTTGCAGAGCTGGGGGCACTTGCGGGAAAAGCTCGGCGGTCGGCCGATGCTGCGCAACGACGAACTGTTGTTTGTGTTGCTCGGACGTCTGGCCAAGAGTGATGGTCGGGTCACCGACGGCCATATCCAGCAGGCGCGCAACGAGATGCGTGCGCTGGAGATGAGCGAGCCGGCGACGCGTCGGGCGATTGCCGCGTTCAACCGTGGCAAGTCCGGCAGTGACAGTCTGCGCGGTTATCTGCGCCGCCTCAGCACCCAGCCGCATGCCGCCGAAGGTGTGTTGCGCGCCTGTTGGCGGATGGTCTGGGCCGATGGTCGCGCGGGCGTCAGTGAGCGTGAGTTGCTGGCGCAGTGGGGCAAGTGGCTGGGCTGGACGACACATCAGGTGCAGGCATTGGCCAGTGATTACGAGCCGGGTAAACGACCGATCGTCAGCGCCGCGGTGAGCTATCAGGAGGCGATGCGTTTATTGGGCGTGTCCACGTCCAGTGAACCGGCGCAGATCAAACGGGCCTATCGACGCCTGCTCAGTCGTCATCATCCGGACAAGATTGCCGGGACGGGGGCGACGCCAGCGCAGGTGCGTGAAGCAACCGAGAAAACCCGCGAGTTGCACAGTGCCTACACGTTGATTCGTGAGCGGCGGGATTTTCGCTAGTCGTTAGAGGTGTAGCGACTGCGCTGGCCCCTTCGCGAGCAGGCTCGCTCCCACAATGGATTGTGTACGCAGATCCAATGTGGGAGCGAGCCTGCTCGCGAAGGTGGCGACGCGGTTTACCGATCAGTCAGGGTTCTGCGGATTCAACCAGCCACGCACCCGGCGGAACAACTGTTCCTGTTCAGCCTTGTTATCCGGCAAGGCCTTGAGCGCGACCTGGCTGAACGCCGAGGTCTTCAAGCGCTTGCTCGCTTGCATGCGCTCCAGCGCTGCGTTGCGATCCAGCGGCTTGTCCATGTAGAAAATATCCACGGTCGGCAATTTCAGCGTCGGCGTCAGTTCTACCAGCGCCGGTTTGGCCTTGGTTGGTGTCTGCACATCAACCATGACGAACTTTTCGACCTGCGAAGTTTGTTTTTCGCTCAAGTAGCGCGCGGCCCAATAGGCACCGGTGCCGTGTCCGAGCACGACTATGCTGCGCGCGCTCTGCTGCTCGGCGTAGGCAATCGCCGCGTCGATGCGCGCGAAGATTCGTTCGGCGTCAGCCTTGGATTGTTCTTCAGTGGTTTCGGCGACCACTTGATCCGCCACTTCGGCTTCACCACCCGCCGCCTGTTCGATTGGCTGTGCAGTGGTGGCGTCCTTGCTGCCGCTTTCCGGTGCCTTCGGCGCTGCAGCTGCTTCGACGACGCGCGGGGCAATGGTATCGCTTTGCAGGTCAGGCAGCGTGATGCTCAGGCTGCTCCAGTCGGCGTTTGGCAGTTTTTGTCGCAATGGGCCGATTGCCTGCGGCCAGTCAGCGGTTTCGCCGGCGCCGGGGATGATGATCACCGCGCCTTTGGGCTCGGCAGTGTTGGCCGGTTTCCACAGGGCGAGAAAGGTGTCGCTGCCGGCCTGCAACTGTTGCTGTTCTTGCGCCGGGACTTTACGTTCCAGTGCGGCGGCCTCTTCCTGACTACGCTCAAGCAGTGGCTGGCGTTCGGCCGGTTTTTCTTCTGCTGGTTTTTCCGCCGCAGGGGTGGGGTCGGCGGCGTTGACGGAAAACGCACAAGGCAGGAGCAGCGACAGGCACAATGCTGGCATTGCCAGGCGGTAAACAGAGGGCATCGGTTATTCCAGGCCAGAAAGTATCCCGGCAGCCTAATGGGTTGGTCAGTATTTGTCAGTGTATGAGGCTTCAATGAAGCGATTTTGCTGCCTGTGGGTTATCGGCTGTTTATGGTTTCCCTTGATGGGCTGGGCGGCGCCTGCGCCCCCGGCGCATGTTGCGCAATTGTCGGCGGGCCAGCAGCAATGGCTGGCGCAGCACAATGAATTGCGCGTCGGCCTGGTGTTGCAAGCGCCGTACGCGCTATACGACCGGCGCTTGCAGCGGTTGTCGGGGGCCAACGTCGAGCTGATGAAGTTATTGGCCAAGGCGCTCAATGTCGAATTGAGCTGGCGCAATTTTCAGGATCTCGCGCAATTGGAAACCGCCGTGCGTGAGGGCGAGATCGATATCGCTCCGGGCCTGAGCCAGACCCCGAGTGCGCTGCGCCTGTGGCAGTTCTCCGATCCTTACATGCGTGTCCCACAACTGGTGGTCAGCGATCAGAAAGCCAGTGGCGTGGTCGATCTGGAGAAACTCGACAGCCAGACCCGCGTCGCCGTGCGCATGCCCAGCAGCACCGCCGACTATCTGCGCGGCAACTATCCGCATCTGAATCTGCAAGGTGTGCCGCTGGAGCGTCAGGCCTTGCAGTTGCTGTTGAGTCAGCAGGCCACTTACGCCGTGGTCGATGAGGCGCAGCTCGGACGCTTGTCGGTAGAACCGGAGTTCGCCGAACTGGTGGTGGTTGGCGATATTGGCCTGCCGCAACTGCTGCGAGTCGGCTCACGCCGCGATTGGCCAGAGTTGGCTGGCATCGTCCAAAGCGCCTTGCGTGCAATCCCGGCCAAGGATCTGGAGCAATTGCACAGCCAATGGCTGCAACCGAAATATCCGCGGCTGTCGGAGTCGCCGGGGTTCTGGCAGAACCTCAGTCTGTTGTTCGCGGTAATGCTGCTCAGTTGTGTCGCGATCGTATTCTGGCAGCGCCGCCAACAGCACAGCCTCGAACAGCGGCTGCTGGCCGCCCGGGAAGACATCGCCTTGCGCGCGGCCAGCGAAGAAGCGCTGCGGTTGACGCAGTTCTCCATCGATCAAAGCACTGTCGGCATCCTCTGGGTCAACTGGGACAGCCATGTGCGCTACGCCAATCGTGCGGCGGAAGTCATGCTCGGTTATCCCTCAGGTGGATTGATCGAGCGCCCGCTGATCGACTTCGAACCGGGGCTGCACATGGACCGCTGGCTCAATCTGTGGAAGCGCGCGCGGGCCAGTGAAGAAGGGCCGCTGAGTTTCGAAACCAGTTGCGTGCGCGCCGATGGCAGTGTCTTGCCGGCGGACGTTTCGCTGAGTTTTCTGCGTTTTCGCGACAGCGAATATCTGGTGGTTTACCTCACAGATGTCACCGAGCGCCGCCGTGCACTGGCGGCGTTGCAGGAAAGCGAGGCGCGCCTGCAAGGTATCGCCGCCAACGTGCCGGGGCTGGTGTTCCGTCTGGAGCGTGCGCCAGTGACCGGGCAGATCGACTTTGCCTACATCAGTGAAGGCAGTGAAAGTCTGGTCGGCTACGCACCGGCCGCTATCGCGCATCGCGACATGGGTCTGCGCAGCCTGGTGCATCCCGACGACAAGGCCAGTTATCACCAAACTCAGGATCAGGCGCTGGACACCGACAGCGATTGGTCATGGCAGGGCCGAATCCTCACGCGTCAGGGCCAGCAGCGCTGGGCCGAGATCAAGGCGATCACCCGGCAACTGGAGGATGGCGCCTACGTGTGGGACGGCATCGTCTGGGACATCACCGAGAGCAAGCGTATCGAGCTGGAGCTGGCCGCCTCCCGTGAGCAACTGCGCGAACTGTCGGCGCACCTTGAGAGCGTGCGCGAAGAAGAGAAGGCGCGAATTGCCCGCGAGGTGCACGATGAGCTGGGGCAGATGTTGACGGTGCTGAAACTGGAGACATCGATGTGCGAATTGGCCTACGCGCAACTCGATCCGGGGCTGAACGAGCGGTTGAACAGCATGAAGCGCCTGATCGCCCAGCTGTTCCAGTTGGTGCGCGATGTGGCGACGGCATTGCGTCCGCCGATTCTCGATGCCGGGATTGCGTCGGCGATCGAATGGCAGGCGCGGCGTTTCGAGGCGCGGACACAGATTCCGTGTCTGGTGCAGGTGCCGGACAATCTGCCGGCGCTCAGTGATGCCAAGGCGATTGGGTTGTTTCGGATTTTGCAGGAGGCGCTGACCAATGTGATGCGCCATGCCCAGGCGCATACTGTGGAACTGACGCTGGCGCTGGAAGGCGACGAAGTGTGTCTGACGGTCAGTGATGATGGCGTAGGATTTGTCGCCGCTGCCGGTCGGCCGACTTCGTTTGGACTGGTGGGCATGCGTGAGCGGGTGCTGATCATGGGTGGACGGCTGACGCTGGAGAGTGAGCCGGGGGAGGGCACCAGTCTGGTGGTGCGGGTGCCGGTGAGTGAGGTCTGAGGGTCGGGTGGTGTTGATGCTGGCCTCTTCGCGAGCAGGCTCGCTCCCACCTTGGAATGCATGTCCTTGTGGGAGCGAGCCTGCTCGCGAATTTCGGCGTCTAAACAAGAGCAATGGAGAAAAACGTGATCCGTGTACTGGTAGCCGAAGACCACACCATCGTGCGCGAGGGCATCAAGCAATTGATCGGCCTGGCCAAGGATCTGCAAGTGGTGGGCGAGGCGAGCAATGGTGAACAACTGCTCGAGACCCTGCGCCATATTCCGTGCGAAGTGGTGCTGCTCGACATCTCCATGCCAGGGGTCAATGGCCTCGAAGCAATTCCGCGCATCCGTGCGCTGAACAATCCGCCGGCGATTCTGGTGCTGTCGATGCACGACGAAGCGCAGATGGCCGCGCGGGCGCTCAAGGTCGGCGCGGCCGGGTATGCGACCAAGGACAGCGATCCGGCGCTGTTGCTGACCGCCATTCGCAAAGTCGCGGCGGGTGGGCGTTATATCGATCCGGATCTGGCGGACCGCATGGTCTTCGAGGTTGGCCTGACCGATGCGCGGCCGCTGCATTCGCTGCTGTCCGAACGCGAGTTCTCGGTGTTCGAACGCTTGGCCCAAGGCGCCAACGTCAATGACATCGCCCAGCAACTGGCCCTGAGCAGCAAAACCATCAGCACCCACAAGGCGCGGCTGATGCAGAAGCTCAACATCACCTCGCTGGCCGAACTGGTCAAATATGCGATGGAACACAAACTTCTCTAACAGTCACCGTGATCAAAATTGTAGGAGTGAGCCTGCTCGCGATAGCGGTGGATCATTCACTGAAGTGTCGGCTGATCCACCGGTATCGCGAGCAGGCTCACTCCTACAAGGGACCTCCTCAGCCTTCGGGAAATGTGGGCATATCCATTAGCGACACGCGCTTTTGCTTGTTCTTGCAGCCTGCAGCTCAACCCTCTTCACTGCCTTATCCATCAGCGCCATCCTTGTAGGGCAATCCCTACCCCCAACCTTCCATCCGGCTGAGGCGATTCTCTCCTGCGCCCCGATTTGCGTGGCCGTCAGCAACCACTAGGCTTAATCCACAAGCAGTCATCAACAACAAAGGTGTGGGTATGAGCCAGGTCGATACAAACGCAGGGGCCAGTGATGTGCTGGTCAGCTTTCGTGGTGTGCAGAAGAGCTACGACGGCGAGAACCTGATCGTCAAAGACCTCAACCTGGACATTCGCAAAGGCGAATTTCTCACCCTGCTCGGGCCGTCCGGTTCCGGCAAGACCACCAGCCTGATGATGCTCGCCGGGTTCGAAACACCGACCGCCGGCGAAATTCTGCTGGCCGGGCGCTCGATCAATAACGTGCCGCCGCACAAGCGTGACATCGGCATGGTGTTCCAGAACTACGCGCTGTTCCCGCACATGACCGTGGCGGAAAACCTCGCGTTCCCGCTGACCGTCCGTGGCCTGAACAAAAGTGATGTCAGCGACCGCGTGAAGAAAGTCCTCAGCATGGTTCAGCTCGATGCGTTCGCTTCCCGCTATCCAGCGCAGTTGTCCGGTGGTCAGCAACAACGTGTGGCATTGGCCCGCGCGCTGGTGTTCGAACCGCAACTGGTGCTGATGGACGAACCCCTCGGCGCCCTCGACAAACAACTGCGTGAACACATGCAGATGGAAATCAAACACCTGCACCAGCGCCTCGGCGTGACCGTGGTCTACGTGACCCACGATCAGGGTGAAGCGCTGACCATGTCCGACCGCGTCGCAGTGTTCCATCAAGGCGAGATCCAGCAGATCGCCCCACCGCGAACCCTTTACGAAGAACCGAAAAACACTTTTGTCGCCAATTTCATCGGTGAAAACAACCGCCTCAACGGCCGCTTGCTCAGCCAGAGCGGCGAGCGTTGCGTGGTCGAGTTGGGTCGTGGCGAAAAGGTCGAGGCGCTGGCGGTCAACGTCGGCCAGACCGGCGAACCGGTAACCCTGTCGATCCGTCCGGAGCGCGTCAGCCTCAACGGTTCGAGCGATCAATGCGTTAACCGCTTCTCAGGGAGGGTGGCGGAATTCATCTATCTGGGCGACCACGTCCGGGTGCGCCTGGAAGTCTGCGGCAAGACCGACTTCTTCGTGAAACAACCGATTGCCGAGCTCGATCCAGCGCTCGCGGTCGGCGACGTGGTTCCGCTTGGCTGGCAGGTCGAGCACGTACGCGCACTCGATCCTCTTCTAGAGGCGAACTGATCGCCCCGGCAATACCAACACCAACCCTGCACGTGGAGAGAACAATAAATGTTGAGATCCCTGAAGTTCACCGCCCTGACCCTGGGCCTGATGGGTGCGGCCAGCGCAATGGCCGCTGGCCCGGATTTGACCGTGGTGTCGTTTGGCGGGGCGAACAAGGCGGCGCAAGTCAAAGCCTTCTACGCCCCGTGGGAAGCGGCGGGCAACGGCAAGATCGTCGCTGGCGAGTACAACGGCGAAATGGCCAAGGTCAAAGCCATGGTCGACACCAAGAGCGTGTCGTGGGACCTGGTCGAAGTTGAATCGCCAGAGCTGTCCCGTGGTTGCGACGAAGACATGTTCGAACAACTCGATCCGGCACTGTTCGGCAAGACCGAAGACTACGTCAAAGGCGCAATTCAGCCGTGCGGCGTGGGCTTCTTCGTTTGGTCGACCGTACTCGCTTACAACGCCGACAAGCTGAAAACCGCACCGACCAGTTGGGCGGATTTCTGGGACACCAAGAAATTCCCGGGCAAGCGTGGTCTGCGTAAAGGCGCCAAGTACACCCTCGAATTCGCTTTGATGGCCGATGGTGTGGCGCCGAAAGACGTCTACAAGGAGCTGGCGAGCAAGGGTGGCCAGGATCGCGCGTTCAAGAAGCTTGATGAGCTGAAGCCGAGCATCCAATGGTGGGAAGCCGGCGCGCAACCGCCGCAATACCTCGCTTCCGGTGACGTGGTGATGAGCTCGGCCTACAACGGTCGCATCGCTGCCGTACAGAAAGAATCCAACCTGAAAGTGGTGTGGAACGGCGGCATCTACGACTTCGACGCGTGGGCCATCCCGAAAGGTCTGGACGCCAAGCGTGCCGAAGCGGCGAAGAAATTCATCGCCTTCTCGGTACAGCCGCAGCAACAGAAGACCTACTCGGAAAACATCGCCTACGGCCCGGCCAACACCCAAGCCGTGCCGCTGCTGGCCAAGGATGTCCTGAAAGACATGCCGACCACCCCGGAAAACATCGCCAACCAGGTGCAGATCGACGTCAGCTTCTGGGCTGACAACGGCGAGCAACTGGAGCAGCGCTTCAACTCCTGGGCGGCGAAATAAGCCGAGCCTGGTGAGGGTGGGCTTGCCCACCCCTGTGGGAGCGAGCCTGCTCGCGAAAGCGGTGGATCAGCCAGCATGGATGTTGAATGTGCTGGCCTCTTCGCGAGCAGGCTCGCTCCCACAGGTAGCTGTGTTTCAACACAACAGCGGTGGTTCGCCACCTCTGTAACGATCAAAGATTTGCGGAGTACGTCATGGCCATCGCCGTTCCCCTGAACGAGGGCAACAGCCCCACCTTGAAGCAGAAGCTCAAGCGCGCCGAGCGGGTCAACCGCTGGAAGGCTCAAGCGCTGATTGCGCCGCTGGTGCTGTTTCTGTTGCTGGTGTTTCTGGTGCCGATCGTGGCGCTGCTCTACAAAAGCGTCGGCAACCCCGAAGTGGTCAGCGGCATGCCGCGCACCGTGGCGGCCATCGCCAGTTGGGACGGCCGTGGCCTGCCCGCTGAACCAGTCTACAAAGCCGCCGGCGAAGACCTCGCCGAAGCGCGCAAAAACCAGACGCTGGGCGATTTGTCCAAGCGCTTGAACATGGAGTTGGCCGGCTATCGCAGCCTGTTGACCAAAACCGCCCGGGCGCTGCCCTTCGCCAGCGAACCGGCCTCTTATAAAGAAGCCCTGGAAGCACTCGACGAACGTTGGGGCGACCCGGCCTACTGGCAGGCGGTCAAACGCAACACCAGCAGCATCACCCCGTATTACTTGCTGGCGTCCGTCGATCATCGCATCGACGACCTCGGCGAAATCGCCCCGGCCACCCCGGATCAGGCGATCTACCTCGACATCTTCGCCCGCACCTTCTGGATGGGTCTGGTCATCACCGTGATCTGCCTGTTGCTGGCGTATCCACTGGCTTATCTGCTGGCGAACCTGCCATCGCGGCAAAGCAACCTGCTGATGATTCTGGTGCTGCTGCCGTTCTGGACGTCGATTCTGGTGCGGGTGGCGGCGTGGATCGTGCTGTTGCAATCGGGCGGTCTGATCAACAGTGGCTTGATGGCCATGGGCATCATCGATAAACCGCTGGAGTTGGTATTCAACCGTACCGGTGTGTACATCTCGATGGTGCACATCCTGCTGCCGTTCATGATCCTGCCGATCTACAGCGTGATGAAAGGCATCTCGCCGACCTACATGCGTGCCGCCATTTCCCTCGGCTGCCACCCGTTCGCCAGTTTCTGGCGGGTGTACTTCCCGCAGACCTACGCCGGTGTCGGCGCCGGTTGCCTGTTGGTGTTCATCCTCGCCATTGGCTACTACATCACCCCGGCGCTGCTCGGCAGCCCGAACGATCAAATGGTCAGCTACTTCGTCGCCTTCTACACCAACACCAGCATCAACTGGGGCATGGCCACCGCACTGGGCGGCCTGTTGCTGCTGGCGACCGTGGTGCTTTATCTGATTTACAGCTGGCTGGTCGGCGCCAGTCGCCTGCGCCTGAGCTAAGGGGAATTCGAGATGCTGAGTCCTTACATGTCGCCCATTGAACGGGTGTGGTTCTACAGCCTGCGGATCCTCTGCGGCCTGATTCTGTTGTTCCTGATTCTGCCGGTGCTGGTGATTATTCCGCTGTCGTTCAACTCGGGCAGTTTTCTGGTCTATCCGCTGCAAGGCTTCTCGCTGCAGTGGTATCACGACTTCTTCGCTTCGGCGGAATGGATGCGCGCTCTGAAGAACAGCATCATCGTCGCCCCGGCGGCGACGGTACTGGCGATGATCTTTGGCACGCTGGCGGCGATCGGTCTCACTCGCGGTGACTTTCCCGGTAAAGCGCTGGTGATGGCGCTGGTGATTTCGCCGATGGTGGTGCCGGTGGTGATCATCGGCGTGGCGAGTTATCTGTTCTTCGCGCCATTGGGCTTGGGTAACAGCTTCTTCTCGTTGATCGTGGTGCACGCGGTGTTGGGCGTGCCGTTTGTGATCATCACGGTGTCGGCGACGTTGCAGGGGTTTAACCATAATCTGGTGCGGGCGGCGGCGAGTTTGGGTGCATCACCGTTGACTGCGTTCCGCCGGGTGACCTTGCCGCTGATTGCGCCGGGGGTGATTTCCGGGGCGCTGTTTGCGTTTGCGACTTCGTTTGATGAGGTGGTGGTGACGTTGTTTCTCGCGGGACCTGAGCAGGCGACGTTGCCACGGCAAATGTTTAGCGGGATTCGTGAGAACCTGAGCCCGACGATTGCGGCTGCGGCTACGTTGCTGATTGCCTTCTCGGTGATCCTGCTGCTGACGCTGGAATGGCTGCGCGGTCGTAGCGAAAAACTGCGTACTGCTCAGGTTTAAGGGCCAGATCAAGAGCTTACCCCCTCACCCCAGCCCTCTCCCCCAAGGGGTAGAGGGGAAAGGGAGCAGATATTCGTGCTGTTCAGAATCTGAGTTCGACTCGGTATTTCAGGTCAGTGTACTTCGAAAGTACAGCGCGGTCAGTCCCCTCTCCCTTTGGGAGAGGGCTAGGGTGAGGGGCTCTTGATCTTGCTCTCGCCTGCGATGAGTCATTCACCACCTGAATAGCAGACAACCCCAAATCCCCAGCTAATCTTGTGCCCAGCTCCCACATCTATAAGAGGCTGCGCACGATGAGTCTGTCCCAGTTCAAAATCGCCCACAAACTGATCACCGGCGCCGCCGCCATCGAACAACTGGCCGCCGAACTCACCCGCCTCGACATCGACAACCCCCTGATCGTCACCGACGCCGCGCTGGTCAAATCCGGCACGGTCGAGCTTGCGCTGGTGCAACTCGGCGGGCGCGACTACGAGATTTTCGACCGTGTGCTGCCCGACCCGGAAATCGCCATCGTCGAAGACTGCATGCGTGTCTACCGCGAAGGCGGGCACGACGGCTTGATCGGTCTCGGTGGCGGCAGTGCCATCGACATCGCCAAAAGTGTCGCGGCGTATGCCGGTTACCACGGCGCACTGGAAGATCTGTTCGGTGTCGACCAGGTGCCACGCAAAGGCCCGCCACTGATCGCCATCCCGACCACCGCCGGCACCGGTTCAGAAGTCACTAACGTCGCAATCCTTTCGGACAAAGTCGCGCAACTGAAGAAAGGCATCGTCAGCGACTATCTGTTGCCGGACGTCGCGCTGGTCAGCCCGCAGATGACCCTGACCTGCCCACGCAGCGTCACCGCCGCCAGTGGTGTCGACGCGCTGGTGCACGCTATCGAATCCTACCTGTCGGTCAACGCCTCGCCGATCACCGACTCGCTGGCAATCGGCGCAATCAAGCTGATCGCCAAAGCCCTGCCCAAGGCCTACGCCAACGGCGCCAACCTGCAAGCCCGCGAAGACATGGCCACCGCCAGCCTGATGGCCGGCATGGCGTTCGGCAATGCCGGGGTCGGCGCGGTGCATGCGCTGGCGTATCCACTGGGCGGGCGTTTCAACATCGCCCATGGCGTGAGCAATGCGTTGCTGCTGCCGTACGTCATGACCTGGAACAAGATGGCCTGCGTTGAGCGCATGCAGGATATCGCCGAAGCCATGGGGGTGAAGACCGCTCATCTGAGCGCCGCCGAAGCAGCGGACAAAGCCGTGCAGGCAATGAGCGATCTGTGCGCAGCCGTGGAAATTCCGGCCGGACTGCGTAGTTTCGGCGTGCCGGAAGAAGCGATCCCGGCGATGGCCGTGGAAGCGGCGGGGATCGAGCGCCTGATGCGCAACAATCCGCGCAAACTCAGCGCTGGGGACATCGAGAAGATCTACCGCGCGGCGTATTGAGTCAGCGCCCGTCCTCCGTCATGGCACAACCCAATCATCGCGGTCACGGTGCGCGCTTGGAAACTTGAGGTATACAATGCGCGCCATCGTGATTTAGCTCAGAAAAGGTGCGTCATGCAGCCCTTCGTAATTGCTCCGTCGATTCTCTCCGCCGACTTCGCCCGCCTCGGCGAGGAAGTCGACAACGTTCTGGCCGCTGGCGCCGACTTCGTCCACTTCGACGTCATGGACAACCACTATGTGCCAAACCTGACCATCGGCCCGATGGTCTGCGCGGCATTGCGCAAATACGGCGTCACCGCGCCGATCGATGCGCACCTGATGGTCAGCCCGGTGGATCGCATCGTTGGCGACTTCATCGAAGCCGGCGCCACCTACATCACTTTCCACCCGGAAGCCACGCTGCACGTTGATCGCTCGCTGCAACTGATCCGTGAAGGCGGCTGCAAATCCGGTCTGGTGTTCAACCCGGCGACCCCGCTGGACGTGCTCAAGTACGTGATCGACAAGGTCGACATGGTCTTGCTGATGAGCGTCAACCCGGGCTTCGGCGGGCAGAAGTTCATTCCCGGCACCCTCGACAAACTGCGCGAAGCACGGGCGATCATTGATGCCTCGGGCCGTGACATCCGCCTGGAAATCGACGGCGGCGTCAACGTCAACAACATCCGCGAAATCGCCGCTGCTGGTGCTGACACCTTTGTTGCCGGCTCGGCGATCTTCAATGCGCCGAACTATCAGGAAGTCATCGACAAGATGCGTTCCGAACTGGCGCTGGCGCGCCCATGAGCGGGTTTGAGCAGCTGTTCCCGGGAAAACTGCCACGGCTGGTGATGTTCGATCTGGATGGCACGCTGATCGACTCGGTTCCAGACCTGGCAGCGGCGGTGGACACCATGCTGCTCTCCCTCGGCCGCAAGCCTGCGGGCATCGATTCGGTGCGCGAGTGGGTTGGCAACGGCGCGCCGGTCCTGGTGCGCCGTGCGTTGGCCGGTGGTATCGATCATTCGGCGGTGGATGACGTCGAAGCCGAACATGCTCTGGAAGTGTTCATGCAAGCCTACGGCGCCAGCCATGAGCTGACCGTGGTCTATCCCGGCGTGCGCGACACCCTCAAGTGGCTGCACAAGCAAGGCGTGGCGATGGCGCTGATCACCAACAAACCGGAGCGTTTCGTCGCGCCGCTGCTGGATCAGATGAAGATCGGCCGCTACTTCAAGTGGATCATCGGTGGCGATACCTTGCCGCAGAAAAAACCGGATCCAGCCGCGCTGTTCTTCGTAATGAAAATGGCCAACATCCCGGCCTCGCAATCGTTGTTCGTCGGCGACTCGCGCAGCGACGTACTGGCGGCGAAAGCGGCGGGGGTCAAATGCGTGGCGCTGAGCTATGGCTACAACCACGGTCGACCGATTGCCGAAGAATCACCGGCGCTGGTCATCGACGATCTGCGCAAGCTAATTCCCGGTTGCCTCGGTTCGGCCGCTGAGATAACGTTGCCCGACGCTGCTCAATCCCATTCTGGAAACGCCATCGTGGTGGTCACTCGCAAACTCTGGATGAAAGTCATCAAGGCCCTGGCCCGCTGGCGTTGGCGCGCCTGACTTGTTCCTGGCCGGCCTGCCGGCGCGTTTGCATACCTGACTGATTTGCCCCTCACACCACGAGGCACCTTATGATCCGCGAAGAATTCCTGCGCTTGGCCGCTGACGGCTACAACCGCATTCCGTTGGCCTGCGAAACCCTGGCCGACTTCGACACGCCGCTGTCGATCTACCTGAAACTGGCCGACCAGCCCAACTCCTACCTGCTCGAATCGGTGCAGGGCGGCGAGAAGTGGGGCCGTTACTCGATCATCGGTCTGCCATGCCGCACCGTGCTGCGGGTTCACGACCATCACGTCAGCATCACCGTTGATGGCGTCGAGACCGAAAGCCACGACGTGGAAGACCCGTTGGCGTTCGTTGAAACCTTCAAGGCGCGCTATAACGTGCCGACCATTGCCGGTTTGCCGCGTTTCAACGGTGGTCTGGTCGGTTATTTCGGTTATGACTGCGTGCGTTATGTCGAGAAGCGTCTGGGCAAGTGCCCGAACCCGGATCCGCTGGGCGTACCGGACATTCTGCTGATGGTTTCCGACGCTGTCGTGGTGTTCGACAACCTCGCCGGCAAGATGCACGCGATCGTGCTGGCCGATCCCGCGCAGGCGGATGCCTTCGAACAAGGTCAGGCGCAACTGCAGGCACTTCTGGAAAAACTGCGCCAGCCGATCACCCCACGCCGAGGCCTGGACTTCAGCAAACAGCAATCGGCTGATCCGGTGTTCCGTTCGAGCTTCACTCAGGACGACTACGAAAAAGCCGTCGACACCATCAAGGAGTACATCCTTGCTGGCGACTGCATGCAGGTTGTGCCGTCGCAGCGTATGTCGATCGACTTCAAGGCTGCACCGATCGATCTGTACCGCGCCCTGCGTTGCTTCAACCCGACGCCGTACATGTACTTCTTCAACTTCGGCGACTTCCATGTTGTTGGCAGTTCCCCGGAAGTGCTGGTGCGGGTCGAAGACAACCTGATCACTGTGCGCCCGATCGCCGGTACTCGCCCACGTGGTGCCACCGAAGAAGCCGATGTGGCGCTGGAAGAAGACCTGCTGTCGGATGACAAAGAGATCGCCGAGCACCTGATGCTGATCGATCTCGGTCGCAACGATACCGGTCGCGTCTCGGAGATTGGCTCGGTGAAACTCACCGAGAAAATGGTCATCGAGCGTTATTCCAACGTGATGCACATCGTCTCCAACGTCACCGGCCAGTTGAAAGAAGGGCTGACGGCGATGGACGCGTTGCGAGCGATTCTGCCGGCCGGCACCTTGTCGGGCGCGCCGAAGATTCGCGCGATGGAAATCATCGACGAACTGGAGCCGGTCAAGCGTGGTGTTTACGGCGGCGCGGTCGGTTACTTCGCCTGGAACGGCAATATGGACACCGCGATTGCCATCCGCACCGCGGTGATCAAGAACGGCGAACTGCACGTGCAGGCCGGTGGCGGCATCGTTGCTGACTCGGTGCCGGCGCTGGAATGGGAAGAAACCCTGAACAAACGCCGCGCGATGTTCCGCGCCGTGGCCCTAGCCGAGCAAACCCCGGAAGCCTGAGTTCACACAAAACCTTTGTAGGAGTGAGCCTGCTCGCGATAGCGGATTAACATTCAACAGATGTGTTGAATGAAGCACCGCAATCGCGAGCAGGCTCACTCCTACATTTGATCTGTGTTCGGTCATAAAAAAGCGGCGCCTGTGAGGGCGCCGCTTTTTTGTGCCTGCGGTTTTAGAAGTCGAGCACAACCCCGACATTCACACCCTGCTGGGTAAAATCATCATCCTTGCGCAACGAGTAACCGCCACGCAGCGCCAGATCAGCCGTGAGCTTGTGACTTACGCCCAGACTCAAACGGTTCAAATGACTCTGCGGCGTATAGCCTTCAAGTTTGAAGTCATTCGCCGGCAAGGTATTGAGCGCGATGTTGACCTTTTGCACGTCGTCTTCGTACTCACGCTCATGAGCGTACTCGCCGAACACCTGAGTTTGCGGGGTGATGTTGTATTTGCCCTGCAAGCCCAGACCCAGACGCTTCGAGTCACGGGTCTGATCATCAAAGGTCAATGCCGTGGCGCGGTTGCTCTTCTCTGAATAACCATCGACATCAACGCTGGCGTAGTCGGCGCTGACGAATGGCGACAGGTGCCACTCGCTGCCCGGCTGGGCAATGTCGTAACCGACACGAGCGCTGAAGGCCCAGAGGCTGCCGTCAGTGTCGCCTTTCTCCGCACCTTCGCTGGCGCCAAGATCGAACTTGCGTTTGAGGTTGTCGTAGTCGAGTTTGCCACCGGTCAACGCTGCATCAGCCCACCAGCGATTTTGCTGGTACTGGGCAAATGCCGTAGCCATGTAGCTATTGAGTTTGTAGTCCGAGTCGTTATGTCCGGCTTCCAGATTCTGCCGGTAGAAACCGCCCGCCACACCGACGCGCCAGGCTTCATTCAAGCGATAGCTGCCACCGACGTTGAGGTTGTAACCGCTGCCGTCGGCGCTGGCGCCGCTGCTTTGGCTGTCGACATCCAGATGCTGGCCACCGGCGGAAACAATCGCCCGCCACTGGCCGACTGCCTGCCAGTTCTCCCAATCCGCTTGCCATTGGTTGCGCAGTTCATCCTGATGCGCGCGCACGGTGGCGTGGGCCATTTCCGGCAACAGCGTCAGTTCCCACGGTGCGGCGAGCAGGGAATAGGCATAGTCAGAGATCAGCTTTTGCCCGGCCTCGGTCGGGTGTACGCCGTCGTTGTAGATCAGCTTGCTCGGGTCTGGTGTCGCGCTGTTGATCCCGTAACGGGCGTTCTCGGTGCAGCTATTGCCACTGAAGCAGGTCGCGGTCAGGTTCTGATCGGTTGCGAGGCCAAAACGTCCTGGATCGGCAAACACTTCCGACAACAGGACCGGAATGTTCAACGGAATGATTTCGGCGTTGATGCCTTGCAGGCGTGTGACCAACTGGCTGTTGAACTGCGTGGCGAGCTGGCTGCTGAAGGCTTGCAGCGGCGTACCGTTGATGGCCGGGGTCAGGCCAACATCAGGCAACAGCCAGACCATCACGTATTTGGCGCCGGCGGTTTGCAGGGTTTGCACGCTGTCAGCCAGTCGATCGGCGGCGGCGTTGGCTTGCGGCAGGCTGAGAATGCGCCCTTGCAGGAAATCGTTGCCGCCGCCGGAAATGTAATACAGCGCATTCGGGTCGGCGCGCAAACCGTTGGATGGCAGGTAACCGGCACGGGTGCGTTCACCGGTAGCGGATTGTGTGGTGATCGAATCGAGGATCTGGTCAGTGCGATAGCCGCCGACCGCCCAGTTGTTGCCATCAGGTTGACCGTTTTCGGCACGCACTGCGGAACTGGAAGAGGCTGTCTGGTCTGCGGAAAAACCCAGGCGCCCGCCGAGTAGTTGCGTGGAATTCAATGAATACAGTTCACCGCTGCCATCCTGATACACCGGCCCGGTACGGTTGGTATAACGCTCGGTCGAGCCGGCCGGGCCGCCGGTGTCGGTAAAGGTCCCGGCATCGTTCAGGCTATCGCCGAAAACAATGAAATTCGAATAGGGGTTGGGCGCAGCATTGGCCTGGGCGCAGGCCAGTGCGAGCAAGCATCCGGCCAGCGGTACAAACAACGTCTGTTTGATCATGAGCAAGTCCGTTTATTTATTGTTGTAGGTGAACGAAACGACAGTACCAAAAACTCCCGGCGTTTTGCCATCGGTCGCGAATCCTCCCTCGGTTTTATCTCCCGCAGTCCCGGCCATATTGCACGCTCCGCCCAGCTAAGTTACTGTGCCGGAACGTATGAACGAGACCTCCCCCGTGTTGATCACCAGCAAACTTCTGGATCAAGTCATCAAGGCACACGCCCGCTGGCGTTGGCGCGCCTGAATCTTTTCTGCCGGCCCCGCCGGATCTGTATCGCTTTGCCTTCCTTGCCCGTTTGAAATGCCGCTGTGCCGACGCACCTACCTGTGTCCGACATCGTGCAGCGCCCTGCGGGCAAGTGATCTGAAGGCTGTTTTCAAATCAGAATTCAAGAGGTTCGACACGCCATGTTGCTGATGATCGACAACTACGACTCCTTTACTTACAACGTTGTGCAATACCTCGGCGAGCTGGGTGCCGAGGTCAAAGTTGTGCGCAACGACGAATTGACCGTCGCCGAAATCGAGGCGCTGAAACCTGAGCGCATCGTGGTATCGCCAGGCCCGTGTACACCGACCGAAGCCGGCATCTCCATCGAAGCCATCAAACACTTCGCCGGCAAGCTGCCGATCCTCGGTGTCTGCCTTGGCCACCAGTCCATCGGCCAGGCGTTTGGCGGCGATGTAGTCCGCGCCCGCCAAGTGATGCACGGTAAGACTAGCCCGGTATTCCACGAGGACAAGGGCGTTTTCGCCGGCCTCAATCATCCGTTGACCGTCACTCGTTACCACTCGCTGATCGTCAAGCAGGACACTTTGCCCGATTGCCTCGAACTGACCGCGTGGACCCAACACGATGACGGCTCGGTCGACGAAATCATGGGCCTGCGTCACAAGACCCTGAACATTGAGGGCGTACAGTTCCACCCCGAGTCGATCCTGACCGAGCAGGGTCATGAACTGTTTGCCAACTTCCTCAAACAAACCGGCGGCACGCGCTAAGGACTTCCCATGAATATCAAGACAGCCCTGAGCCGTATCGTCGAACACCTCGACCTCAGCACCGATGAAATGCGCGACGTTATGCGCGAAATCATGACCGGCCAATGCAGCGACGCGCAGATCGGCGCGTTCATGATGGCCATGCGCATGAAGAGCGAAAGCATCGACGAGATCGTTGGCGCGGTGTCGGTAATGCGTGAGCTGGCCGATCAGGTCGAACTGAAGACTCTCGACGGCGTGGTCGATGTGGTAGGTACCGGCGGTGACGGTGCAAACATCTTCAACGTGTCGACGGCTTCTTCGTTCGTCGTCGCGGCAGCCGGTTGCACCGTGGCCAAACACGGTAACCGCGCGGTATCGGGCAAGAGCGGCAGCGCCGACTTGCTGGAAGCGGCTGGCATCTATCTGAACCTGACGCCGGTTCAGGTCGCCCGTTGTATCGACAACGTCGGCATCGGTTTCATGTTCGCCCAGACCCATCACAAAGCCATGAAGTACGCCGCCGGCCCGCGCCGCGATCTCGGCCTGCGTACGCTGTTCAACATGCTCGGCCCGCTTACGAATCCGGCCGGTGTGAAGCATCAGGTTGTGGGCGTATTCAACAAGGCGCTGTGCCGGCCATTGGCCGAAGTCTTGCAGCGTCTGGGCAGCAAGCATGTGCTGGTGGTGCATTCGAAGGACGGTCTGGACGAGTTCAGTCTCGCTGCGCCGACTTTTGTCGCCGAGCTGAAGAACAACGAAATCACTGAATATTGGGTCGAGCCGGAAGACCTCGGCATGAAGAGCCAGAGCCTGCACGGTCTGTCGGTCGACGGCCCGGAAGCCTCGCTGGCGCTGATCCGCGATGCACTGGGCAAACGCAAGACTGAAAACGGCCAGAAAGCCGCCGAAATGATTGTGCTCAATGCCGGTGCAGCGCTGTATGCCGCTGACGTGGCCAGTAGTTTGAAACAGGGCGTCGAGCTTGCGCATGACGCTCTGCACACCGGCCTCGCTCGGGAAAAACTCGAGGAGCTGGGTGCCTTTACCGCGGTATTCAAAGTGGAGAATGAGGGATGAGTGTACCGACGGTTCTGGAAAACATTCTGGCGCGCAAAGTTCAGGAAGTCGCCGAGCGTAGCGCTCGCGTCAGCCTGAGCGAGCTGGAAAGTCTGGCCAAGGCGGCCGATGCACCCCGTGGTTTTGCCCAGGCATTGCTGACCCAGGCGAAGAAAAAGCAGCCTGCGGTGATTGCCGAAATCAAAAAGGCTTCGCCAAGCAAAGGCGTGATCCGCGAGAACTTCGTTCCCGCCGACATCGCCAAAAGCTACGAGAAGGGTGGGGCGACCTGTCTTTCGGTACTGACCGACATCGACTACTTCCAGGGCGCCGACGCTTATCTGCAACAGGCCCGCGCCGCGTGCAGCCTGCCGGTGATCCGCAAGGACTTCATGATCGATCCTTACCAGATCGTTGAAGCCCGTGCGCTGGGCGCCGACTGCGTGCTGTTGATCGTCTCCGCACTGGATGGCGTAAAAATGGCCGAGCTGGCCGCCGTCGCCAAAAGCGTCGGTCTCGATGTGTTGGTCGAAGTGCACGACGGTAATGAACTGGAACGTGCGTTGAAAACCCTCGACACGCCGTTGGTCGGGGTCAACAACCGCAATCTGCATACCTTCGACGTCAGCCTGGAAACCACCCTCGACCTGCTGCCGCGCATTCCGCGCGATCGTCTGGTGATTACCGAGAGCGGCATCCTCAACCGCGCCGATGTCGAGTTGATGGAAATCAGCGACGTGTATTCGTTCCTGGTCGGCGAAGCGTTCATGCGCGCCGAGAATCCGGGCACTGAACTGCAGCGCCTGTTCTTCCCGGAGCGTGGCACTTCCATCAGCGGTTCGACCCTCGACTGATTCGCTTCAGACCGAGTCGACGCCATCGCGAGCAGGCTCACTCCTACACTTGGAATGCGTTCCCCCTGTAGGAGTGAGCCTGCTCGCGATGGGTCCCTAAAATCCGCTAAAGAGATTCAACCTGCCGGAGCCCTCCATGTCGCTGCCAACCCCGCTGACCATCGAAGCCGGCCTGCAAGCCGAACAGGATTTGCTGGCCTCGGTCTGCGCCGGCGACGCAGAATTCGGCCTCCTATTCTGGCAACCCAGCGATCGCGCCTTGGTCATGCCGCGCCGCCTCAATCGCCTCCCCGGATTCGACCACGCCTGCGAAGTCTCCGCCGCCGGCGGCTGGCCCGTCCTGCTGCGCGAAACCGGCGGCGAACCCGTGCCGCAATCTGCCGCGACAATCAATATCGCCCTGGTCTACGCACCACCACGCAGCGAAGGCGATCTGAACCGCATCGAAACCGGCTACCGCCGTCTGTGCGATCCGATCTGTCAGTTGCTCGACGAGTTGGGTGGCACGGCATCGTTGGGCGAAATCGACGGCGCGTTCTGCGACGGACGTTTCAACGTCAATCTCGATGGCCGCAAAATGGTTGGCACCGCGCAGCGCTGGCGCCAGAGTCAGGGTGGACAGCGCCCGGTCGGTCTGGTGCACGGTGCGATGCTGATGGATAACGAACGGGAATCGATGGTCGCAGCGGTCAATCGCTTCAACGAAGCGTGTGGCCTGGAACAGCGGGTGCGGGCGCAAAGCCACATCGCCCTGCATGAGAAATTCAACGCGCCACAGGCCTTGGCGCGTCTCGATGAGCTGTTTCGTTTGATGTTGGCGCAGATGTACAGCGCCTGATATTCGGGCTTAGCGCGTACCGAAGACCACCATGGTCTTGCCTTTCACATCGACCAGGTTGCGCTCCTCAAGATCCTTGAGCACGCGACCGACCATCTCCCGCGAACAACCGACAATCCGCCCGATTTCCTGACGGGTCACCTTGATCTGCATGCCGTCAGGGTGGGTCATCGCGTCTGGCTGCTTGCACAGTTCCAGCAGGCAACGCGCCACTCGACCAGTGACGTCGAAAAACGCCAGATCGCCGACCTTGCGCGTGGTGTTACGCAGGCGTTGTGCGATTTGTCCACTGAGTACGTAAAGAATGTCTGGATCCTGCTGCGACAATTCGCGGAACTTGGCATAGCTGATTTCCGCGGTTTCACACTCGACCTTGGCCCGCACCCAAGCACTGCGCTGCTGCTCCTGACCCGCCTGCTCGAACAGGCCCAGCTCACCAAAGAAATCCCCGGCGTTGAGGTAAGCGATGATCATCTCGCGCCCGTCGTCATCCTCGATCAGGATCGTCACCGAACCCTTGATGATGAAGTACAGCGTGTCCGAGCGATCGCCCGCACAGATGATGTTGCTCTTGGCCGCATGGCGACGGCGCTGGCAATGCATCAACAGCTTGTCGAGATTCTTGATTTTGGGTGTGGGGGTAATAGCAACCATGGTTGTATCCCGAAAAGACTGCACGGTGATGTTTGATTTTTTTATGAGGCGCTGAAGGCGGTCGCTACACAGCTGACATGGGCGCCAGCGAATTGGCGCCAGCTTAACAGACACTTCGTCGTAAATTCGAGAAATTACCTACGTCGCTGAGGCATCCGTCCTAGGAACGTCGCTCGCTGTCCGGGCGAAGCCCTGTGCTAAGCTGGCAACCCTTTTTTTACAGTGGAGTCTGGGCGATGAAGGCACGCATCCAATGGGCTGGCGAAGCCATGTTCCTCGGCGAATCCGGTAGCGGTCATGTCGTGGTGATGGACGGTCCGCCGGACGCCGGTGGTCGTAATCTGGGTGTTCGCCCGATGGAAATGCTTCTGCTGGGTGTTGGCGGTTGCAGCAACTTCGACGTGGTCAGCATCCTGAAGAAGTCCCGTCAGGCCGTTGAAAGCTGCGAAGCTTTCCTTGAAGCCGAGCGCGCGACTGAAGATCCGAAGGTGTTCACCAAGATCCACATGCATTTCGTGGTCAAGGGCCGCGGCCTGAAAGAGGCCCAGGTCAAGCGCGCCATCGAACTGTCCGCCGAGAAATATTGCTCCGCTTCGATCATGCTCGGTGCCGCCGGTGTCGCGATCACACACGACTATGAAATCGTCGAACTCGGTTGAACCGACATTCAACTATCATAAAAGCAGTGCAGACTCTGGCGATCCCCCGCTGACGTCTGCATAATGCGCCACTTTTTTCAGGGCAGTGATCGGTCAGCCGATGGATCAGCCGCCTGAACAGATAACCAAAATCGCCATCGCGAAGAGGTGTTAACCGTCCTACGCAGGTGCGTTGTTCGCACTTGACGGGCATGCTTGATCACGCGGCCGTGCCGCATACATAGAGAGTTTTTAACGGTGAAAAGCAAACTCAAGCTCCACGGGTTCAATAACCTGACAAAGACCTTGAGCTTCAACATCTATGACATCTGCTACGCGGAGACCCCGCAAGACCAGCAGGCTTACGTCGAGTACATCAATCAAGAGTACAACGCCGAACGCCTGACGCAGATCCTCACGGAAGTTGTCGAAATCATTGGTGCCAACATTCTGAACATTGCGAGTCAGAACTATGAGCCTCAGGGTGCCAGCGTCACGATTCTGATTTCTGAAGAGCCGGTAACCCCGACTGAAAGCCAGATCGAAGAATCGCCAGGCCCGTTGCCCGAAATTATCCTGGCCCACCTCGACAAGAGCCATATCACGGTGCATACCTACCCGGAAATCCATCCGGACGACGGTATTGCAACCTTCCGTGTGGACATCGACGTGTCGACTTGTGGTGTCATCTCACCGCTGAAAGCGCTCAATTTCCTCATTCACCAGTTCGATTCGGACATCGTGACTGTGGATTATCGTGTGCGCGGCTTCACCCGTGACGTTGAAGGCAACAAGCACTTCATCGATCACGAGATCAACTCGATCCAGAACTACCTGTCCGAAGACACTCGCGACGCGTACCAGATGACCGACGTGAACGTGTACCAGGAAAACCTGTTCCACACCAAAATGCTGCTGAAGAACTTCGAGCTGGATAACTACCTGTTCGGCGACGCCACCAGCAACCTGTCCTCCGAGCAACGCGCTCAGGTGACTGACCGGGTGAAACACGAAATGCTCGAAATCTTCTACGCGCGCAACATGCCGACCTAAGATTCACCGGGCACAAAAAAGGCGACCTTTCGGTCGCCTTTTTCAATTCTGCCACCCCCTGTGGGAGCGAGCCTGCTCGCGAAGGGGCCCTTTGCAGCAATACCGTTCTCAGATCCGATAAGTACTTTTGGTCATCACCTTGGCCAGAATACTCATCCCGAACTTCACCGGCGCCGGAAAACGGAAACCTCCAGCCTCCAAAGCACTTTCGGCATGATGTTCTTCATCAATGCGCATCTGCTCCAGAATCGCCCGGGACTTTTCGTCCTCGGCCGGCAACTGTTCGAGATGTTCATTCAAGTGTTTGCACACCTGATGCTCGGTCGCCGCGACAAACCCGAGGCTGACTTTGTCGCTGATCAATCCGGCCACCGCGCCAATCCCGAACGACATACCGTAAAACAGTGGATTCAAAACGCTGGTATGGCTGCCCAACTGGTGAATGCGTTGTTCGCACCACACCAGATGATCAATCTCTTCTTCGGCGGCGTGCTCCATGGCCTCGCGCACCTGAGGTAGTTTGGCGGTCAACGCCTGCCCCTGATACAGCGCCTGGGCGCAGACTTCACCGGTGTGGTTGATGCGCATCAGACCGGCGACGTGGCGGGTGTCTTCGTCGCTCATTTGCGTGTCCGGCTGCAAAATCGCCGGCGATGGACGGTACGGCTGGCCGCTGAAGGGCAGCAGGGTACGCATCGCGGCATCGGCTTGCAGCAGAAGACGGTCAATCGGCGAGTAGTGACGTTGGGTAGTCATGCTGACCTCCGGGAAGAATCTCGACGGCCAGTTTAACCGAATCGGCCGGGGAAGGTTTGCGCTGGGTCATTTGCTGCGCGGTCATGCTTTTTTGTGGGAGCGAGCCTGCTCGCGAAGGCGGAGTGTCAGGCACTGATACATTGAATGTGCCGAAGTCTTCGCGAGCAGGCTCGCTCCCACAGGGGGAAGGGGCGTGCCTTAGCCCGGCGGCCAGTTCATCTGGCGCTGACCGAGTACGTGCATATGAATGTGGTAGACGGTTTGCCCACCCTTTTCATTGCAGTTCATCACCACGCGGAAACCTTCCTCGCAGCCCAGTTCCAGTGCCAGACGCTGCGCAGTGAACAGGATATGCCCGGCCAAAGCCTTGTCGTCTTCGGTCAGGTCATTGAGGGTGCGCACCGGTTTCTTCGGGATCACCAGGAAATGCACCGGTGCCTGCGGGGCGATGTCGTGGAACGCCAGAACCTGGTCGTCCTCGTAAATGATCTTGGCCGGGATTTCCCGGTTGATGATCTTGGTGAACAGAGTATCCACTGCTGTTTTCTCCGTTGTTTGGGCTGGTCTGAGTGTACGCAGGGCGGCTTATCCCGCCCAGTGTTTTACCTGTAGGGCATTTCAGCGAGGGCAGTAAGCCTTGTTGACCATGCCGACAATGGTGCGATTAAGCCAGCGCGAACCCAGTCGCGGCAAAAACGCGAACCAGCGATTGCGCCGCCCCGGAATGATGATCGCGCGGTTCTTGTCGAGGGCGCGCACGGTGTACAGCGCGACTTCCTCGGGGCTCATCAGCAATTTGCTGTCTTTGAGTTTGTCGCTGTTGAGCTGTGCCGTGCGGAAAAATGCCGTGCGTGTCGGGCCTGGGCAGAGCACCGAAACCTTCACCGCACTTTGTTTGAGTTCAACCCGCAAGGCTTCGGAGAAGTGCAGCACATACGCCTTGCTGGCGTAGTAAGTGCTCATCCATGGGCCGGGATTGAACGCGGCCACCGAGGCGACATTGAGAATTTGCCCGCCACCCTGCAACGCCATGCTGTTGCCGATGGCGTGGCAGAGGCGGGTGAGGGCGAGGATGTTCACTTCGATCAGATCCTGCTCGGTCATCCAGTCCTGCGCGAGAAACGGGCCGCAGGTGCCGATGCCGGCGCAATTGACCAGCAAGTCGATCTGCCGGTCACCTTCTTCCAATTCCAGCAGGAAGCCGGACAGACGCAATGGCTCGCCCAGATCGCAGGCGCGGAACAGTACCTCGACGCCAAAACGCTGGGTCAATTCGATCGCAATGCTTTCCAGCTGATCACGCTGTCGGGCCACCAGAATCAGGCTGCGGCCACGCCGGGCCAGTGCTTCGGCCATCGCCAGGCCGATGCCACTGGAGGCGCCGGTGATCAGTGCGTAACGGGTCATGCAATTCTCCATCGCAACAGCTCCGCGCCGGCGACGCGGGTGTCACGGCGGGGAGCGCTGTTCATTCTTTCGCAGAGTCTACAGGGGCCTGCGCCGCTTCGGCGGCTTCGTCGGCGGAATCCACAGGTGATTCGACTTGTACTTCGACTTCATCAGTGGTCACCGAGCCACTTTCGTAGCTGCTTTCCAGATTGCTTTCATATTCCTGCTGGATGGCCGAGATCCCGCCGAGCATTCCACCGACAAAGATCAGCGCAAAGAACACGATCCACAGGGAGCACAGCACTTTCACTGCGGTGCTGTTGGGCGGCGGGGGAGGGCCATAGCGATTCGCGCCGGTGTTGCCCGGCACGACCATGATCACCAGCGGAAAGAAACTGCCCACGAACGGCACCAGGTTCAGCAGCCAGAGCCAGCCCGACCAGCCGATGTCATGCAGGCGTTGAACGCTGAACAGAATGCTGACAATCAGGAACGCGATAAACAGGAAGAACGCGAAGATTCCGCCGATGATCAGGCCAGTGGTGGAATCGCCGCTGACCAGCCCCAGAGCCAGCAGGGCGAACACGCCGACAATGGGCAGGGTCACCAGGCTCAGGACCATCGTCCACGCCAGAAAGCGCAAGCGTCCGATTCGCCCTTCGACGCTGAACGGCTTGAGTGTGGCGAACTCAGCCTGGTTTTCGCCAACGCTTGCGCGAGGCGGTGCATACGGCGAGTCCGGTTCGGCCACAACGGCGGTGTGCTCATGGACGTCCGCCAGGTTCAGCTCGATTG
Organism: Pseudomonas sp. Irchel s3f10; assembly: GCF_900187515.1. Taxonomy (NCBI): domain Bacteria; kingdom Pseudomonadati; phylum Pseudomonadota; class Gammaproteobacteria; order Pseudomonadales; family Pseudomonadaceae; genus Pseudomonas; species Pseudomonas sp. Irchel s3f10. Next base: position 120,819 of record NZ_FYDZ01000017.1, read on the forward strand.
TCGTTTCAGCTTCAATGCGTGCGTCGACCCCGGTTTTGCTCAGCGCTTGCAGATAGGCCTGCGCATCACTGTGGGACAAATCACGCTTGAGTGCGACGGTGCGGCCACTGAACAGGCGTTCGATCGCGGCCACATCGCTTTTGAACAGATCCGCCAGATTGAGTTTGGCCGTGGTGATATCGACACCGGGCTGTAGAGCACCGTCGAACACGATCTTGTAACGGGTTTCGCTCATGGCCGAGGCATCCTTGTCGCGAAAGATTGAAAGGTCAGCAGTGTAAGGCCAGTCCATTGGGGCTGGCCTGATTTTTCTTAGCGTGGCCAGCGTTGCGGTAGCTGGGCTGCGCGTTCCTGTGCCTGGCGATACTCGGCGTCCAGTCGGGCGATCAATTGATCAACGCTTGGCAGGTCGTCGATCTGCCCTACGCCTTGACCGGCCGACCACACGGTTTTCCAGGCTTTGGCTTCATCGCTGATCGGCTTGAGCTTGTCACCGAAATTGACCTCGCCCTTGCCTTGCAGAGCCGCCATATCGAAACCGGCAGCCTCCAGGCTCTGACGCATAAAGCTCGCCGGCACTCCCGACACCGCTGGAGTATGGATGATGTCCGCAGCCTTGGCTGTCAGCAGCATCTCCTTGTAGGCGTCGGGCGCATGACTTTCTGTGGTGCCGATAAATCGCGTACCGAAGTAGGCCAAATCCGCGCCGAGCAGCTGTGCGGCGAGAATCTCATGACCGTGGTTAAGACATCCTGCAAGCAGCAGGGTTTTATCGAAGAACTGGCGGATCTCGGCAATCAGCGCAAACGGACTCCAGGTGCCGGCATGGCCCCCGGCACCGGCCGCCACGGCGATCAAACCGTCGACACCGGCCTCGGCCGCTTTCTCGGCATGTCGGCGAGTGGTGACGTCATGGAACACCAGACCGCCATAGCTGTGTACCGCGTCGACCAACTCTTTCACCGCGCCGAGGCTGGTGATGACGATTGGCACTTTGTGCTCGACGCAGATGTTCAGATCCGCCTGCAAGCGCGGGTTGCTGTTGTGCACGATCAGGTTCACCGCGTACGGCGCCGGGTTGTCCAGTGTCGCCAGGCCCGCTTCGATCTGTTCCAGCCAGGCTTTGAACCCGCTGCTTTCGCGTTGGTTCAGTGCCGGGAAGCTGCCGACCACGCCATTGCGGCAGCAGGCGAGAACGAGTTCCGGGTTGGAAATCAGAAACATCGGCGCGGCCACCACAGGCAGACGCAGACGTTGTTCGAGTAGTGCGGGCAGCGACATTATGAACACCCCAAGGATCTGTACTTGTTGAAGTTAGAACGGCTTGACCACGACCAGAATTACGATAGCCAGCAATATCAGAACCGGCACTTCATTGAACCAGCGATAAAAGACATGGCTGCGGGTGTTTTCGCCACGGGCAAAACGTTTTACCTGCGCGCCGCACATGTGGTGGTAGCCGATCAGCAAGACGACCAGTGTCAACTTGGCGTGAATCCAGCCACCCATGCTGAAGAGGCTCGGGTTGAGATAGATCAGCCAGCCGCCGAAGATCAGCGTGGCGATCATCGCCGGGCCCATGATGCCGCGATACAACTTGCGCTCCATGACACTGAAGCGCTCTTTGCTGAGCGTGTCTTCGCTTTGCGCGTGATACACGAACAGACGCGGCAAGTAGAACAGCCCGGCAAACCAGCAAACGATGCTGACGATGTGAAAAGCTTTGATCCATAGATAGAGCATTTTTAGTTATTCCAGGTTCACGGTAAGCCGGATAGTAGAGGCTTGAGCGTCCGCACGTCACCTTGACGGTTGTCGCAGGGCCGCGCGGCCCCTATTATCGACGGCTTTCCAGTGGGTTCTTTGAGGGCAGGTTATGGTCAAGGTCGGTATCGTCGGCGGCACGGGTTACACCGGTGTCGAACTGCTGCGTCTGTTGGCGCAGCATCCGCAGGCAGAAGTGGCTGTCATCACTTCCCGATCCGAGGCCGGTCTGGCCGTGGCTGACATGTACCCGAACCTGCGCGGCCACTACGATGGCCTCGCCTTCAGTGTGCCGGACATCAAGACCCTTGGCGCTTGTGACGTGGTGTTCTTTGCCACGCCGCACGGTGTGGCTCACGCATTGGCCGGTGAGCTGCTGGCTGCGGGCACCAAGGTGATCGACCTGTCCGCGGACTTCCGCCTGCAAGACGCTGAAGAGTGGGCCAAGTGGTACGGTCAGCCGCACGGTGCGCCTGAATTGCTGGACGAGGCGGTTTATGGTCTGCCGGAAGTCAATCGCGAACAGATCAAGAAGGCCCGCCTGATCGCCGTGCCGGGTTGCTATCCGACCGCGACGCAGCTGGGTTTCCTGCCGCTGCTTGAAGCCGGTCTGGCGGATGCTTCGCGTCTGATCGCCGACTGCAAATCCGGTGTCAGTGGTGCCGGTCGTGGTGCGGCTGTAGGCTCGTTGTACTCCGAGACGTCGGAAAGCATGAAGGCCTACGCGGTGAAAGGTCACCGTCACCTGCCGGAAATTCGTCAGGGTCTGCGTCGTGCAGCGGGTAAGGACGTTGGTCTGACCTTCGTTCCGCACCTGACCCCAATGATCCGTGGCATTCACTCCACGCTCTACGCGACGGTGGTTGATCGCTCAGTGGATCTGCAGGCGCTGTTCGAGAAGCGTTATGCCAACGAACCGTTCGTCGACGTGATGCCGGCCGGCAGCCATCCGGAAACCCGTAGCGTGCGTGGCGCCAACGTTTGCCGTATCGCCGTTCACCGTCCGCAGGATGGCGATCTGGTGGTGGTGCTGTCGGTGATTGATAACCTGGTCAAAGGCGCGTCGGGTCAAGCGGTGCAGAACATGAACATCCTGTTCGGGCTGGACGAACGCTTCGGTCTGTCCCATGCCGGTATGCTGCCGTAACATTTTAAACGGCACAGCGAAAAGGCCCGTCTGACGGGCCTTTTTGCATTCTGATCAGCTCGTCGGGTTTATTGATATACCGTAACAATAGTTGACCGATTTTCTCGGACAAGCGGATAATGCGCGTCATCACGCATTATGGCGGCGTAACGCCGGGAGATAGTCAGCATGAGCGTCGAATCCTTCACCCCCACGGCTTTGCAATTCACCCACGGTGCCGCGCACAAGGTGAAGAGCCTGGTCGATGAAGAGGGGAATGATCGCTTGAAGCTGCGCGTATTCGTTACGGGCGGCGGTTGTTCAGGGTTTCAGTACGGCTTCACCTTCGATGAGGATGTGGCCGAAGACGACACCATCGTCGAGCGCGAAGGCGTGAGTCTGGTGGTAGATCCGATGAGCTTCCAGTACCTGGCCGGTGCTGAGGTGGACTACCAGGAAGGTCTGGAAGGTTCGCGTTTCGTGATCAAGAACCCGAACGCCACCACTACATGTGGTTGCGGGTCTTCGTTCTCGATCTGATCGCTCCTCGCTCCAGATAACAAAACGCCGCAGAGCCTCACGGTTCTGCGGCGTTTTGCTGTGTGCTATTTAATCAGGCCGGGTAGATGGCGCCGAGTACCCGAAGGCCGCGTGCGCCGGTGACGCTTGGGCGGTTGGCGGCGATGCCTTCAAGACAGCAATGGGCCAGCCAGGCGAAGGCCATGGCTTCAACCCAGTCCGGGTCAACGCCATGAGTGGCGGTGCTGGCGACCGTTGCGTTTGGCAGCAGGTCTGCCAGACGCTCCATCAGTGTGGCGTTGTGCGCGCCGCCGCCGCAGACCAACAATTCCTGAGTGTCGGATTGAGCGCTTTGCAGCGACTCGATGACGGTCAATGCGGTCAGTTCAAGCAGCGTGGCCTGCACATTCTCAGCGGCAAAGGTTGGCAGGTGTGAAAGGTGTTGTTCCAGCCATGGCAGGTTGAACACTTCGCGGCCGGTGCTTTTTGGTCCTTTGGTGGCGAAGAACGGATCGCGGCGGAGCGCTTCGAGTAACGTTGGCTCCACTTTACCGCTGGCTGCCCAGTCGCCATTGCGATCGTAGTTTTCGCCACGTTGCTGCTGAATCCAGGCGTCCATCAGCACATTCCCAGGGCCACAGTCGAAACCGGCTACAGGCTTGGTCGGCTCAATCAGACTGAGATTGCTGAAACCGCCGACATTCAAGACGGCCTGATTGCCGGTACGCTCTTCGAACAAGGCTTCATGGAACGCGGGAACCAGCGGAGCACCTTGGCCTCCGGCTGCGACATCGCGGCTGCGGAAGTCGCTGACTACGGTTATGTCTGTGAGTTCGGTCAGCAGGGCAGGGTTGCCGATCTGCACGGTGAAGCCGCGCGCCGGTTCGTGACGGATTGTCTGGCCGTGGCTGCCAATCGCGCGAATGTCTTGGGGTTTGAGTTGCTGCTGATCGAGGAGGGTATGAATGCCCTGCGCAGCGAGCTTCACCCAGTTCTGTTGAGCAATCGCAGAGCGGGCGATTTCGTCAGGACCGCTGGCGCACAAGCCAAGCAGCTCGGCGCGCAGGGATTCAGGCATTGGAATGTAGTGCGTGGCGATCAGCTTGATCGCCGAGGACTGTTCGATCAGGGCAATGTCCAGACCGTCGAGACTGGTTCCGGACATCACACCGATATAAAGAGCCATGGCTTAGCGCTTGCTCGAAGCCAGCATGGTGGCCTTCTCTTGATCCATACGCGCCATCAGCGGTTGGCTCTGTGCAAGGAAGCGAGCGCGTTCGGCTTTGGCAATCGGATCAGCCATTGGCAGCTTCTGGCCCAGAGGATCGACGTGAACGCCGTTGACCTGGAATTCATAGTGCAAGTGCGGGCCGGTGGACAGGCCGGTGGTGCCGATGTAACCGATGACCTGGCCCTGCTTCACGGTCCCGCCAGTCTTCACGCCTTTGGCGAACCCTTGCATGTGGCCGTACAGCGTGCGGTAGGTATTGCCGTGCTGGATGATCACGGTGTTGCCGTAGCCACCACGACGCCCGGCGAGCAGCACTTTACCGTCACCGGCAGCCTTGATTGGCGTACCGCGCGGCGCAGCGTAATCAACGCCTTTGTGGGCGCGGATCTTGTTGAGGATCGGGTGCTTGCGGCCCATGGAGAACTTCGAGCTGATGCGGGCGAAATCTACCGGAGTACGAATGAACGCCTTGCGCATGCTGTTGCCGTCAGCGGTGTAGTAGCTGCTGTTGCCTTGTTTATTGGTGTAACGCACGGCGGTGTAGGTTTTGCCGCGGTTGGTGAAGCGGGCAGACAGGATCGGACCATTACCGACCGCTTTGCCGTTGACCACTTTCTGCTCGTAGATCACATCGAATTCGTCGCCCTGACGGATGTCCTGAGCGAAGTCGACGTCGTAGCCAAAGACACTGGCCATATCCATGGTCAGGCTGTGGGACAGGCCGGCACGGGCTGCGGATTGCGAAAGCGAGCTATTGATGACGCCATGGACGTAAGCAGTGCGGACAGTCGGCTTTGCGGTAACCCGGTTGAAGGCATAACCCTTGTCATTTTTGGTCAGGGTAATGGTTTCGACGTCGCTGACCTTGCTGTGCAAACTGGTCAGTTGGCCTTCAGGATTCAATTCGAACTCGAGTTTCTGGCCGTGCTTAAGCTGGCTGAACTGCTTGGCCTGTTTATCGCTGGCCAGGACTTCATGAACGGAGGCGGCAGGCAGGCCGACCTTTTCGAACAAGGTCGACAATGTATCGCCCTTGGCGACGATGACTTCACGATGCCCGGGGGCTTTCGGTGTTTCGGCAACTGGCGCAGGTGCGGCTTCTGCGGTTTGTGCGGCGTTTTCTTCAGTGTTTTCAATTTGTGCAAACGGTGAGGCCACTGGCTCATTTGTGGCTTGAGCCGCATCAGCAGCGTCTTGATCTTGTGTTAGTTGTTCAGCAGGACTTTCCAGTTCAAGACTCAGGGTCGTCTTTTTGGCTTCAACATCACTGGAAGGGAATACCAGTAGAGCCAAGCTAAGAAGGGCGGCGATCCCACTTGCAGCAAGCAGGTGGGTCTTCGGGTAAAGCGGCGGCGCTTTAGACGGTTCTGTGGTCATAGGTAATTTTGACTTTGAAAAATGATGAATTGGAAAAGATGAATGACATGATGAAGATGAAATAACTGTATAAAATATAACCAAATCATCTCTGAAGCAAGTCTACAGACATCTCGTCTGTGGATTGGTGTCCGTGCGCCGGGCAAAACTTGTAATTGGTGCGCGATCTTGTATGGTTGGTTCCCTTTGAATCTGAGCCTTGCGGGTCTGTTATGAAGTCGGTTGAAGAGCAGCTAGCGCTGATTAAACGTGGTGCGGAAGAACTGTTGGTCGAGTCCGAGCTGGTCGAGAAGCTCAAACGCGGCCAGCCGCTGCGTATCAAGGCTGGTTTTGATCCAACCGCTCCGGATCTGCACTTGGGTCATACCGTGCTTATTAATAAGCTGCGTCAGTTCCAGGAGCTGGGGCATCAGGTGATCTTCCTTATAGGTGACTTCACCGGGATGATCGGTGATCCGAGCGGCAAGAGTGCAACGCGTCCGCCGCTAACTCGTGAACAAGTCCTGGAAAACGCCGAGACCTACAAGACTCAGGTGTTCAAGATTCTCGATCCGGCGAAAACCGAAGTCGCGTTCAACTCCACCTGGATGGATCAGATGGGGCCTGCGGACTTCATTCGCCTGACTTCGCAGTACACCGTCGCGCGCATGCTTGAGCGTGATGACTTCGACAAGCGTTACACCACCAATCAACCGATCGCTATTCACGAGTTCCTCTATCCGCTGGTGCAGGGTTATGACTCGGTCGCTCTGCGCGCGGATGTCGAGCTGGGTGGTACCGATCAGAAGTTCAACTTGCTGATGGGGCGTGAGCTGCAGCGTGGTTATGGTCAAGAGGCTCAGTGCATTCTGACCATGCCGCTGCTTGAAGGTCTGGATGGCGTGAAGAAGATGTCCAAGTCGTTGGGCAACTACGTGGGTATTCAGGAAGCGCCGGGTGTCATGTACGGCAAGCTGGTTTCGATTCCGGATGCGTTGATGTGGCGTTACTTTGAGCTGCTCAGCTTCCGCTCGATGGATGAGATCAATGCGCTGCGCGCTGATGTAGAAGCCGGTGCCAATCCGCGTGACGTCAAAATCAAACTGGCGGAAGAGATCGTCGCACGTTTCCATGGTGAGGAGGCTGCGGCCAATGCTCATCGTGCAGCGGGCAATCGCATGAAGGATGGCGAGCTGCCGGATGATCTGCCGGAGATCGAGTTGGTCTCTGCTGAAGACATGCCGATCGCAGCCGTCCTTAATAAAGCCGGTCTGGTGAAGAACTCTGCAGCGGCGCGCGACTTGTTGGCATCAGGCGGTGTGCGCGTGGATGGTGAGGTGGTTGATCGCTCCTATATATATGTACTGGGCGCGACCCACGTTTGCCAGGCGGGCAAGAAGGCATTTGCGCGTATTACGCTCAAATCCGAGTAAAGCTGAAAATAAGGGTTGACGGCGAATTTCAGATGTCTATAATTCGCCCCACTTCCGGCGCAGTCGAAACGGAAAACTCCTTGAGATTCAATGAGTTATGTAGGTTTCGGCAGCAGGTTGCTTCAGTTCATCGAAGCCAGAAGGAAGTTGAAAAAGAGGT